>JASJCT010000073.1 GCA_030065855.1 Myxococcota bacterium
GGACGTGTCAAAATCCCCCTAACCCCCTTTTTCAAGGGGGAGATCCTTTACCCGGCATAAAAATAGCAAAAATCGCGACATTTGCCCTTAACCGAATGCCATTGGGCAAAGGGGGCCGGGGGGATTTCGCCTTTCCCCCTGGCATTGTGAGGTGACAGAATCCCCCAAACCCCCTTTTTCAAGGGGGAATTTGCTATCTTCACTCGACAAAGTTCGTTCGAAACAACACTAATTGAGGATGGTCGCGCGGATTCGTTTCTTGTCCACTTTTTGGACGTCTGTGAGCGGTATCTCGTCGACAATGCGAACCAGCTTGGGCACGGCATACTTGGCAACCCTATCTTGCAGATAGGTGATAATGTCACCTTCCTTGAGGGTATCTTTTTGCGTGGAAATGGGCTGCACCATCACGGCCACGCGCTCGCTGCCTTCTTTTTCTTCGTCGGGAATCGCCACAGTGGCGGCCATCTCGACCCCTGGATGCTTGTACAGGATTTCGTCAATTTCGCGGGAGTAGACCTTAAACCCTGAGACTACAATCATGTCCTTGGTCCGGTCTACCACTGAGAAATATCCCTTATCATCCACTGCCACCACATCGCCGGTATGTACAAAGCCATCTTCGTCCATGCCGCTTCCCTTGTCAGGCCAATACCCGAGCATGCGCTGCGGACCGCTCATGCAGAGCTCGCCGGTCTTGCCCTCTATGGTGATCTCTTCCCATGACAGTTCTCTGCCCGTATCCACGTCTAGCACTTTTATTTCAGTATCTGGAAATGGTACGCCGATGGTGCCCCGTTTTTCCTTGCTCTTGTCTGGCGATTTCTTTTTAGACAATTTTAAAATGATGGGCAGTGACCGCTGGAGGATACCGCCGATGAGCTTGCTGCCCGGTAGCCGCAGGATCGCATTGATCAAAACCAACACACCGGGAAGACTAAGCAGCACGCTCACTATCCGCGCTGGAATTCTGCCGCCCAAGATACGCAGCAGCAGTGTAACGTTCAAATGGGTGGTCGGGGACATCTCTGAGAGGCCGTAGCCTTCCATAATGCCGCTACCGCTCTTTTTTTCGAAATTATCTTGCGTCGTCTTGGGCAAGGCAGCAGACCCGGATATGGCCAGGACACCTAGCCCGCCTGACGCTTCTTCCAAAATCTTCATGAACTGGGTTGGGACGCCCATCAGCATTACGGGACGATATTGCTTCATGGTCTCGACCATGGCCTTTGCGTCTCGCGCATCTGGAATCAGGATCTGTGTGAACCCGAGCTCGGTCATTGTGTGCATGGTGCTGTGGCCATAGCTGTGAAAGAAGGGTAAGCCCATCAAGACGGATATGGCACCTTCCATCAACTTTGCTGACTTGCCCAAGGCGTAACTGTTCTGTATTGCGTTGGCGTAGATATTCCGATGGGTCAACATGCACCCCTTGGCCAACCCTGTTGTTCCACCGGTGAATAAGAGCGTCTCCAGGTCGTTATCCACATCAAACGTTATCTCCGGCGGTTCAGGCGGGTACTTGGTGACGAGATCTGTCATCCATATTGCACCGTTCACTGGGGCTTTTTGCGGAGGATTCGCGGAATAATCTTCCAACTCGGTCAAGATAAGATGATCGATGGTTGCTTTTTTACAGAGGTCCACCGCTGTATTTTTGTATTCGTTGAGACAAACGAGTGCCTTGGGCGCGCCCTCTTTAAATTTGTGATCCAGCGTGTCGATCGCTTCCAAATGACTGCTGGGGATATGCACTGCGCCGCATCTCGCAATGGCGTAATCCATGATCACAAACTGTATCGAAGTGGGTAACAGGGTTGCGATGCGGTCGCCCTTTTGAATCCCCATGGCGTGAAACGCGCAGGCAATCCGCTCCACATGGTCCAGCACTGCTGGGTAGGGCATTTCGTAGCCGAGTTGCACGAGCCCCATTTTTTTGTGTTTTGTCGCTGCCTTTTCGAGGATTTCAAAAACCGGGCCATCTGGGTATGGTTCAAATGTCTCGGGTATCCCAAATACCTTGTATTCGGTTTTCCATGGAATATTTGCGTTCATATACCTCTCCTAATCCTAACCGGATGGTTTATACACTATTGGAGCAAGGAATCCCAGCCCAGCAGGGCAGGAATCGATGGATTGATAATAGTTCAAACCTTGTAAGCTATTAATAATATTTGACAAATGAGGGAAATGCAAAACGGGCAAATAGAATCTAGATGTGAACAGTTTGGACAATTCACCTTGTCTAAATGAGATTAAATTCGACATTGAACGCGAGTCAGACCCCTGTCTCAGCCACTAAGGTGCACCTGATCACCGTAACCGTATGACAACTGTTTTTGTCTGCATATTTCCAGTCCTGTTAAAAAAAAGTATCTCAAGTGCGTTTGATTACCATCAATGTAACATCGTCATCGTACTTAAAATTGGTTATCAGCCTCAAAATGTTTCCCTTAATCTCCTCGACCGGTTGGTCCCCCAATTCAGAAAGTGCTTGAGCGAGCCCTTGCGTGCCGAACATTTGCCCGTCTGGACCCACGGCTTCGGTGATGCCGTCGGTGTACAGTAGCATCACATCGCCGCTTTCAAGGGCAACGGTATCGACTTCGAGCATATCGGCAATCTCACCCACCATCCCAATCCACATGCCATTGGTCTCGACCGATGCCACTTCCTTTTGTTTTGCGCGATAAATCATGATGTCCTGGTGCAAACCGGAAAATTGCAAGGTCCCATCTCTGGCACAGGAAAATACAGTGATGGTCATGTACTTGTTTTCCCCCATCTGCTGGATGTTTTGATAAATAACCTTATTTACCGCCTGCAGCAGCTGAGGTGGGGATAAGTCCTTAAAATTTTTCACGACCGAGTGGATGGCGGTCTGCACCATCATCATCACCAAGCCGGCTGGCACGCCGTGTCCTGAGACATCCCCAATGACAATCCAATCCTGATCCGGCAGGTTGATCACGTCGTAATAGTCACCCCCTACGAGATCCGCGGGTTTTGTATGGGCAGCGATTTCAAATCCCTTTAGGTGCGGAGAGGTGGGCAAGAGCACGGTTTGGATTTTTTTGGCCAGTTCCATCTCACCCCACAGGGCCGCGTTTGCCTGTTCGATTTGATCCTTTTGTTCGGCGATTTCGTCCTTTTGCCGCACCACCTCGCTGGTCTTCTCCTTGACGATTCTCTGGAGTTTCTTTTTCGATTCGATCAGGCGCCACGCGTATATCTTTACGCTGCCAACGAGCAGGGCAATACCAGCGAGGAAGTAGCCGATATAGGCCCAGATCGTGCGGTACCACGGGGGACGAACGGAAAACCGAAAAGACGCTGTTTCACCGACATGATCGAAAATATTCTTTGCCTGGACCGAGAAGCAATACTTGCCTTCTGGCAGGTTGGTATATTCTTTTTTGTGCTCCTTGCTCCACTTGCTCCACTGCTGGTCAAACCCTTCTAACTTGTATCGATATTGCGTATTTTCAGGCTGTTCATAAAAGGCCGCCCCGTATTCAAACCCGATGCTATTGTTTGAATATGCCAGAACAGGCACTGCTTTGGGGGATTGAGCAATGGAAATATCCAGATAGTAACCGTCCTTTTCAGTTGACTCATCGACAAATGCGCCGTGGTTGATAACCTCATTATCGCCGCCTATCACCCGTCGGATAAGGGTGTTATAGGGTTGCTCAACATCCACTTGGATTGTCGTGTCGTAGCGATACACCCCATTAGATGTGGCGATCCAAATCGTATGGCCATCACCGTCCAGGTACGCTCTCCCGATCGCACCGGAGAAGATACTGGACATGCGGGTATCCCACGCATAGCCCCCTGCCCCATCTGGCTTCACGTTGCCGAAGTGATTTGAATTAGCAGCCCAAAGGGTCTGATCGCGATCTAGAAAAAAATCAATTAAACCGAAATCATCTCTTATCTGTTCCTTTCCATAGATCGGTTTCAAAACAAACGTTCCCCGCTTTTGGATGCCATTGCTGTGTTCTCCTGGGATAAATTTGTAAATGCCCTTGCTCGTACTCAGCGTTAAATCATTGTTGATGTTAATTACATTGCCCAGCCCCTCGTTTGGAAGACCGTCTGCTATCCCGTATTCGCGTACCTCTAAATCGCCAAATGCCTGGCCCGGCCAATGTAGATGCAGGATGTCGTCGTTTATAGAAGCAGCCCATATATCACCGGCCTGATCCGCTACCAAAGAAGCAAACTCACCACTAATCTTTTTTAGTGATTCGTTTTGAACGATAGCTGCAGATACATCTAAGTTGCCGACCTCAATGATGTTATCTGAGGCGTCTTTTTTTGAGGCTGAAAAGCCGGGCGTCGATATTTTTAATACTGATATGCCCTTGCCTGTTCCAGCAAAGATTAGATTTGGAAATTTCGTTGACTGGGCAAGTGCGATCACCTGCGCTTCCAGGGTTTTTAAAGTCCGGTAGGTTTGACCTTTGATTTGGATTATCTTGTGGTAGAGCGTGCTCAATAGGGCGCCTTTTTGTATGACAAAGGCGAAGCTATAGTGGTTCCTAGTGCCTTGAATGATGTTCAACTTATGAATATCATTATCCGTTTTCATTTTGTACGGCGGCAAGGTATAGATTCCGGAATAGGATCCCAAATAGAGCGTTCCGTTGTATCGCCCAATAGAAATAATCTTGCTTTCAATACCGTTTTGCTTATCAAAAACGCTGACCGGTGCATTGATGCTGATATGAGAGATGCCATTGTTCGTGAGCGCCCAAAGACCGCCCAGATTGTCGAGGGCTAGACCATAAACGAGGTCATTTGTTAATCCTCGATTCGCGTTGATGATGCGCACCAGCTTGCCCGCTTCGTCAATGACGGCGATGCCGCCTAAGGTACCGAGGGCAAATTGGGCGTCATTTATTTTTATTCCACTATAGATGCGGTTCGCCCGAATATATGCATCGACTTCGGTCTCAAATGGTGTGATATATGAGACCGGCGTTGCCTCAGTGGCGCGGGATGCTTTGAGAAAGCGGTCTGTATCGTGGATAAACATGCCTTTTAAGGTTGTGATGATCAGGGTCTTGCTATCGCGCCAGGGTATGGCAAAAACATCGCCCAGGTCCTTTTCTCTGTAGAACTGATCAAAATAGGGCAACGCTACGACATTGCCCTTATCTAAAATATAAACGCCCTTTTCCTGGCCGAGCAGGTATAGGCGATCCCCGACTTTTGACATTTTGTAGAAGGGTTGATGGATTATTTCAAAAGCGGCCTCATGCCAGCGGAGAAGCTTGGATCGGGTTTGGAAATAAACACCGTGGGACGTGGCATGGACTGCCCAGACCGGCAGCAGCTCCCGCTCTTTTTCAGGTAACTTATCCTTTAATGAGATGCATCGTAATTCACCCTTACTATCGCGCGCCAAATACCCCACATCGTTTACCGAGCCGACAAATATGGTGCCGTGGTCGTCCATGGCTATGCCCCGGACGACCGACCCTGGAACTTCTATCGAGCGCCAGCTAATACCGTCAAATGCAATGACTGCGTCGGATGTAGCAAAATACAACACACCTCGACGATCTTGGATTCCAGACCAGACCTGTGAATGAGAGGCGTACTGCTCAGGGGTGTAATTATGGATAATGGGGCTGCCCAGCTCGTTGGGGCGGTCAGGCGTGGCGTGTGACGGACCTGCCCACACCCACAACATCGATATGGTGATCAATATGGTGCAACGGTGTTTCACTGGCGCTTGATCACCATCAAGGTGATGTCGTCATCATTTTCTAGAGGATCTACCAGCTTTAAGATGCCGTCTTTAATCTCCTCGACCGGTTGGTCCCCCAATTCAGAAAGTGCTTGAGCGAGCCCTTGTGTGCCGAACATTTGCCCGTCTGGGTCCACGGCTTCGGTGATGCCGTCTGTATACAGTAGCATCACATCGCCGCTTTCAAGGGCAACGGTATCGACGTCGAGCATGTCGGCAATCTCACCGACCATCCCAATCCACATGCCATTGGTCTCGACCGATGCCACCTTTTTTTGGTTGGCGCGATAGATCATGATGTCCTGGTGCAAACCGGAAAATTGCAATGTCCCATCTCTGGCACAGGAAAATACGGTGATGGTCATGTACTTGTTTTCCCCCATTTGCTGGATGTTTTGATAGATAACCTTATTTACTGCCTGCAAGAGCTGGGGTGGGGATAGGTCCTGAAAGTTTTTCAAGACCGAGTGGATAGAGGTCTGCACCATCATCATTACCAGGCCGGCTGGCACGCCGTGTCCAGAGACATCCCCAATGACAATCCAATCCTGATCCGGCAGGTTGATCACGTCGTAATAGTCACCGCCGACGAGATCCGCGGGTTTTGTATAGGCAGCGATTTCAAATCCCTTTAGGTGGGGATATGTGGGCAAGAGCACGGTTTGGATTTTTTTGGCCAATTCCATCTCCCCCCATAGGGCTTGGTTGGCCTGTTCGATTTGATCCTTTTGTTCGGCTATCTCGTCCTTTTGTCGGACCACCTCGCTGGTTTTCTCTTTGACAATCCTCTGGAGCTTCTTTCTCGATTCAATCAGGCGCCACGCATATATCTTTACACTGCCAGCGAGCAGGGCAATGCCGGCGAGGAAGTAGCCGATATAGGCCCAGATCGTGCGGTACCACGGGGGGCGAATGGCAAATTGAAAAGACGCTGTTTCACCGATATGATCGAAAATATTCTTTGCTTGAACCGAGAAGCAGTAGTTGCCTCCAGGTAGGTTGGTGTATTCTTTTTTGTGCTCCTTGCTCCACTGGCTCCATTGTCGATCAAACCCTGCTAACCTGTATCTGTATTGGGTGTTTTCAGGCTGTTCATAAAAGGCAGCCCCGTATTCAAACCCGATGCTGTTGTCTGAATATGCGAGAGTAGGCACTGCCTTTGGGGATTGAGCAATGGAAATATCCAGATAGTAACCGTCTTTTTCAGTTGCGTCATCGACAAACGCGCCGTGGTTGATAATCTCATTATCACCGCCTATCACCCGTCGGATAAGGGTGTGATAGGGTTGTTCAAAATCCATTTGGATTGTTGTGTCATAGCGATACATCCCATTAGATGTGGAGAACCAGATCGTATAGCCATCATCATCTATGTATGATCTACCCGTTGTGCCGGAGAACAGGCGCGAGATGCGGGTATCCCATTCATAACTGCCTGCATTGTCTCGAACCATCTTGCCGAAGCCGTTTTGCGTTGTAACCCAAAGTGCTTGATCCCTGTCTAATACAAAATCAAATGGGGTGTGTTCACTTTTTATGAATGGTTTTCCAAAAGTCGTTTCCAGAACAAACGCCCCCCGGTTTTGGTTGGCATTTGGGTTTTCTACAGGGATAAATTTGTAAAGACCATTGCTCGTAGACACAATCAGATCACCGTTGATGAGAAATAAATTGAAATTAGTCTTTTGGGGGAGGCCTTCGTTTATAGCGTATTCGCGTATCGCTAAATCGTCAAATATCTGATCCGGCCAATGGAGATGCATGATACGTTTGTCCACAGAAGTCGCCCATATATCACCGTTCTGATCCACAGCCATAGAATTGAACTCGCCTTCCAGTTTTTCTAATAATTTATTTTTAATGATGGTTGCAGATACGTTTCTGTTGCCAGACCAGATACGGTTATCTGATACCTCATCATTTGAGACCGACACTCCAGGTGATGATATTTTCAATACAGATATGCCCTTGCCTGTTCCAGCAAAGATGAGATTTGGAAATTTCTTTGACTGGACAAGTGCGATCACCTGCGCTTCCAGGGTTTTTAAACTCCGGTGGGTTTGACCTTTGATTTGGATGATCTTGTGGTAGAGCGTGCTCAATAGAACGCCATTTTGTATGACAAAGGCATAAGTGTAATGATTGCCAGTTCCTTGAACCATATCTAACTTATAGATATCATTATCAATTGTCATTTTATACGGCGGCAAGGTATAGATGCCGGAATAGGATCCCCAATAGAGCATTCCCTTATATCGCCTAATAGAAATAATCTTGCTTTCAATGCCGTTTTGCTTATCAAAAACACTGACCGGTGCATTGATGCTGATATGGGAAATGCCATTGTTTGTGAGCGCCCAAAGACCGCCCAGATTATCTAGTGCAAGACCAAAAACCAGGTCATTTGCTAATCCTCGATTCCCGTTGATGATGCGCACCAGCTTTCCCGCATCGTCAATGATGGCGACCCCACCGCCATGGGTACCAAGGGCAAACTGTGCGTCATTGATCTTTGTCCCACTATAGATGCGGTGCGCCCGAATATATGCATCGGCTTCGGTCTCAAATGGGGTGATATAGGAGACAGGCGTTGTCTCATTGGCGCGGGATGCTTCGAGAAAGCGGTCTGTATCGTGGATAAACATGCCTTTTAAGGTCGTGATGATCAAGGTCTTGTTATCGCGCCAGGGGATGGCGAAAACATCGCCCAGGTCCTTTTCTCTATAGAAATGAGAGAAATAGGGCAGCGCTACGACGTTGCCCTGATCTAAAAGATAAACTCCCTTTTCCTGGCCGAGCAGGTATAGTCGATCCCCTGCTTTGGACATCTTGTAGAAGGGTTGATGGATTATCTCTAGGGCTTGTTCATGCCACCTGAGGAGTTTAGATCGGGTTTGGAAATAAACACCGTGGGATGTAGCATGGACCGCCCAGACCGGGAGCAAATCCCTCTCTTTTTCAGGTAACTTATCCTTTAGGGAGATGCATCGTACTTCACCCTTACTATCCCGCGCCAAATACCCCACATCGTTTACCGAGCCGACAAATATGGTGCCGTGGTCGTCTATGGCAATACCCCGGACGACCGACCCTGGAATCTCTATCGAGCGCCAGCCAATGCCGTCAAATGCAATAACTGCCTCAGATGTGGCAAAATACAACACACCTCGACGATCTTGGACCCCAGACCAAACCTGTGAATGAGAGGCGTACTGCTGAGGTGTGTAGGTCTGGATGATGGGGCTGCCCAGTTCGTTGCGGCGGTCAGGGGCGGCGTGTGATGGATCTGAACATAGCCAAAAGGCCGCCACCACAAGCAATATGGTGTGACGTTGTTTCACTCGCGCTTTATCACCATCAATGTAATATCGTCGTCGTATGTATAATCGGCAATCAATTTCAAAATGTTATCCTTAATAGTCTCGACCGATTGGTCTCCAAATTTGGAAAATGCCTGGGCCAGCCCGTTTACTTCCAGCATCTGACCGTTTGGGGCCACAGCCTCAGTAATACCGTCGGTGTACAGCAACATCACGTCGCCGCTGTTAAGGGCGATCTCTTCTACTTCGAGCATGTCGTAAATCTCATCGACCATACCTATCCACATACCGGTGGTCTCGATCAATTCCACTTCATTTTTGTTTGCTCGATAAATCATGATGTCTTGGTGCAGTCCTGCGAATTGTAGGGTGCCATCATCTGTGCAGGAAAATACAGTGATGGTCATGTACTTGCTTTCACCCATTTGCTGGATGTTTTGATAAATAACCCTGTTTACTGCCTGCAACAGCTGGGATGGGGATAAGCCCTTAAAATTCTTCACGACCGAGTGGATAGCGGTCTGAACCATCATCATAACCAGACCTGCGGGTACCCCATGTCCTGAGACATCTCCAATGACAATCCAATTCTGGTTTTCGAGGTTGATCACATCGTAATAGTCGCCGCCTACCTCATCTGCTGGGTTGGTGTGGGCAGCGATCTCAAATCCCCGTATACTTGGCGTTGTGGGCAGCAGCACGGTCTGGATTTTTTTGGCCAGCTCCATCTCACCCCATAGGGCCTCGTTGGCCATCTCGATTTGATCCCGTTGTTTGGCTATCTCATCCCGCTGGTTTGTTATTTCATCTTTTTGCTTCACGACTTCGCTGGTTTTTTCCTTGACGATCTTCTGGAGCTTCTTTCTCGATGCAATCAAGCGCCACGCGTACACTTTCACGCTGCCGGCGAGCAGGGCGATGCCAGTAAGAAAGTAGCCGATATAGGCCCAGATCGTTCTGTACCACGGGGGGAGAACAGAGAACCGGAAGAAAGCTGGCTCGCCCAGATGCCCATAAATATTCTTGGCCTGGACTGCAAAGCGGTACTTACCTTCTGGCAGGTTGGTGTACTCCTTTTTATGCTCATTGTTCCACTGGCTCCACTGCCGGTCAAACCCCTCTAGTCTGTATTTGTATACTGTCTTTTCAGGCTTTTCATAAAAGGCAGCGCTATATTCAAACGATACACTATTGTTTTGATACTTTAGGATCGGTATCCCTTTAGGGGATTGAACAGTGGAAACGTCGTGGTAATAGCCGTCCTTTTCATTTGAGTAATCGATAAACGCGCCGTAGTTGATGACCCTATTGTCGCCGCCCATGACCTTTCGGATAAGGGTATAATAGTTCTGGTTAAAATCCTTTTCTACTTTTGTGTTGTAGCGAAATATCCGATCCGACATAAGGATCCAAATCGTCGAGCCGTCATCATCGAAATAAATATTTTCAATATCTCCGCCAAATAATCTCGACAGGCGGGTATCCCATTCATAGCCCCCTGCATTGTCTCTGGTTATTTTGCCGAACTGTTTAGAACACGCAGCCCAGAGGGTTTGGTTGCTATCTATTCTCATATGCTCGATACGATCGGTGCTTTCATACCAGTGTTTCCCATAGGTCGTTTCCCTTACAAAACGCCCTCGCTGTGCTGGGCGACCATTGACTTTTTTCCCAGGAACGAATTTAGAAATACCCCCATACGCAGCCACAAGCACCTGATCGTTAACACAAAAAACAGAATACCCGCCAGATACTGGCAGGCCGTCTTCTGTCCCATACTGGTATATCTCTAAGTCGTCAAAGTTCTCACCCGGCCAATGCAAATGGACAACCTGGCCGTCGACAGAGCTGGCCCATATATCACCGTTGTGATCATTATTAATAGATTTAAAGTCTCCTTTGATATTGGTTAGAGGCTCAGTGTTGATAATTTCAGCAGACACCGTTGTCTTGTCCATTGATGGGTTTGATTTTGATATCTTCAATGCAAAGATGCCATTGCCCGTTCCTGTAAAAACGAGATCGGAAAATTTCCTGGACTGGGCCATGGAGACCGCACTTGCGGGTAGGGTGATGAGGCTCTGGGATTTCTGGCCGTCGATTCGAACGATCTTGTGATAGAGCGTGCTCAATAACATGCCTTGGTTTATCAACATCGCAAAGGCGTAGTGGTTCTCAGTGCCCTTGATCCATTCTATTTTGTGACTATCTTGCTCAATATTCATTTTATAGGGTGGAAGGACGTAGACCCCGATGAAGGCCCCTAAATAAAGGGTTCCCTTATATCGTTGGGCAGAACGAATGGAGGATTTAACGCCATTTCCTTGATCAAAGACACTCAGGGGTGAATTGAGGCTGATATGGGAAATACCGTCGTTGGTGATCGCCCAAAGATGCCCGAAATTATCGAGGAACAGGCGCAGCACGATATCATTTGCCAGACCTCGGACGTTGTTGATGATGCGTACCAGCTTTCCCCAGTTGTCCATGATGACAACCCCGCCGCCGTGGGTACCGAGGGCAAATTGGGTATCGTTGATTTTTAGCGCACAATAGATGCGATGTGCTTCAATATATGCATCGACCTCGGTCTTAAACAGCGCAACATGAGAAATAGGTGTGGTCTCGGCAGCGAGTGCTGACTCGAGAAAGCGGTTTGTGTCATGAATATACATCCCTTTTTTGGTCGTGACGATCAGTGCCTTGTTATCGCGCCAGGGTAGGGCCACCACATCGCCCAAGTCTTTTTTCCTCTGCAGATGGTCAAAGTAGGGCAACGGGAAGATCTCGCCCTGATCCAAAATATAAACCCCCTTTTTCATACCGATCAAGTACAACCGATCTGCTACTTCAAACATTTTGTAAAAAGGTTGGTCGATGATCTCAATGGTCTCCTTATGCCAGCGAAAGATCTTGGTTCTGGTCTGAAAATAAACCCCATGGGATGTGGCATAGGCTGTCCAGACCGGGAGCAGATTTCTCTCATGCTCGGGCAACCTATCCCTTAATGAGATGTAGTGCAGTTCACCCGCCTTATCGCGAGCCAGCATTCCGATATCACTTTCAGAACCGGTGAATATAGTTCCATTTGCGTCGATGGTTAATCCCCGGACCATCCTACCGGAAACCGGAATCTTACGCCAACTATGTCCGTCAAACGCGATGACTTCTTCGGCTGTGCCAACATAGATCACGCCCCGTCGGTCCTGGATAGCTGACCAGACTTGGGGAGATGATCCGTACTGGTTGGGCGTGTAGGTCTGGATGATAGGGCTGCCAAGCTCGTTGCGGCGGTCATGTGTGGCGTGTGACGGACCTGACCACAGCCAAAAGGCCGCTATGACAAGCAACATGGTGTGACATTGTTTCACTGGCGTTTGATCACCATCAATGTAATATCGTCGTCGTATGTATAATCGGCAATCAATTTCAAAATGTTATCCTTAATAGCCACGACTGATTGGTCTCCAAATTCCGAAAAGGCCTGCGCAAGCCCTCTCATTTCGAGCATTTGACCGTTGGGGTCTTCGGCTTCGGTAATGCCGTCGGTGTACAGCAGCATCACATCGCCGCTATTGAGGGCGATCTCTTCGACCTTGAGCATCTCGGATATCTCGTCGGTTACCCCAATCCACATGCCGCTGGTTTGGATCTGTTCAACTTTTTTATGGGCAGTCCGATAGATCATGATGTCTTGGTGCAGGCCGGCGAATTGTAATGTTCCATCCCTGGTGCAGGAAAACACAGTAATGGTCATGTACTTGTTTTCACCCATTTGCTGAATGTTTTTATAAATAACCCTATTCACTGTCTGCAGCAGCGCTGTTGGCGATAGATCTCGCAGGCTCGCCACAACCGAGTGAATGGCGGTCTGAACCATCATCATCACCAGACCGGCTGACACCCCGTGTCCCGAGACATCCCCAATGACAATCCAATCCTGTTTGTCGAGGTTGATCACATCGTAATAGTCGCCCCCCACCTCATCAGCTGGGGTGGTGTGGGCAGCGATCTCAAATCCCCTAATGCTCGGCGTTGTGGGCAAGAGCACGGTTTGGATTTTTTTTGCCAGCGCCATCTCACCCCATAGAGCCTCGTTGGCTATCTCGATTTGGTCCCGTTGCTTTGTTATTTCATCTTTTTGCTTCACGACCTCGCTGGTTTTTTCCTTAACGATCTTCTGGAGCTTCTTTCTCGATGCGATCAGGCGCCACGCGTACAATTTCACACTGCCGGCAAGAAGCAGCACGCCTGCGAGAAAATAACTGATATAGGCCCAGATCGTGCGATACCAGGGGGGAAGAATCGAGAACCGGAAGAAGGCTGGTTGCCCCAGATGCTCGTAGGTATTCTTAGCTTGGACTGCAAAGCGGTATTTGCCTTCAGGCAGGTTGGTGTATTCTTTTTTATGCTCTTTGGTCCACTGGCTCCATTGCTTATCAAACCCTTCCAACCTGTATCTGAATTGGTTTTTTTCAGGCTTCTCATAATAAGCAGCGCCGTATTCAAATATTATACTGTTGTTTTGATACCTTAGCCTCGGCGCGCCCTCAGGGGATTGGATAAGAGAAACATCCAGATAATAGCCGTCCTTTTCAGTTGAATAATCGACAAACGCGCCCCCATTAATAACCTTTTGGTTGCTGTCGATGACCTTTCGGATGAGGGTGTAATAGGCCTGGTTAAAATCCTTTTTTATTTTCGTGTCGTAGCGATACACCCCCTCAGATGCCAGGATCCAAATCACATTGTCATCATCTACATGCAAATCGGAAATAGTGTCGCCTGAGAATAGGTTCGAGATGCGGGTATCCCAATGATAGTCACCTGCGTTATTGGGGATGGCTTTGCCAAAGTGTTTCAAACAGGCTACCCACAGGTTCTGATCCGCGTCTTTCTCAATAGCCAAGATACGGCCGCTTCGCTCATCCAAGCGGTTCCCAAGGGTGGTTTCCAAAACAAACCTCCCCCGCTGTTGCCCCCCACCAAATGGTTCTCCTGGAACATATTTATAAATGCCCCTAAAGGTACCTGCGAATAGGTGATGATCGACATTGAATACGTCGTACCCACCCAATGCTGGCAAGCCGTCGTTTGTCCCGTAGGTACGTATCTCTAAATCGTCAAATGTTTGACCTGGCCAATGGAGATGCACGATGCTGTCTTTTGTAGAAGTGGCCCATATATCGCCCTTTTGATCCACTGCGATAGAATTAAACTCCCCTTCGAGGTTGTTTATCAATTTGTTTTCAATGATTTCTGCGGATACCTTTTTTGATCCGAATCGGGAGTTCCCGTTTGACGTTTCTCCGCTTGAGGCCGGAGGGCCGGATATTGAGATTTTCAATGCCAATAGGCCCGTACCTGTTCCTGCGAAGATAATATTGGGAAACTTCTTTGATTGATTGAGCGCAATCGATTGTGAGGGCAGGGTTATTAGACTCCGGGAGTGTAGGCCTTCGATTTGAACGATTTCATGGTAAAGCGTGCTCAGCAAGATCCCTTGATGTATTATCATGGCAAATGCATAGTGGTTTTCAGTGCCTTTAACAGGTTCTACCGTGTGAATATCGTTCTCAATATTCATCTTGTACTTTGGCAGTGAGTAGATCCCGTCAAAAGCACCAAGAAACAGGGTTCCTTTGTATCGGCGGGCATGGAGAGCATTCGCATTGATACCATTTTTCTTATCAAAGACACTGACCGGAAAATTGAGATTGATATGGGAAATACCATTGTTCGTGAGGGCCCAAAAACTGCCTAAATTATCTGGGAATATGCCTAAAACGATATCATCTGCCAGTCCCCGGTTATAGTTGATAATGCGCACCAGCTTTCCCGCATCGTCAATGATAACGATGCCGCCGCCATGCGTGCCCAGGGCAAATTGGGTGTCATTGATTCTCAGTGCGCAATAGATGCGGTGCGCCTGGATATATGCATCGACGTCGGTCTTAAACGGCGTGATATGGGACATTGGGGGTGTCCCTGTGACGCGGGATGCTTTGAGAAAGCGATCTGTATCGTGGATGAACATGCCCTTTGAAGTGGTGATGATCAGTGCCTTGTTATCCCGCCAAGGTATCGCGACAAAATCGCCCAAGTCATTTTTTCTATGGAAATGATCAAAATAAGGCACCCTTACGAGCTTGCCCTGATCCAAAAGATAAACCCCCCGCTCCATGCCGATCAGGTAGAGTCGATCTGCTACTTTAAACATCTTGTAAAAGGGTTTGTGGATGATCTCTAATGTCTCGTTGTACCAGCGAAGAATCTTAGATCGGGTTTGGAAATATACACCATGGGACGTGGCATGGGTTTTCCAGACCGGCAGCAGATCCCTTTCGTTTTCAGGTAACTACCCGGCCTGGAATCGCAATGGGGCGCCAGCTGTGCCCATCAAACACGACGACTTCTTCGGACGTACCAAAATACAGCACGCCCCGCCTGTCTTGGACAGCTGACCAGACCTGGGGATCCGAGTGGTACTGTTTAGGGGTGTAGGTCTGGATGATAGGACTGCCCAGCTCGTTGCGGCGGTCAGGCGTGGCGTGTGATGGATCTGGCCACAACCACAGCATCGGTATGATGAGCCATATGGTGGGACATTGTTTCACTGGCGCTTGATCACCATCAATGTGATATCGTCGTCGTATGTATAATCGGCTATCAATTTCAAAATGTTATCCTTAATAGCCTCGACCGATAGGTCTCCTAATTCGGAAAAGGCCTGGGCAAGCCCTCTCACCTCGAGCATTTGACCGTTTGGGTCGACCGCCTCGGTAACGCCGTCCGTGAATAGCAGCATCACATCGCCGCTATTGAGTGCTATCTCGTCGACTTCGAGCATGTTGGAAATCTCATCGACCATCCCGATCCACATGCCATTGGTTTGGACCTGTTCCACCTTTTTATGGGCGGCGCGATAGATCATGATGTCCTGGTGTAGGCCGGCAAATTGTAAGGTGCCGTCATTTGTGCAGGAAAACACGGTGATGGTCATGTACTTGTCTTCGCCCATTTTTTGGATATTTTTATAAAGTACTTTATTGACATCCTGCAGGAGCTGTGATGGGGATAAATCCTTAGATTTTTCAACAGCCATGTGGATGGCGGTCTGAACCATCATCATCACCAAGCCGGCTGGTACCCCGTGCCCTGAGACATCTCCAATGACAATCCAATCCCGGTTCGGGAGGTTGATCACATCGTAATAGTCGCCGCCCACTTCATCTGCCGGGTTGGTGTGGGCAGCGATCTCAAATCCCCGTATGCTCGGGGTTGTGGGCAAGAGCACGGTTTGGATTTTTTTTGCCAGCGCCATCTCACCCCACAGGGCCTCGTTGGTTTGTTCGATTTGATCCTTTTGTTTGGCTATCTCGTCCTTTTGCCGGACCACCTCGCTGGTCTTTTCCTTGACCATCTTCTGGAGCTTCTTTCTCGATTCGATCAGGCGCCACGCATATACCTTCACGCTGCCGACGATCAGCAGCGCGCCGGCGAGAAAGTAGCCGATATAGGCCCAGATCGTGCGGTACCAAGGAGGGAGAACGATAAATTGAAAATAGGCTGTTTCGCCGAGATGATCGAAAATATTCTTTGCTTGAACCGCAAAGCGATACTTGCCTTCAGGCAGGTTGGTGTATTCTTTTTTATGCTCCCCAGTCCACTGGCTCCACTGCCGGTCAAACCCCTCTAGTCTGTATTTGTATTGTGTATTTTCAGGCCTTTCATAGAAAGTAGCCCCATACTCAAACGAAATGCTGTTGTTTTGATGCGTTAGGGTTGGTATCCCCTTTGGGGATTGAACAGTAGAAATACCCTGGTAATAGCTGTTTTTTTCAGTTGAATAGTCGACAAACGCGCCGTGATTAATGACCTTGTTATCGCCACCCTTGACCTTTCGGATAAGGGTGTAATAGGTCTGGTTAAAATCCTTTTCTATTCTCGTGTCGTAGCGATACAGCCCATCAGACCCGAGGATCCAAACCGTGGTGCCGTCATCATCAAAATAAAGATCACTGATATCTCCAGTGAATAGCTTCGATAGGCGGGTGTCCCAATCATAGCCCCCTGCATCGTCCTGGGTCATTTTGCCGAACTCTTTCAAACCCGCAGCCCAGATGGTTTGATTGCGATCCATTTTTATACGCAAGATACGGACAGTGCTTTGTTCGTGCAGGTATTTCCCATAGGCCGTTTCATGTACAAAACGCCCTTGTTTTGAGCTGCTGTTGACGTTTTTTTCCGGAACGAATTTATACAGTCCCCCATTCGTACGCACTAGCACCTGATCATTGATACAAAACTCGAAGTACCCCCCAGATGGCGGTAGGCCGTCTTCTGTTCCGTATTGGTGTATCTCTAAGTCACTAAATATCTCACTTGGCCAATGGAGATGCACAACCCAATTGCCTGCAGAACTGGCCCATATATCGCCGTTTTGATCTGCTGTGATGGAACTAAACTCCCCCTTGATATTGTTTAGAGATTCAGTGTTGATAATTTCAGCAGACACTGCCGCCTTGTCCAATGATGGGTTTGATTTTGATATCTTCAATGCAAAGATGCCATTGCCCGTTCCTGCAAAAATGACTTCGGGAAATTTTTTTGACTGGGCAAGGGCGATCGCTTGTACGGGCAGGGTGATGAGATCTCGACCTTCTTGGCCGTCGACTTGGACGATTTTGTGGTAGAGCGTGCTCAGCAATATGCCTTGGTTTACCAACATCGCAAAGGCGTAATGGTTCTCTGTGCCTTTAACCCATTCTAATTTGTGACTGTCATCCGCAATATTCATTGTGTAGGGGGGGAGGGCACGAACCCCGTTAAAGGATCCTAAATACAGGGTTCCTTTATATCGACGGGCAGAAAGAATAGAGGATTCAATACCGTTTCCCTGATCAAAAACACTGAGGGGTGAGTTGAGGCTGATATGGGAAATGCCGTTGTTGGTGAGCGCCCAGAGATGGCCAAACCCATCGAGGAACAGGCGCAGCACGATATCATTTGCCAAACCCCGATTGTGGTTGACGATGCACACCAGCTTTCCCAAGTTGTCCATGATGACGACCCCGCCGCCATGGGTACCGAGGGCAAATTGGGCGTCATTGATTTTTAGTGCCCAATAGATGCGATGTGCCTTGATGTATGCATCGACCTCGGTCTTAAACGGCACAATATGGGAAATTGGGGTTGTTTCGGCAGCGCGTGCTGACTCGAGAGAGCGATCCGTGTCGTGGATAAACATCCCTTTTTCAGTTGTGACAATCAGTGCCTTGTTATCGCGCCAAGGTAGGGCCACCACATCGCCCAAGTCCTTTTTTCTATAGAGGTGATCAAAGTAGGGTACCCGAACGATCTTACCCTGATCCAAAACATAAAGGCCTGTTTCCATGCCGACCAAGTACAACCGATCTTCGACTTCAAACATCTTGTAAAATGGCTGATCGATGATCTCGAGGGTCTCCTCATGCCAGCGAAAGATCTTAGATCGGGTCTGGAAATAAACCCCGTGAGATGTGGCATAGGTCGTCCAGACCGGGAGTAATTCTCTCTCGTGCTCGGGCAACCTATCCCTTAATGAGGTGTAGTTTATTTTACCTGCCTCATCTCGAACCAACATCCCAATATCATTCTCTGACCCGGTAAATATGGTACCGTGTTCGTCAATGGTCAGTCCCCGAACTACCATGCCGGGAATCCCAACATTGCGCCAACTGTGTCCGTCAAATGCCACGACTTCTTCGGACGTGCCAAAATACATCACGCCCCGTTGGTCCTGGGTGGCTGACCAGACCTGGGGACTCGAACCGTACTGTTTTGGGGTGTAGGTCTGGATGATAGGACTACCCAGCTCGTTGCGGCGGTCAGGGGCTGCGTATGATACGTCCGAGCACAGCCACAGGATAGGGACGACGAGCCCTATGGTGCGAAATTGTTTCACTTTTTCCCTAAGCAATGGCCCCAAAAGCTTAAAATTGATGCCCTTATAAGCATAGCAGTCATTGCCAAGCAGGAAACCCAGTGTGGCGCCCGAGGTATTCCCCATAGTTTCCTGTCCCTCTTTGGCCCCCTCCCTGTCCCTCATAGGCGCTAACTTAATCGTTCTGATTTCTGGAAACCCCGAAGGGGTTGCCCATACCAGCCCAGCGCAGCGCGCTGGGAACATTTTTGGGCTCCATAGCATCCACGTCCTTAAGTTAGCGCGTATGAGGGCCGGGGAGGGGGCCAAAGAGGGACAGGGAGGGGCCAAAGGGAGGGCCGAGGGGACGGTTTTTTTACAACACCTCTGGCAATGGGAAAGCCAAAGTTACGTAACCTCTTTGAAATTGCACCTGTTCTACCAACTGTTAGGGTTACTTTTATATGGGAACTCAAATGCTGGGCTAACTAGAACACTGCGTGCAGAATCTTCTTTTTTTCAATAAAAGCAATAGGTTGTGTTTAATTCAAGCAGCTGCCGCATCAGCGACAATGCATTGGCATATTTCTTTCAATGCCCCTCGACCCGTGTTGGGCAGTTCAACAATAAGGAGTAACGCATGAAGAGAAGAGGAACATTGTTGGGGTTGCTTGCGGCGATGGTTGTTTTTACCGCTGCCGAAGTGCAGGCAACAGCGTGGGGCTGGTCCCTTATGGATACGTCCAATAATATCGACGTGGCCGCCAATCACGCAGAGGTCTACAGGGTTCGAATCGACGGCCGGGTGTTTCGCCACTATGAGGACGGGTATTGGTTCGATATTACGGACGACCTTCCCTACCCTTACGCGCGCAGAATCTGTGCTGATAGCAACGGGGATCCCTGGGTCGTGGGCCACACTGGCGCTGTTTACAAGGGCGACGTGACTGGAAATTGGGAAACGATTTCCACATCGCCACCAGCCCAAGATATTGGATGTGGCGGCGGACAAGTATTTATGACCCGCCAGTCCACGAGTCAATATGGCGGATCCGTCATGAAACGGGTGGGCAATAATTGGATTTGGATTTCCGGTCTGGCCACAGACATTTCAGTGGACATGGATGGCAAGCCCTGGGTTGTCAACGGAGAGGGCAAGGTGTTCTACGGAAATGGCGACGGCGGATGGAGCCACATGAACCGCGCCTGGATCAACAGCCAATGGGATTATGATTATCGCGCCATCGATGTCGCCGGGTATCAATACGTTTTTGGATTTTCCATTGAAGAAGATACCGAGGATATCTACACCCTATACGATACAACCTATTGGTACAGATTTTATCCAACCACACGGGATCCAGTAGAGCGCATTGCCATATCTTCTTCCAAAGAGGTTTGGATTGTCGTGGCTACTGGCCGCATCTACAGGCACATTCTCCCCTGGTGGTGGTAGTCCCGTCCTAATACTCCATCCATATCCCCCATCTCAATCCGCATACAAACCGCAGCCCTGCCCGTTTGTCATCTGATTGTTAGAATTTTTGCAAAAAAGAGAGTTTAAAAGGGAACTTCTTCTTGATTTGATACAATGAGTACTCTAAGGAGTATTCTAGATTATGTAAGAATATTTGTTGGTAAAGGCAAAGATCAGATCATTGTTGATACAGGTGTTATTTTTTGGGATTGCACAATGGAGGATTGATATGAAAACATCCCCTACTACTCAGTACATCCAATCGATTGTGGCTGTAATTTCCACTGTCTTATTGCTGGGCTGTGAAAGCCAGGAAGCTGCAACGATTGATATAGGCGGTGACACTGACTCGAATACTGCCGGCGACGTGGATACAGATACGGATACGGACACAGATGCTGATACGGATGCTGATACGGATGCTGACACGGATGCCGATACCGACACGAGTACTGATGAGGAAATCTGTGATGAGCAGGACATTGCCTTAACACTCGCCGGTGTAAACGTTGGGTTTTTGGTCGATTTTTCCGCTTCCATGGAAGGATCCAAATGGATAGAGACAGCGAGTGCCATCGAAAAAATCGTAACCGATCCAGCAAATGCAGCCACCCAGTTTGGGCTGCATGTATTTCCAGACCCCTTGGCGCCCATGACGAATCAATGCCAGACATCCCCTGGCCCAATCGTAGATGTTGGGGCTGGCACGGCTCAGGATATCACATCGTGGATGCAGGGTAACGCACCCGGGAATGGCTCTACACCCTTGGTCGATGCGCTGGAGTTCTATTTGGGTACGTCCGAGACAGCCTTGCACGACCTAGAGATGTCGAATTACATCGTTGTTTTATCCGATGGAGAAGATCGCTGCTATGCAGATTCTTTTGCAGAGTCGATTTTGGGGAATCCGACCGCCAATATGCTATCGGGCGTTGCAGATGATCTTAAAGATGTCTCACATATTCGAACGATCCCAATCGGATTTGGGGATATTTCCGAAAAAGCCAAGCTACAGCTGAACGCGATCGCCAAAAACGGCGGGTCCTCTTTTAAAGAATATATACCCGCTGCAGATGGGCCTGCCCTTGAAATCGCACTCGACGAGATCGCCAAATCCATACGGCCGTGCAAATATTTCATTGCGTCTCCCAGTGCAGAGGCAGATCCGACTAAGGTTAACTTTTATTTTGATGGCGTTGTTGTAAACCGGGATCGCACCCATCAAGACGGATGGGATTGGACCAAGAACGACAAACCCGAAGTTGCGTTCTACGGTCCCGCGTGCACGAAAATCCAGGACGGCTTGGTGTCAGATGTAAAGGCGACCTTTGGATGTCCGACCCAAATAAACGGGGAGGAGACCTGCGCTGAGAGTGACTTTTTCTTAAAATTCCCACCGGCAGCGATCATGTTGCTCACGGACATTTCAGTGAGCATGCTTCAGGGAGGCAAGTGGGGAGCTGCAATGGCCGCCATAACCAACATGGTTGTGGATGATAGAAACAATTACAACCTGTTTGGCCTGGCCGCATTTCCAAGTGGCGAAGCCGGCGCTGTTGACCTAGACCGCTGCGAAGTGGGTCCCTCGCCAGAAGTGGCCCTAGGTGGTGCGGATTCCCGGTTGATGATTGTAGAATGGGCCTCCACGCCCAGAGGCGTGACAGTAGGGATCAGTACGCCCCTGATCGCGGGCCTGGAGAGGCTGATCCTGCGGCCCGGTGGCATTGAAGCCGACGACGTATCAGGCGTTGTGATTGTCATTACCGATGGAAAAGACAACTGCGCTCCGGTAGAGGAGCAATCTGCTGTAGATCAACTGACCGAAATCACAACTGAGATTGTGACGCGTCATGACGCCAGGGTATTTGCCATCGGCTACGGGGAGGGTGCAGATGAGGCCCAACTAAATGCCATCGCCGCGTCGGGCAACACCCCGTTCGACACCTACTTCAACGCCAACAGTCAGCAGGAGCTGGAGGAGATATTCAAGCAAATAGCATCGGTCGTGACCTCGTGTGTGTTTGAGGTGCCCTATGCTGGGCCGAATGTAGATTACAATGAGGTCAATCTATACTTTGATGGCGAGGCTGTGCCAATGGATCCGAACGGAGAGAACGGATGGCATTGGGTAAATGAACTGCTCAAGGAACAGGTTGAATTTACAGGTGACTATTGTGATATGTTAATAGCTGGAGAAGTCACGGACGTCAGCATCGAGTTTGGGTGTGAACCTATCGTGGTCATCTAAAATTGTGTGCGCTGGTGTTCTTTTTTATTATCCGGATTGATGATACGTTCAGTCCCCGGTAATTGCGATGAAGATTTGCAGCAGGCAAGGTTTAAAGAAAGGAAGACAGTAAAATGGAACTAAAGTTTCAATTCAAAGTCATGCTACTAAGCATACTCTTGGGCAGCATCTCAATGCTATCTTGTGGCAGTGGGGATGACGACGCAGAAGCAGACACGGGAACAGACACCGACACTGACACCGATACAGACACCGACACAGACACCGACACAGACACCGACACCGACACCGACACCGACACAGATACAGATACAGACACGGACGCTGATTTAGGGGATCCGTGTGTTGGGAAAACGACATTTATCTTTGAAATTGACGTTGTTGAAGGCGTCTGCGTACAGGCCGGTGCTGAATGCGAGGGTGGCCTGGGATCTGAAATGTCCCTCGTCAGCCTTGAATTCAACTGCAAACAAGGGCTCGACTGCTGCATTAATAACGACCAATGTGCGAAAATAGCAGAGGCCTTACCCTTGATAGACAATTTGGAATGTGTCGCGAGCGAAGAGGAATGCACCGGGGCCTTTTCCGCCCCGTTCGGATGTCCGGCCGAGACACCCGTGTGTTGCGCTCAGGATCCTGGCGACAGCGGATTCGCGTTTGACGCTGGACCGTAAACTGATCCCACTATTCAGGTACCACGGCTAGGCGGCTCGAAAGGCTATACATGGCCATATGGCCGGAATCCTCGGCCACGAACACGGCACAGTTCGCATCCACTTGCAACAGATCTGGCACAGGCGGCTCTCCCCCGAGGGAGTGAATGACATGGCCGGTTTCTGGGCTTACCACGTAGACCGTGTCTGCGGGAACAAACAACATGCCGCCTCGCAGGGCGATTTTTAAGTTCAGCGGAACGTCCTCTGAACAGGTGGGGCCCAGGACCGTGGTCCACGTTTCTCCGCCTGCATGGGCATCGATCGCCCGAATCACACCGCCGGCAGAATTGACGATGAACTGCTTATCCAGGGCCATGAGTGCGGACGTGTCAGCCCATCCGGTTGCATCCCGTCGCCAGAGGACCTCTCCTTGATCCACATCGATGCCGGCGAATTCACATCGCCGACCGATGCGTATCGGCACCAGGGCGACGCTATCTGCGACAATGGGTGCTGTCACTGCCCCCCCCTCGAGGGGTAGATCCCAGAGGTGTTCGCCACTAAACGCGTTGAGCGCGTAAATACGTCCCTCCGGGCGACCTGGACGTCCGCCCACGGCGAGCAATGTATCGCCGTGAATTGCCGGGGGGGCACAAAAGCGGGTCCGATCCGTGAACCGCCAGACAAGGGAGCCATCTTCAATATCAACGGCGTTGAAATGACTGTCGTTGCTCGATATGTAGAGGAGTCGACCATAGCGCCGAAGTGCAAATTGACCACCGCGCGCTGTGCTGAATCGCCAATGCGGTTCCCCGCTGCGCATATCCAGGGCCACGATTTTTCGGTCTTGCTCGGCAACCACGACGAGTCCTGGGGCTGGGCCGTCTGCCATGGCGAGGACAACCGGGGCGCCCCCTGATCGGGGCGATAGGGTGGTCCGCCATCTCAGCACCCCTGTAAACAAATCAATGAGCTCGATGTCACCGGATGGTGTGGCTTTCACGAGGCCGTCTGGCCCGGCAATCTGAAACCGCGCGTCTGACCGATCTGTTTCGCGACGCCAGGCAATGGCCCCGCTTTTGGTATCGATACCGTGGACTGCCCCGCGTGCGGAAATGATCGCCACGTCGCCGTGGAGGGTTGTGCCGGTCAGGTCGGGTGCTTCGATTTCAACACGCCACTCTTCACGAAATCTAAGCCGGCTCGCCTCTCCGATCAGTACGGATGCATCACTGGTCCGGCGTTGCTCTGCGAGTTTACGATATCGTTCGATGTCTTCGTTAATAACCGCGCCCCGTTGCTGTTCCTTGACCCAATTGGCAAGGGCCCGCACTTCACGGCTGAACATTTCCAGTCGGAGGTTTCGGCGTTGCGCAGGATCCACTTCTACGATCAGGCGCCGAAGCTCCCGGGCCACGCCGAGCACGGCCTCGGCATATTCCCAGGGGGTCAAATCGGTGAGCACGACGATCGCGTTTTCCTTGGAGCTATCCATCAAGCTGACGACCAAACCGTCGTCGCTGCCCAAGCGCACCCCCACAATCAGGCCATCGCTGATGAGGCGTACGCTCATGGGACGGCCTTCCTCCCAGGCGGCGAGCAGCTGACGAAGGGATGCGAGCAGCCGCTCGGTCTGCAAAAAGAGAAACCCATTGCCCAGCACCCGCCTGCGGCCGCGGGCGTGGACCACGTGCTCCCCCTTGAATAGGAGGGGGAAAAGGTCGCTGCCCCTCGGTTTTACCGGCGCGTGCAAGTCAGTCGGCGCTGCGGTAAACTGAAATCCAAACGAGAAGCTCTCCTCGCTGCGCGGGGTGCGCCAGCGCGTACTTCTGATTGTCTTTGTGTCTGGAACCCCTGTGTCCTCACGCGTGAATGGGGCTTCAATGGGTCTGGCAAGCCCCTCGTACAGGGTTTTGATCTCCGAAATAAGGGGATCTCGCGTTGCCTCTTTGTCTGCTGCGGTTGCTTGTGTGAGCAGCTGAAGGGCAGATGCCATGACGCCTGTTTTTAACGCCTCAAATCCGACCTTGCGGTCCTTGACGATGACTTGGGGACGCCTGCCAGATCGGTAAAAGGTAACAAAAACAGCGCTGCGGAATTTTAACAAGACGAGCTCAAACGGGCCTTCGTAAAAGCTGATGCGCGCAACTGGCTCGCCACTTTTGAGTTTTTGCACACCGTTTAGCAAATCTCGAATCAAGAAGAAAACAGAATCCGCATCTGTTCTGCCGCAGATGCTCGAACCCTCTACAACAATATCAACGACATCTCGGATTTGACCGTAATCGACCCGGCCCCGGCCAGAGACGGTGTGGTCGGATTGGATTGGCAGGCCAGCTCGCCAGCTATCGCCGATGACTATCTTGAATCCGTCGTTGCGTCTCATTGTTGGGGAACCGTTTCGTTGAAAAGCGCTAGATCCTTCCGTATCATTCCTTATGTTCAATTAAGCGGCCACGATGTATTGTCGCTCCATCCACAAGAGAAGTGTAGCCCGCTGTCAAGGGGCATTGCAATTTCTTGACCCTATTTCGCAGGTTGGACAGACGTGCCAGAGTCAGAACGGCAAGCAGAGCGAGGTGGGGTGCGGGTTTATCCCACACCGCAATATCCCGTCATTACTGGCTTTTTGGCGATAGATAAACTGCCGCCCTACTGGGAAGTACCCTTTCGAAGATGCGGGGCCTTTTCGAGTAGTTTTTCAAAGGCAATTATCGACCAAACCGTGTACTGATGCGGATTTTTCCGCATGTCCTGCGCTACCACGGGGACTGAGCGCCATTCATAACCGTCTGCTTCTTCTGGATTGGGGCGAATCGGACCGTCGTAGATGCCAACGAAGACGTGGTCAAACTCGTGCTCAATGAGTCCATGGTCGAGCTCGGCCCGATATATAAACGAAAATACCTCTTTAAGGTCGCAGTCGAATCCCATCTCTTCGACGAGCCTTCGGTGAATCGCCTGGCTGAGCTCCTCTCCATCCCTCGGGTGACTGCAGCATGTATTTGTCCATAAACCACCAGAGTGGTATTTGCGCGCTGCTCTTTTCTGCAACAGCACCTGACCACTGCTGCTGAAGACAAAAATGGAAAAGCATCGGTGCAGATCGCCTGCCCGGTGAACAGCCATTTTTTCCCCTGTGCCTATCTGGTTATCATTTTCATCGACGAGAATGATCATTTCCGGCATTTTTCCCTCACATCGGTTTTTCTAGCCTATTTCCGCTCGTATTTGCTGCCAAGTTGCCCCTTTTTTTGATCATGTATTGCAAATATCTCTTTTCGCAATGATTATTTGGCTTTCTGTTCCCAAGCGAGAACAGGCAGCGAAAGGAAGGTGGCTGTGGCAGAGACGATAAAGAAAATCTCATATACGAGCGGGCAATTGATCGTACCCCATCATCCCAAAATTCCATTTTTCCCTGGAGATGGCATTGGTGAGGAGGTGTGGCAAGCTGCCAGGCAGGCGTTCGATGCTGCTGTGGCAGCGGCTTACGGGAAAAATCGCACCATTGAATGGATAGAGGTGCTGGCAGGCCAAAAGGCACTGGCAAGTGGGCATGCCCTGCTGCCAGACGAGACACTGGATGCCATTCGCGAGTATCGGGTGGCCATCAAAGGCCCTACCATGACCCCGGTCGGCGGCGGGCACAGATCCATCAACGTGACCCTGCGCCAGGCACTTGACCTGTACGCCAATGTTCGCCCGGTGAGGTATTTCGACGGCGTGGTAGCGCCGGTAGTGAATCCAGAAGCCCTCGATGTGGTCATTTTTCGCGAAAATACCGAAGATGTGTACGCCGGCATCGAGTTCGCAGCCGAATCCGACGACTGCCAACGGGTCGAACAATTGTTAAAGGATATGAACTGTAACGTTCGGCCAGGCTCAGGTATCGGTATTAAGGTTATTTCAAAACATGGCACCCGCCGGCTCATCCGGGCGGCAATCGATTATGCCCTAGATACCGGACGCCGCCGGGTGACTATGGTGCACAAGGGCAACATTATGAAGGAAACAGAGGGCGCGTTTCGAAGGTGGGGGTATGAACTGGCTGCTGAGGCATTCCCGAATACGGCTATCGCTGCCTGCGATCTACCTTCGCAAGAGGTCCCGTTTACACCGGGCAAGGTGGTTCTGGACGACGTTATTGCGGACGCCATGTTTCAGGAGCTCTTACTGCGACCGAGCCGATACGACGTTATTGCCGCGCCCAACCTGAACGGAGACTACCTCTCAGATGCCTGCGCTGCGCAGGTCGGGGGCCTGGGGATCGCGCCGGGCGCAAATATTGGCGATGGTATGGCAGTTTTCGAAGCCACCCACGGCACCGCACCTGATATTGCTGGCAAGGGTATCGCCAACCCCTGCTCAATGATGCTTTCAGGTGCCATGCTCCTCAGGCACATCGGCTGGCACGACGCCGCAGCGCGCATCGACAAAAGCGTTGCTGCTGTGCTGAAATCCGGTCGCATGACAACTGATCTGGCCGCCAAGCGGGAGCATATTGAAGTGCTGGGAACAGACGCTTTTGGCGCAGCAGTCGTAGAAGCGATAAACTCTTAGCGAGATAGGAGGTATGGACCATGGGCGAGGGTGCAACGAAAAACATCGGACTCAGGGGAGTTACAGTCGCCGATTCAAAGATAAGCAAAGTCGACGGTGAAAACGGCCTGTTGATATATCGGGGCTACAGTATTCAAGACCTGTCCGCAAATACGAGCTATGAAGAGGTGGTTTACCTCTTGCTCATGGGGAGACTACCCACAGTGGACGAGCTCAAGAACGTCCAGGATATCATGCGGGAGGCCAGACCACTGCCCACTGCTGTGGTTAAACAACTGCAGACGAGAAAAGCAGATGCAGATCCCATGGATGTGCTGCAGTCTGCCATAGCTGCCTTGGCTGACGCGGATCCGGACCTGAGAGGCAAGGAGCGATCCGATAGGGTCACGTCCTCTTTGCGGTTGATTTCTCGAACGGCTTCGGTGGTGGCCACATGGTTCCATCTGAGTCAGGGGCATGATCCGCCCCCTATTGACCAAGAGGGATCCCACGCATTTGCCTTTCTCAAAGCCCTGTGGGGCAAGGACCCAACCCTGGCCGAGGCCCATCTGATGGATATTTTGCTCGTGTTACATGCAGAGCATACCTTTAACGCATCCACCTTTGCTGTGCGGGAGGTCGCATCTACCCGGGCCCACCTCTACGCATCGGTAGCGGCTGGTGTGGGCGCATTGAGCGGTCCCCTTCACGGTGGGGCCAACGCCCGAGTGATGCACATGCTGCGAGATATCGGGGACGAAGCCAATGTAGAGCCGTGGCTGAGACATCGCATTGACACCAACCAGCGAGTCATGGGCTTGGGGCACGCGGTGTACAAAGTCATCGATCCCAGGGCCATTGTTCTCAAGCAGGTGGCCGAACAGACCCTCACTGGCACGCGGGATCAGCGCTGGTTTGACTTGGCACTCAAGGTAGATGAAACGGCCAGGCGATTATTAAAGGAAATGAAGGGGATCGAACTTTACCCCAACGTGGATTTTTTCTCCGGTGCCGTGCTGAGCGCCTTGGGGCTCTCAGATGTATTTTATCCTGCATTTTTCGCCGTATCCCGAACAGCCGGATGGTGCGCCCACTACATCGAGGAGGAGCGCGCCGAAGCCCAGCCCAAGCCCACCATCTACAGACCGCGGGCAAACTACATCGGCCGCAGCTGCGGGCCACAGGGCTGCAAATTCGTTCCCCTCGAGCAACGGGGCGCTGGCTGCCCCTGCGGCGATTCCCTCAACACCTGCGAAGAAGAAGTGGGCCTTTAGAGCGTCCAACTTAGAACCGTCGCATATTACTCGCGGCTGTCGATCCACCCACCTCCCAATACCTGATCTCCATCGTATAGCACCACGGCTTGCCCAGGTGCGATCGCGGTTTGGGGTGTATCGAAAACAACGGCGAGTCGCCCGTCTTCAAGCAGGGCGGCAGTTGCATCTGTGGCTTTGTGGCGGTAGCGTATTTGGGCGCGACACTTCACCGGTAGTGCAGGTGTGACATCTCCTGTCCAGGTGACGTCCGTAGCCACCAGCCGGTTCGACTGGATCGCCTCAGGTGAGTCGCTAAGCGTCACCTCGGCCCTGTCTGCGTCGATGTTGGTCACGTACGCCCGGTTTCCAAGTGCAATGCCGAGACCCTTTCGCTGGCCAATGGTGAACCTGTGAATGCCCTCGTGGGTGCCCAAGGGTCGACCACTAGGATCGACCACCTGACCTGGCCGCGCTGGTGCGCGAAATCTTCGGCGGAGCGTCTCAGCAAATCCGTCTTCGCGGTGAAAAAAGCACGCGTCCTGGCTCTCCGGGCGATCCGCGTTTGAAAAACCAAGGGATTTGGCCACGCGCCGGACATCTTGTTTTCGATACGCTCCTAGCGGGAACACAGCCGCTTCCAGGTGGTCCCGGGTAAGGGAAAACAAAAAATAGGATTGGTCCTTTGATGGATCGAGCCCGCGCAGCAGCATGGGGTCGTGGGTGTCAGGATCGCGATTCAGCCGGGCATAATGGCCGGTGGCGACTTTATTGGCGCCGAGCTTGTGGGCCAGGTCCAGGAGCATCTCGAATTTGATGTCCCGGTTGCACAAGATACACGGGCTCGGGGTTCGTCCCCGGTCGTATGCTCGCCAAGCCGGCTCGAGTACCCGTGCTGCAAACGCATCAGCGCAGTCCACCGAATAGTGGGGAATGCCCAGCTTTCCTGCGACCGCCCGGGCCTGTTCCACAGCGCCTCGGCCACAGCACCAGCTGACGTCGGTCTCTTCGTCGCAGGGATGAAAGCGCAGTGTGGCACCAATGGCAATATACCCGTCTTGCTTCAGCAAGCCCGCTGCTACGCTGGAGTCCACCCCACCGCTCATCGCAACGACGACTGTTTTCTCCCTACTCATGGCCTCAGCATCGCCGTGGTCAGGGAATGGGTCAATAGACAATTGCACTGCTTTTGTGTACTTATCGCTTTTGTGTGGAGGAATTATGGATGAAAAGCTAAAGCGCGCGATTGAGCAGCGCGCCCACATTTTGAAGATCATCAAGCAAGACCTGATTACGCGCCTGAACCTGTCCTATGAACCAGAAGACCTGCACGAAGATGTTTCCCTGCTAGGCTCTGGCCTCGGCCTGGATTCCCTGGATGCGCTCGAGGTCATTTTGGGCATTGAGCACGCGTTTGACGTCAAGGTAGAGGAAGACAACATCGCCATCTTGAGATCCATCAATTCGATCGCCGACTATGTTTTGGAAACGCGGGGCGCTGTGGAGGGATCGTCATGAGAACCTCTCCGATTCGAGTGATACTGGCATCCAGAGGTGCGAGGTTTGCCCAGTGGGGCGGGGTTGAGGTAGCTGCTGGGTTTACCTCTTTTGAGGCCGAGTACAGTGCGGTACGAAATGCGGTGGGGCTCACCGATTTTTCATTTACATCGCGATTTAAGATGCCTGAGGCCGGACTCGATATGCTCGAAACCTATGCCGCCGGATCCGTGGCAAGTATCCGGTTTGGACGGGTGCTCCATACCTTTGCAGCTGATGAAAACGGCTTTTTAGAATCCGACCTCTATATCGCAAACGACGATGAGGAGCTCATCGTCATTGGTGAGAATCTCATCGATGACAGGGCCACGCGGACTGTACTTCAGGGCTTGGGCGCTGAGGATGCAGGCATTCAGGACATCTCCGAGTCGACGGCGCTTTTTGGACTCGATGGCTTTCAGGCATTTGCCGTGGCCAGGGATCTGTTTGGGTCAGATATTCTGGGCCTCCCGTATTTGTCCATCGAAACCTATGAGCTCGAGGGTGTTGACATCAAGGTGATCCGCGGTGGGAAAACCTCGGAGTTCGGGTATTTGTTGCTCGTTCCAGCGGCCAGTGCAGCAGCTGTTTGGGAACGGATCGAGGCGGCCGGTGCGCCACACGGGCTTGAGCATATCGGGGCAGATACCCACCTCGGGCTGCGGTTGGACGGTCGGTTCTTCTGCATTTACAGCGAGGGTGCGGCTGTTCGGGATCCACTTCCCCTGGGACTCCAGTGGATGATCGACTTCAGCGGCGATGATTTTCGGGGCAGGGCGGCCATCATGGCGCGACGTGCTGCCGGGCTTGAGACCAAGGTCGTCGGCGTCATGCCAGTGGTGCCAGAGGCATCTGTGGCCCTGGGCGGATCCATTTACCACCAGGGTGAACGGGTGGCAAAAATAGTGGCCGCTTCCCATTCTCCTACCCTGGGCCACCCCATCGGTCTGGCCTTGTTTGACGCGACCTATGCCTACGCCGGGCTAACCTTTGAGGACGCGAGCGGCGCCCCAATTCAGACGGTATCCATGCCGCCGTTCACGCCAAAGAGCCTGACTGTCAAACTCGAAGAAATGTAGTAGGCCAAGGAAGCGGCCTGGCCCGGTGTTCTCGCATTCGTTGTTGTAGTTGAAGGGTGAGACCTATTTGGACACGTTTTTACTAGGCAGCTTCAAAACCAGGTGATACCAGTTCGGCAGGTCGGTGCACATCTGGAATTGCGCCAAGGGGGGCTATCTTTCGTAAGATGTTTGGATCTTCAGATCCTTTTAATGCATTGAGAAGACAACTTTCGCAAAGTGGTGCATCATCTAGCTCGGCCAGGGCCAGTGTCGGGCAATTGTCACAGAATACCGGAGATTGATCACTGAAGTTCATTTAGGCCTCGCCCCCTTTTTCATAGTCTATAAACATTACACATGTTTGACGCGACGCAAGCCCTACCGTCTATTTTTTGCTGAAAAAAAAGTCAGTATTGTTGGGGGCGCCGACGCCCTATCGCCAGGTGACGTTCAAGCCAGCCCCTGATAAAGTCCCGGCCTGATCCGTCAGGGGAATGAGGTGAATGTCGGTGTCCCCTGGGGCAATCGATGTCCGCACCTGGCCAGGTCTACCGACAAACGAGAGATAAGTGGCAAACGCTAGGAGTGGAATGCCGATGGCAAGAGATGCGATGCCCAAGTTGCGGTGAAATCGGTGTTCGTCAGCAGGTACGTCCGAGGATCCTAGGTTTGGATTCTCGTGCACAATAATCGAAGAAAGACCGCCTAACGTAAAAATAGCCCCCACAAAGTAGGTCGGCAGGATCAGCTTCCACGGGGCTTTTTCCCCCAGTATGACGTGAACTTGTATCTGCTCGCTCGTGGTTACTTCGGTCTCAACGACCGACGTTTCCCTTTTTGGGTGCTTGAACACAAGCCGGTACTTGCCCGGGGGAATGGTGCGCCGGCATGGCGTGAAGCAGGTTTTGTTGCCGTCAATGTACACGTCGCTCCCCACAGGATCCGAGGTTACGAGCAAAATGCCGAGCCCTTTAACGCCTGCCATTTCCAAAGCACGCGCCTCGAGTGGTAAATCTCTCTGTCCGGTCTTCTCATCTGTTGACGCCAGCACCTGAGGCTCGCTGCGGACCTGATCCGAGCGTTGGTTTTGGGCTTGGGCAACGACCCCTCCGGGAAAGAGAACGACCACGAGTCCGGTGAGACCGAACAGGCTGCTGACGCTAAAACCACTCATCAATAGAAAAGTATAGTATTTTTTCGCCAAATTTGGAAACCAACTGACCCCACCGTCCGATAGACCCTTCATGAAGCGCACAGTGCAATCCCAGGTATTTATCATCGCGATGTTGATTTGCGAAAATGCAGCCGCCATTACGCCCTCTGGCCAGGTGGACGCCATCGCATGTGCACCGACCAACCCCGATATAGGCGCAGCTTTGGTCAGCGGCACCGTCTGGATGACCCATAACAGTGGAGAAGAATGGGTTCGCATATCCCGCTTACCCCACTCAACACACCTGTCTAAAAATCTCCCTGATCAGACAGCCCTGAACTTCTTGCAAGATGAGGCTGTTCCGCCCCAGGAAGGAGGAAATACCGCGTCAAACAGGGAAAGAGACGATCTCATAAATTGGGAACCTCAGCCAGATACCCCGGGTCCAGGCGCTGCCCAAACGCCGCCGCTTAGCAATTCCACTGTTTTACGCATTGGGCTTGCCATTGCCGATGATGGCACCTGGGCTGCATTTATCGACGATGCACTCTATTGCGGCGACGTGAATGGGATACGAACGGTCGCGCCCATCAGTGCAATTGGTATTGTGTTCAACCATTTAGGTGTGCTTTGGGCAACCACTAAGGACGCCCTTATTTCCTTTAGGCAGCCGGCTCGAACTGTGCGAGACCAAAGAAAATGGCCTTTACGAGAAGCTGGGATACCTGCCCGCAGTACAGATGGAAAGACCCTGTTCGTTCCGTCATCCCAAGGCCTACTTACCCTAGCTTATAAAACCGCCTCAAAAGAAAAAAATTCTCTGCCCAGCATCGAGTGGTGGCGGCTGGGGGCGATCGATGCAATTGGGGCAATGGTTCAAACAGCTGGGGTTATTGTCGCCAATCGCGGCACAATTTGGCGCACTTCAAGCAAAGGAAACGTCGATGCGATATTCCCAGTGCCCCCTTCTCGGGTGGTACGGGTGGTGATCGACCGTAGCGAACGAGTGATAATTCGAACCGAAAACAACGGCTGGTTAGAGAAACAAGGCAGATCCTGGCATCCCCTACAGGTCCGAGACATGGCAGTCGATGCACATGGGCGCCTGTGGCAGGGAACCCATAGGGGGCCCAGCGGTCCGCACACGGCAAAGCTCACACCAACCCACTTCGATACCTCGATGCACGTCGTGGACCCGATTGCCCGAATCCTCGATAGAAATTTTGGATTTCCAGGCCCACCACCGTGTTCACGGATTTTGTTCACCCCCTTGCCCCGAACCCGCTTGTTTTTCAGTTGGGGTCGGGGGAGCGTTCAAAGGATAGTAGGAGATCAAACAATCGCCAGCGCAGGTGGCATGGTATCGGTGTATATCGGGATCCAACTTACCTGGTCGATCGATCCCATTGTTCACCCCCCCTGCCATGCACAACAAAGCAAATGGCAGCAGCTGAAAGATCAGCGGCTGAACCAAGTGACAGGGCTTTGGAGGGATTGGCAACATCTGTGTCGATCATCTACCCAGGTGCTCACGCCATATGAGCGCGCTGTGCTTGAAACGAAAAAAAATCGGATCGCCGAACTGATTCACATCGCCACTGGCATTGATCCGAGGAAGGAGGAACAATGAGATACGCCCCATTGGCAGTCGCTGCCGGGTTGGTCCTGGCCGGTGCGCATCAGGCGCAGGCACAGGAACCCGCTATCGCACCCGAAATTGAGATCCAGTCTCCCCAGCCTTCAACATCGCCAACACCGCCAAAAGTGCTAAAACCTCAACCACCCAGTATCCAAAAGGTGCTCCATCGCTTTTCAACTGAGCCGAGCTTATCAGAGCTCAAGCAGGCGGCATTGAGGTATCAAGACGCGGATCTCGACACTGCCAGTAGGTGGCGCAGCGCGCCCAACCGGGCTGCCATGCTACCCACGGTAAAAGTCGTTTTTGCCCACGATTTGGAGCGAGATGAATCTCTGGACCGGTACCAGGACGAGCCGGATCGGTGGGGTGCGGACACGGATCGAGACCTCGGGGTTCAGGTATGGGCCCAGTGGCGTCTCGACGAGCTCATCTTTAACGCCGATGAAGTTCGGGTTTGGCATGCGCTGGCTGACCGTGCATCGCGACGGGAGGCCGTGCTCATGTCCCTTGTTGGATACTATTTCGAAAGGAGAAAACTTCAAATAAAACAAATGCTTGAACCACCAATAGACTTGGTGGAACAGGTCGAGCTAACCCTTAGAATTACCGAGTTGACCGCAGCCCTGGACGCACTCACAGGCGGCTACTTTTCAAGAGCCATGAAAGCCCATAACTAGGGGCTGTTAACGATTGACCCCGTTGTAGTTGGCGTACACATCAAAACGGCCCATCAAGTAGCTGTCTCCGCCCACCTCTTGGTAAAAGCCATTCCGAATGCGTTCGTAGGGATTGTTGTTGGGATCTGACGGATCAGGCACGTCGTTCCAAGTATGGGAGTTGGCCCTATCCCACACATCGGCGATCTTGCCAAAGCTTATATCCACGTCTGTAAAAATATCCCACCAAAATCGCATCCAATCATATTCCGTACCAAAGCCGTCAGCAGCACACCCTGCGTCGTCGAGATAATCCCCACCGTTCTCGCAGCTCACCCATGGATTGTTTGTCGGTGTGCCGTCCAGATCGTGATCCACGCGTTTGTAGTAACCAAACCAGCAGCGGGTATCCGCGCTGTCATTCCAGACCGAGGCAGCATAGAAATGGGCAAACCCCTCCTTGGCTGCGGTGCTTTGGTATTCCTTGCTGGTCAGTTCATGGCTGCTCGATCCCAGCTCCCCGCAGGTGGGATCGGACCAAGAGGCGATGTCCGGCTCGGCCGCTGGGGATTCGCGCTTGGCACCCACGGCATGGCCCACCTCGTGTGCGATGATGAACTTCCGCTCCCTGCCGCTGGGCGAGATAAATAGGGCATCGGGGGTGGATAGGCCCAGGTTGGCGCCAGCATCGTCTTCGTAACAACTGCCCTGGTTGGGATCAAACTCACACCGCGCGTTGTAGATGTGAAAGCTTTCACCGGACAGGCCGCCATAGCGCTTGTTGACAGAGTAACCCGCAGCTGCGGCGATGTTTACCACGTCTTCTGAGTACTTGCTGTTGTTGACCCAGGTATAGGTCTTCATGCCCGGTGAGACATTCTGAGCCAGGTATTTCCAGTAACGGGAGTAGCTACCCGTGGGTTTGCGCACGTAGATAAAATTGTCCGCAGTCGGAGATACCTTTGCCTGGGAATAGGCGCGGATGTTGTACCTGCCTGTCGAACTGACCCACATGGTCGGGGTGCAGCCCGTGTCTCTACTGACGTAGCCGTAGTAGAGATCGTCCCCGAGGCTGTTGGTGGTCAACGTAATGCGAATGCGAATGCCCCGCGCTTTTTGAGCCGCATTCGACGTCCACCAGTCTTCACCACCGCCCACGTCTTCATAATCGGGTTGATACTTAACGCAGACCTGGAATGTGGCCCTACCGTAGGCTGCCTGCGATTCCCCCACCGTCATCTTCTCCAGCGTTGGCGCGTTGATCGTATCTGGCACGTCCAAAACATCATCTTCATCGAGCGCCACTTCAAACTCAGATGACCCGATAAAATCGTCTGGTTCGGCATCGCTCTCGTCGGTCACCGCATCCCAAGGGGTGTCCGCCATTTCTGGCGCTTGATCTACTTCCTCACAACCGAGGGCTGAAAAATAACCTAAAACGAGAACACCTAAAAAGACACCTACACATTTTCTTTTCATCTTTCCCTCTCTCCTTTGCTCTTAAATGAAATAGAAGACTGCCCCAACCCCCTACTACGTACCACACCAAAAGAAAACTGCATATTTGCTAAATCACTGACAACCGCTTGCCAGCCAGCCTCTCTGCACCAGAGAGGCTGGAACCAAATAATCCAATGATTCAGATTGCTTTTGCCTCACCCTTTCCCTCGCAGGAAAGGGGCTGGGGGGATGGGTTTGCCCTCAAAAGGGCCATTTGGGTATGGAAATTACGAGGCGCTCATCCACTGTTTGGTGTGTGAATGATATTATGTCGTCCAAAAACGCATTTTTATGAACTTATTAACAGTTTTAAGAAATTATTATTAATAAATTGACATAAATAATTTGTTATAGTAATCATATTGTCACAGAAAAATGTCTCCCAAAATCAGAGCGGGGTATCGCGCGACACAGGAGAAAAAAATGACAGAAATTCAAAGCAGACAGGCTGGTATTGGCAAGCGACACGTGCCATTGACCCTGGGTGTTCAACGCATTGAGCCGGTTAATTTGGACGACCCCCACGTATTGGCAGCGCTGGAGCAGGTGCGTCAGGCGCTGGTCAATCCGCGGCTGCGGAAGATCCTCGAGATTCGGACGGCAATTCAGCATTTTTTATGTTCAGAGCTGATTGCAAGGGGGTATGTGCACCCACCGATTTACATGCTCGCCGGGTGCACAGATCCGCTCAATCACTGGACCTATCCAGCGCGCATCAACTACTATGGAGCTGAGGTGTCGGTCACCCAATCGCTGATCCTACAAAAAATCCTGATGGTCATGCTCTCCGAGGCGGGCAAGGTCTTTTGGGCCTCGCCCAATGTGCGGATGGAGATGCGCATCGGCCGAAAGGACTACAAGTACACCAGTGAATTCATGCAGGTCGACTTTGAAAAGCGGGACGCCACCTACGAGGAGATGATCGGCGTGATTTCTGAGCTGATGCAGCGGCTCTACGCCTATCTGAACGACAGCCATGGCCAAACGATCGAAGCACTCAGAGGTGCACCATTGCACGACGTGAGCGATGGTCTCACTATCTTCGACGCTGCTGAGGTCAAGCAGGCCCAAGGCTTGCCAGACGACGACGCTGTGGAAAAATGGGCTGCCAAGCAAGTGGGTGAAACGCCGTTCCTCATCGTCAATCTCAAGCGCGAAGCCTATGATTGTTATGATAGCGCCCTGGGGCGATTTTTGAACTACGATGTGGTGATACCGCCGTTTGGGGACAACCCCTATCCCATCGAGTGTCTATCTGGTGCTGAGCGAACCCGCTCCATCGGGGATTTGGAGCAGCGCATGATGGATCTCAAATACCCGCTCGCCTATTTTGCCCCGTTTTTCGAGTTGTTTTCCTCTCTAGACGAAAACGGTGGAAAGATCACCTGCGCAGGGGCGGGGTTTGGCATCGAGCGGCTGACATTCGCCATATTGGGCCTAAAAGACGTGCACGAGGTTTATCCCTTCCCGAGAATGGCCGAGGCAAAAATAGCGATTTAACCCCTGTTGTTGGATATTTGACAATCCATCATTTCTGAAATGATTCCGCCTAGTTGAAAATTATTTACTAGCGGTGTATTTATATTGATTCTTGCAAGTGGTATAGTCAGTTGCTTTTAAACTGGTAAAAGGAGGAATTAAGTGGAGAAGTATTTAACAAGACAACTGTTAACCCTTTGCATCACAGTACTACTGATCAGCCAACTCGGATGTGGTGGATCCGATGACGGCGGTGGAACAGACGCGGATACCGACTCTGACACAGATGGTGATTCGGATACCGACACAGATGCGGATTCTGACACAGATACGGATTCAGACACGGATACAGATTCGGACACGGATACAGATTCGGACACGGATACAGATTCGGACACGGATACAGACACAGACACGGACACAGACACGGATACGGACACCGATACTGACATAGATACGGATACCGATACTGACACAGATACCGATACTGATACTGACACAGATACAGAAGCTGACCCGCTTGAGGGAAAGTGGGCATTACTGGCAAAGCAGGTATCCATCACCGAATACGGTGGCCTTGTGGGGGATGTTAAAGCGACAACGCGACTCTACATGCTTTTAACGGTTTCCAATACTGGAACCAATACTTATAACGGCGTGTCAAAATTATGCTTTATGGAGAATGTAGCAGAGGCTTCAAACGCTGCAGAATTGACCTATCCTGACGGTTTCTTCGACGCGATTACCTTGGCAGACAGACCATTCACCTTGGACGGCGACACAGTGACCCAGGCCAAAACTTGGGATCTGGCCGGCCTTGATCGGGACGCCTTTACCAATGTCGCCACCGACCCGCTGCCGGAAACAGGCTCTGGCGATGAAGATCCTAGGGTGATCGATGCGGATAACGACGGCAACCCAGGTGTGACCGTGCACACCAAGTTCGGTATCTTTATCGACGCCGACCTATATATTATCCAGCGCTCATGGACAGAGATCACGGCTCAATTGGAAAACAACGAAAAGCTGATCGGCCCGCTCAAATTTGGTAACGAGCAGGTTGTACTCGGCAATGATGGCCCTGGTGGCCAAACGGCCGAAAATATCTCAGATGGTGCTGTGGTGGTGGCTCAAGAAGACGAAAGCGAGGCTGAGGGCGTCAAAGTGTTAGACGGCTATACCTGCGAAGAACTAATCGTCAATATCGACAATCTCTTTACGATTTAACACCCACCCCATAAATTTCTTGCCCAAGCCCCTCTGGTAAAATCTGAAAATCTATATTGTTTGAAAAAAAAATGTGATAAATCTGAAATTTATTATTCACCAAACATATGACTGCTGTTATAAATAGCTGTTCAATCCCTGATGCTAGGAGGAATCAAATGAATAAGTATTGGATGAACCAGCTATGGACAGTTTTAATCGCGACACTGCTGATCAGCCAAATCAACTGCGGTGGATCCGATGACGGTGGGGGAACAGACGGGGATACCGACACCGACACCGACACGGACGCAGATACGGATTCGGACACGGACGCAGACACGGATTCGGACACGGACACAGACACGGATTCGGACACGGACACAGACACGGATTCGGACACGGACACAGACACGGATTCAGACACGGACACAGACACGGACACAGACACAGATTCGGACACAGATACAGACACTGACACCGAAGAAGATCCACTGGAGGGAAAGTGGGCATTGCAGGCAAAACAAGTGGCCACCACCGAGTACGGGGGCCTCGTCGGTAATGTCAAAGGCACAACGAGAATTTACATGATCCAGACGGTCACTAAGGCTGGAGCCAATACCTATAAAGGCGTGGGTGATTTTTGCCTGACAACGAACGATAGCGAAGACGATTCAGAACTGACGTTTCCAGATGAATTTGCAGGCGGGGTTACCCTGGTGGATAGGGAATTCACTGTAGAGGGCGACCAATTTTCCCAGCCCAAAGTATGGGATTTGGTAGGGCTGGATCGGGATGCCTTTACCAATATTGAAACCGAAGACTTGCCCGCTACCGGGTCGGGTAACAGCGATCCAAGGGTGATAGATGGGGAAAACGACGGCAACCCAGGTTTGACCGTGCATACCAAGTTTGGCCTTTTAATCGATTCCGACATTTACATCGTCCAGCGATCGTGGACACAGATAGACGCCACAATAGAAAACAATGCAAAACTGATCGGCCCGCTCAAATTCGGATCTGAAGAGGTAGTGCTCGGCTTTGATGAAGAAGGCACAGGCGGCCAGCTCGCCCAGAATGTCTCTGACGGTGCCGTGGTCGTGCCCCATGAGGATGAGAGCGAAGCCGAGGGCATCAAAGTGGCAGACGACTATACCTGCGAAGACCTTATCGACAATATCGATAGTCTATTTACGATTTAGCATCCATTCCGGAAACGCCTCCCTGTCTTACCTCCGCACGGAAGAAGGTATCAAAATCAAAAAGCCCGAGGATTCAGGCATGGTTGCCTCGCCTTTCCCCTTTCTTATTTGAAAACAAAAATTGTCTCAAAAGATTCAATAAAAATAATAATAGCAAACAACTAAGGCCATTAATTGGATGTTCAACATGTGGAGCAATTAGGAGAGATAATATATAAACAGGCAGGCTAAGGTAACGAACTTCGGCGTCTAATCCTTTCTTTGTCTATCTGAAAACAAAAATTGTCTCAAAAGATTCTGTAAATATATTTGCAGTAAACAGATGTAACTGTGCGAATGACTGCACAACGTGGGAACCAAAGGAGGAATCAAATGAACAAGAAATGGACGAAGCAATTGTGGACACTTCTACTCGCAGCACTGCTTGCCAGCCAAATCGGCTGTGGTGGATCTGATGACGACCCCAGCGGATCTGACGGTGATACGGACGCAGACACAGACACAGATTCAGACACAGACACAGACACGGATTCAGACACAGACACAGATACAGATTCAGACACAGACACAGACACAGATTCAGACACAGACACAGACACAGATTCAGACACAGACACAGATACGGATTCCGACACAGACACAGATTCAGACACCGATACGGAGGAAGACTCATTTACTGGAAAATGGGTGCTGCAGGCAAGACAAGTCTCCATGGTTAAATATCCAATTATTGTCGAAGAAGTTAAGGAAACAAGACGGGTTTACATGCTTCAGGATATCAGCAAAACCGGTGCAAATACCTATAAAGGTGTCGGCGAATTTTGCCTAGTAACCAACGAGGCCGAAGGGACTGGGGCTATAGACTTGACCTTCCCAGAAGCATTTCCCGGAGGGGTTACCCTAGTGGATAGGGAATTAATTTTGAATGGGGACCAGGTTTCCCAGCCGAGGACGTATGATCTGGTGGGCCTGGATCGGGATGCCTTTACCGACGTTGCAACCGAACCGCTCCCGGATCCAGGATCAGGAAGCACCGACCCCAGGGTGATAGATGGGGATAATGACGGAGACCCTGGCATGACCGTGCATGCCAAGTACGGCATTATTGTCGATGCGAATCTCTTTATTATTTATCGGTTATGGACGGAGATGGATGCGACATTAGAATCTGACGAAAAAATGATCGGCCCCCTCAGATTTGTCAACGAAGAAGTGATTGTGGGCTTTGACGGCACTGGCGGTCAAACAGCCCAAGATATGGCAAGTGAGGCCGTGTACACACCCGTTGACGATGAAAGCAAGGCCGAAGGCATCAAAGTGGCAGACGACTATACCTGCGAAGATCTCATCGACAATATCGATGATCTATTTAGTATTTAGCATCCACTGCAAAAGCCGGTTTACACCCCCTCTTGTGTGGGATTGACCCGCGACCCTGCACCCACAACCAGTATCATCTGAAATGTAGTCCGCGCTATCACCATCGCTGTCGCTGTCTGAGTCACTGTCACTGTCGCTATCAGAGTCACTATCACTATCTGAGTCGCCATCGCTATCGCCATCAGAGTCACTGTCGCTATCAGAGTCGCTGTCACCGTCGCTATCAGAATCACTGTCGCTATCTCCGTCACTGTCTGAATCCGAATCGGTGTCGCTATCAGCGTCAGTGTCGGCGTCTGTGTCTATATCTGTGTCAGTATCGGCGTCAGTGTCAGTATCTGTGCCTGTATCGGTATCTGGCTCGCCAAACTCGACATCCACGATTGTTTGGTCATCTTCAGTAACGACAATGCCTGTCTCGACAATCTCCTCACCATCGTACGTGTAGGTAATGGTGTAGGTGCCGGGTTCGAGCATTCTAAAGTACCCCCCATACATCTCGTCGCTCTCAAACGGATTCCGAATATCGCTAATCCCGTCGATGCCTTCGACCGATACGGTTGCCACGACCGGCTCCCCATTATTTGTGATGTTGCCGGTGACCGTTGCATAATGAACGCGGTTTAGCAACTTTAACGCAGGTTCTAAATTTTTCGAACATAGGCCTTCCAAGCTCGAGGCATTTGGAGAGTGGGATTGACCGAGCTCTACCCCATAATAAAAGGCTCCATACTCGCCATAGTAATAGTCGGCACTGCCGCCTTGGACGTTGCCAAAAAAGCTGGTAATGCTGCCCGATCTGTAGCCAGCGTCCTGTGCCATGTCATCTGAGAGTTCCTCAATGACGTCAATATCTTCTACGTCCTGGGAGGTATGGGCCCAGGGATACATGTACATCTCACCGAACGTATGGTAGTCGATCCCGGCCACGACGTGGTTTCGCTTGTCAAATAACTCGTACACGAGCAGTTGTGTCTCCTTTTGCGTAAGGCCATCTTTATTCCAAGACGTGGGGAAATCCCGATTTAAGTCAGCGCCGGTTGCATTTCCGCGCGTGCCTCTGTCGTGCCCATAGGGATTAATGATGGGAACGAACCACATCTGGGTATTGTCGATGAGGTGTTTGATAGATGCGTCTGACTGGTTATCCAGGATATGGTTGATGATATACATCACCATCTCTGGCCCTGGGTATTCGTTTCCATGAATGCCGCCCGTGATGATCACCGATGGCTCGTCCTCTTCTGGGTCCACGTTATCGGATATTTTTAATGCCCAGAGCTTTTTTTGGCCGTCTGATACAGTCCCCAGATCGTGGAGAGCGCAGATGTCGGGATGCGTATCCACAAAGAGCTCCAGCTCTGCTAACATAGATTCATATGTGTGGTATTCGAGGCGTCCACGCTCATCCCGTTGCGCGAGCATTTCCTCAACTTGCGCGCGGGTTTGCAATACGGTGACGGACATTGCGCCATCTGCGATGAGCGAGCTGAATTGATTGATCAGTCTATCAAACTGCTTCTGGGTGACGAATACATCAACAGACTGGGCATTGATTGCATCCACGATGGTGGGCATTTGTGCAATCTCATCCAGAGCAGCCGCAGGTGCTTGGATCCGGATACTTGCTGGAAAAATACGGTTCGTTTGAAGCGGTGCGGAAACGTCCTCAACGTGGCTGATCACCGCGGCATCCTCTGTGCGCGGCTCACACCCCAGACCCACCACCAATGGAATGAGTAAAGCGAACTGACCAAATGCCGAATAATAGCCCGAAAAGTAACGCAATTTCATGGGTTCATCCTTTCCTCAATAACAATCTTCTAAGAAGATGCCCCCATTTTTATAAATAATACAATATTGCATGATAGTTATATACATTAACTCATGGTATTATTGTTATACCATTGTGCTCTGGATATTGCACCCTCAATTTGCGAAATTTTAGGAAAAACCGGTAATAAAGAAGAGGCACAGGAATGGGGTCATCTGATACCCACCCCGGGGCGTTTCATTAAAGAGAAGCCACCTATCTGCCGATTATAATTAAGACATGGGTGGCACCTGGTGAGCAAAACGCGCAAGCATATCATTGCCCTCGAAAACGGGCAAAACCTGCAGATCCAATTGGATACGCAAGCGGGTTCGATGAATACCCGAGGCAAGGTAATCTATGTGGGCAGTCATCACTTTCGCGTGAGATGCAAGTCCCGGTTACCTGTGCGACGTTTGGAACCAAACCAGGACGTGAAGATTTCCTTGACCGAGCGCAAGGGCGTGTTGCCCATCACCACCCGTTTTGTCCGCGTGCTAGAAAAAGACCCCCGCGTGGTTATCTTGAGGTTGCCGACAGGTGAATGGCAGCGAAATCGGCGGGCCTTCTTTCGCGGTGAAATGGTGCGCGATATCACTGTCCTTCGCAGGGACGGATCCCGGATACACGGTAAAACGATCAATGTAAGCGGCGGTGGTGCCCTCATTCACATTGGCAAGCCACTGAACATCCGGGAAGAAGTTCAGATAGCCATCCTCTTCGACAACAAAGAGACCGTCACTGTCCGGGCGCGCGTGATCCGATTAAATGAATCGCCTGAAATGGATAAATTCGGGATTAAATTCGTAGATATAACGAATCGGGATCGGAACTACATCTGCCGCCTGGTGCTCGTGGGTGAACTCGAGGGGCGACGAGCAGAGCTCAGGGAGCTCACAGGACGCACAGCACCCCGGTGAGGGTTTCCAAAAAGGCCTCTATTGATTCATCGGGCGCACCGGAAACCGGTGAGATTGCTCGAAGTCGTGGGGTCTAGCCCCTGGCGCTTGGCACTGCGCATCAGGTCTATTGGGTGATACCAGGATCCCCCGCGAACCACCTTTGTGGCCCCGTCGGTCGGGCCTTGGGGATCTATCCATTCGTACTGGCTATCGCAGTTGGGTGGTGTGTAGTTATCGGTCTCTCTGGGGTCGCAATAGAAGAGCGGGTCATACCAGTCGTTGGTCCATTCCCATGCATTGCCCCCCATATCGGCCAGGCCGTATGGGCTTTCGCCCTCTGCCTCACCCACGGCTTGGGGCGAGCCCGCACACCCGGCGTAATTGGCGAGTGTACAATTCGGATCATTGCCAAAGGGATATGTCCAATAGGCAGCTGGACCGTGACCGTCATGGGGGCCCCGGGCAACGAATTCCCACTCTGCTTCTGTGGGCAGCCTGTACCCATCTCCGATCCAGGCGCAATAAGCCTCAGCAGCGTGCCAACACACATCCACCACAGGCCGCTGCTCAGTGCCTGCCGGAGGCACACCGTTGTTCCAATCCTTGAGATACGAGGCACTGCATTTTGTCTCAGCAGATGCGCCGTCCGGCGCCCAAGTGGGATCGCTCGTTACAAACGCCAGAAACTGGGCAGCCGTTACTTCGTAACGCAGCATGGAAAACCCACTAAAAGTCACGCGATGGGCAGGTTCCTCATCTTGCATACAGGATTCAGATGTGACTGTGGGGTCACAGCCGACAAATGCCGAACCGCCTTTGATCGAACAGACTTCAATATCATCGCCCAACTGGGGTGTGACCCAATGGTCGCAATCCACCAAAGAAACATCCGTGTCTGTATCTGCGTCTGAATCCGAGTCTGTGTCCACATCGCCGTCCGTATCTGTGTCTATATCACTGTCGCTATCAGACGCATCAGGCGATTCCGAATCCGAGGTGCTGTCATCGATCGAGAAATCATCGATCCACACAGAGCACCCACATGTAAACGCAATGGCTGCGAGGCAGCGATACTTTGTTGTCAACGACCTCATTGCGGACCTGTTTCCCTGTCTTTTTCCCAAGGCGCGATAAACAGTGTGATGGCCGCGCCTGTGAATATAGCGGTTGCGACAAAGAGCCCATCTGCAGCGCCAGCCCAACCAGACAGGGCATCCACATCGTCCTGTCGGCTCGGCGGACACACGCCATCGCCGCATTCAGCTTTTAACGAGGCGTTCAGGGTGGAGGTTTTTATGGCGCAGATGCTTCCGGTGGCCAAGGCCACAGTAGCGAACCCGGTGGCAATCCAAGGGGCGACAGTTGACCAAAAGCCCCTGCCTTTGGCCTCATCACCCGTTTTGGCAGATGGCCCATCGAGGGGTATTGAAGATGCCGGCCCCGCGTCTTTGTCCTGTGCAGCCAGCCTATCGAGATCGAGTTTATAGTCGAGCAGAAAGCAGCCCTCCTCGGTGTTTTCTCCGCCTTTGACGACAATATCCTGTTCACAGGGTGCGCTTTTGCCGTGGCGAACAATGAGCCGGTGGCGGCCTGTTGGCAGAACAATAGGAGCGGCCAAGGGCAGGTATCCCTCCCGTTCCCCATCGATCCAAACCTCTGCCCCCCTGGGCCCTTTGACCATTACCTCTCCGACCAGGGTGCGCAGACGTTCGATCTCACTCTGGACAGCAATGACGCGCGCCTTTGGAATTCGATTACCGCCGTCTGCGAGGTATGCCTCGAACGCCTCGATAGCCCTGTGCGGGTGGCCCAGCTCTGCCTCGGCCTGGGCAATATTGTACAGAATGCGAAAGGACGGACGCTCGGCATAGGCCCGCTTGAATGCATTAAGGGCATCCCCCACGCGAGCCTCTCGAAAAGCCTGAACCCCCTCTTCAAAGCTCTTGCGCGCGGCTTTATCGTCGGTTTCAATGGCCTGTGCGTTGGCCGCAGCAATCACGAGGACCAGCGGGATACAGCGCGTGTAACTAGCAATGTCATTGGGTATTAAATGCATGCGATCCCTTTTGCTAAGTGGGTTCAACCTGTTGTGTATAAGTGTGTTGATGTGACCCCAATGCCGTTAAAAGCAACCCAGATGCCAACCGAAAGCAAGGGTCCTAGGAAGCCCCATAAAAAATATAACTATCTGTTTTTATTTGATTAATAAAACAAGATAGAGGATCGTCCAATAAACAGTAAAGAAGGGAACCGTCAAAAAGTTGACGGCTTATGTTTGTGTACGCCAGGAACCCAAGCAGGCCCATTCGCGTTAACCGAATCGAACGGACCGAAACGGTGAGATTCCCCCTTCGACGAAGGGGGGTAGGGGGATTTCGTCTCTGGCGAGCAACCCTGCGATTGACGACAATCCCCCCTGCCCCCTTTGCCCAATGGCATTCGGTTAAGGATTTTTGGGTGTTTTTATAGCGTAGGATCGCCAGAAAAGAATCCCCCTTGAAAAAGGGGGCAGGGGGATTTTCAATTGTCCAAGCAATTGTTTTCAAAGGTAAAATTC
>JASJCT010000074.1 GCA_030065855.1 Myxococcota bacterium
AATTGTTTTCAAAGGTAAAATTCGATTGGACGTGTCAAAATCCCCCTAACCCCCTTTTTCAAGGGGGAGATCCTTTACCCGGCATAAAAATAGCAAAAATCGCGACATTTGCCCTTAACCGAATGCCATTGCCCTTTGCGCAAGGGGGAGAATCATTCGCTAATTCTCGGTTAACACCTAAGGGGTGCAGACCCCATTTCATTCACCCCTTGCCCCCCCTTCGTGACTCGAGCTCGTCCAGGGTCTTTGGCCAATCCTTTTTGAGCAACCTGGAAAGCGCCCTGTCAGCAAGAAGATTGCCCTGGTTTTGACATGTTGCGCAGTAATTGCACTCATTTTCTGCGTAGCGAATCCGCTGTATGGGAGCGCCACAGGTGGGACACGGCTTTCGATACCGACCGTGTACGGCCATTTTATCGTGAAAAGCGGTTACCTTCTCTGGGAAGCTGTTCCCGGTCTCTTTCTTTAACCGCGCAATCCAGTCTTCTAACGTCTTCTGACTCGCCTTATACAGCCGCTTTATCTCCGCGGTAGTTAGCCTTGAGGTAAGGCGCATGGGGGAGAGTTCAGCGCAAAATAGAATCTCATCGGAATAGGCATTGCCAATACCGCTAAAGAGCCGTTGATCAGTTAGCGCACGTTTCAATGTTCGGTTTTCCAGCAGTAATTGCCTCTTGAACTGCACGTGGCTCGCTTCCAGAATTTCGATCCCTGCTGGTCGAAACGCCTCTAGCGCAGCGCGCCCCTGTATCACGTGCAACGAGGCCCTTTTTTTGGTGCTGGCTTCGGTCATCAGCAGTGTCCCGTCTTGAAAATCAAACGCCGCCAACCCCACCCTACCAGGAATGCCGGCTCCTTTTTTAGACCAGCGAAGCCGTCCAGAGACCATGAGATGCAGCACCAAAAACAGGTCATCCTCGAGCGCAACGGCGATGCGCTTGCCCATCCGCTCAATGCCGCGCACTGCCTTTCCGAAAACAGCTGCTAGGGGCGGGTCCACAGTGCGTAGCAGGAAATGGCTCTTTAAGCGCACCTCAGCAAGCGTGCGATCCAATGTCCGAATCCTAAGCGCGTCGATATACACGGCGATGTCCGGAAGCTCTGGCATAGGAGGAGTTTAGTTTGTTGCGTTCATGTGGACAAGCTGACTTGGAGAGGTCGGGGTGGCAGAACTGAATGGTGTCCGTTCCCAAACGGTTATTGTAGATGTCTCATCTGGCTGTCCCGCGATACAAAATGAGACGAAATCCCGTGTTTATAAAAAAATGTAGATGATACACCTAAATTCAAATGTCCGAATTTATTTAGTAATATTGGCCACATGGCGGGTGGCATAGGTCCTGCATTGCCCTACACCCGATTGGTGGTTCGTTCTTGTTTCTAAGATAGGGGACAACGGAAACATGGCATCAGCATTTAATGAAAATTTGCTAAAAACCATCCGCTTGACCCGGGAAATGTTGGCTGTTGCAGATGAAGGAGACCGGGATCGGGATGACGACTCATGTGGTATCATCTACGGCATCCTGAGAGATACGGCCTATCGCATCCGAAACCTAGTGGAGGCCGAGTGCGAGAAACACAGACAGGTAGGTAAGTGGGATGTATAATGCTCAAAACTGAGCAAACAGAAAGGAGCAACAAATGTCTCTGGTAACACAGGAAGCACCGAACTTTAAGGCCCAAGCAGTTTTTGAAAAAAACGAAATCAAGGAATTGGACTTGGCCAGCTATCGCGGCAAGTACGTGGTTTTGTTTTTCTACCCATTGGATTTTACGTTTGTCTGCCCTTCAGAGATAATCGCTTTTGACAAAGCACTCGATGCATTCAAGGAGAAAAACGCAGAGGTGATCGGTGTCTCAATTGACTCCCAGTTCACCCACTTTGCATGGCGCAATACGCCTGTGGAAAACGGCGGCATCGGCCAGATTCGCTATCCACTGGTATCTGACTTGAGCAAGCGCATCTCCCGAGACTTTGGCGTGCTCGTGAACGATTCGGTCGCCTTGAGAGGCCTCTTCCTTATCGACAGGGAAGGTGTTGTGCGGCACGAGCTCGTCAATGATTTATCCCTGGGGCGCAGTGTGGAGGAGGCACTTCGGGTGCTTACTGCCCTTCAGTTTACAGAAGAGCACGGGGAAGTGTGCCCGGCCGATTGGCATGAAGGCGAAGACGCTATGAAACCAACAGCAGACGGCGTGGCTGCTTATTTATCCAAGCACGCAAAGTAAAGAATATCTGAAAAAATCACAAAAGGAGGTACCATGTCCACCAAGGAAGCACAGGAAAAGATCGTCGCAAACGTCAGGAAATGGAAGAAAATCGAAAACGCCGCTGTTGCATCGACCGCAAGGGTCATTGAAAAAACAGAAAATCCCATCGTCCGCCTGGTGATGGAAATTATCGGACGGGATTCTCAGATGCATCACCGAATCCAGGAACTTATCGAAGATAGCCTCACCACAAAGGCCATCGCAATCTCACCCGAAGAAGTGGGCGAGGTGTGGGGCCTCATTGAGAAGCATCTCGAAATCGAAAAGCAGACCGTTGCCCTGGCCAAATCCTGCTTGCAGGAGATAGAGGGTAAAAAGGGGATGCTAGTGCAGGCATACCTGCTGGAATATCTATTAAAGGACGAAGAAAAGCACGACACCATCTTAGAAAAGCTCATCGAAGTGAAAAAAGGGATGTATCCCTACGGCTAGGCTGCTAAAACCCACTATAGTTGTAGTACCGACACAAACAAAGGAGAGGAACTGATGGCAACAACCAGACTTCAAGTGTTTAAGTGCGAACTGTGCGGCAATATGGTCGAGTCTATTCACGCTGGTCCGGGTGAGCTCGTTTGCTGCGGTCAGCCGATGACCCTTTTTAACGAGAACACAGTAGATGCGGCCAAGGAAAAGCACGTGCCCGTGGTCGAGGCTATCGCAGGCGGCTTTCGGGTCAAAGTTGGCGATGTGGCCCACCCCATGGCAAAAGACCATCATATCGAATGGATTGAGCTCATCGCCGGTGACAAGGCCTATCGAGAATTCTTGGCGCCGGAGAGTGCTCCTGAGGCGACCTTTCTCGTCGATGCCAAAGATATTACCGTAAGGGCCTACTGCAACTTGCATGGCCTTTGGAAAAATTAAATTGGCCAACGCTGAGTTGAACCCGGATGGACGACCCCGACCCAAGCGTCGCCGTATAAGGGAGAATGTGAATGAGTCCTGCGCTAAATGCCGAAGAGATACTGGAAGTCGCTGTCCACATAGAACGGACCGGGTCTGCGTACTACCGCCGAGCCGCAAAGCTCGTCGAAGACCCCGCCGCTAAAGAAATGCTAACCGGGCTCGCTAAAATGGAGGATTCCCACGAGCTGTTGTTTGAGAACATGCGCGCAGATCCAGGGATCTTATCCCAGCTCATCGGAGATCCCAATGGGGAAGCTGCGAGCTACCTCCATGCGTTTGCCGACGACCAGGTATTCCCAGCAGCCCCAGACCCTCAGATTCAGTCGGGTATCTCACTCCAAGATGTGCTGAGACACGCCATCTCAATGGAGCTTAAATCCATTGCCTTTTACCACGGTATTCAGAGCGCTATGCGCTCAGATGCGCAAAACCAGAAAATAGCCGACATCATTCGGGAGGAACGTCAGCATGTGACGATCCTCAGTCAGCATCTCGTATCCGTGCTCGCCCAGAGCTCGCGCTAAGGCGATATACGGCTTTTATACTCGGCTTTCTCGTAGGTCTCCATCTTCTTAACAAACGCCAGCGCCTTGCTCTGAGGCCATGTTTGACCCACCAGACCGATAATGAGCACCAGCACGATCGTCGGAAGGAAGGTCCAAATAATGCCATCGGTCTTTTGCCTGCCCTTGGTTTGAGAGGCGCGGCGTCCGTAAGACAAAACAACACCTGCTGCGATGAACGTAAGGATCATTGCCGGCATGGCTGTGAAGAGGCCTGTATGTTCAGTCAACCGAGAGACCAGGTTGGGGGAGAGCATTCCAGCGCCAATGGCGGGCAATACCACGTCCATGATGGGATTTTGAGCGCGCTCTGGAAGCTCTGGAAAGCATAGATGAACGACCTGATGGTAGAACACCCCACACAGTATGAGGCCGAGGGAAAGGCATTTGATAATGCTATTTGTGGCCGCCTGATCAATGGCAAAGGCCACGGCGATTGCCCCCCAAGCCATCATGGGGACGAGCAGTCTCGGACCAAATCCCCAGCCGCCGTGCCACATGCGAGCGCTAGAAATGAATAGGCAGTAATAGAGGCATGTCGATCCCAACAAGAGGCAAAGACCGCGTTGGCTGGTTCTCTGCCATGCGAAAAACAGACCCCAGGGCACCAAGAGAAACATCGGCGATGTGCTGAAAAGCCCGCGGTGCAAGCTAAAAAGACCGCCAATTGCGGCCTGGGCGTTGGGCACTGCAACCCCTGCTATACCTGCAGTGTGGTTGGCCTGCATCCATTGTTCCGACAGGTGGTGGTAGGATAGCTCAAACGGTCCGCCAAATGCTCGGTGATTGTAGGCGAGTAGCAGACCAACGAACACAGAAGCCCCCGAGCAGAAGCCGATGAGACGGCTGGGATGACGATAGTGCCTGACGATGGTGTATGCGGCAAAAAAAATACAGGGTATTGCGGATTGATACTCGGTAATACCCGCCATACCCGCACTGATACCTGCGCCGGTAAGGCGCACCCCTCCGCTCCATTTGCGATCTCCAGTTTCCTCCCGTGCACTCTCAACCAGGAACAGGGCCAGGAGAAGGGCCACGGCGACAATCTGGTGGCCGAAAAAGGCCGTGCTGTAATGAAACGCCGATGTGCCCAGTATCCATCCGAGGCAAACGATCTTTGCCGTTGCGTCCCGCATACCCAACCGCATGATGCATTGATGGAGCAGAAAAAAACCGACGAGCCCGAGCGGTATCATCAGCCAGGTTCGCATGAGGTTTACCAGGGAGACAATGGACCAATCCGCGGGCTCTGTAAATAATCGCACGGCACCGTAAAGGCCAGCCCCGAGCAAGCTCGCACCAGGTGCCTTGTCCGTGTAGTAGCGACCATTGATCCGGGCGATGTCAATCGGCTTGCCAAAGCGCGCCACTGGCCCATCAATAGAAAGGGTTCCCTCATCCACGAGGGCCACAGATAAATAGACCCGGGATCGCTCATTGGGCACGGTGATCTTAGAAAACATCCAAGAATAGGAAAGCAGAATCCCGACCAGTAGGCCCAGGGCCAAGTGCGCCCGCCACCCCGTGAGATTTCCAATGAGGTCCGCCGGCCCTGAGGCTGATTTGGAAAAAGATGTCTTCATGTCAAAATGGGAACTAGTGCTCTGGATCTCCCCCTTTGGCAAAGGGGGAATTTGTTATCCTCACCCGATAAATTTCGTTTGACATGGCACTAGCCGCGGTTGGTGGTGGGATCTTGTGGCGTAACACTCTCTTTATCGGGTATGCGCCAGACATCCACCAACTCGCTCAAGCGCTCAAAGGATTGGGTGAGCTCCTCTGTACTGGTGACGATATTGCGGCTGATGCCCTTGTTTTCCGTAGCAGTGGAGTTGATGTGTCCCATTGTCTCATCGATCTGAGCCAATCCTTCGGTCTGTTCGTTGATGCTGGTTGCAATGACATTCGCGATATCCGAGTTCTCTCGTATTGCCTCGGCCAGATCATTCATGATCGCACCGACGTTTGATATCATGAAGACGCCTTCTTCTGTGCGTTCCCTTCCACTTTGGGAGATCTCTACCATATTTTCGATGGCCCGACGAACCGCCGTGAGGGTTCTGGTAATCTGCAATGTCGCGTCTTTTGACTGCTGGGCCAGATCCTTTACTTCTCTTGCCACAACCGCGAATCCCGAACCGTATTCTCCGGCTTTGGCCGCTTCGATCGATGCGTTAATGGCCAGTATCTTTGACTGCTCGGCAATGCCGTTCACCGTCCTGATAATATTCCCCACCTCCTCCACCGATGAGAGCAGGTTTTGGCTCTTCTCCGAGATATTTTGAGAGTCTTCTTTGATTCTTGAGATAAACGAACTGGTGGATTCAACAGCCGCACGGCCTCTGATGGATCCCTCTGTGGTCTTTTCCGCTGCCTTTACAATATGGTTGGCGTTGACAGCCGCGCTCTTGCCGGTTTGGGCCATCTCCTCAATTGTGGCGGCGGTTCTGACAATTGAGGCCGCCTGCTCATTGGCCGAACCTGCCAAGTGATTCATCGAGTCTGAAACATCTTTTGCGATGTTGGTAATATCCACCATGAGCCTCTTAATCGCGAACACCTGTTGCTGAAGCGCCGTGGCCATGGCCTTTACCGATTCTGTCAGTCGATTCGTCTCGGCAGACCCTTTGACTTCGATGTCAATTTGTTTAAGGTCGCCGCTTGCGATGCGCTGGGCTGCGGACACCAACGCGAGTATTGGCTTGGCCGTTCTATGTCCGATAAAGTAGGTCAGCCCCATGATAAAAGCAAAGCAGACAAGCGCCCCGATCAGACTTCCCCCAAGCAGGTTGGATTTAAATTTATAGTAGCTCGAAAGTGATTCAGCCAAAATAACATATCCCAAAGGCTTCTCATCTCCATCTCCGCTCGACTCAGATGCCACGGGAACGACCGAGACGATCAGGCGCAGGTGATCATTCCGCGCTGAATCGGCCTTGTCGAGATTGCTGAATGATCCGATGAGCTGCTTGGCTTCGACCTTTTGTCCAACCTCCGCGATGGCATTGCCGTCTGCGTCGAGAACAGAGATGAGATGCGCGCTATCCATTTTTTCCATAAATCCATTTAGTTTTGCTTGGATTTCATCGCCCATTTTTGCCGCAAGCTCGAACGAAATGTCACTTTGAATGGTCTTTGCGTTGGACATCGCTCGGGTTTCCAAAGCGCCAAACACCTCCTGGTCAATGCGGCTAAAGACGCTGATGCTGCTGACAATCAGAACCACAGCCAGGCCAATCCAGCCCAGCATCACCCCCATTGTCAGCCTCCACTTCAGCGACCCGAGGAAATTCATAGTGCCCTCCAGAGCGGTTTTTCTCTAGCATGCAGTCCTATAATTTTAGAACAAGTTGTTTCGTTGTCCAAAATTTATCGCTGTCTTTGCCTATATTTACCTCGGTTCATGCTGCAGCGTGTGCTGCTATATTTGCGCCTCTTTTTGACAACATGTTTTGCCGAAACAATGGGGCGCATTGTGGTGTCGTGGAGATCTGGAATATTATGAAAAGTTATCTATCGCCGAGTTGGCGCGCCACGGCTTTGCCCAATGCGCGGCATTGGGTGAGTCCGGCATCATCGGGCACGTACTTCAATCGCAGTCCCGGCTGGACCAAGGTGATGTTCATTTCTTCCATTATCCGATCGAGGTGTTTAACCGCCTCGCCGCTCCAGCCAAAAGATCCAAATGTGGCGCCCACCAGGTTTTTCGGCTTGAGCCCCTTTAAGTAGTTCATCACGTCAGCCACGGTTGGGTATACCTGGTTGTTCATGGTCGGCGATCCCACCAGCAGGGCACCTGCGTCGAGCAGCTCGGTGACCACATTGCTCCTGTGGGTGGCATCCAGTGGCATCTGAACCACCTGCACGCCCCCCTCGACCAGGCCGTCACATACGGCTGCGGCCATGTTGGCCGTGCTCTGCCACATGGTGTCATAGACCAGCACTGCCTTGCGGGTGGGCTTCTGTGCTGCCCATTCGGCGTAGTATCCGACAATCCGGTCGATGTCCTTTCGCCAGACAGGGCCGTGATCCGGGGCAAGCACTTTGATGTCCAGGTCAAGCGACGGCAGTTGGTCGAGCAGCTTTGTAACGACAGGTGAGAGGTGCAGGAGAATGTTGGCAAAGTATTTTGCCCCTTCGTACTTCAGAATCCAGGGTTCTACCTGGTCTGCGAAACGGGCCGAGGTAGCGAGGTGCATGCCAAATGCGTCGTTTGAAAAGAGCACCCCCGCTCCCTCAAGAAAGGCAAACATGCTGTCTGGCCAGTGGAGCATCCGCGCCTCGATGAATCGAAGGGATGCACTGCCTAAATCGAGGCGATCTCCAGTACCCATGGCAATGACGTCCTGGTCCCAGTGAAAGTGGTTCTTGAGGGCTGAGACGCCATTTTTTGAGGCGATCACCTTTTTGGGATGTACTGCCTGTATCAATTGGGGAAGGGATCCAGAGTGATCCATCTCCGCGTGGTTCGATATCACGATGTCAATCGAGGTGGGATCGACGACCGAGGCGATGCGGGCCATCATCTCGTCGAAGAACGGGGGCTTTACGCTGTCTATCAACGTCACCTTGTCGGCTAGTATTAAAAACGCATTATAGGTCGACCCCCGGGACGTCAGGTATCCGTGAAAGTTGCGTAGGCGCCAATCAATGGCACCGACCCAATACACCTGATCGCAGATCTCGATTGCCTTGAACGGGCCTGGCATTAAAACAGCCCCGTGAGCTCGGGCATCAGAACAAATGACCGGTTGTTCACTTCCTGGTCCAGCAGGAAAAGACCGCCTTCAGTTTTGTCGACGAGCTTCAGCTTTTGGACCATCTCGTCTGCAGCAGCCTCCTCCTCGACCTGCTCGCCGATGAACCACTGCAGAAAATTCACAGTGGCAAAGTCGCTTTCCTGTTGGGCGAGCTCCATCAGCTTGTTGATCAGGCCCGTGACCTTTTGCTCGTGCTCGTAAACCGCCTCAAACGCCGCGAGCGGTGAATCCCACTCGTTATCCGGTCCTTCTAATGCGGATAGGTGCACCCGCGCGCCGCGGTCATTGAGATAGCTGACGAATTTCTGCGCATGGGTGAGCTCCTCCAGGGCTTGGATGCGCAGCCAATGGGCAAACCCATTGAGGGTCATGGATTCAAAGTAGCTGGTCATGGCGTAATAGAGATAGGCTGAAAAAATCTCGGCGTTGATTTGTTCGTTGATGGCTTTTTCCATTCTTTTACTCAACATGGGGACACCTCCTCTTTATGTGTCGGTTCGGTTCAATTGTTGTTGGTCGCCTACACCGCTGCTTCCTATTGTGTTGTTCAGTGAAGCAATGGTCTCAACATACTGTGACACCAGTCGGGCAACCACCTGGGCGGCAGTTGGAATATCTCCAATCCTGCCAACGGCTTGTCCGATTTCCATTTCGCCGTCTTGCGCGTCGCCTTCGAAAATACCGCGGCGCGCCCTGCCTCTGCCGCGGATCTCATCCAATACGTCAGTAGCGGCACCGGCAGCTTCTGCGTCCATGGCTTGTCGGACGTATGGGTTTACCAGGGCCCGGGTGGGCATGTACCTGCGCAAATACAGCTTGGCATCTGCTTCAGCTGCCTTTACCGCTGCAGCTTTGTACCCCTCGCTGGCCGACGATTCCACGGTCACCGCGAATCGCGTGCCCAGCTGCACCCCTTCGGCGCCAGTGGCCAGGGCCGCTGCCATGCCGCGACCGTCGACAATACCACCAGCCGCGATAACCGGAATCGGAACCGCATCGACTGCCGCGGGCCATAGGCTCATGCTGGTGAGCTCCTCAAACCCATTGTGCCCACCTGCCTCGGTGCCCTCTGCGACCACGGCATCACAACCGGCTGCTGCGGCCTTTTGCGCCAGCCGGGCGCTCGGCACCACGTGCACCACCGTAACCCCGCAATCTTTTAAGCGCGCTGTGTATTTTCCAGGGCTACCAGCAGAGGTAAAAACTATTTTAACACCGCACGCGATACAGACCTCGATAAAGGCGTCTGCGTGTCGATTGAAAATGGGTACATTAACACCAAACGGGGCATCGGTGGCAGATGTTAGCTTGGTGATATGTTCTCTAAGTAGGTCGGGCGACATGGACCCGGATCCGATAAGTCCGAGGCCACCGGCATCTGATACAGCCCTAGCGAGTTTCCACCCGGCCACCCAGATCATACCCCCCTGTACAATGGGATAAGATGTCCCCAACAGCGCGGTTACTCGGGTGGCTATGCGTTCCATTTTCCTTGGCCTGTCCAGGGCGGCGCTGTCTCCAAAGGGTCAACCTGTAGAAGAGGCTGTTTGCTTGCGTCGCGCATTGAGCTCGGTTGTCAAAATGACGATATGCCGCTGTTCTTCTTCAATGATTTTGTCAACTTCCTTTTTACCCAGCGATTCCGGCACATAGTTTCTGATGCCCAAAAAGAAGACGATGGCGTCCTTTTCAAACCCAATGGCCGTGCGAAGGATATCCTCGACCGACGCGGTACCTGTGATGTTTGCCGGCAACTCCCGCTTGGTGTCGAACACGTTTCCGTCCGTGAATGCCTGAAGATACCTGGAAGCCTCCCCATCCGGGTCGACCGCCCAGGGTTCACCGTCGGAACGCTTTAACTGCTCCCTGAGTCCGGCGAAAAATCGCTCGTGTTCGTCTTCCATGGCAGCGAGCTTGAGCATGATGGCTTTGGGCGTTTCTTCATCGATTAGCTCGGCTGCCTTGCGGTAAAATATGCCGCCGTTCACCTCGATCGTCTGCGCAATTTCAAAGACATCATCGGCACTAAAGAGCGGATTCATTTTTTCTCCCCTGTTTGCCTGTGAACGGGCGCTATGCCCCGTCCAGTCCTGCGCGACCTTTGCTCTCGTGCCACCCTTCAGGATCCTCTAAATAAAAGAGCGAATCTTGAATGGACAGCATGTGCTCGCGCTCGATTTGAGATAAAAAGCCAAAGAATTTTCTTTCCTGAGGATTGTCGCAAGCTTGGGCGAGCTCGGCATAAAACTTAGACCCAGAGGCCTCGAACTCAATGCCCTGTTTTAGGGCGGCTATATCGTCGGCGTCGTGGTCCTGGGACGCACCGTGGTCCCGCACCAGGTTATCCAGCACCTGCTTGACGTCGGTGCCGGCGACTTCGATGGGCACGTGCTCAGGCCAGGATCCATCGTTGGTTAGCTTTTCGTGTAATCCGCGCAGGCGGGTCATGTGTTCCCGTTCATCTCCGGCCAGGGTCTCGAAGAGTCGCTTTGCCACTGGGTTTTTGGACCGCCTGGCCTCGTTGAAATAGTACTCCATCTCGGATTTTTCATTCTTCATTGCAAGTTCGATTGAGCTCATGCGATCCATGGATACCTCCTTCTTTTCTGGTGCGGCATAGCAGTTGTCGTCTCTAGGACGTGCGTCATCCTAGTCTGAATGTCAAGCAATCTACGTGCCGCAGTGCTAGAGAAATTTATGCCTGGTGTGGGCATCAATTTACAACCATCTGTTTCAATTTTTGTGCACATGGGTAGAGGAATGTCTCATCGAACTGTCTCACGATACAGGTTGTCGATACACGACTACATTCACGTTGTTACCTGGTTTCCATCCTGGAAAACCTCTCCCCCAGCCCCTCTCCGATGCGGAAAGGGGGGATTCGGAAAGAGATGATTCATCGAATATGAGCGGTTTTGCCTCCCCCTTCCCTCGCAGGGAAGGGGGATGGGGGGGATAGGTACTAGACAAGGGACCGTTTTGGCACGTTAAGGCTTTTCAGGCGGCATAGAAATTGCTCGGCCATCTCGGCAAGGGACAGTGCCCGTTTTGTTTAGATGGGCAATGGAATCTTGGGAGGACCCAGAGGATTTCGAACCAGCGCTGGAGATTATTTGAATGAGTACGGTTCACGTTGGAACAGATACATCTGACGGACAAGGCAGCAGCCGTTTAAACCGCCTTGCCGCTGAGAAAAGCCCGTACCTGCTCCAGCATGCCAGAAATCCAGTTGATTGGTACCCCTGGGGCAATGCTGCTTTTGAACGCTCGCAACAGGAGGGCAAGCCAATCTTCTTGTCCATTGGCTATGCCACCTGTCACTGGTGTCATGTGATGGCCCAGGACTCTTTTGAAGACTTGCGGGTGGCTGAGCTGTTGAACAAGTCGTTCATACCGGTTAAAGTCGACCGGGAAGAACGACCAGACGTGGACAGCGCGTACATGTCCGCGTGCCATCTAATGACCGGCGGGGGGGGGTGGCCACTTACTGTCATATTGACACCCGAGAAAAAGCCGTTTTTTGCCGCCACATTTATCCCCCGTGAGTCCCATGTCGGACGTGTGGGTATGTTGGATTTGTTACCTAGAGTCGCATACGACTGGCAGACACGCCGCTCAGAGATCACCGCTTTGGCCGATAGGGTCATGGCTGCGCTGCGCGCAAAACCACAGCACGCTGCTGCGGGGATGCCAACTGATCAGCTCCTGCACACGGCGTATAGCGAACTCAAAGCAGCGTTTGACCCCGAGTACGGCGGATTTGGCCAGGGCATGAAGTTTCCCATGCCCCATCAGCTGATTTTTCTGTTGCGTTACTGGCAGCGTACGGGTGAGGGTGCGGCCCGAGACATGGTCGTTAAGACGCTAACCGCCATGCGCCGCGGCGGGATTTACGACCAACTCGGATTTGGCTTTCACCGATACAGCGTTGATGCGCGCTGGCGCGTGCCCCATTTTGAGAAGATGCTTTACGACCAGGCCTTGCTGCTCTGGGCGTATACCGAGGCGTTCGCTGTAACGGAAAATGACCTTTTCGAGGAAACGGCCCGGGAAATTGCCACCTACATGCTGAGGGATCTGGCTTCGGCTGAAGGGGGATTTTACTGCGCAGAGGATGCGGATTCAGAAGGTGAAGAAGGCAAATTTTACCTCTGGACTGAAGACGAGATTCAAAGCCATCTGGACCCAGCTACCGCATCGATCACAATCCAAGCCTTTGGCGTGAGCTCGGCAGGCAATTACAAGGACGAGGCCACTGGAAAGAAAACCGGAAAAAACATTCTCTACCGCCGTGATGCTTATCTTGACAAGGACCGCGCAACCGGCCTCCAAGCAGCGCGCCAGGGGTTGCTTGCGGCGAGACAGGGCCGCGAACGCCCGCTCCTGGACGACAAAATACTCACGGACTGGAATGGCCTGGCCATCGGCGCCCTCGCGATTGCCGCCCGCGTATTTCACGATGCGACCTATGCTGAAGCAGCGCAAAAGGCTGCGCAATTCATCTTGAGCGCCCTTACTGATGAAGATGGGCGCTTGGTCCATCGCTACCGGGATGGTGCATCTGGTCTCCCTGCCCATTTGGACGACCATGCGTTTCTTTCGTTTGGTCTACTGAACCTGTTTGAGGCAACCGGCGATACCACTTACCTCAGCAAAGCAGCGCATCTTACCCATCAGATGGTCACCCGCTTTGAGGACAAAGCCGAAGGCGGTTTTTTCTTGACCAGTGACGATACAGAGACCGTGCTGATTCGCACAAAGGAAACCTTTGACGGCGCCCTCCCATCGGGAAACGCCATGGCGCTTTACAATTTGGTCCGTCTCGCTGGGATGACACAACAACCGGAATATAAGCAAGCTGCACAACGCACCCTTGTTTTCTTTAACACCACTGTTGCGCGTGGGGCGAGTGCGCACGCGCTTTTCTTGATCGGCCTCGATGCTGCCCTGCAAGTGGGCGATATTGCCTCTGACCCAGGCCGTAATCCGCAGGAGTAACCTACCATGAGCCGAAAAACACCTCATAAACACCCTGAACCCCAACCACCCCATACCGGCCAACTTAAGCGCCGTGGGCATCCCGCGCCGGCCTACAGCCCACTCGAGCGAAGCCGAGAAATTGAGATGACCCGACACATCGCAGCGCTCGAAGACGAACTATGGCGAACGATCCTAAAAAATCCAGCCAAGGTAAAATTTGCCATCGATCGGGTTTGCCAAATCCCGGCATTTCACAGCTACGATGAGGGAGCAGGTGCGTGTCGAGCTCTTATTAAAAAGATGAACGGTTACGCGAGCCATGCCTTAACCGATAAAACCCGGCGATCCTACGACAAGTGCGTCGCAGCACTGGCCGGTCATTTGATAAAAGCCGACACTGATAGGGAGATTGTCCAGGCCGCGGTCAGCGAGGTAACAATGCGCGGCACGTTTAAAAAGTCGAACGGAAAGACCGGACAGACAGCCCATGCAAAGGCCGTTGAAGGGGTTCATCAGCGCCTGACCGCTGCGCGAAACGCGTTTATCGAGGCCAATCAGGGGCTCGTGGTGCTTATTGCCGGGAGATACACCTGGACCCGAATGCCGATCAGCGATCTGATCCAAGAGGGAAACCTCGGTCTCATCAAAGCGGTGAATCGGTTTGACTGCGAGAAGGGATACCAGTTCAGCACCTATGCCTCCTGGTGGATACAGAGCGCCATCGGCCGTGCTATCGACAACAAGGAGAATATCATTCGCATCCCCAGCTCTGCGATGCGAAATCGGACCCGTTTGAGAAAGGCAGTGCGAGCGATTCGCCTACAGACCGGTCGGGATCCCACGGAAGAGGAAATTCGGGATGAAACCGGAATGGGTAAACTTCGAATGGAGCGCACCAAAAAGCACGCTGTGACCCGGATTTTTTCCTTGGACCAAGTCGTGTCTGATACGAATAATCTGCGCTACGTGGACGTCCTGGTCGACGAGCAATCGGCAAGCCCCTTTGAGGAAACCCTGATCGGCACGATGACCCGGGAAGTTGGCCTGCACCTAATGGCGCTGAGCCCCCTGGAGCAAAGCATCTTGGCCAGGCGCTTCGGCTTGGACGGCGCTGATGAGCTGACCTTGCAAGAGATCGCAGATCAGTACGGCCTATCGCGAGAGCGCATCCGACAGATACAAAACCGGGCCCTGGACACGCTCCGACACAAGATGGCCCTGGACGCCGCATAGTCACATCTGCATTTCAGCACTCCTCGCTGGCACTTTCAAGCATCCGTAGCTGAGATGCCAAATCCCGAGTTAGCACTTGCATGTCTTTCCCATCGACCGGCATGGGGGCTGCGTGGATTAGCGTCACTTTGCTGAACGGTTTGGGAAGGCGATAATCGTCCCATGTACCGGGGATGGTCCAAAAAGCGGTCGCTCTGCTGGTGATGGGGACCAGGGTGGCACCGGTGCGTTGGGCGGCCAGGATCGCACCGGATTTTACTTCAAATGCCGGGCCTCTCGGACCATCCACAGCAAACGCGGCATCCATTCCCTGTGCCATCGCTGAGATGAGGGCCCTCAGGCCCGTTGCCCCTTGGCGATGGGTTGATCCGCGAAGTACGACAAAACCGAATCGTTCGAGAATGCGCGCTTGGAGCGTGCCGTCCTTGGACAAAGAGGACAATACCGCGACCGGACGGTGTCGGGGATAGGCAAATAGGCCGGCCTGCCGTCCGTGCCAAAAACAGAAGATGCGCGGCCCTTCGGTGTTTGGGGTCGGCCCGGCCAAGCGTACCCGCCAGGTAAGCTTTAACAGGTGCATCAACATCGAGGCAAAAAAGACCAGGATTGACAGTTTCATCGATGGGGTATTTTTTGTTATACGCGCTGCTTCTCTAGGATGCGCAATTTGCCAGTCCGAGCTTGCATCCCTCGTGTGTCTTGTCTTCGTCGAGCCCTCGTTGGAACATGCTCTTGGCCTTGCGCAGATCGCCCTGTTTGAGGGAGATATCTCCCACATACCAATAGACATCTGCTTTTGTCACACCTGCTACGGTATCAAAGCGCTGCAGCAGGAGCGCTCGAAATAGCTTTACGGCCTTTTCGTAATTTTGCCGCTCGTAGTGCAGCTTGCCCAGGCTGACCAGTACCTCGAGGTTGGAGATGTCCATCTTGTAGGCAGATTCGAGATGCTGAATCCCCTTTTCTTCATCGCCCCTCGACAGGTATGCCTGCGCCAGCCTGTGGTGATAGACCGCTGCATTGCGCGAGCGCTTTCTACCGCCGTTGGTCTCTGCGTCAATGAGGGACTCAATCACTGGAATGGCATCGTCCTGACGCTTTGCTGCGATGTAGGCATCCGAGAGTTTTAAGAGGACGTTTGTATTGTCCGGTGCAAGCGTTCTGGCTCTTTCCAAGGTGGCTGCGGCTTGATTTACGTCGTCAAGGGTGTCGGTGAAAATCTCGGCGATTTCTAATAGTTTTGCTATTTTCTCGGCACTATTGTCGAGATGTGCTTCCTCCCGCATCAATGCTGCCACAAGCCCTGTATTGTCCCCGCGCTTGCGGCAGAGTGCGACCATTGCTCGGTTGGCCTCGACGTGGTTCGGATCTAGCTCGATCGCCCGTTGAAGTGCTGCAACAGCTTTGTCTTCGTTGTCCAATTGCGTCTCGTTGAGCCTGGCCAAGCGATAGTGAACCTCTGCCTCTTCAGGTCCACCTCGACCTGCTGCCGCAGCCTTTGTCAGCGCCTCTGCACAGCGCTCCCAATCCGCAGCAGCTTCGTAAAGCCTGGCCAGTGCGGCAAGGGCTCGGGGATGCTCTGGATCTCGCTTTAGCACGCGCTCGTAGATTTCTGTTGCCCGCTGCGTATCTGATAGGTGGCTGTCCCAAATCTCTCCCATTCGCGTGAGCAGGGAAAGCTCTGCATCGCTGTCACCCCCATCCCTGGCCTGGTCTGCCTGATCCTCGAGAAAGTCGACCAGATCCTGCCAGCGCTCGGTGTTGCTGTACAATTGCTCGATGCGCTTGGCGGCGTCAGTATCCTCTGGATTGATTAAGAGTATCTCGTTGGTATAGTCGATGGCCTCGTTCATATCCTCAAACCGGGTTTCGCTAATCTCTGCGAGGCGCCGATACAGGTCAATGCGGACTTGGTCTGTCTCAGCCACGTCCGCCTGCTGGAGCAGCAGATCCTTAAGATCATCAAAGCGTTCCAGGGTTTTGTATAAATCTTCAAGCGCTTTGGCCGCCTTTGTATCCATCGGATCGCTATCCAAGATGTCGCTATAGATGTGGATGGCTTGAGATGGGTCTTCAAGGGCACTTGCAGTCACTTCAGCTGCCCGATGGCGATACGAATTCCGTGCGGCAGGATCTGTGGCATAGTCCGCTCTCGCCAGCAGGATTTCGACCAGGGTACGGTATTGTCTTTTCTCTGCGTAAAGATCTATGAGCGCATTGAGGGTTTCCACATCAGCATCATCAAATTCCCGAATCGCTTCGTAGGACGCAATGGCCTCGTCGATGTCTGCCAGCTCGGTGCGGGCAATACCGGCAATAGCGATGAATTGCGCTTTCTTTTCGGCAAAATCGTACATTGCATCAGCCCGTTGTTTCATCACCGGTAGGAGCGCTTCGAATCGCCCAAGGGATTTGAGGAGGGTTTCGAGGGCTGACAGGGCTTCTTGATGATCGGGTTCTTTTTCGAGTACAGAGCGGTAGAGTGCTTCTGCCTTTTCAGGATCTCCGATATTCTCGGCCGCCCACTTTGCCACGCGTAACCCCATGTCGACCGCTGCCGTCGGATCGACGAAGTCCTTGCCCAATATCCCGTCTACAGTATCCACGAGCGCTGTCCAGGCGCCCAGTTCACCGGCCAATCGCTCGAGCTCATCGAGTAGGGGTGTTTCAGCGGGATCGATTTCAAATGCCTTTGCATACGCGTCGAATGCCGTGCTCAGATCCTGGAGGCCCTCTTCCTGATGCACAGCCAGTTCCCTGTATAGCTGCACGCGTTCGCTATCTGTGGTCGCCACCCGCAGTCTGTTCTCGAACAGCTCACTTAAAAGATCCTTGGCATCTCGTGCTTCGTAGACAGGGGTCAATACCTCGACAATATCGTCGACCAGGTCGTCGTGTTTGAGCAGGGCGTGCAGGGCTTGTGATGCTTCTTCATTTTCAGGAGATGATTCGAGGACATCCTTAAACGCGTTCACTGCGCCTGGCAGATCTCCGAATTCCCGCTCTCGTATTGCTCCCTGACGGAGCTTGCACCGATTGGCTTCGTTAATGTTGTCGGCAAATTCGATTTCCCGCTCCAAAATCTCATCGAGCTCGGGCCACAGGCCTTCCCGCTCGTACAAGCGGTCGAGGGCGACCAGAATTTTCACATCTGTCGCGCCGCTATCCAAGGCGCGCTGATACGCATCAATGGCTCCTCTGGCGTCTGCTCGATGGGTTTCCATAATCTCGCCGAGCCGAGTGAGCAGGGTCCATTCCGTGTTGACATCGTAGGCCTTGTCTGCCAACTCGGAGTAGATTTGGGTAACCCGATCCCACAGGCCGTGTGCCTCGGCGATGCGCTCCAGCGCCTCTGAGATGTCCCCTCGGGATGGATCCGTTTTGAACGCACGCGCATAAACACCAAAGGCGGCAACCGGATCTGAGCGCTCCCCCTGGTGAAGCTCAGCCAGGGTTATGAGCTCGGCGAGGCGCGTTTCCGGATCATCCACTATCTCGAGCTTTAGCTCCAACGTTCCAGCCAAGTGATCCCAGCGGCCAGCTTCCCTGTGGAGGGGTTCCAACACGTTAATGGCCTGTGCCCGAATGGACTCATCGCCAGCGAGATGTTCCAACGCATCTATTGCACCCGCGTGGGTGGGTTGAAGCGAAAGGACCGCTGCATAGCTCTCGATCGCACCTTCCAAGTCGGACATTTGCTTTTCTTTAAGGGTCGCGATGCGGTGCGTGACCTCAACGAGCATGGCCTGATCAGATGTCAGCTGCTGCTGCAGTTGCAGGTTTTCGAGCAACTCGATGATCATCGATTCACGTGAGTAGAGGCGATCGAGCGCACTGATTGCCGCCCCGTCTTTGCCGTCGAGCTCCAGCACCGCACGCCAACTGTTGATAGCCTCAAACGTATCGTCTATCTGCTCTTCGTACACGGCAGCGATTTCCCGTTGAATGCGCACCTGTTCTTCGAGGTCGGTGGTCACGTCCAACCGTCTTTGTTTTATTTCGACCAGGTAGTGCCACTCACTCTCATTTGTATACAAGCGCTCCAGCGCATCAAGGGTAACCAAAGATGCCGGTTCTGCGTCCAATGCCTGCTGATAGGCATCTATCGCATCTGCTGGTGAGGCCATCAGATCTTCATAAATGGAGGCCTTTGTACGCAAGACCTCGGCCCGCTCACCAGGCGTGTTCGCATAATTGGACTTTATCGACAGCACATCGACCAAGCCTTGCCAGTCCCCCACAAGATTGAAAAGCGCTTCCAAGGCACTGAGCGCCCTCGTGTCTTGCTCGTTTATTTGGAGCACCGACTGATAGGCGCTGATCGCTTTTCGGGGCATATCCAAATGGGTATCGTATGCTGCGCCGAGAACGTGCAGGATTTCCATCTTGAATTGCAAATCAAAGACATTTTCTACAACGCCGTTTAGCACCTTGGCGAGCTCATCCCAATTTCCGATTTCCTGGGCCAGGTTCTTGAGTTCCGATAGGGTCTCGCTCTCCGTAGGATCGGATGTAAACGCCTGAGACAGGGCTTCGAAGGCAAGTAGATAGTTCTTTCCTCTCGATAGGTGAAGCCCGGCGATTTCCTTCCACTTTTCTCTTTTGCTCGCAGGGTCCTCAATGTAATCGACCTGTGTCTTCAGAATGACGACCAGCTTTTTCCATTCATCTGTTTCCCGATATAGGGGCTCGAGAATGTCTGCGATGCGCTGCCGCTGATCCTCATTCAAAATCAACTGCTCAAGGGCGGAGATGGCTTGGGTGATACCGCCGGCCCGCTCTTGTAACGCCTCTTCGTACACATCCACAGCTGAGTCGAGATCGTCGAGATCCTCTTTGTATATCTGACCCAGGTCCGCGCGCAACGCATTGCGGTTTGGCGCTGATGCAGCTTGGGAAATCTGAACGCGGATGTGCTGGGTCAAATCTTCAAACCGTCCGGCTTGGCGATACAACCTATTGAGTGTGGATACTGCCCGATCATCCGCTGGGTCGATATCGAGGACATCGCACATGGCGATGATTGCAGCGTCCAGATCCTGGTTGGGGCCTTCTTGGATATCGGCGATGCGATAGATGTACTCCTTTCGCTTCACCATATCCATCGAAGCATCGGCCGCATCCCGATACAGCTCCAGGAGATCTGACCAGTTTTCGGTTGCGAGGAGCATCCGTTCCACTGCTACAAACGCCTTGGGATCGTCTGGCGCAAAGGCCAATGTTCTGCGATAGGCTGCTGTCGCCGCCTTGGGATCCCTCAGGCGATTCTCGTAAATATCTCCTAGAATAAATGCGAGTTCCCCGGTCTTTGCGGTATCTCCGACGACCTCGTCGAGGGCCGTTGCATACACCTCGGCCAGGGTCGGCCAAATTTCCAAGACCGAAGCCAGGCGGGTGAGGACGTCCCAGGTGGTTTTATCTTCAATATCCTCTCTAAAAAGTCGAGAAAAGGTTTCAAAGGCCTGTTCCAAATTTCCGAGCTGCTCTTCGTACAAAATACCGATGCTGTTGAGCAGATCCTTTCGGATCCCGAGATCCGAGGCAAATTCGATCCTCGCCTCAAGCGCACTAACGAGCTTTAACCAGTCTCCGCTGGCTTTGTATATCGGCTCGAGGATCTCCGCGACGCGGCCCCGGTGCAGCTCGTCCTCCATGGCACCCTCGAGCGCGTCGAGTGTCAGGCGGTGATCCGGATCGAGCTCTAGTACATGCTGATAGTATCCAAAGGCCCGCTCGTTATCCTCAAGCTTGTCTTGTGCCAGCTTGCCGAGGCGATAGAGAATATGGATGCGTTCGCTGTCTTCCATACTCACGCGTGTTTCTAACAGCGCCATTAAATCGGTCCATCGCTCAGCCACGGGATATAGCCGTTCGAGTGAACTGATGGCCTCTGTGCTTTGCGGATCCAGGTCCAGAATAGTTTCATAGGTGGACATGGCTTGGGAGATATCCTCGAGATACTCCTCCGAGACCCGGGCCTGTTTGAACAGGATGGGGAGGCGATCTTTTTCATCCAATGCAAGCTGAGCCTTGCGCCGATAGATGTCGAAGAGGTCGATGTATCGCTTGGATTCCTCGTATATCAGTTCTAAGGCGTCCATCGCCTGGGCATTTTCGCCATCGATGTCGAGGACCTTCACATAGTATTCGCGGGCCAAATCGAAGTTCTTCATCTCTCGGTAGGCGATCTCTGCCACGGTCAGGTTACAGCGTATTTGCAGTGCCGCATCCAAAATATCTGGCGTGCCCTCTCGAAACAGCGCAGTAAGTTGATCATGGGCATTGATTTGCTCTGCCAACCCCTCCAGATCATCGATGATTTGTTTTAGATCGGGATCTGCGCTGCCATCTCTAAACGCTTGGCCCAGCAGACCGAACGCCCGCTCTGGTTGACCGAGATCGGTCTTGGCTATCTCGGCAGAGCGTCTGAAGATCCGGGCCCGCTCCAGTGGGTCCTCGGTCTCTTCGGATTCTATCTGGTCGCATTCGAGGAGGCGTTCGTAATTGGCGGTTTGTTCGTAAAGCGGCCGTAAGATGCGAATCACCTCCAGCCGAACTGGCGAATGCAGCATCGCCTCCAGGGATTTCTGTGCCTCATCGCAATCGATATTGAGGGCCAGCGCTTCTCCCAGGCGCGAGACAGCCTGCTCTGGATCGTCCAACTTGGTGCGCAGTAAATCCCCCATTTGAAACAAGAGGGCAGCGCGCCCATTATCATCTTCGACGATTTGCTCCTTGGCGCTCAAGGTCTCGAGCAGTTCTTCATATCGCTCTGTCTTTTCGTACAAGCCTGTGAGCGCATCGAGGGCGGCCATATCCTGTCCTGCTTCTTCGGTGACCCGAATGTATGCAGCAATGGCCTCGGTCACATCGTTCAGTTGTTCCTCAAAAATCCTCGCCACGCGGAAGAGCAGATCTCGACGGACCCCTGGATCGGTCTCTATCTCGGCCCGCTGCCTGAGCACCCCGATGAGATCTGCAAAGCGCCGTTCCCGTTCATATAACCGCTCCAAACCGTGGAGGGCATTGATATCCCCGTCATCTAATTCGAGAATCTCATTAAAAAGGGTGAGTGCGTTTGGAATTCTCTCTAATACAGATTCCTCGATCTCGGCCATGCGGTGCAGTATCTGTTTTCTCTCAAACGGGTCATCGATAAGCCGAACCTTTATTCGCAGTACCTCTAACAGCTGCCGCCAGGATTCCCCGCCGGTCAATATGCGTTCGAGTGCTCGTACTGCCGGTAGGGCGGTCTCGGGATTTTCCGGATCTAGATCCAGGAGCTTGCGGTAGGCAACCTCTGCCCTAGCCAAATCCCCCAGTTGTTCGTCATACAGCCGTGCAGCTTCTGAAATGAGTCGGGCAGCCAAGACCTCGTCTTCCTTGACAGTGGGTATTACGGTCTCGAGTACCCCGGCATATAAGCCGCTAAAATCGTTTTCAGCGGCCAATCGCCCCAGCTCCCGGTCCACGTCTTCGTTCGCAGGATGGAGGACCAGCGCCTGGGTTAAAGCGTCAAACGCACCCCGGGGGTCTTGCAGTCGTCGTTCCTTGAGATCCGCCACCCTGCACAGAATCTCTACTTTCTCAAAGGTGTCGAGATCTGGGTCTTCAAAAATCAGCATCAGCACCCTGGCCAGGGGCTCTGCCGCGCCTTGGTGATCGTAGGTGTCAGCGAGTACCCGGGCGGCTTTGATGCGTAGGGTTTCGTTTTTGACAAGCCGCTCCAGGGCTTCTTGGGATTTTAAGTGATCTTTGTCTTCCGCCAGAACCTGCTCGTAGTAGGCCAATGCTTCTTCGGGTTGATTCAAATGATGCTCTGCAATCTCACCCAAGCGGTAGCGGATAGAGATCGCGTCAGGTGCCATTGCTTTATTGAGCTCACTTTGGAGCAACTCGGACAATGCCTCGTACCGATCGGCCTCTTCATATAGTGAAATAAGGGCTCGAATGGCCTGTTGATTATCAGCATCCAACGCGAGCACCGAGCAATAGGCATCTATTGCCGCGGGGATATTTTGCTCTACATCCTCGTAGATAAAACAGATTTTTAACAGCAGGTCCAGGTCCGAGTGTACGCCTGAATGACGGTCCAGGGCATCTTTGTAGAGCGCGAGAAGGTCATGCCATTGCTCTTGCTGTGTGTACCATCGTTCGAGTGACAGAAATGACTTGTGGGATGCCGCATCAGCTTTGAATCCCCGTTGGTGGTAGACTGCGGCGTCCCCGGTTCGGCCGAGTTGCGTATCCAGGAGATCGGCGAGGCGGTTGGCCAGGGCAACCTCGGTGAGTTCGTCTAACTTGCCGCTGGCATAGGCCGATTCAAATCTGTCTGCCAGCTCGGATTGAATCTGGAGCTCCTCGGCAATCCCGGTCATTTCGTCCCAGAGCTCTATGCGGTCCGGGTGTTCCTGGAGTGCGACACCAAGGGTTTCAAATGCCAGCCTGGGGTCATTGAGGTTATTTGCATACACCTTGGCGAGTCGAGATTGAAGCTCAAGCCGCTCCAAGGGATCTTCATTGCTCTCGATTAGGATTTCCAGTACCCAGGCCAAGCGGCGCCAATCCGCTGCCTCAACAAGGTGGGGCTCGAGGATGCGAGCGACGTCATTGCGTACATCTTCAAAACGCAAAAAGCGCTCCATGACCTCGATGACATCCCGATCCCCGGGAAATTTGTCAAAGATTTCCGTGTAGGTTTTGATGGATTGAGGCCTATCCCCGAGTTGCTCGTCGAATAGCGCCGCACGTTCAAATGAAATTCGCCGCCAATCCGCGGTATCGATACCTTCGAGGGTTCGGCATCGCTCCAAGATGTCGGTGAGCTCGGACCACCGCTCCCCCATCTTGAGAAGTCGTTCCAGTGCGTGGAGTGCCGCCGCATCCTCAGGTACCAGCGCCAGGACGGACTTGTATCGCTCGAGTGCTTTTTCAGGCTGATCCATGCCCACTTCGTAGAGATCTGCCAGTTCCATCAGTAGGTCGCGCTTGGGACCTGTCTCCTCTGCGAGCTCAATGCGACAATCGTATATTTCCACCAGGTCATCGAAGCGGGCGTTTGCGCGAAAGATGTCCTCCAGGGCACTGAGGGCGCCAGAATCTCCTGGAACTTCATTCAAAATGGCTCGATAACCGTTCACCGCGTCGTCTATATGCCCCAGTCGATCAAGGGACAGTCGGGCGGTGTGCCGCATCATTTCGAGTCGATTATCCTCCCTAAAATCGTCAACATGCTTTTTGTAGAGCGCAATCAGGCGCTCGAACGTATCTGCCAGCTCCGCAGTGTTTTCAAGGGTATTGCGGACGCTTTCGTCGTTTGGTTTTTCGATAAACGCGCGCTCGGCCCAATCAAAGGCAAGGGCGCGATTGTTCATCTTCTTAAGCGCAATCCGTCTAATTTCGTCCATTAACGAGATGCGCTCATCTGTTTCCTCGGTGTATTCAAGAACAATTTCGAGGGTACCCAGCAGCCGATTCCACTTCTCCCCGCGGCGGTAAATAGGGGTCAATGATCGGGCGGCCTGGTGGTTTTTTGGATCCACCGAAAGCACGCGTTCGTAATGCCGCACGGCGCGATCCGGTTGGTCAATGGCATCTTCGTAAATTTCAGCACATCTAAACGACAGCTTTTTCTTTGTTTCGGGCTCAGCGATACGATCGGCAGCAATACCCAGGACTTCCACCAGCCCCTCGTAGTCCCCGACCCCACTGTACAGCTCCTCTAGGGCGTCCCAATTCTGAGCTGCCAGGTAGGCCTCTTTAAGAGATCGCATTGCCTTTGCATGACCGGGTTTGATGTCGAGGACACGCTTCCAGGCGATTGCCGATTGGCCCGGATCTCGCAGGCGTTCCTTGTACACGATACCCTGCTTGGTGAGTAGGGAGACGCGCTCGTCATCATCAGTTGTTTGGTCAATGCGCATTTCGATCACTTCGCAAAGACCACGCCAATCTTTGGAGCGCTCTGTAAGGGATTCGAGGGCCCGAAGTGCTTTTTCTGACTCGGCATCGATTTCCAGTACCTGCTTCCACAGTTGAATTGCGCGCCCGTGATCTGACAACCGCTTTGCTGCCAACTCAGCCATTTCCTGGAGGCGATTTTTCTTTTCTTCCCCCTCCAACAGCGCGGTTTCCTTTTCCAACAAGGTGAGCAGGGATTGCCAGGCCCGTCGTTTTGCATAGACGTCTTTAAGCGTATCGATGGCGCGGCGATTGGTTGGCTCGATGCTAAGTATCTCTTCGAGGGGGCCTACTGCGCGGTTGAAATTGTTGAATCGCTCAATCCATAGGTCAGCCACCTTGATCAGAAAACCAATTTTCTTCTGGGGATCTTCGCTCGCAGCTGCGCGGTTGGTCAGTAAAGTAATAAGATCGTTCCAGCGACCCTCCTTTTCGTAGGTCTGGCTGAGTGCGGTTTGGGCGCCTACATTGGCGGGATCGATGGTTAGAATTGTTTTATAGGTGTTGATGACAAGGGTGCCAAGCGCCAGCTTGTCGCGATAGATCTCGACGATTTCTTCGAAAATTGCGACTTTTCCGGCGACATCGTCTGCCGGCATGGCTTCGGCCTCTCCTTTGAGAAGATCTAACAGGGCATTCCATTTCTGGGACTGGCGGTACAGCCGCTTCAATTCTGAGGTGGCTTCCGGGTTGCCCGACTCCTTACGCAACACGGATTTCCACGCGTCAATGGCACGCTCGATGTTGCGCCCGTCAGAGGCGGCGAGCTGTGCGACTTCTCTTGTCAGTTGATCGGTGAGCGCCGGGTCGTCTGTCGTCCGCTTTGCATCGGCCAAGACTTGGAGGAGCTTTTCATTGTCGCCGCTCTCCTCTGCATGTGCCCGGTAGAAGCTCACCATGCCGGCGTGAGAGGGATCCAGTTTACGAAGACGCTGAAAAGCCCGTTCTGCTGCTTCCATGTCGCCCCGCTTTTGCCAATGGGTCATGGCAGTCTGTATCAGCATCTCGGTTTCTTGCTGTGGGGACAGTCTTGCGGCAAGGGCATTCTCGTAAACAGCAACGAGGTGATCCCAATCCTCTCGTCCTTCGTAGACTTTGATGAGATATTGAATCGCGTCCGGGTTACCGGGTGTGTAATCCAGGACTTCGGTGTAGAGGCCCACGGCGGTTTCATTATCCTCCATATTTTGAGCATAGAGGTGTGCTGCCTCGGTGAGCATTTGGGCGCGTTCTTCGATGACCGGACGGTGCTTGGCGAGCTTGACGTAGATTTCTGCGAGGTCGACCCAACGGGTTCTTTCCTTAAGCACGCGTTCCAGTAGCCGGAACGCCTTGAGGTGGGTCGGGTCTGTATCAAGCGCCTGGGAGAGGAGATTGGGGATATCCTTTCCCCGCTTGTGGTTTTTATATGTCCTCTCAGCAGCGCTATAAAACAAATGAGCTTTTAAGGAGGGTTCAGTCGCTGCTTCGGCCTGCTCGACAAAGGTCTCGGCGAGCTGCTGCCAATTATCTCTTTCCATTTGGATTTTAGCAATGCGTTGTTCGGTCCTGTCGTCTTCTCTCAATTTTGTTGCATTTTTATATTTTACAAGTGCGTTCTTTTGGTCAAAAAGCTCTTCGTCTAGAATTTTGGCCTGGATAAGGTAAAGACTGGCTTCAATTGTCTCGTCTTGGCAAAGTGCGATCTCCAAGTCAAGAACCTGGCAAGCAGCATCGAATAACCCGCTTTTCACGAGGTGCTTGCGACCGATTTCGAGTTCTTCGAGTATCTCCTGTTGATGGGTATCGGCCTCATTTCCCGTGATGAGCTCTTCTAAATTCTCGAATGTCTCTTCGTTGCCGGTGTCGCGCTCGATAGCGTTCATCAGAGATCGGATTTTTTTCTGCATACTTGATGTCCTCATCCTCGCGTCGTCGTCCTTTTACCAAGAACGGTTTCCATTAGAAAAAGCAAATTTTTTCAAATAGTTATCGTCATAGGTCTCCGCCCATTCCGGCGAAAACCATCGGGTTTTTTATATGCGAACCACTCTGTTAGTCGGTTCCTGCCCGCCTTTTTTCCAAGAATTCAAAAACATTAAACAGACATAAACGTGGTTATATTAATATGTCTACTTTAGAAAGTCTTATGGACAAACGCAATCCCAGTAATTTGTATAGCCTAAACAGGCATTCAGTGTCTCGCCTACCGCTAGCAAGAGGACCCGGGCATCATGATCTTTACGCTGATACCAGCCTACGCTGGGAAATGATGCCTTCTTTTTTTGGAATATGCCTTGACAGGATTGTTTACTATTGTAATACTTTAAATATTACAGTTGTAATCAACGCCAAACAATGGGTTTGGCCAAAAGGAGTATCGCTATGAAAATGACTGTTCTGGCACTGGGAATGGCTCTTATGACCAGTATTGGGGTGGGGTGCTACAAGAGCCCGGGCAGCGCAGCATCACCTAAGAATAAGGGTGAGCTCGTCTATTTGTTTTGTGAAAATAGGGCTGTTGAGGGGGAGGCAACCCCGCAAAGGGTCTGCTGGGAACCGGGTGCCAATGAATCTGCCGGCTCATCCGTAGACAAAGTGGTCCTTTACTGTGAGAACAAGCCCACGGGCGATCCTGCCAAAATGGAGAAAAATTGCCAACGGATCGAGGGTGTGGAGTGCGACGTGCGAGCGAAAACCGGCACCAATATCGCCGAACTGGATTGCATCTCATCTGAAGATAAGAAACAACGGGAAATCAGCGATCAATATCAACTAGACCGGGCCAGGAGACAATCAAAGTAATCATCACAGTACTCTCCAAGACCGTTCTATTCTATCGATCCAGTTGCGCCACGAGTTCGAGCAACCGATCTTGAGATAAGTCCGAAGACAGGGCATAGGCCATATCGCCGTCGAGAAATACCGCCACATTGAATCCGTTGCGACGGCCGAGGAGCACTTCTCGCTCCCCGATCATTACCGTGCGACCCGTGCCCAGTGAAATCCGCTGCGGATTGAAAATCATGAAGGAGATCCGGTGACCATCCAACTTGTACCGCATATGGGCGGCCTGATGGGATCGCACGTTTGAAACCCGCGCGCCCTCGAAGCTCGCTTGCCTCAATCCGATCCGAGGCGTCCGCACTGGGAAATCCACCTTTCCCCGAAACCAGGAAGCCGCCTGATTTGGATCAGGCCCTTCAACTTCCATGGGCAGGGCCCGAACGTGTCGCTCGACCACATCTTCGACAACCGCGGCGAGGGGTTCCTCTTCGAGGTCGGCCTGCGATAGATTGAATGCGATAAGAATGGCCGCGGCTGCGGCCAGGGGGGCTATCCCTATTTTTACAGCTGCCCGCGTCTTTCGACGGCGGGTCGCTGTCTTTAGAATTGACGCCCTTAGATGATCGGGCGCAGTGATTTGTCCCCGCTCAAAAAGCTCGCTTTTCATCCGTTGCTTGATGAGCTGAACTGCGCGGCACGCCGCACACGCCTCCAGGTGGGTTTCCACTTCGATCAGGCGTTCGGGCGCCAGCTCTCCATCCACAGCAGCGTCGAGATATTTGCGCGTCTCTTTGCAGCTCATGCCGATCCCTTTTTGCGTTGCCGATAAGCCGCAAGGCTCATCAGATCTTTAGATCGATCCAAATCGGATTCAGGTACTGAAAGCCCTGCCTCTACCGCATAGTCCACGAGCTCTCGCCGGAGTATCTGGCGACCCCTGTGCAGGCGAGACATCACCGTGCCTATTGGGCAATCGATCATTTTGGCGATCTCTTTGTAAGAAAAGCCTTCCATGTCTGCCAGGATCACGACGATTCGAAAATCATCGGGCAAATCTTCCAGGGCCCGATCCAGATCCTTTTTAAAAAACGCCGCGAACGCGTGTGTTTCCGGGTTTGAGGCATAGGCCGCTGCTTCCTTGTTAAACACCTCTTCGTAAATCGGCTCTGTTGCTGCTCGCTCCAAGTAACGGCGCTCACGACCCCGATGCCGGTACTCGTTAATAAATGCATTGGTTTGGATGCGAAACAGCCATGCTTTGAGATTGGTGCCCCATTCGAATTTTGCGGCAAATCGAAATGCCCTTAAAAACGTATCCTGAACCAACTCCTCTGCATCTGTCGGTGAACGGGTCAATTTTAGCGCAGCCGCATATAGGGCATCGAGATGCTCAAGGCAGGCGAGCTCGAACTCCTTTCGTCGGTTTGCTCTGGAACGCCGTGTGATCATTGCTCCTTCCCGTTCCGGTGGGGTAACAACCGGGGTAGGGACTTTATTCCTTGGGCGAGGTGGAAATCCAGGAGATGCGCGATCCATAACGCGAGTGATCCGGGTTACAAGGGACTCCACGCGATCCCTGCAACCCACAAGAGCCGCATGATCGGTGCGGGGATGGCAGTTTCTTTTTCGGTTTCCGCCGTATCGATAGCATACCCTCGGCTTACCAATGAGGCCACGACACCGGCTCCGACAACAGCTTCGAGACCGTGGGATATGGGCAGATGCCAGGTGGTGATGCCGCCAGCCTGCACCTCCAGGTCCACATCGACACGGGTCGACGCTGCAGTTGGATCGATATGGGCAAAGACCACATCCAAGCGGCCGATGGGCGCTAACGCCACCCGAGCAGGGCCCAGCGAAAATAACACGCGCAAGGCTAGGGCAGCGGTGATTCTGTTGAGATGGACCGTGCCGGTTGAGACGTTCGCCTCTCGAAACCCCAGCCAGCCCACCGAGAGATCAATGCCCAGGGATTTCTTTGGTTCGAACATGACGCCCAAAAAAGGACCGTGATTGGGCTGGCCATCTGGGTGGGCGTGATCTCCCTGGTATCCGCCTGTGACCCACAGCCAAGGGTGGAAGGTCTCACTGGGAGTGGTTCTCGCCGCTTCGAGGGGCGGTTTGGTCCAAATGCTGTCTGGCGAGGGCGGTGGCGGGCTCGGGTTTGCACCATGGTGGGCCAATCGGTCGAGCTCTGGCATGAGCGGACCTAAAAGCACTTCTCGGGCTGTGGCTGCAATTGCAAAAGCAGCATCAAAGTCGCCGTGGTCTGGCACTGCAACCGGTAGGTGGACGACCGTATCGGATTTTGGATCGACCGCAATGAGGCGGCACTTTTTTTCCCCACATGCATACCCCACAAGGGCGATGGTCCCGGCCTCTTCGCTGGCGACCTTATTTGCCAGCGCCACCCATTGGTGGGTTTCTTGGGGGAGTACGTCGAGCGCCACCTCAGTCACGACAATACCTGTCTCAAAAAGATGCTCTGCCAGGACCGCCTTTACTTCACGGGCCTGGGGCGCTTGGGTCGGTGTGGCAACAACGGCAATGCGAGGTTCACTCGCAGACGCCGACCCCATCAGCACCCACATCGCAACCGCCGCGCCAACGACCGAACCGATGCTGCCTCTTGCGCCAGAAAATGTCATGGGGCGTTCTGGGATTAGATGAGCGTTTTTACCAATGTGGTGGCCTTACCCGGTCTAATCGTCACGCGGTAGCTCTTCTTGATGCTGTAACTCGGATTCTCCACGCTTACTTGATAGGATCCAGGCTTGAGCGGATGGTTGACGAGTGGCGTATTTTTAATGAACTGGCCGTTGATATAGACCTTCGACCAGGGTCGCGTCTGTACCGACAGCGTTCCGGTGGTTTTTTCTTCCCCTCCTGTAGTTGTTGACGGACGCGGCGTTTCCGACGGTTTCGTAGTGGTCGTAGTCGCCGGCTTGGGTCTCGGACGCGAAGACGACGTGCCCCGATGTGATTGGAACAGGGTGGCAAAGACCGTCATTTTTTCCTGACCCGGTTCGTACTCAATCATTTTGACCACATCCGTATACCCGTCTCTGGAGAACTTAATCTTGTATTCTTGGTCGGTATTGAGGAGCTTTGTTACCGGCGTGGTACCGATCTCTTTGCGTTCCCTGTTGTGATACAAGGTGGCCCTGGCACCGCCGGGCGAGGTTTGGAAGGTCACCTCGATCTGCTTTAAATCGAGCGTCTTTCTGGGGACCTTAGTAATGATCCCCTCTTTTACCTCAATCTCAGTATTGGTCGGCGCGTAGGCATCCCCCTTGACGATGCGAACCATGTACGACCCGGGCTCCAGATCAGTGACAGTTACCGGGGTTCTTTCTTCTATGGGGCGCCCGTTGAGAACCACCGAAGCACCTGGGGGGTCTGTTTCCAGGAAAAATCCAGTGGATGATTTTTCTAATGTCACCCTGCGTTTAACCACATCGGTCATTTTGACATCAAATTTTACTTGGGTGCCCTTATACCCCTTCCGCTCGACGGTCACCACATGGCTTCCGCGTTCCAAGCCCGTTATTTTAAAGGGGGAGCTGTTGCCGGGCAGCACCTTCGATCCATCGACCACGACCCGCAGTGCATCGGCAGGGGTCACCTCGAGTTCCAGGGTGCCGCCTCCCCTGAAAAACAGGAAAAACACGGCCAGTAGGATCACCAGTACCGCGGCCACTGCCCCTGCACCGATAATCACCGGCATTATCTTGGTCTTCTTTTTGGCCGGGGAGGGGGCCGTCAGATCGGGGTATAAAGGAGCGGCGCCACTACCCGCATCGGCGCCGCCCAATACCAGCGGGCCTGTCATATCTTTTCGTCCGGCCGAGCGGGCCAAGGCTGCCTGGGCCATTTCTGCTGCGGCCTCTTTGCTGTAGATGTTGGTCGGCGGCTCGTCGTCGTCCCAATCGTCCATGCCGATAGCGGATGGCGCAGTAGCCGGCGGGGCAGGGGTCACCCTTGGCGGTGGTGGCGTAGTGACGTTTGGGGGAGGGGGCGGCGGAGCAGATCTCATCTCGCCTGGGAGAGGCGGTGCAGGCAAGCCGAGCATGGTCCGCTTAATGCCGTCTGGGGGCACTGGTGGGGGGACTGATGTTGGCTGGAGCGACCCGGTTATTTGAGGCACAGCAGGCGTCTTCCTTGCCTCTGGTGGTTTTGGCGGCGGTGCTGAGGTGGATATGGATCCCTTTGCACCAGGGACCTTGGAGGCTGCGGGCGGTGGTGGCGGTGGCGTTGTCGCTTGTTTTCCCACAGGTGGTGGCGATAGGGTCTGGCCGGCCCTTGGTGGCGGTGGCGGCGCGCCCGTGTGGGATGCTTCGTCGCCGCCCGGACGCGGCACAGCTTTGGGTGGCGGAGGTACAGTGGAACGGACAAATTCACCGATTTCCTCAATATCAGAGGCCTCTTCGTCCATTTCCGCGCGATAGGTCTCGTGCATGAACGCGCCCAGGTCCTTGCGGGCAAAGAAATTTCCAGACGTATACATCCAGCTCTGTAAATCGTCGTGAAAATCCATCGCGCTTTGATACCGGTCCTCGATCTCTCTGCTCAGCGCTTTTAAGATGATCTTCTCTAACTCTTCAGGGATACGTTCATTAAATGTAGAGGGCGGCGCAATTTCCACATTGCGGACTTTTTCCAATGTGGAAAAGTCGCTTTCGCCAACAAACAGACGCTCCCCGGTAACGATTTCCCAAAGGCAAATACCCACCGAAAAAATATCAGATCGGCGATCTAGGGGCAGGCCGCGAACCTGCTCTGGTGACATGTAACCGAATTTCCCCTTGAGGATCCCGGCTTGGGTTTTTCCGGCCTTCCCAGCTGCCTTGGCGATGCCAAAGTCGATAATTTTGATCTCGCCGTCATAGGAGACCAAGATGTTCTGCGGCGACACATCCCGGTGGACTAAATTGAGCTCGCGTCCTGCCGCGTCCTTTTTGTTGTGGGCGTAATCGAGCCCTTCGCAGACCTTCATCGTGATGTAGGCTGCCATGGGAATGGGGATCGGCTCCCCTTGCTTACGCAATTGCTCGAAAATGGTTCGCAGGTCTTTTCCCGAAACGTATTCGAGCGCTATAAAATAAGCATCACCGACCTTGCCGAGGTCGAATATCTGAGCGATATTCGCGTGTTGCAGCTGTACTGCAATCTTGGCCTCGTCGATGAACATGGTGATGAATTCTTCATCTTCGGCAATACTCGGAAGGATTCGCTTTACTGCGATAAGGCGTTCAAACCCCTCCACGCCAAATGCCTTGGCCTTAAAAACCTCAGCCATCCCCCCGACACTGATGCGATCTAGCAAATAATACTTTCCAAACGGAATCGGTTTTTTCACGGTTGGACTCCGAAATATCTAACGATTTCCCAAATACCTAAATAATCCTCATCCCTAAGTCATCGCTGCATTACTGTAGAGATAAAAATAATACCATCGGACCCTTCATCTGTTGCACTCTTGGCCCTTACTATTCGTTTCTGACTGGAAATATCTCATGCGCACGATGCAAAGTCAATCTCTCGTATCTAGTTGAAATTTCAATATGAACTTCATTTATTATCCCCCTGGCATCCCCCTGACGTCGACCTATTCTCACCGCAAGCACCGCATGGCTGCGACCGGGGATTGCCGTATCTGTTACGCTGCAAGCAGGTACGCGGTCCTGCCAGCCACGATCGTATGGACGGCTCGGCCCGGCACCTGCCACCCGCCAAATGGCGTATTTCTCCCCTTTGATTCAAATGTTTCTGGGGCAATGGTAAACGGCAATCCAGGGTGTATGAGGGTGATATCTGCAGGCGCGCCATGGGCCAGCGTCCCCCCTGGCAGGGAAAACACCCGAGCCGGTGCCGTGCTCATGGCATGGATCAACTGCAGGGGCGACAGCACGCCGCGATGCACCAAAATAAGCAGCAACGGCAAAGAAATCTCGAGCCCCACCATGCCAAACGCCGCCTGTTGAAAATCGCTTCCCTTGTCCGCAGCTGTATGGGGGGCGTGGTCGGTCGCGACCATATCTATCGTCCCATCGGTGAGCCCAGCCTGGCAGGCTGCCCTGTCCTCGGCCGTTCTAAGGGGTGGGTTGACCTTGGCCAAGGTGCCCACTGTGACAGCAGTCTCGTCTGTGAGGTGGAGGTGATGCGGGGTAACCTCGGCGGTCACTGCTAAGCCCGCTGCCTTTGACCGGCGAACCAGGTCGATCGCTTGGGCAGTGGAGATGTGGGAGATGTGGAGGTGTGCGCCGGTTTGTTCTGCCAGGGCAATATCCCTGGCGACAATGGATGTCTCTGCCGCAGCAGGCCATCCAGGGAGTCCCAGCTGCTGTGAAACGTCGCCGTCGTGGATCACCCCGCCGCTGGAAAGTACCGGGTCTTCGGCATGCTGGGCCAGGGGCACACCGAGGTCCTGACACATCTCAAGGGCCGAGCGCATGACAGTATCGTCCGCAACCGCGCTGCCGTCATCTGAAAATGCCACGGCACCGGCGCGAATGAGGTCGGCCATCGGTGACAGGCGGTCCCCCTGGCGACCCTTGGTGACCGCGGCCACGGGATAGCACCGCGTGCCACCGAGATCCTTGGCCCGGTCGATCATCATGCGGGTGACGGTCGGGTTGTCATTGGGCGGATTAGTGTTGGGCATGGGCAGGACAGCGGTAAATCCCCCTCTGGCTGCTGCGCGCAATCCCGTTTCAATGGTCTCCTTGTGCTCTCCTCCAGGCTCTCGCAAGTGGACATGGGCATCGATCAGGCCCGGAACGACCCAATGTCCGGTCGCATCGATGACCTCGGTGGGTTGGTTCGGATGTAGCTCGGACACGATGATCCCGTTGGAAACGAACACATCCCCCACTTGATCGAGGTGGCGCGATGGATCGATGACCCGACCGCCCTTGATTCGCATGGCCATGTCTCCGCTCTTCATTGGTCCTGGTTATATTTCCTCATCGCGGCATTTTCAACCGCTGCCGCCCCAATTATGGATTCCCGCCTTCGCAGGTGTCGCAAAAAGGAATATCTGATGTATTGCCCTTTGGGACGAAATCCCCTAAATCCCCTTTTTCAAAGGGGACTTTTGAATGCTCCCCCTTGAAAAAGGGGGCTGGGGGGATTTTGACAGGACTTTTATGCGATTTGAAACCGAATTGACCACTGGCACCCTCATCCGGCGATACAAGCGATTCTTAGCCGACGTGGCCCTTGCAGACGGTACCGTGGTCACAGCCCACGTTCCCAACACCGGGTCCTTGAAAACCACGTCAGACCCGGGCAGCCCAGTGGCACTCTCCTATCACCCGCGTCCCACGCGAAAGCTGAAATGGACCTTGGAGCTGGTTCAAGTGCCGGGCGGCTGTTGGGTCGGGGTCAATACGGCCAGGCCCAATCACATTGTCAAGGAAGCGATTGAGCAACAGCGCATCCCCTCCTTAAAAGGTTTTGAGACATTGCGAACCGAGGTGTCCTATGCGGGCAATTCGAGGATCGACATCCTGCTCGAAAACAGGGACGAGCGCTGCTATGTCGAGGTGAAAAACGTCACCTACAAAGAGCAAAACAGGGCCCTCTTTCCAGATGCGGTAACAGCGCGGGGCACCAAGCACCTGCTCGCCCTGTTGGAGATGGTTCGCGCGGGCCATCGGGGCGTTATATGCTTCCTCGTCAATCGGGGCGACTGTACCTCCATGGGACCGGCCGCCCACATCGATCCGGTCTATGCAGAGACCCTCAGCGACGTGTCGAAGGCAGGTGTGGAGATACTGGCTTACAGGGCAACAGCAACCCTCAGGGGTATTGATATCGACCGCAAGGTTCGGGTCTTTTTGAAGCCATAGATCACACCCGGGTGATGTAATCCCTCGAGATAAGGTCCACCACGATGTCGGCAGCCTCGGTATTGGTGACAGGCGATCGGTCCAAAACTTCGCGCATGGTCCCGTAGTTGTGCACCAATTGGAACACATCCAGCTCATTGGCGTTCAGGTCTGCGAGGCGAGAGAGCAGGGGCGTTACCACAACCAGCTCCGAATCCAGCGGCGGCAGCTTATTTTCCATATTGCGGAGCTCGTCGAGCTGGGTCAGTCCGTCCATCAGGATATGCTCGGTGGGCATATCGATGGTCTCTGGAAAGTTGCGCGGCTCTGGACCACACAGCTCGAATGTACCGTCGTCCCAGGATAGGATGCGGAACATCGCCTTTAGGGGATTGAGCCCTGGGGAATCGTCGACCGATGCATAGATAATGCGACCGCCGTTAAAATGAATCTTGGCCACCAAATCGTATTTGTTGATGATCAACGTGCCGGTCTTTTTACTGGTGCTCAAGAGCTGAATCAAATCCGGCAGGGGAATTTCGCGAATCGTTCCGGTCATCGACCGGCTGGCGTGCATTGTGGTCTTTGATACGCTGGTCTCTGGCTGATGGGGTGTCGGTACTGGACCCGCCTCGGTCTGTCTGGGGTGTGTATTGCTCTCGACAACTTTCATAATAGATGTTCCAATCAGAATGCGATCTCCCTGGTCCACGACAGTTTTTGACACCTTTTCGCCATTTACAAAGGTGCCGTTCGTGCTGCCCAGATCCTCAAGATGAAGTTTCCCTTCCTCAATCCAAAGGCGCGCGTGTTTGCGCGATACCATGTCCTCCATGAGGACGAGGTCGATTTCAGAGCTGCGTCCTATCAGTATCTTTTCTGTTTCTGAAAGAGCGTACTCCCCTCCTTTATATTTTCCTGAAATAAAGCGTAACGCAAGCCGAGACATGTTAAAAATAGCCCTCCGGCGTCATTGGTAGATATTTTTTTACCAAGACTGATCGCCTAATTGGATAACCGTTTTGTATTTTGCTGCCCCCACGTCATCAAGTCAAGGAAACTCATCTGCCAAACCGCGCAGTACTGCCGTGCTTATATCAATCCTGTTTTCTTTCGTACAGCATGCGCGGTGTCCAAGAGCCACTGTCCGAGACACCTGCAGCTAAGATGCGGTCGACGCGAGCCGATCCGTCCGGGGCCCTTTCTGCAACGATGAAAATATCAAACGCGGCCTCCATTAACAGAGCTGCCTCCTGAACCGGTACCGGCACGCCGGCCGAGACCAGGTATGCGGCGAGCTCCCGATCCAGGGGCCCGGTGGCACCCAATGGAAGCTCTGCTGCCAAACCGATCCGGTTCGCCCCGGCTGCCAGCACGTGCGGTAGATCGCAGGCCCGGGTGCCTTCAACTGTCAACCAGGTGGGATCGAGCGCCACTGCGTGGGGGATGAGGACCTCCAGTCCGTGGGGATCTGACGGCCGGTCTCCCTGGGACCGAACGCGCAACCTGAGTCGCCCCGGTGCGGTCGATCTGATCAGCGGCAGGCTTTCTAGGGTCGCGACGAAGGCATCGGTGGGCAACAGGGCGATCACCGATTCGAGCACTGAAAGGCGCATCAGATGGGATGGGCCAACGATACCAATGTTGGCTGTTGCCGCGACAGCTTCCTCGACCAGGGCGCGCGCTGGCGTTGCAAAGGCTGTGTCCACTGTTTTTTGGGGATGATGTGCGGCTTTCTTATCAAGGGTTAGGGACGGGCTCCCAATGGCGCCCGGTGGCAGGGCGACAAAGGCAACATACCCCTCTTCGGTTCGAAATTGGGATACACCGGGCATGCCCCCGCTCAGTGCCTCGCGTCCAGCTGCCAGGCAGCGCAAAGCCTGGGCCATATCCCCTGGACTGACAAAGGCGCTAGGGGCTCGCTGCCACGCTGTGCCCTTGTGCAAAAAAACCATGTCCGATCGCGTTGCTAGGACCCGGTTGACGTCGGGATCATCCAACCAAGCTGACAGTGGCCCGAGATCGACCACCGTGCGAAAGACCTTTCCCTTGAGGATAGCGATATCTGTGTCAGGCGGCACTTTGCCCCTCGATGCGACGTCATCTACGGTTTCACTAATGATAATGCGGGCTTGCCCGGCAACACCAGCATCGACCTTCACCGGAACGCTGGTCCTGTCGATCCGCTTGATCTGGCGGGAGACGCGGTCGAGGATCTCATCAATGAGGGCTGACGCGTCAGGTGTTGCCTTGGGCATATCCGTGCTTTTGGTCAGTGTCGTGGGAACGTCGGGCGGAGAAGGGGATGGACGTGAAATCGGACGCCGCACCGCGCTGGGCCGATCGCGCTTTGATTTCGTGGCAGGGTCGACGCTGCTATGGGGCGGTGCAGGCGGAGGCGAGGGTGTCGGTGGCTGCACTGGCGGGAGCGTGGGTTTGGGCAGCTGTGGTGCATCCACGGCAGTGTCACCCGGTTCGAGTGCCTTGTGCCCCTCTACGCTGAGAATATAGTCCCCAGTGTAGATTTTGTCGTTTAAGAAGACCGGCGTCGCACCAGTGATGCGGCGGCCGTTGACGTACGTGCCATTGGTGCTGTCCAAGTCTGTAATGAAGAATTGATTGTTCCGATAGGCGATCTCGGCATGGCGTTTGGAGACATTGCCCCGGGGCAATACCACGTCGTTTCCCTGCACGCGGCCGATGGTGATTTTATCTTCGTCAAAGGCCAGGTCTTGCTTGGCTCCCCCCTTCTCGGTGACGACAACGGTGAACATGTTAAAATTCCTCCAGGACTGGCACACACGCTAACGTGGCCCATCCTGAGGGGGCAGATTAGCCCGGTGCCCTGCTCTGGTCAATCGGGTAAGGGCTGGGCTAGGGTGCTAGCCGGCGCTCCAATTGACATGAGGGGGAACCACCTTTAAGCCTACTTGAGGGCGTGGCCCAACTTAAAAGGAGCAACCCATGGGAAAAAAAACAGCACTGGCGGGCATGGCCATGATACTTTTGTGTGTAGGGTGTGGCAGCAATCAATATCAGGGGGCCTATCTCAAAACAGGCGAGCAAGCACCGGCATTTGAGTTCAAATCCCACGATGGCACAGCAGTCTCACTGACAGCGCTCACAAAAAAGGGCCCGGTGGTGCTAACGCTCCTCAGGGGATTTTTCTGACCTTTCTGCCGTGGGCATCTGGACGAGATGCGAGACAATCACGCGGCCTTTGTCGAGGCCAATACCGCGGTCGTTGCGGTGACAAAAGATGATGTTGAAGACGTAATGGAATACTGCAGTGAAAATGAAATTCCGTTTTACTGCGTGCCAGATCCCGAAGCGACCATTGGTGCGAGCTATTACCAACGTTCCAAACTGGGATTGATGCCCGCGATCTTTGTAATCGATCAGTCCATGGTGATTCGATATGTTCACTATGGCACTGGCATGGCCGATATTCCCACTGCAGCTGAACTACTTGAAATAGCAAAAAGCAGCCGATAGGTATTCTATCCCCCCAAATCGTTTACTTCCCCAAACTGTTTGATAAATAACGGGATGCGGCAAAAAAGTCGACATTCATCCTCTAATACAATAGTTTGCAATTTTGCGTTGCTTTAAAATATAACATTTGATATATTTACACCCTTCGGTGAAAACATTTTATCTTGTATTCACCATAAAGAGGTCTTGCGATGCATGAGAAAAAGCCCTGGTTAAAATTTTATGGCGATGTGCCTGCGACCATCGACTACCCCAAGATGAGTATGTATGAGGCCGTGATGCTCACCGCAAAGGAGCGACCTGACGATATCGCGTACGACTTCATGGGGACGACTGCCACGTACCGGGAGTTTGCAGCGCAAATAGACAAATACGCCGATGGATTCGCGGCCCTCGGTCTCGCCAAGGGCGATAGGATTACCATTGCCATGCCCACATCGCCGCCAGGGGTCATTGCCTTTTACGCGGCCAACAAGCTCGGTGCGGTATCGAGCATGATCCACCCCCTGTCGACAGAGAGCGAAGTGGCGTTTTACGTCGAAAAGAGCCAGAGCAAAATGGCGCTCACCCTGGATATGTTTTTTGAAAAATTCCAATCGGTGATGCGCGAATCCAACTGCCTTAAAACACTGGTCATCGCAAAGATGCAGCACTTCCTTCCTGGCCATCTAAAGGCGCTTTATTGGCTCAAGGCCGGCCGCAAGAACCCCACAGTGCGAGAGAACAATGAAGTTAAGCTGCTCAACACCTTGCTCAGGACCGATCATCCAACAGCAGCCAAGGCAGCGGTCCACACCGACGACCTGGCTGTTGTCCTCTACAGCGGGGGCACCACGGGCAAGCCCAAGGGGATCATGCTATCCAACTACAATTTTATTTCCGAGGGGTTAATGGTTGCCAACTGGGCTGGCTTAGATATGAACTATCCCAAGATGTTGGCCGTGCTGCCCATCTTTCACGGGTTTGGGCTCGGCGTGTGCGTCAACACCATGTTCATGGCCGGGGGCACATGCATCATGGTGCCCATGTTCGATCCTGATCAGATTGCCAAGTTGATCAAAAAGAAGCGCCCCAACTACCTCATCGGTCCGCCGACCCTCTACGCTGCGCTCAGCAAGAACCCGAATTTTCAAAAGTCCGATTTGAGCTGCTTAAGAGCCACCTTTTCCGGCGCAGATACCCTGCCTAGGGTTGTCAAAGAGGAATTCGAGGCGATCGTCCAGAAATGCGGCGGCAACGTCAAACTGCTCGAGGGGTACGGCCTTACCGAAGCAGTGACCGCGATCATGGCCACCCCCTTGAACGATTACCGCGAGGGGAGCGTGGGTGTCCCGTTCCCAGACATGCAGGCCAAGATAGTGGTGCAGGGGACGCTCGAAGAGGCGCCGGTCAGAACAGAAGGGGAAATCTGCGTCGAGGGGCCGGCTGTGATGTTGGGGTACCTTGATGAACCCGAAGAGACAAACGCGACGATAAAGGTGCACGCGGACGGCAAGCGATGGCTCCACACCGGCGACATTGGGTCCATGGATGAAAACGGCTTTTTTTATTTTAAGCTACGAGAAAAGCGGATGATCAAGTCATCGGGTATGAACGTCTACCCGGCCCAGGTCGAGGATCAGCTCACCAAGCATCCACTCGTCGAAGCGGCGTGTGTGATCGGCGTGCCAGATAAGGACCAAGTCGAGCGGGTCAAGGGATTTGTGGTGCTCAGGGATAAATCAGCAGCTGGCACAGACCTGGCTGAAGCGCTCATCGCCCACTGCCGAAAAGACCTGATCAAATGGAGTTGCCCCAGGGAGATAGAGTTCCGGGACGCCCTGCCCCAGACCCTGGTCGGCAAGATCGCCTACAAGGTGCTGGAAGAAGAAGAGATCGGCAAGCTCAAAGCCGCAGGCAAGTATGCTGGGGAGCATTAATGTATCGATTTAAGATAGCTAATTCCCCCTTGAAAAAGGGGGTTAGGGGGATTTTCAAACGCCACGGGAATATTGACGAAATCCCCCCAGCCCCCTTTGCCAAAGGGGGAGGCCTTTTAAGGGTACATATATGACACTTAATATCAAAATACCCGGACGTATGCACACTATCGCGGCCCACCGGGAGAACAGCGGCCTTGTGGCTGCGGTGTTTCCCATTCACTATCCCAGGGCGCTTTTTAGGGCACACGGGATCTTACCCGTCGAGGTCTGGGGACCGCCCATTGCAGACAAGACCCTTGGCGACAGCCACCTTCAGGCGTACACCTGCTCTATCGCGAGGCTCGGGCTGTCCTATCTCATGGGCGGTGGGCTCGATGTGGCGGACATGTTCGTGGTGCCCCACTGCTGCGATACGCTTCAAGGGCTGGGCAGCCTGATAAGAGATTTTATCCCACGCGACAAACCGTGCTTCACGCTGTATCTACCGCGGGAAAAGCGCGACGCAGACATCGCATTTTTCGCAGAAGAACTCAGCACAGTTGCAGCTGAGCTCCAGGGAATGTCCAACAAGGCGCCGACCCATGAGGCTCTGATCGAGGCCATCGAAACAGAAGCGCGCGCCACCGCAGCGGCCGATCAATTGATGAAGCGCCGCCTTTACCTGCCCTGCACCAACCGGGCGTTCTATGAACTCGTACGCTCCCGGGAATACCTGCCAGCAGAGCAGTTCACCTCGCTCGCCAACCAGGCGCTGGCCGCGGTCGAAGACAGGGAAAAACAGGGATTGAAGATAGTGCTGTCCGGTGTTGTACCAGAACCCATGGACCTGCTCGATGTCTTAGAAGACATGGGCGCGGTCGTAGTGGCAGACGATTTTCTGAGCACGGGCCGCCGCCTGTATCCCCCACCTGGCAGGCACGCAGATCCCCTGACTCGAATGGCCGAGTCGGTGGTGAACGGGCCGCCTGATGCTACCCGGGGCTGCTCTTTTGACGATCGACTGGCACACTTGCTGGGTCTTGTCCAAGAGAGCGGCGCAGCGGGTGTTATTTTTTACCATGCAAAATTCTGCGAGCCCGAGCAGTTTTACCTGCCTGCCCTCAAAAAAGGGCTCGAGGCAGCAGGCATTCCATCCTACCGCGTGGAACAGGATATCGGTGATGCCCTACCCGGCCAGATGGTGACGCGCCTTGAGGCGTTCTTGGAGATGTTGTCATGAGTTTAAAGAGTGCGGCTTCCTTTCATTTCAAGACCGATGTCCTCGGCAAGGCCGTGCTGCGATTCGAGCGACTGCGGTCGGAACGCAAAATGCGCAGGCGGCAGGTCACGTCGCCCCACCCCACCCTGTCACTGCTCGAATCCGTGCCCCACCTCAAGGAGCTAATCTCCACCCACTACCTGCACGGCCGCTACGCAGACACCCACAAAAAGGTGGCCTGGGTCACCTCGGGCGCACCTGTGGAAGTGCTCAAGGCCCTGGGCTACTTCACCCTCTACCCTGAAAACCACGCCGCGGTCTGCGGTGTTCGCCGCATGGTCACTGAACTGAGCGAGGCTGCTGAGCAGCAGGGGTACAGCCGGGATCTGTGCTCCTATGCGCGGGGCGACATCGGCTCGGTGATCACCGGGAAGACACCCGTGGGAAACCTGCCCCGTCCGGATCTGCTCCTTTGCTGCACCAATATCTGCCAGACCGTCCTCTACTGGTACCAGGTACTCGCCCATCACTTTAAAGTGCCACTCGTCATCATCGATACACCGTTCATCTACGACCAGGTCACCGACCATGCAGTCGCGTATGTGGCGCGACAGCTAGAGTATCTCGTGGAGACCGCCGAAAGGGTGGCCGGTCGCACGTTAAGCGAAAGAACCATGCGCAAGACCGTCATGGCCTCGCGAGATGCAGCCACGCTGTGGGCTGAAATCCTCGAATGCGCCAAGCACCGGCCAGCCCCGATATCGGCCTTTGACCAATTTTTCTTCATGGCCCCGGTGGTCGACATGCGCGGGGAACAAGTGGCCGTGGATTTTTATCAGCGCCTGCTTAATGAGGTCAAACAGCGCGTCAAAGGCGACGTCGGATCGGTCATTGACGAGCGGAAACGCCTGCTCTGGGACAACCTACCCATCTGGTACCACGTGCGACCGCTGGCGGAGATGCTTGCTGCGCGCGGTTATGCCGTGGTCGCCTCGACCTACACCAACGCGTGGGCTGAGCTGGCCCCGATGGTGAACGCGGACGACATTATCAACTCCGCGGCCAAGCTCTACCTTCACGTCATCCTCAACCGCAGCGCGCGCCACAAGCTGAACACGATGATTCAGATGATCGACGACTACCACTTGGACGGTGTGATCCTGCACAACAACCGCTCGTGCAAGCCTTACTCGATCGGCCAGATCGACCAGCGCCGCCACTTGGCGTCGGAGTGTGGTGTTCCCGCCCTGTTGTTAGAAGCCGATCACAACGACGTCCGCGCCTTTTCCGAGCAACAGACCACCGCCCAAATTGAGACCTTCATGGAGATGGTCGAGGGGTAAACATGTATTGGTCCTCCCTCAACGGCCAAGTTAACTGGCCAAGTGAGGGGCGCCTACTCGACACCACATATTCTCCCCTGACGGGCTGAAAGTGATGTTCGAGGAAGATGGATATCTCGAGGGCATGCCAGATCAGTCTAGCTGTAATGGATCTCGGAATATAAGATCGGAATAATCTAGACCAACGGTATTTTCTAACTCAAAGATGAACTCTATAAATTCATCATTGGGTGCCCAAGGAGCTGTCCAAATAACTGTCAATTCATACGATCCCAGGGGCAGATCCATTAATCCGAATCTTCCCTGATTGTCAGTTGAGACGACAAAGTGCACCCCTTCTGGACCGCTTACTTCAATTTCATAAAATGACCCATATGTATCGGGGTAACCGTCCTGAGTTAAGATGACAGTGCCTGCAATGGCATGAGTTCTATCGATTGCTGAAATCTCATCCAAGTCCAAAATCACTTGTCCGTTTTCACAGCGAACAAGCTCAGTGTAAAAACCCATAGCCATTGCAGTGCCATACCCCTGGTATTCACCCGCTGGAGTTCCAAAGTCACAAGGAATACTTTCTTCCTTTTCTGCACGAAACTCAGTGAGTTTCTGTTCACCCCATTCTTGCATTTCGCAGCTCCACATATTGCACATGAGCACCACATCAATATTCATTGCATCCCCAGGACTTGGAACGATAATGTGGCCCTCCAATTCAAAAACCGATGTATCTGGCCCACCTTCTGTAGAGTGTTCCGGGGCTCCATGTTGGTCGCATCCCCAATTTCCAAAACTGACGACACTTCCAATCAGCAAAACAATTAACTCGAAGTAGTTTTTATGCATGAGCAGGTTCCTCCTGAAAACTAGCCATCTGCAATAAAAATGCCAGTGAGCAACCCTCTGAAATTGCAATAGTTATTAGTTGTCGGAGATAATAATTCCAGAGTAAAATACCAAACTGGCACACTGTGAGTCATGAAGGCCTGCATCACTATTTGGTCATTATGTTCATGTTTCCTTAATCACAGAACTGGAGGAACCGGGGACGGAGGGTATTCAATAGTTCGAAATTATTATACTTTTTTCGCCTTTGTTCCTGCTTAGGCTTCTGCTTAATCTTTGAGCCCTTGTAGACCAATCCACAAGTCAGGTCGCGCCAGTGCTCGTTCTCAGATTTAAATGCAGTATAAGTTATTTGACTTCACAACCGTATAAGATTCTCGGGGGACAGAGCCGTTTATGAGAGCGGCATAGAGATTCACATCATATTGTTATCATTAAGAAAAAGATAGCCTCCGTCCCCAGTCGCCTATCAGGTGGCCAAGGTGCTCTCGATTCTGGTGTGGTTCGACCAGCACAAGAAACAGCCGCCTCAATAATCAGTTTCCCGAGCGGACCATCAGCACTGAGCCGGCTGCGTTGTTGGCCACTTTGTCGGGCAGGGAGCCGAACAGCCACTGCTTTACGGCCCACTCTTCTGATGCGCCGATGATGATGAGATCGTGTTCATCCGCAGCGTCCACTATCGCCTGACCCACGTCCGTAGCGATGACCACGGAGACATCGGCGGCAACCCCAGTGTCCTTCAAGGTGTCGCGCACAAATTCCTCGGCAAAGCCTTGAAAGAGCTGCAGGCTTTCTTGATCGAACTCTGACTTGGCTTCGGCGTATCCCTGGCCGACCTGCACTGTCATCGCCGTGATCGCTGCGCCCCACTGTTCAGATAGCTGCTGGGCCACCTTGAGCCCCAGCTTTGTATGGGGACCGCGGCCTACCAGGACCAGTATGCGGCGCACCTTGTTCAACCCATTGTCCTTGAGCACCAGGACGTTGCGGTCCGCTGCTTTGACCACCCCGGTGACATTGGCGCCCCGCACCTCGCCGCGCCAGCCCAGTAAAATGAGCTCTGGCTGCTCCAGATCTGCCACGTTGAGCAGGGCTGACGGCACGTCGTGGGCCACCAGGGTGTTGGCCCGGGCGCGGATCCCCTGTTTGCTGGCCTGCCGGGTCGCCACGTCGAGCAGGGTTTCCTGTTCCCGGCGGGTCTGTTCAAATGCTATCCGGCCCGCCTCCAGGGGGGTCTGCACGGGAACGCTGACCACGTGGGCCAGGTGTAGACGGGCCTTGCTTGCCTTGGCCAGAGCAGTGCCCACCTTGAGCAACGACCCCTGCGTCTCTGGATTGGCCAGAGGCACCAGGATGACCGGAAAGGCGTCTTTACGAGCTGCTACGTACTCTTCGGCTTTGGCTGCCAGAGACATGATCACTTTTTGCTTGAACAGGATATTCGATGCACCGGTAAGCGTGGTGCGCTTGCGCAAAAAGAGGACATACCAAATCAGCGCCCCCGCGACGATACCCATGCCGATCATGATCGTCGGCCGGCTGGTCAGGCTCATCACAAAAACGCACCCTAGAAGGCCGATGATCGGCACCACCGGGTAGAGCGGCGTTTTAAAACTCGGTTTGTACCACTCCAATTTGACGTGGCGCATCACCATGCAGGCCAAGGAGATAAAGGCGTAGAGCAGGAGACTCAAGAACGCGCCGACCTCGGCGATAAGCTCCAGATGGGTGCCCAGGACCACCAGCAGGACCATGGTCAATCCGCCGGTCACGAAGATCGAGCGGTACGGGGTTCTGAACCGGCCGTGGATCTGATTGAACCAGTCGGGCATCAGCCGGTCCCGGCCCATGGCAAAGCTGATGCGGGAGGCGGCCATGATGCTGGCGTTGGCCGACGAGACCGTGGCCAGGATGCCGCCGAGCAGGATGATGGTGTACCCGGTCTTGCCCATCAGCTGGCGGGCCAGTTCCATCAGGACCGTCTCTTCGGCCATGGCCGGGTCGTTGTACTCGAGCAATCCGACAACGCAGAATTCCACGGCGCAATACACCACGGTCACGATGACCACGGAACCGACCACGGCCAGGGGCAGGTTGCGGTCCGGATTCTTGATCTCCTCTGAAACAGCGGCGATCTCGGCAAATCCCATAAAGGTGACAAACAACACCGGGGTGACCACTAAAAATCCCTGGATACCGATCTCCGGAGGGATCCAGGGGGTGACCTTGTCCATATCGACTTCGAAGATCGCGCGCACAAAAAATACGACCAGGGCGATGAGCAGCCCGGCCACGATGACGTTCTGCGTGCCCCCGGCCTCTTTGGCGCCGATGAAGTTGAGACCGGTGAGCAGGGCGGTCATGAACAGGGCCAGCCAGACGTGGGAGATGGGCAGGACATCTGAGATATAGTAACCAAACCCGATCATATAAAAGGCCGAGGCAAAGATCAGGCTCAGCCATAGGCACCAGCCCATCACCGAGCCGAGCATCGGGCCAAAGGCCCGGACAATGAACAGGTAGCCGCCGCCGGCCTGGGGCATGCCCGTGGATAACTCGGACATGCACAGCGCGATGAGCACCGCCACCAGGCCGCAGAGTCCAAAAGCAAACACCACGATTGGTCCGGCCTTGGCCGCGGCGATCCCCGGCAAAACAAAGATGCCCGCGCAGATCATCGTGCCGATGCCGATCGACAGCGCAGCCCCGAGGCCCAGCTCCCGCGCCAGCTTGGCGCCGGTATCTCCGTTTGGATCGGCTACTTGGTCGTTTTCACTCATTCACCAAGCTCCTTGTTTCGGCGTACGTAGCACAACCAGCCCCACTCTTGAACCACAAAGTCACCACCGCCTGGATCACCCGGCTGAGCGCTTTTGGACTCGAAATGTCAATCGGCCTAATCCCCAGATTCACGAGGAAAAGGACAATTCTGATGGGTGTTATTAATAAGTGCCTCATAGAGCTGAAAAAAAGTATCTTTGCCGGCGCGAATCACTTT
>JASJCT010000075.1 GCA_030065855.1 Myxococcota bacterium
GTCGTATGGCGCCCGATCCACTTCGCATTGCTGCGTTACTCCTCCGCGCCTTGCCACCAGCAAGACTTGTCGTCCTGCCTTGCACTGCTCGTGTCTCAATCACCATGCTCGGTCCGGCCTACTGAGATAGGTTCTTAGCTACCCGGGTTTCCCTTCTCTTCCTAAGATAATGCGTCGGCACATACTTTGCATAATATTCACCGCGGCTGAATAACTGATTTGGAGGAGTCAAAATGTTAAAGAACGTATATTGGAATGAACTTATGATGGTTGTCCTATGCTCAATCGCGGCTTGCAACGACCGCGACTCACACAGTTTCGTCGACGATTTGGATCTGACCACGTTCATGCCCCTCGTCGAAATAGAGAACATGGATTTTACAAACATATCGCCTAGCGCTGAGGTCGAATATTTTGAGCTGCGCACCGAGTTTGCCTACGACGAGAGCCATGAATACTCCGTCGTCAATCAGCACGGCACATTGTGCCAGGCGGCTGAGGACGTAGACCAATGCCTGAAAGCATTCGAGAGCACGTTGCCGCAAGGCGGATTTTGCATCTTCGATCATCCGGCAGATCAGTGGTACTATTTGGCTGTTCAATCGAGCCTCGTCAATGAAACAATTGACTCGGTAGCTGGTGTCGCTGATTTTTTGGGTGCCATCGACACTGCAGAAGATGCGCTTCTGTTCGTGCGTGCCAACTGTTACTTCTGGCGAGCTGGCCATGTAGAAGCCGGTGGAATTCGGCAAGTAGCAAACGGATTCGAAGTGATCGCAATTGAGCTTGTCAGTCTTTGCACACCCCTGCAATCTGATAGAGTTCTACTGCATATAAACACCGATGGGGTCATCGTCGAATTGGATCGGGAAGTGTACAGTAAGAAAGACGACATGTGCTCCTAGGGTTGCAGGCACCGAGGTGTCATTTTTCCAGGATGAACCTACTACTTACGCATCCACGCGGGAGTGTATTGTGGGGGATTATTGGGGTTATTGTTTTTTATATTCGAACTGAAGCAGCAGGGGCTGTCCTATTCGAACTGGGTGCGGTAGGTGTCGAGTAAGGAGATGACCTCGCCTAGCTCTGGGTCGTTGCCTAGGGCTGTATGGGCATTTTGGACCTGTGTGCTGCAGGTGTCGATTAAGGCCCGAATTTGGGGATAATTGGAGGACACGTGCATGAGCTTCTGGATTGCTTCCAAGGTCAGGGCATAGGAGACGATCGCATCCCCTTTTGTGAGCGCGATGCCAGCGGCACCCAGCAGCGCTCCCACGGTGGTCGTCGTGCTGTCTGTCTTTGGCTGCTTGGTGATCGGATCCTTGAACTCGGCAATCACCTCGATCTCGTCTGTATCCTGGGCCGCCTGATCGCAGGTGTTGAGGATCTGGTGGAAGATCATCTGGTCATTGGGAGCCAGGTGCTGGGGATCCACCTCTGAAGGATCCCCTTCAGATGATTCCTCCCCGTGAAACTCGGAGATGAACCAGCCCACCGGTAACGTGAGACTCACCCGCACATCCCGAGCGGCTATGTCCAGGTTAGAGACAAAGCGATCCGGGTTTCCGAACATCAAGTCTGCCTCTTCAATACTGTCGATAAAGACGTAGGCGCCTTTGCCCGCGTCGGTGACCTTGTCCATCAGCGTATCGTTATACCCGTCACCCGTGCCCACGCCGGCCAGGTAGATGCCTTCTTCGTCCTCTGAATCCTTGGCCGCTTCGGCGATGATATCCAGGCTCGTCACCCCCACATTCACGGCGCCATCGCTGATCAGGATGACCCGATTGAGGCGCGTGTTCTGGTGGTTGGCCTGGGCCAACTCATAGGCCTTGCGCAACCCCTCGTGCAGATTGGTGGATCCACCGGCTGAGATGGCGTTGATTTTTTCTAGCAGGGTCGCATCGTTCGGCCCGCTCACTGCCAGGGAGTCGAGTATGACCACCGGGGTGGTGTTCCACGTGACCATGGAGACAACGTCTCCGTCTTTGAGGTTCGAAGCAATGGCCCGACAGACCTGCTTCAGCCGCTCGATGGGAGACCCCTGCATGGAGCCCGAAATGTCCAGGGAGAAGGTAATGTTCATGGGTCGGCGCTGGGCATTGGACACGTTCTCGGATCGGGCGCCGATCTGCAGGGTGAACTGACCGTCTTCACCTTCATTGGCCACGCGCATGTCCGGGACCACATTGATGCGGCCCGCGTCAGCTGCACTGTAGTTAAAGGAATAGTAGTTCAGAAATTCATAGGTCCGAATCTTAGTCGTCACCCAAGATCCCTTTGTAATCTGCCACCGAGCAATGACCGGTGAGGCCATGGAATTTGAGTCATCAGCCGATAGGTAATAGGTGTGCTGTTCTGTAGGATCGCATTCCCACTCCTCGGTGTCAGTCTCAGTCTCAGTCTCAGTCTCTGTATCCGTATCCATTTCCGAATCCGTATCCATCTCCGTGTCTGTGTCCGTGTCTGTGTCTGTGTCCGTATCGGTGTCCGTATCCGTATCGGTGTCCGTATCCGTATCGGTGTCCGTATCTGCATCTGTGTCCGAGTCCGTATCCATGTCCGAGTCCGAGTCTGAGTCTGAGTCTGAGTCGGCGTCAGTATCGGCGTCTGTGTCCGTATCCGTGTCTGTGTCCGTGTCTGTGTCCGCATCTGTGTCTGCATCCGCATCTGCATCCGCACTTGTGTCCGCATCTGTATCCGCATTCGTTTCTGTTTCGGTGATGTCGACGTCGTCACCAGCACCGCAGCCGGTTAGACCAACCCCGATCACAAGCGCTATCATTTTCAAAACCATGTGTTTTTTCTCAATGCGCATCTGGTACCTCCTTTACATTCCCAAATGTTGTGGGTAATGAACACACCGACCGCCGATTTCTGGGGATCGTGTAGATGGCGCTTTTTTGTCCCGCTTGGCCGTGCGAAAGGCCGATTCATACAAATCGCTGAGGGAGCCGCCGCGCACCACCCGTCGATCTCCGGTTTCCGGTCCAGTGGGATCCACACATGGATCGCCCCCGCACTCCTCAAACGTCTCTGAATAGTAGTCGTGGACCCACTCGGCCACGTTGCCGCCCATGTTGTATAGGTCAAAACTAGTGGCGCCCAAGGTGCGAACCTCTTGGGTGTATCCTTGACCGCAGCCCAGATCTCCGTCATACATCACGACCCTATCGCAGGTTGGGGCTGGGGCATTGCCCCAAGGAAAGACCCAATAGGTATCGAGCACGCCATCGTGATTTCCGCGATAGGCCCGCTCCCACTGGGATTCAGTTGGCAGATCACCACCCAAGAATTTACAGAACTGCTCCAGACCCTGCCAATCGATGCAATTGATCGGATGATCGCTCCGACCTGGTAACCCGTAGTTACACAGCTCGGTGGTGTTTACGTGGTTGTGATTGCACCCTCCCCCTGCCACGCATGTGGTGTACATTTCTACCGTAACTTCACTGTCCATAATCCAAAAATCAGACAAGGAGACCTGTCGGCGGTTCTCATCGTCGAAATCGCAAGCAGCATCTACACCTGCTTCGCATCCAAGGGTAACCTCACCGCCCGGTACAAACCGCCAGGTCAGTCCGCCCATAGCCTCGGGCTCGCACATATTGTCGTTGTTGCACTCGAAATCAACCGCACACTCACCGCAGTCCACCCCCAGAGAAATGCCACACGCTGCTTGGGCGCAGGCCTCGACGCAGGTGTTGTTTTCATCGCAGCCAAAGGTCTCGCCGAATGCTGAGCAATCCCCGCAGTCCACCCCCAAGATCGTGCCGCACTGGGCATCGGCGCAGGCATCCACGCAGGCGTTGTTTTCATCGCAGCCAAAGGTCTCGCCAAATGCTGAGCAATCCCCGCAGTCCACCCCCAAGATCGTGCCGCACTGGGCATCGGCGCAGGCGTCCACGCAGGTGTTGTTTTCATCGCAGCCAAAGGTCTCGCCGAATGCCGAGCAATCGCCACAGTTCACGCCCAGGATAGTGCCGCACTGGGCATCGGCGCAGGCATCCACGCACGTGTTGGCATCATCACAGGCAAAGGTCTCACCGAACGCGGCGCAATCGCCGCAGTCGATACCAAACACATTGCCGCATTGAACCTCCTCGGTGCACGCCTCTTGGCACAGGTAATCCTCATTGCAAAAGGCCGTGCCCGCGCATTCGCCGCAGAGGATACCCTCGATCTTGCCGCAATCCTTGTCGTAACAAGGGAACGCCACTGCATTGGCATCGCACCCCACGATGTCGAACCCATCTGCATTGTAATAAACGGTCAGCTCACCCCAGGTGAAGGCGCGCTGCACCTGGATGGTCATGTCGCGTTGACCATCTACCCTGGGGCTGCAAACCGCGACCAGGTATTGGGATCGGGATAATGCCTGGATTTTTTTGGTAATGGCGTCAAATGCAGCGATGAGGTTCTGCGCGTTTGCTGACCACTCGAATCCCGACTTGCCAAAATCAGTGAGCTCCTCCTTGTTGACATCGCCACCCAACCCCACGGTGAAAACGTCGACAAAGGGTTTGTCGACCGCGTTTTGTGCGGCCTCTTTGGTGGTGACCATGGCCTCGTCAGTGCCATCGGTAAAGAGCACGAGGGTATGGGTGCTGAGCACATCTGCGCTACCGGTCATGCCGAGAATATCGACCGCCTTGATAATCGAGCCGTACAGATCTGTGGTGCCCAAGCCCTGACTCAATGCCAGCTGATCCAGGGCCTGATCCAACAACGTCACATCGCCCGTGAAATCCTGAACCTCTTCAAAGTACTTGGGACCGGCAAACTTGTAGATCGCCACCTGCTGGCCAGCGCTCGCGAGCGCATGCACCGCCTGCCGCGCTGCCTTTATCATGGGCAGGAGGTGTCCATTATCGACGATGGAATTGGAGAGGTCCAACAGCAAAAGCGAGTACTGGGCCACATTGACCGCTTGGGTCACCACCGGTGCGATGTCGCCTTCGGAGATGACCTCGTTCCCATCCAAAAGAATGCGCAGCTCGTTGTTGGCTAGGTTGGGAATCGGATCCCCATTACAGTCAAACAGCTGAAACACGCTGCGTATCCCAGCGGGCATGATCTCCGTGGTTAAAAGCTCCTTGAGCTCAAGGCATTCTTCTCCTTCCAGATTATTGTCTGTGTTTGGGTTATCCGTGGTATCTGTTTCACCTGGATCTCCTTCTTCTGGATTGTACGCTGCTTCGAACTCGCAGTGACACCCCTTCATCAAACCAAGCGCCAGACAAACAGACCAAATCAGCATTGCGCTCCTATTCATCGCCACCTCCCGTTGCCCACTCGTTGGGGTTTGCATATGTGCCACTTACAATTTAGCACAATTCGTGCCAAATCGATCTGGCCATTATCTATCTGAAATTAAATAAGATTAATTGCTAAAATGATATAAATGTGTGCCATTTTGTGCCACTAGTGCTGGTGGATGGGAAAAAGTATGCGCCCCACGCTCCCTGCCCCTGCTGGAACTGTTAGTTGTCTAGAGATGGACATGGACGCGGATAGATAAGTCGGATAAAATATCGAATTTAAGGACTATTTTTGGGAGCGTATGTATGCCAACCAAGGAGAACATCACAATGCAAACGTTATGGCAGTCGATGTCACTGGCAGTGGGGCTGATTGCACTTGCTGCCGGGTGTGATGGGGCACCGGTCGCGTCAGAAGTGGGGGGATCCACAGCGGTTCGGGGCATCCACACTGTTTCCCAGGGCCCCGGGTATCTCGGCGCCAATCGTCCGGATAAGGCTCTGCGGCTCACCATGAAGCTCACCACAGATGGCGTCGAGGTATTGAGCGCGGTGGAGGCAGCCAACACGTTGAATCGCCGGGATCGGTATGCATCCTCGCCTGCGTTCTATCGCGTGCTGGACGCTAAGGATCGCGTTGTATTCGAACGGGGATTTAGACTCGAGACAGTGATTCGATCCGAGACCAACGGCCCTGACGGGCAGATCGAAGGCCACTTTTTTGAATTAAAAGAGCCCGTGTTTCGGGCTGTCGTCCCCTTGTTTGAAAATACTGCATCCATTCAGTTTTACAGGGTCGGCGGGGATGGATCGCGGGAGAGCGCCACACTGCTCGGGGAGGTGCGACCATGAAGATCTTCAATGCCATGTTATTGATAATCTCCCTGGGACTCATCTCAACCGCGGCAGTTGCCCAGCACGAGCTGGTGGTGATGCAGGAAACCGGGCCGTCTGAGAATCGAATCGACTTTGTTATCGTGGGAGACGGCTTTACCGCAGACGAGCAGGATGCCCAAGAACAAGAGCTCATAAGAGCGGCCAATAATGTGCTTCAGTACGAACCGTTTAAAGAATACGTACCCTACTTTAACATCTACCTCATTAAGACAGTGTCCGATGTCACTGGCATTGGCAATGGCAGCTCCATCGGCACCTACTACGGCTGTTACTACAATTGTAACGGCATACAGCGCCTCACATGCTGCAACAACCAAACCGTCCAGAACGTGGTCGACACCTATGCCCCGGTCGACGATGTCATTCTCGTTATGATAAACACACAGATCTACGGTGGGAGCGGTGGCTATATTGCCACCTCGACCCTGACTGCCGAAGACGTACCACCCCATGAATTCGGCCATACATTTGGGGGACTGGCCGATGAATACGATTATAGCAAACACTATGATGTCAATGGCGATCTCATGGACCTGCCCCACCCATCGCTCGATAGGGCTGTCAACTGTACGACCACGCCGAACATTAATCAGATCAGCTGGGATTACTGGATAGAAGACGGCACTCCCCTGCCCACGACAGAATACGAAAGCGCTCTGGATCCAGTGGGTGCGTTCGAAGGGTGCCAGTATTCGACATCGGGTATTTACCGTCCGGTTTACGATTGTCTCATGCGAAGCCTGGGCAACGTGCTCGGTCCGATCTGCGCTGAGGCGATGATTCTTTCTTATTACGAGCTCGTTCAGTTGATAGATGAAAAATCTCCGGATACAGATGCGGTAAGCGGTGAACAAGGCGATGAGATCACCTTTTCGGTCAGTGCGCTGCAAAACGATTTTGATACCGTTGTCACCACCTGGTCCCTGGACGGAGAGGTATTGGATATGGTCGACGGCAATAGCCTCCTGTTGCCCATCGAGTGCCTGACCCAGGGAGACCACGAGTTGGTCGTATCGCTTAAGGACACAACAGAAAAAATCAGGCGAGATCCATCCGGCCTCACCGAAGATGCCGTGTCTTGGACGGTGACCCGCACGGATAACGGCCCGGTTGAAGAGGATTGCGATTTCATCAGCATAGACACTGATACAGGGACGGATACGGATACAGATGCTGACACGGACACTGATACGGACACTGACACTGATGCCGATACGGACACTGATGCTGACACTGACACTGACGCCGATACTGATGCCGATTCCGACTCAGATTCAGATGTAGACACCGACACGGATGCCGACAGCGATAGTGACGGGGACAGTGATAGTGACGGGGACAGTGATTCGGATACCGACGGGGATGGGGCAGGCGGAGATGACGACAGCGGGTGTGGGTGCGTGGCCGCTGGCCGACAGCACCCAGGGGCTATGATCTGGAGACTGGTATTCTAGATTTCCGTTATCTCGGTTTCCTTTGCATCGACCACCGTATCTACTTTTGCCACCCCTGCATCTGTCATTTCCTGAACCTTCTTAAGCGCTCGGGCAACGTCGTCCTTTGGGGCCTCGCCGCTTGATTCCATTTCCTTTAGGAGCTCATTGCACTCGCGCCTGCCGTTGCGAATAGCGACCTTGCACTCTTCCCCGTGTTTGCGGGCAATTTTCACGAGATCCTTGCGCCGCTCTTCGGTAAGGGGAGGCACGGGAATGCGGATGATCTCCCCGTCGCTCGTGGGATTCAGGCCCAGATCCGAGGATTGAATCGCTTTTTCTACGGCGCCCGTCACCGTGCGATCCCAGGGCTTTACAGTGATCAGGCGGGGTTCGGGCGTATTGATGGCTGCCATCTGGTTGAGGGGGGTCATGGTGCCGTAGTAGTCCACGCGCACTGAGTCCAACAGCGCGGCATTTGCCCGGCCTGTACGAATGCGGCCGAGGGTCGCTCTCAATGAATCCAGGGCTTTGTTTACGGAATCATTCATTAGCTCATATACGTCTTCAAACATCGGTGTTCCTCCTTTAAGCCGCTTCCCAGGGTGACGTTCTCGATAATGCCAATTTTACTCGGTGGTTCCGGTCTTGTCGATATGGGTTCTGGGATTGTTTATCTCCGCACGCGCAGGGAGTTTAAGAGAACAGCGGTGGCACTTGCAAGCATGAGCAGCATGGCAATCACAGGCACGAGTTTTCCCATTGCCGCCACTGGAATAAACACTGTGTTAAAGGCAAATGCCCACAGATAATTTGTCTTGATGACCTTGGTGAGCTTTTTACCGACTGTAAAAAGGTCTAAGAGACTTTCCGGTCTTTTACTAAGCGCCACAAAGCCGCTCGCCACAAGGGCTTCGTCTGCAGCGTGGGAGAGCGCAATGGACACCGTTGCCTGGTCCATGGCAAGGGCGTCGTTGGTGCCATCGCCCACAAAGGCAGTGGTTTTGCCTTGTGATTTGCGTTTATTGACCACGGCTTTCTTTTGATCCACAGAGACATCCCCGGTTGCTTGTGGGATGCCGATCTCCTCGGCAACGCGCTGGGTTACCGCGTCCCGATCTCCAGAGACGAGCTCTGTGGTGAGTCCCAGGGCGTTGAGCCCAGCGATGGCCGCTTTTGTATTGGGGCGGACCTTATCTGTGAACAAAAAGCACCCCTCGGCCCGTCCGTTCCTTCCAAACCATACAGCTGTGTGGCCAGGGGTGAGATGGAGCGGTTCAAACAGATCATCAAACAGCGCCGCACTGCCAATAGCAAATGTCTGATCGCCCCGCGTGACAGACCGGCCTTGACCGGAAAGATCCTCGCCCGGGGCATCGGCACCTGCCACTTCGGTGATCCCAGCATCGGTGAGATAGGCGCGGATGCCTTGGGCAATGGGATGGTCAGATCCGCGTTCTGCTGCGAGTACAAGTTCGAGAGATGCATCCCGGGGCGCGTTGCGCCACGCGATCCGGTCCACGTTCATTTCGCCCTGTGTCACTGTTCCTGTCTTGTCGAAAATCACGTGGTTCACGGTGTGTAGGATCTCGAGCTCGGCCAGGTCTTTAACGAGGATCCCTTTTTTCAGCAGCGTACCCGTTGCCGCAGTCACCGCGCAAATCCCAGCCAGGCTAAATGCACACGGGCAGGCCACGGCCAGCACAGCCACCGAAGGGAACCAGCCCGCAGGCGACAGGGCCGCGTCAATGCCGTGCGCGGCCAGGCGCACGAGCCACGCGCCTGCGGCAATAGCGAGCACTGTTGGGGCAAACCACGCGGCAATCCGGTCCTGGGATCGCAACCGGGTTTCTGATGTGGCCATTGTCTCGGCCACGCTGCTGGCGATAGCGTGGAGTCGGGTCTCCTTGAATTGCCGCACCACAGTGAGGGACACCTGGCCTTCTACTACTTTTGATCCCGCGGCAATGAAATCCCCGGGTACCTTGCGCCTTGGCACGGGCTCTCCAGTGAGCACAGCCTCGCTCACGAATGCCCGGTCCGATACCACCTCCCCGTCAAAGGGAATGGTCTCTCCTTTGAAAAAGCGCACCTGATCCCCGCGAACAACTTGATTCACGTCTAAATATCGCTCGTTGCCGTCTGGATCGATGCTGCGCACCCGGATGATGCTCAGCGAAAGCAGGGGCGCGAGATCACTGAACGCCCGTTCTCTAATCCTGGCCTCGATCATACCGCTGAGCAGGGAAATGGTCACCAGACCTGCGCAGGTTTCAAAATAGATGTCCGGGCGATGGGTAATCATCGCGGCCACCGAAAGCACTGCGGCCGCGCCCACGGCGATGCTGATGAGGAAATCCATGGTCATGCGCCCCCGTTTAAGAGCGGCCATTGCGCGGCGAACCATGGGTATCCATCCGATGTACAAGACCGGTACCAGCAGCAACATCTCGATCCAGGCGAGGAATGCGGGCGGTGCATCTATCCATCCAAATCCCTCGGCATAGCGGGCAAAAGAGAGGGTCATCAGATTCATCGTCAACACAGCTGAGATGATGAGATCGAGGGTGGCCCTGCGACTTGCACCCGTGCGGGTGCTGTCTGTGATGCGGGAAAGTCGATACCCGAGGGGGGACAAATGGGCGATAAGGGCGGCATCGCTCGTCTCCCTCAAGTCGTAGGTGACCTTGGCTGACCCGGAAAAGAAGTCTGCCGCGACCCGCCTGACCCCAGGGGCAGATCCCAGGACCTGCTCGACGACCCAGCCACAGGAGGGACAGACCATACCTTCACAGTGAAACCGGGCGACCCGTATGGCAGATCGATCTTCGGGCAGGGCAGCATTAGATTGGGTGATCCCTGGGTCGGCTGTGGGTTCTATATCGCTCGGGACGAGCCCCATTTGGCGGGCTGCTGTCAAATAGGACGCCTTGGCCGCATCGTCCATTTGGTTTAAAATTTCGTAGACCCGCTCACACCCGGCGCAACAAAACACCCCGCGCGCCTCGCGCCTCCCGCGAAGCGGCGTCTGGCAAAGTATGCAGTGCGTGTTTTGGGAATCTGTCGCCATTTCTCAATTTGGTACTAGCGAAATAAACACCCTCTAACAAGAAATAGTGGATATTTGCCAGTATTCATATCGTGTAACCCTCCCATTTTTTTCATGTTTTTCGCATTTCATAAAATATGTATAAATTGTGACACCCAACAAAGATATATCAAATAGGTAGCGACATTATGCTTGCTATTTTTTCGCGTTTTCTTTAAATTGGAATTGGTGTGTAGCGTCAATGACATTGGAAAGTGTATTAAATAAAGCACTGTTAGAAATATCGCAGGGAGATATAAATGCAAATCAATAAATTTTTACAATGTGAGTGTATACTAGGAGTCAATTGAGACCCCACTCAAAAATTGGATATGCGATAATGCCAATACATTATACCAACATAAAATACTTCCCCTATCCATCAACCCAAACAGGAGGTGTTCGATGTTTCTGTTCAATGCATTTAGGCTAGGCGCCCTCATCGCCTTATTTGTATGTGTTTTTTCGGTGCAGTGCACTGATGACCCATCTGATGGGGATGAAGCTGAAGGCTCAGATTCTGATTCTGACTCAGATTCTGACTCAGACTCTGATTCCGATTCTGACTCAGACTCTGATACCGGGACAGACAGCGACACAGATACAGATGCGGATTCTGATACGGACACTGATACCGATACGGATACCGATACCGATACCGATACCGATACCGACACCGATACGGATACCGACACCGATACGGATACCGACACCGATACGGATACAGAAACCGAGACCGAGGTGTGTGAATTGGACAGCCAGCGCGTTTGGGACGATGTGGCTTACATGGCCTCTGATGAGCTCAAGGGTCGCAAGCCCGGGAAAGAGGGAAATGAGCTGGCCCTGCAGTATGCCGAGACTATTTTTGAGGAGGCCGGCCTGGAACCGGCCGGTGATTCAGGCACCTATCGCCAGACGTTTAATACCAAAGTCCACGACGTCGTGGGAACGCCGTCATTGACTATTGGGCACCAGGCGTTCGAATACGAAGCTGATTTTACTGTATTGACCCACTCGGGCAGCGGTACGATCAGCGGAGAGATCGCAACCGCAGGGCATGGCATTGTCTCCATGCCGTTCGATCCACAGCAATACCCCCTGTGCCCGTTGAGCCCAGAGGGCCACGACGACTACGCAGCAGCCGGGGATCTCACGGGGAAAATTGTGCTGGTACTGCGCAATGACCTGGTTGCTGAGGACGAGATAATGCGCAACTGCCCTATCCGCTGCGGTAATGCCAGGTGCTTGAGTGACCTGGGTTACAAAGCAGCAGCTGCTCGAAGCAAGGGCGCCAGTGCGGTCCTGTTTACCCCGGAAGCCTCAGCTGGAGACAATCTCTGTCACCGCGCCGGCTATCTCGGCCAGGGCAATTTTAGGGGTGATTTTCCAGCCCTCTGTGTCTCCAGGGAGGCGCTGAACCAGGCATTGCCGACCCTCACCAACTGGATTGAGGGGATCGACCTCGGCCTGCAGTCCCCAAGGGTAGTGGCAGATTTGGATGTGGCCGTTGAAGTCACCCGGGTGGAGACCTCCAACGTGCTCGCCGTGGCCCCTGGCACGGATCCCGATCTTGCAGACGAAGTTATTGTTATCGGCGGTCATATCGACCACTTAGGCGAGAAAAATGGACAAATCTACAATGGCGCGGACGACAATGCGTCAGGCACAGCTATCGTGCTGGAAATGGCGCGCATGTTCGACTACTGCGACATACAACCCGCGCGCACAGTGGTTTTTGCCGGCTTTAACGCCGAAGAGATGGGCCTCGTTGGGTCGTGTTACTATGTCGATTACCCCACCTATCCCATCGACAAAACCATTGCCATGTACAACTTAGACATGGTCGGCACTGGAAACGGCGTAGGTATGAATCTCATCGGCGGCAGCTCATCGCAAAACGAGTGGCTGGCCGATCTCATGAAAAACGCCGCAGATGACCAGGGCCTGGACTGGAATATTTCCACCAGTGGATCCAGTGGCGGATCTGATCATCGTTGCTTCGAAAAGGAAGGGGTGCCGATTTGCTACGGCATGACAAGGGGCAGCCACCCCAACTACCACGATCCAGATGATACCATCGAAAATTGCTACGAGGTGGACATGCAAATGACTGCCGAGCTGTTTTGGTCTTCCTTGCTGCCCCTTTCTCTAGGAGAAGAAGACAACTTCCTATAGGTCCCAGCATCCAGAGAATCAGTCCCTCTAAACCCCATTCATTCACCGGTTCCATCCCTGCGAAGGGAAGAGAGGAGGTTTGTGGGACGCAATGCTCATTCCCGCCAAATGTTCAGTAAATGAGCGCAAAATAAGCTGAAGATGCAAAAAAAAATCTGGGAATTCGGAATATTCTCAAAAAAGAACAACCAAATTCAATAGGAAATATGATAAAGTTCAGGATGACAAGTTCGAATGTATGATTAACGAATTCTAACGGCTAAAAAGCTATTAAGTAAATTTAAAAGACTTTTGAGTTTTCAATAGGAGGCCAAAATGAGTAAAACGTCTATCATTTTAATCATTTCAGTGCTTGCGGTTGCCATCGCAATGTGTGATTCGAGTTCTGGTCCAGGAACAGAAGGAGACGTCAGTGTCGACAGTGATTCTGACAGCGACTCCGACGGTGACTCCGATAGCGACAGCGATGCTGACAGTGACAGTGATTCTGATAGCGATTCCGACACCGATACGGATTCGGATTCCGGCACAGAGGAAATCTGTGACGAAGAAGCGATTCCCCTAATTCCAGCGCCGGTAGTCTTAGCAATTGTTGAGGATATGTCCGGCTCCATGGCGCCGTTTTTCAATGACGAGGATCCACTCGTACCAGATCCCAATAACCCGGGAAGGTGGTCGATTGCCCGGGAGGCGATCATCCATATTCTCACGGAATTTGCAGAAGAGGGGTATGAATTCGGCTTTGATGTATATCCCAGCGCGATGGGCAGCTGCTATGTGAACGATAATATCGAAATGGATTGCGCTGCCGGACAGGAGCAAGCCATTATCGACATGTTGCCCGAGGTAGACGCACCTGACGGCGCCACACCTATTTATATCGAGCTGCTGAACTTTCTGTTACCCACCTATGCCCCTGGGTGCCTCAAAGAACTGGCGCAAAAACATATCATCCTCATCACGGATGGACAGGACACCTGCGGTACAACAGGCTCCACGGGCGACGAAGCCACGCCACAAGAGCTCGGCGAAATAACGGCCCAGCTCCTGAATGCGGGCATTAAAACATTTGCCGTTGGCTTTGGCGGCGGCGTGGATCCGGCTCAGCTCGACGCCATTGCCCAGAACGGGGGTACCGGATATGACACATTTATCCCCGCCGACGACCTGGATTCGCTGATACAGGCCTTCGAAGACATTGCGTCGAACATTGTGACGTGCGATTACCAGGTGCCCGAGCCCACCGATCCCAACGTGGACCCAAGCAGTATTGAATTTCTCATCGACGGAGAGGTCGTCCCCTTTAACGAAGATTGTGCCGGCGGTGTCGGCTGGATGTGGCTCAATGACGACCACACCCTGATGCGATTTTGCGAACAAACCTGTGCCATGTTTCAGGAAGGCGATCACACCGTCACCGTACGGTGGGGGTGCACCGAGCCTCTGTAGCGCGTAACCCGCACGACTTTCCACTTACTGCTATTTCCAAACTATTCTGGTCGGTAACATTTGGCGTTCCCCCTTTGAAAAAGGGGGTGCGGGGGATTTTCAAACACTTCGGGAATATTGACGAAATCCCCCCAGCCCCCTTTTCAAGGGGGAGCTACAATCACTTGACGAGGCAATACCTACGTTCCTACGGGTTTGTACTTCATTTGAAAGGCGATCTCACCTGCCAGGTGGCGCACGTTCTTTGAGAATGATCCGTCTTTTGCCAGCTTCTCCATCTCCGGTCTTGCGCGGCGATCGCCGATGTGGGCGACTTCGTGGAGCAAGCGCTCGATGATATTGATGCCGGTTGACAGCAATACCTGGTGTCCAGTGGCGTCGGTATAGACGAGCTCAGGGCACGATAGGGTTCGATCCAGCGTATAGATGAGCGCGATGAGCTTGGGGGAGGTAGAGGCGGATCCAATTTTGCCGAGCGCCTCTAAATCAACGCACAAGGTGCCGGTGTCCCCTGGTTTTTCTAGGAGGCGCTCCAGGGGAAGCAGGCCTTCGGGAGCTTCGAATTGGCCCAGGGCCCAAATGACCAATCGCCTCAGAGGCTTGTCGAGTCCGCCAGTGGTCAGCTGCTCCGCGAGAAACGCACCCGCTGTTTTGAGGTCAGCCTCACTGGTGTCTTTTGTTTTGCCCAGCATGCCTAGGGCAGCAAACAGATCTCCCTGCAGCGGACCCATTGTGGGGAATGCCTCGGCCACGTGACGCACCAGGCGGTAATCTTTCATGCGCGCCAAGGCCACTGCCGCGGCCGCCCGTTCTCGGGGCGTACCGGTTTGGAAAAGTCTAAGGATTTGGTCTGTCAGGCCAATGTCGTGTCTGACACCTGCCGCATAGGCCGCCCAGTCCCGGGCCTCTCCTGGCTCACTTAATACGCGACCCAGGGCGGCCTGGATGCGGTCATCCCCTGTGAGCAAGATGGCATCGTGCACAGCATCGGCCCGATCCTGACCGCGTTGGGAACGTAGGAGGGTCAATATCCGGTGGGCTCGCGTGTCCGTCGCGACAATACCGTTACCTAAGTAATCAAAAATAAAAGTATTTACGACGATAATGAAAGTAAAGACAATCGCCTTTTTGGTGCCGGTCACGCGCATGGCGCGCATATCGGGTTCATCCAGATCGTCGCCATCTGCTTTAGCGGTGGCGGGCCGCGCTACAATGGCGCCTACCCCCCAAACGAGGCGTACGACGAGAAGCGCTTGGCAGGCGCATGACACCATCAGGAGGATCATGAATCCTCCGATAATATAAAAGTTTTCTGTAATTGAAACAGAGCGTTCGGTAATGTGCGTCGACGCTGGAAAGATATAGGCGAACATGCACGAAATGGTGATCAGACTTGCAGCGGTAAGGAAGATCCGGGAGCTTGCAAGGACGGCAAGTCGCATCATGACTTCTGAGAGGGCTCTGCTTTAAGCGGGCGACCTTCAACTTCTATTTTTCCAATCGCCTTGAGAACCGTTGAAAAGTGATCCTCTGGAACAGTAATGAACGTAGACCGCGTGAGCATGCGGACCTTGCCGATGCTCGTGCGGGGCAGTCCCGTGATCTGAACGATTTCCTGCATCAGATGGGAAATTCTCAGGCCGTCTTTTCGCCCTGCATCGATGAATATCTCCTCCAGGGGGGTGTCGGTATCTAGGGTGTCTGGGGCATTGGATTTTTTCTCTGGTTTCTCTTTTGAAGGGTCTGTTTTTGGACGCTTCTTGTCAGTCTTTTGGGCTTTGGGCCGCGCGCTACGGTCTTTTCGTGGGGGCGCTGCGGTTTTGGGCTTTGCCTGGGTCGGTGCCGGTTTCTCTTCTGCCTGTTGAGGCGCTGTTGCCAGCGCCGCGCCCATCTGCTGATCAAAATAAGCGCCGAGCAAGCCCGCTACAATGCGCTCGGCATAGACATCTTGTATCACGCGACGCGCCAGTGGACCAAAGCCTTGTTGCAGTTTGGCCCCAAAGCCCTGGCGCAGCGCTATCAGTTGGTCGATTTCTGTATTTCGAGCTTCAGCCGCGTCGTCGACGAGGGTCTTCTCAATGGGATATATTTTGTAGGTGAGGCGAAGGTAGTAAAGATTGCCAATATCCTGTGGTGTGATGAGCGAGATGGCGGTTCCCTGTCGACCCATCCGACCCGTGCGTCCAGTGCGATGGATATAGATTTCTAAGGAGTCGGGAAAAGAGTAGTTGATGACATGGCTCAGGTGGGACACATCGATACCGCGGGCTGCCACATCCGTGGCCACGAGATATTTGATTTCCTCTTTTCGCGTTCGGGCCATGATGATTTCGCGATCGTGTTGGGAGAGATCAGAGTTGAGCCAGTCCGCGTTGAATCCCGCGCTCTTGAGGTGACGCGCCAGAAGCTGGGTCTCGTCTCGGGTGTTGCAAAAGATAATGGCCGAATCCGGACGCTCTGCCTCGAGGATGCGGACCATGTCCCGCTGCCGACCCTGGCCCGAGACCAAGTAGACGAAATGGCTGATTTCTTTGGCCGCGACCGCGTCTCCGGAAACCGAGATAATCGCTGCATCATCCAGGTATCGCTGGGTTAGGCGGCGGATATCGTCCGGTATGGTTGCAGAAAATAGCAGGTTTTGTCGCTCTTTTGGCAGGGATTCAATGATTTCCGATATTTCCTTTTCGAACCCCATCGAGAGCATTTCATCGGCTTCGTCGAGGACGAGTAGTCCGACCTGGGCAAATGATATAGACCTGCTGCGTATGTGATCGAGCACGCGCCCTGGTGTCCCGACGACGATCCGCGCACCCTGCTTTACCTCGGCGACCTGCTTGGTAAATGACGCCCCCCCGTACACGGTGGCACATCGAATATCCCGATATTTTCCAATTGCCGATAGTTCTTTGCTCACCTGGAGTGCAAGCTCCCGGGTAGGGGTAAGGGCCAAGGCGGCGATCCCCTTGTCTTTGGGATCGAGCCGCTGGACAATCGGAATGCCGAATGCGGCTGTTTTTCCAGTACCTGTTTGCGCCATCACGATGACGTCCCGGCCGTCCATGATGGTATCGTAGGTCTGGGCTTGGACCGGTGTCGGGGTCTCAAATCCGATTTCTTTAATAGCCCGCTCCACATCCCGATGTAGATCAAAGTCGTCAAACGACTGTGTCTCACACGGTAAATCTGCTGCGGTCCCTTGTTCAGTGTCGCAATCTCTAGTATTCATGAACCCATTCTCTTTTCGCTTGGACTACTGCCAGCTGATAGGATTTTTTTAGATACGCACATGCTTCATCTCGGGTGGTTATACCGGGTCCGAGGCCAATTGAAAAATGGAAAGCGAAATTTGGATAATTGAACTAGCCCTGGTTGCGGTGAATAAAACTCAATTATAGTATATGTAGACGTAAGTAAATTTGTAAATCCACCGTTAGAGCATTTTCGTCTCTGCGGTAGTTTGCTAAACTTCGTGTACGCAAAAAAATTCATGGGACCAAACTGTACGCCGACATCTAATGACGAATGACAATAAAATAAAACTCGGTAAAATCCTCCTCAAGAGAAAGCTGGTGGATGCTACCGAACTCGATACGCTGCTCACCGAACAGGAAGAGGATCACGAGCCGCTCGCATCCAAAGCCCTTGGTAAAGGGCTCATCGATGAGACAAAAGCCTTGAAAGCCCTAAGCGAACAACACGGCGTGCCTGCCATAAATCTTGAGGAAGTAACCGTCGACCTCGCAAATCTTAAAATGATTCCACAGGATATCGCCCAGAAACACCTCATACTGCCGATTGAGGTCACGGCGGACACCATTCATCTGGCCATGGCCAACCCGAACGACCGAAGGGTCATCGATGAACTGGAGTTTGTCTCTGGTAAACGCATTTTTCCCCACGTGGCCCTGCACAACCACATCACCGCGACAATCAAGCAGTGCTACGAGGCGCAGTCAAGCGGCGAGTCCGTGTTTTATGGCGCCCGTGCGATAGCTAAACAGGAGAGTGTGCCGCCGGCCAACATTGTGCTGACCACATCCGAGGTCAGCGGTGCCAACACGGTTATTGCGGATTACGATGTGTCAGAAGACGAAGACTTCACCGTCGAGATAGATATTCCCGAAGATGACCTGTCGATGGTGGTAGATGCCCCGCCAGCCACGCCCTCGCCGCAACACGCGGTCGTGCCCCAGCCACCCAAACAGCCCATTCGACCCGCGCCTGTATTAAAGGACAAACCGGCTGGGCAGCCGTTGCCGCCGGATCGTCAACCCGATGCAGCAGTGCCTCAAAAAAGAGTCGGGACTTCAAAGAAAATTCTGGTCGTAGACGACGAGGATGATATCAGGTTGCTCATCTCCCGTCTGTTATCGGATAAGGGATACCATGTCGTCACAGCAGCGCGCGGGTTAGAAGCGATAAAAAAAGTCCAAGCTGAAAACCCGGACATGATCGTGTTAGATGCCATGCTGCCTGAGGTTCATGGGTTTGATATTTGCAAAAAAATCAAGGACAGTGCCAAGTACGGCCATATTCCGGTACTCATGATTTCGGCGATCTATCGCGGATGGCGGTACGCTCAGGATCTCAAGAATTCTTACGGCGTGGATGATTTCATCGAAAAACCATTTAAAGTGAATGAGTTAGTAGAAAAGGTGGAGACGCTCGTTCAAGCGAGTGATAAAACGACAGCGACCCGGTCTGAAGAGCTTTCAAAAGAGGCCGAGCGGACACTAGCAGCGGGATTGGCCGCCTACCGGGACGGTCGCATTGATGCGGCAGTGGATCTGCTCAAGAAAGGCATTCATATCGATCCATTGGCATTTAAACTCCATTATCATTTGGCGCTACTGCTCGGGAAAAAGGGCCTCAACTATCAGGCAATCCGTACCCTGGAGAACGCCCTCGAGCTCGCGCCGGACTACTTTCCGGCGCTTAAGAACCTGGCTGTGTTGTATCAAAAGGCTGGATTCAAATTCAAAGCCATTGAGACTTGGGAGCGGGCCCTTGGATATTGCCCGGACGAAAATACACGAGACGGTATAAAGCGCCACCTGGTCAGCTTACTGTGATGATTTTATGAAGTTTGTTTGCCAACATTGCGGATCCAAGTACCAAATCGCGGACGAACGCGTGCGCAACAAGGTGCTTAAGATCCGGTGCAAGCGCTGTGAAAATATTATTGAAATAAAGGATGTACAGGCGCGCAAGTCCGATCCAGCCCCCCCAAAAGACGCCTCTGTGCTGGAACATCAGTTTGCAGCATCGTTTAAGCCAGACCCCACGGGCACAGCTCAGCCCCAGGGGACCCCAGGACTTTACGCCGCGGTAAAGCGATCGGCTGAGGTTCTCGAAAAAAAAGAGATAGACTATGTCCATTGGTTTGTTGCGATTGATAATGCGCCTGTCGGACCCATCTCTGCAAAAAAGGTGCATGCCCATCGCCAAGCAGGCCGAGTCGATGATGCCAGTCTTGTTTGGAAAGAGGGGATGCCGGACTGGGCCCCTTTGCGAGACAGCAAGGAGTTGGTGGGGTTACTCGCACACATCGAACTCGAAGAATCCACGCGGGCGCCAACGGAGAGCGCCCCAACCCAAAAGCGTCCCAACCTAAAGCTGTTTACCGAAAGCGATACCTCGGCCGACGCCCCCCTCAAGGGTCGAAGGGTGGGTGTTATTGCCGATCGGATGGATGAAGTACCTGGCGATGAAGCGGCCGAGCCTTTACCAGATGAAGAGGAGGAGGAGACAGGGGCGTTTAGTGAGGCTGAGGAAGCGTGGCTGGGGCCAGACGATAGTCTCACCTCTGAGGAAGAGAGCCGCGTGGGTAAACTGCAGACGCTCTCTCCACCGCGACCTGCCAGTCGCACCCAGGTTAGGATCAACACCATCGCTGCGGTTGGGTTTTTTGTCATCGCCGTAGCAACCCTCGGCGTTGCTGTTTTTGGCGGGGGCGAGTCAGCAGCGACCAAAACCTCGGTCAAGACGGTTGAAAAGGTAATCGAAAAGGTCGTCTATCTGGACAGACCTGTTGAATCAGCACCAGAAGACGGCATGGGTAGTGGGCAAAGCGGCGCTCAAGCCAGAACCCGAGGCCCATCCCAACTCAGGGGGAAGACCAACCGCAACAAGGGGAAAACACAAGCAGCGGGCAAGCAGGAGGGGACCGATAAGCGCACCAAGGAGCTTATGGAGCGGCTCGGTCTTTCAACGCCGGGCAGTACAGCACCGGTGGGCAACGCGTCCAAATCCCAGGCCGGGTCTAGGAGTTCCGGCGGGGGATCCCTCACCTCAACCCAGATAAAGCGCGTGGTCGACAGAAACAAAAGTCGACTAAAGGCCTGCTACGAGCGGTCACTCCGGCGAGGCGAGGCACCAGATGACCAGAGCATTCGCGTCGAATTTAATGTAAAGGTCGGATCCAGCGGCATCGTAAAAAGTACGAACCTCAAGGGCGCGCAGCGCATTCCATCTCTCAACAGTTGCTTGCAGCGATCGGTGAAGAAATGGGTTTTTCCAAAGACAGGATCAGACGCACAGTTTGAGTTTCCCTTTGTCTTCACACCGAATTGATTTGCCGTTGTATTTTGTTTGAGGAGCGCCTAAGCGCATATTGTGTATATAATGTTGCCGGCAGACTTAATGGATGTTGTCAGAGAGGGGTTTGTGCTCGCACTTGTCTTGTGCATACCCATCCTGGGCGCCGCTCTGGCAGCGGGATTAATGACATCCCTATTGGGCATGTTTACCAAGATATCTGAACCGGCGATTGCCCATGTGGCCCGGATTGCAGCCATCTCACTGGTGCTTCTGGCCACTGCGCCCTGGATATTTGGCCGCGTGGCGCGCTTTGCCGAGCGGATTTGGTCCCTCGTCCAAGCGGTTGAGCTCTAAAAAATGATCCCAGGTGCGCCAACTGCGCTTCTGTTTGTCGCATCACTGGTAGCAATTAGAATCGGCGCAGCCCTGCGCTTGGTTCCCTTTATGGGCGGAAGCCCACTGCCAGTATTGCCCTGGTTAGCCCTTACCGCCGCCCTGACGCTGATCATCACCCCCCAGGCAGGGCCTATACCACCAGGCGGTTTCAGCGCCATGGGGTGGGTGGCATCGGCAGTAAAGGAGCTCTTCATCGGGGTTATCGTCGGCCTATTGGCCCGCATTGCGTTCTCAGTGCTTGCGTTGACCGGCGGGTTTGCCAGATTGTCTTCGGTCTCGGTCCCATTGGGTGGCGACGATACTGATGGCCCGGGCATCCCGTTCGCACGGGCCTATGTTTTGCTCGGCACCGGGGTATTTCTTCTGGTGGGTGGCCATCACGCTTTTTTAACCGGTCTCGCGGAGACGATCCAAACCATGCCGCCCGGTGTATTTCCGGGCGTCGGGACTGAAGAAATATTAGACCCGCGCCCGGCAATCCGACTGTTTTGCACTGCTATGGGAACAGCTGTGCTCATCTCAGCACCGGTATTTCTAGCTGGACTATCTGCGGATGTCATCATCGGGTTGATGATGCGGGCAACCGGTAGTGTGGCTGTTCCGTTTGATACACAGGCGATTCGCGCGATAGCAGTCCAACTCGCAGCAGTGGCCACATTGGGCATCGTAACCACAGTGGCCATCGAATTTATTCAGGATGCAATGGCCGCGCTCAATTAGGCGAAGCTTACTTCTCCCTGTGCATTGTGCTCTTTGAGGACTTCATCTATCTCGTCCCCGTCGAGCACCTCTTGGACGAGCAGCTTTTCAGCGAGGCCTTTGAGGGACCGGAGATTTGTCTCGAGCAGCTGTTTGGCCCGGTTGTACTGGGTCGTGACGATTTTTGATACTTCCTTGTCGATGAGTTCGGCTGTGCGCTCGCTAAAATCCTGGGGTTGAGCAATTTCGCGCCCCAAAAAGATCGCTTCTTCGCGCCGACCGTAATAGAGCGGGCCCAGGGCCTTACTCATACCCCAGTCACAGACCATCCGGCGGGCCATGTCTGTTGCCGAGTGAATATCCTGTCCAGCGCCTGTCGAGATCTCGCCAAAGATGATTTCCTCTGCAATTCTGCCGCCCATGAGGATGGCGATTTGGGCCTCGGCAAAGGTCTTGGTAACCATCTGCCGATCCTCGACCGGTAGCTGCTGGGTCAGGCCCAGGGCCCGACCGCGTGGGATAATCGTGACTTTGTGGACCGGATCTGTGCCTTCGATAAGGCGAGCGACAATGGTATGGCCGGCTTCGTGATAGGCAGAGGTCTGCTTTTCGGAATCCTTGATGATCATTGAACGCCGCTCTGTGCCCATCATCACTTTGTCTTTTGCTTCTTCGAAGTCGTCCATTTCAACGAGGTCCTTACCCTTTCTCGCTGCAAGCAGGGCTGCCTCATTGACGAGGTTTTCAAGATCAGCGCCAGAGAATCCAGGTGTGCCTCGGGCCAGGACAGTGAGATCGGCCTGGGGTGCAATCGGGGTCTTTTTGGTGTGAACCAGCAGGATGCCCTCCCGGCCTTTGACGTCGGGTCTGGGTACCACGATGCGGCGGTCAAACCGCCCGGGCCGGAGCAGGGCAGGGTCGAGCACGTCCGGGCGATTGGTGGCCGAGACAATGATCACACCGTCGTTTGTTTCAAACCCATCCATCTCGACGAGCAATTGGTTCAGGGTCTGTTCCCGCTCGTCGTGACCACCACCCACGCCAGCGCCTCGCTGCCGGCCCACTGCGTCGATCTCGTCGATAAAAATGATACACGGGGCGTTTTTCTTTCCCTGCTCGAACAGGTCGCGCACTCGAGAGGCACCCACGCCCACGAACATTTCCACAAAATCAGATCCGCTGATCGAGAAGAACGGCACACCCGCTTCCCCGGCAATGGCCCTAGCGAGCAGGGTCTTGCCCGTCCCTGGGGGACCCATCAGCAGCACACCCTTGGGGATACGACCCCCAAGCCTTTGAAATCGTTTTGGATCTTTGAGGAAATCGATTATCTCTTCGAGTTCCTCGCGGACCTCGTCCATGCCGGCCACGTCCTTAAACGTGACTTTTTTCGAATGGTCAGACATCAGGCGGGCTCGGCTTTTGCCAAAGCTCATCGCCTTTCCCCCACCAGCTTGGATCTGCCGCATGAAGAAGAAGAACACGAGGAGCAAGACGATCATCGGCAGCCACGAAATCAGGAATCCCTGCAAAAGACCGTCGTCTTCGTCTTCCTGGTAGCGCACTTTTATCTGTCTGGCCATCAGTTCCTGGGAGAACTTAATGTCCGGTTCAATGCCCACGGTTTGAACCTTTTCGTCTCCGGCAGCAGTGGACCGAATATAGATATAGTTTCGGCCGCTGATGGTTAGTTCCTTGATCACGCCGTTGTTCAGGTCAGCTTGAAAATCGGAAAACCCAACCTCTTTGATGCTGGGCTCCCGCTGCATGACCATGACGACCAGGAGAAAAAGGGAGATTAAAACGCCCCAAAGTATAAACGTCTTAAACTTTTGATTCACGTATCAACCCTTATCCAATAACTGCCACACGACACCCATTCAACAAGCCGGTGATGTAGCATGAGTTCTGGGGTTCATCAATCCATTAACCTCATATGTAAGTCTAACTTGATATCCAAAAGAGGCGAATCCGGCGCGATATGCCAGGCAATGCGGAGCGTCTGATCCCGATTCTCGACAAGACCTGGGCTCGCAACAACGGCGTTTTGCCTCGCCAAAACAGGGATATAGGGCCGATAGGGCCCTGGGATGTGTGCCTGATTGAGCAGTTTTTTAAGCTTTCGCGAGGCGTTCAGCAGTCGATCCCCGGGGCGTCGCACCCGCAGTGCGAGGTCGTGGACGGCGGCCTTTGTCTTCGCGTCAACGCGAACGCCAATTTTTAGCGGGGTGAGAGATGCCCGCCATGAACCAGTACCGGTCCGCTCCAGTGGAATCCCATCGGCTGGCGCTGGCGGCAAGGGCGTGGGGAACGCAAAGAGTGCCCCCCTATCGACAAAAACAGCGGTGTTTCCCGGTAGAGGTAGGGCCGAAGAACACTTGCCCGAAGCGACCAGCGACGCGATTAGCTCAATGTGGTTGCGCTCGATGTGGCGCAGGTCTCCGCGAATTTGACGCAACACAGCTCGAATGACCGGCCGCCAGTAAGGGGTCGGGTGGTTTTGAAAGAAACCCGATGCCACCTTTAACCCGCTATTTAAATTGAGTTTTTTAATATTTGCCTCGTCTTGGGTAACCAGGGTTTCTATGCAGTGCCTCGCATCTTGCGCGTCACCAGCCAGTGCGGCGATTTTACGAGATGCTCCGGTCTGCAGACTGTCGAGTAATGGAATGAGCGCGTTTCTGATGCGGACCCGCATATACCGGTCGTCTTGGTTGCTCGGATCTTCGATCCAGGCCTGCTCTTTGGCGCTGAGGTAGGTGCGTAGGGATTCGCGGGAGATGTCGAGGAGCGGCCGGATCACGGTCGTGCCGCTGGCAATCTCCCGCTGGCTCGGGATGCCCACGAGCCCGTCGATGCCACTCCCCCTGATGAGGCGCATGAGGATGGTCTCGGTCTGATCATCTCGGGTGTGACCGGTTGCGATGTAGGGGGCCCCAAAGCCAGCTGCGAGGCGGGTAAGCAGCTGGTAGCGACGATCTCGCGCCCATGCCTGTAGGTCCCCCTGGGATTTGGCCGAGGTGGCGTCGCCTTTTTGAATCGATGCCGTGTAAACCGGAACGCCCAATTGATGGGCTTGATGCTGGACCAGCCGCAGCTCCTGTTCGATGCCGTCTCGCAATCCGTGGTCGATAAACCCCACGGCAAGCGCGAGTGGAAACTGCTTTGAGATTTTAGAAGCGAGGTGCATCAGCCCGAGCGAGTCTGATCCACCGGAAACGGCCAGTAGGACCGCGCTGCCCGGTTGAACCAAGCCGGCAAATGCGCGCATCGCCCGTGTTTCGATTGTTTGGCCCGATGGCGGGGGTTTCATTGGCGCTTAAAACAGTCCTCTAAAATGCCCACAGCCTGGGTAGCTGAATGGGCTTCGACCACCACATCTGAACGGCGGTCGTCTACTTTTTGTTGAGCGAGCTTTTCAGCCCATCCCCCTGAGCCGGCAATGGCGACGATGGGCCGATTCATTTGCCAGGCCAGGGCGATCTCCGACAAGGTACCAGAGCAACCGCCAACTGCGATGAGCCCGGATGCTGCACGCGCGATGATCGCATTGCGCGCCAGTCCCAATCCAGTTGGAATGGCCACGTCGACAAACGGGTTGGCACCTGCTGCATCCTCGGCGGGTAGTATACCAACCGATGTCCCGGCAGCGTTGTTCTCTCTAAATCCCTGGCATGCAGCGGCCATGACCCCACTGCCACCGCCGGTGAGGAGATGCCACCCCTGTTGGGCAATAGCCCGGCCCACATCTCTGGCCATATCCAGAACGCTTGATGCAGCCGTGGAAGCGCCGATAACAGCGACGAGGGGTGTTCGAGATGGGGACCCTACGTCGGAGTATGCATTGCCTGGTTCGCCCATGGATCTGTCATCATAGATGAGTGAAAGGGCAAACGCCACACCTTTTCAGATGCGATGATGCCGGAATGATTATCCACCTATTCCATGGCCCTTGTCCAAGGGTATGAGCAGTGGTACAGTTTAGTCTTATTGCCGATGCGGGGAGTCAGTATGTCAGAGGATACTTCGAATCGAACAACATCCATCTCCCAAGAAAGGAAAAAGAAGCGTGCAGGCGAATCCCCCCTGATGAGCTATACCGCCGTAACGTCTCAAAATAGGATGGCGCAGGCCTTTGTGGATGAGCTCATTCGGGTTGGAAAAAAAATGCTGCCGGATCGGGACCTATCGATCGAAGATCTGATTTCGATTTGCCAAGTGGCCCTCCAAAACAAAACCAAGGCCTTTGTCATGTTGGAAGGGCGACATCTTCGGGGGCGGATCAGTGATCAGATGTCTCGGGCAAATAGATATGGGGAATTTTTCAGCCTATTGGTCCTCAAGCTAGAAGATCTCAAAAACAAGAACGATTACGACTCAGTAGTGGATACCCTCTGCGAGCGCATGCGCCGGACCGATTTGATGTTTTTATTTAAATCCCGCGTGGTCCTGGTATTGCCCCACACGAAGAAAGAGGCATGCCTTGGATTGCGCCGCCGCATAAATGACCTCATCGGAGAGACATTGCGACCTGCCATCGAATACGCGACTCTGACCTATCCCGACCCGCAGATAACAAAGAAAAGCCACGTCCTCGACTGGGCAGAAGACCAGCTGAGAACCTAACACTATTCTTCCCAAATCAATTTTCGTTTTTTGCTCATACAATCTCGAAGATACAAGTTGATAAGACTTTGATATGGTATGCCCATCTCGTTGGCGAGCTCCTGAAAATATGTCAGAGATGGCTCGTCAATGCGGATGGTAATCTGTTTTTTTAACCGCTTGGCATTCGGGTTTCTTTTGCCTTTAGAAAAATCGTATTCTCTCTTCATCTTCTCGCCCTTTCCCAATACGCTTTTTCTTCGCGCTTTGTCGCGGCCCTCGCCGAAATGCTATATTTACATTGTTGTTACAATGTAAATGCACTTTTTTTGCAACTCATGAGGTAAATTGCAGGCGGTAGAGCTTGGCGTATAGGCCGTCCTTTGCGAGGAGGGTTTCGTGGGTGCCGGTTTCTACGATGCGGCCGGCGCGAAGGACGATGATTTGATCTGCCTCGCGTACGGTCGAAAGCCGATGGGCGATGACGATGGCGGTTCTGTTGGCGAGGAGGGTTTTCAGGGCGTCCTGGATCAGGGCTTCGGTTTCGCTGTCAATGCTCGCTGTGGCTTCGTCCAGGATGAGGATTTGCGGATCAAACGCCAGGGCCCGGGCAAAGGCGAGCAGGTTGCGCTCTCCCACTGAAAAGCTCTTGCCCCGTTCGGTGACGGTTGTCTCGATGCCGTCGGGAAGTGCTTGAATAAACCGATCGGCATGACTGACCCCGATGGCGGCCGCCAGCTGCTCGCTCGGCAAGGGATGTTCCCACAGCGCGATGTTCTCTTGCACTGTGCCGGAGAAAAGAAAGACATCCTGTTGAACGATCGTCATGGCACTTCTGAGTTGTTTTCTCGGTATTTTGCCAATGTCGTGATCCCCCATGGTAATCCTGCCGGACGTGGGTTCGTAGAATCTAATGAGCAGGTTGATCAGGGAGGTCTTCCCAGCACCGGTGGGGCCGACAATCGCCGTTGTGGTGCCTGGCGGGATCTCAAAGGACACGTCTTTGAGCACCGGCGATGTGTCGTAGGTGAGACCGATGTTTTCGAAGCTAATGGTGCCGCGGGGGTTGAATGCGGGCTCGGGTAGACCTTCGTCTGGCTCGGGGGGCTCGTCGAGCAGTGCGAAGATCCGCTCTGATGCAGCGGCCGCGTCTTGCAACAGATTGTAGTTGTCTGACAGGTCACGGATAGGCCGGAAGAACCGGCCGGTGTACTGGATGAATGCCACGAGGGCCCCAAAGCTGAGCGCGTCGTCGATGATCAGGCCGCCACCGGCAAAGAGCAGCGCAGCAATGGTCGAGGACTGGATAAGCTCGACCAGGGGAAAATAGATGGAAAAGGCACGAATCGACCGGTGGCTGGCGTCCAAGTGGGCCGTATTGACGGTGCCAAATTCGCGCTGATTTTCCTCTTCCTGTCCAAATGATTGAATCACCGCAATGCCGCCCAGGCTTTCCTGGAGATAGGTGTTCATCCTGGCAACTGCTGTCCGAATGTCCCGAAATGCGACGCGCACGCGCCGTCGAAACCAGATGCTGACCACAACGAGCAGCGGCAACGCAGCAAACGCGATCAGGGCGAGCTTGAGGTCCATGAAAACAAGCAGCACCATAATGCCCAAGAGGGACACCACATCTCCCAGAATGCCGATGACCCCCTGGGTCAGCATCTGGTTGAGCGCTTCCACGTCATTGGTGGCGCGCGTCAGGACGCGCCCGACTGGATGTCGATCGTAAAAAGCAATGGGCAGGCGTTGAAGATGGATGTAAATCTCGCGGCGCAGCCCCAGCATGGCCCGTTGGCCAATGGTGTTGGTGGTGAGCACCTGGGCGTAGTGCAGGCCGCCGGTGATCGCGAGCAGGGCAAACCAGATCAAGCAGATCCGAATGAGTCCGGACATATCCTGGTGGGCGATATAGGTATCGATGCCGATGCGGGTGATGAGGGGCCCGGCAAGGGAGGCGAGGGAAAAGAGGATGAGGAGGAGTGCGCCCAGCAAAACCAGGTGAAGTGATGGCCTGAGATAGGACAGGAGCCTCGCAAATAGGGCGACGTCAAGAGACGAAAGGTGCGTTGGGCCTGGCGCTTCTGATGTTCGCCACTGCTTATGCCCCATGCCCTTTGAGATCAATCCCTTCAAAAGCCACCCCGCTCAATTTCGTCGGCCAAGCGCTGCTTTTCATAGACCCGCGCGTACCATCCGCCCTTGGCCAAGAGCGCCTCATGGGTGCCCACTTCCACAGCCCTCCCCTGATCCAAAACCAGGATTTGATCCGCATGTCTCACCGCTGAGATGCGATGGGAGGCAATGATGGTCGTTCGGTGCGCGGTATATTTTTTGAGCACAGCGAGGATATCCCGTTCGGTTTGCGCGTCGACGTTCGACAGGGTATCGTCGAGGAGCAAAATCCTCGGCGACGTGATCAGGGCCCGGGCCAGGCAGAGCCGCTGGCGTTGGCCTCCGGATAGGGTGATACCGCGCTCTCCAACGAGCGCGGCATACCCATCTTCGAGTGCGGCGATCTCGCGGTCTAAGCACACATTGCGGGCCGCGGTTGCAATCTCTTCAGGTGAGGCGTCTTTTTTGCCGTATCGGATGTTGTCTTGAATGGACCTGGAGAACACAAGCGCATCCTGGGGCGCATACCCAATGAACGCGCGAACTGCGCTGAGGTCTATCTCCCGCGCGTCCAGACCACCCACCAGCACGCGCCCGGACGCGGGATCTGAGAAGCGCTCGATGAGGTGAAAAACCGTGCTCTTCCCAGAGCCAGTGGGACCTACGATGCCAAGGGTCTGTCCAGGGGCGATGTGAAATGAAATATCGCACAGGGCATCCTCCTTGGCGCCTGGATATCGAAACCCAACCCCCTCGAAAGCCACAGAGGGGGTGGGCGGCGATCCCACCGGACCTGAAACAACGGCCGGAGATGCATTCAAGACCTCGCTCAACCGGGCTGCTGCACTGGCACCCCGTTGAAACAAGCCCATTAGCCAGCCGATTGATATTACCGGCCAGGTGAGCTCGGTGAGATATGCAGAGAACGCGACCAAAGCGCCCAGGCTGAGGGTGCCCTGGATAACCTGACCGCCGCCGACCCAAAGGGTCGTTGCCAGGCCGGCGCCGGCCAGAATGCTCGTCACCGCCATGAAACGGCCTCTGATCCTTGCCACAGCTAGGTTTGCTTCCATATAGGTCGTGCTTAGGCCGACGAATTTCTCAGTGCAGGCCCGCTCCTGCCCGTACGCCCGAACAACCCGTACCCCAGCCAGATCCTCCTGTACGCGAGACGAAAGGTCGCCGAATAGGTCCTGGACCCGTCGCAATCGGCGGTGAAGGGCGCGGCCAAAAAAAAAGGTGAGCACCGAGATCAACGGGTATGGAGTAAACGCGAGCAGGGTGAGGCGCGGGCTGAGGGCGGCCATGGCCCCGAGTGACATGATCAGCATCGTACCCGTCGACAGGGCATTCATTATCCCCGGGCCGGCCACCATGCGGACCGCATTGAGGTCGTTGGTGAAGTGGGCCATGAGGTTGCCGGTTTGATGTTGATTGAAAAAACCCATGTCGAGCCCGTGGACGTGGCGAAACAGGTGCTCGCGAATATCGAATTCGACTCTTCTCGCAGTACTTCGGATGAGCCATCGCTTGGCGTACATGAAGAGGGCACCAACAGCGGCAACGCCCAGCATCCCAGCGATATAAGCGACAAGGCGATTTCTATCGGTCGCGTGTGAGATAGCGTCGATGGCCAGCTTGAGATACCATGGCACAAGCCGTGTGAGCCCAGTGGCGATGAGCATGGCCCCAAAACCAAAGAGCAGGCGGCGCTTGTATCGGGCCAGGTACGGCAGCAGTAACTTGAGCGCAGTGATGATCGACCCCTAGCCGCCAAACAACGCCAAGGCAGCATTGCGGCAGTCTAACAGGGCGTCCCAGCGGGTCAGGAAATCATCCGGACTCATCCAGACTTTGTTGCTATCCAGACCGTTGCAGATCTTTTCAACAGAGCCAGTGGCGTCCTCCGGTGCAGCTCGCAACATGGGGTCCAGCTGGTCGGCGATCCGCAACAGCGCCACCAGGGGACGCACCTCTGGATCCTCATAGGCGCGGGTGGGTTGGTGGTGCCAGGCCACCACCTTTGGTATGGGGGGTGGCAGCTTCCAACGGAACAGCACGTGTCCGCCGAGCACCGCGTGATCATAGCCCAAAAGGCTTTGCTCTTCTCCGTGGGAGCGATCCGGCGTTGAAGTGTCGATCCCCTCAACCACGTAGTCGATTTCTCCGGATTCGATGAGCAGCATTTTTCCTATGTCGTGCATCAGCCCACAAAGGAAAATTCCCTCCCGATGTTCGGCGGCAAATTCCCTTGCCAGGTACTGCACAATTGCCGCGGTGGCCACACAGTGGTCCCGCACCTGTTTTCCAACACCGCCAGAATCGGGAAACAGGTCCATCGTAGCGACCGCTGCGACCACCTCCAGCACCGATCGGCTACCCAGGCGCACGAGCGCGGTTTCGATTGATGAAACCGCCTTTGTACCGGCGAAAAAAGCAGAGTTCGCCATTCGCAGCACGCCTGCGGCAATGGACGGATCTGCTTTTATCGACTCGGTCACTTGTCCCACGTCGAACTCCTTGTGGGAAAGCAAGGCAATGGCCTTTTGGGCCACGACCGGAAATGTCTTTAGGCCGTCTACTTCGGCGAGTTTTACCGCGAGACTCTCCTCGGCCTCGCCAAATGCCGCGTCCCTATCGACCGGGCTAAACCATAGCTCCTCGACCAACGTGTCAGTTGCTGTCATTTGCCGCTCCCCTGTTCCTTATTAATTTATGTATTCTGAATAGGGGTCATGGCAAGCGAACTGTTATCGAAGCTGGGACGGAGTGGCACAGTTCATCAGGTGGCACACTGTCTACGTCTGTTGCATCGTTTCGTCCATGGATGTAGCAATTTTCTATCCCCGATGTAACAATTGGCAAAATAATACCCGTGCGGTTGGCATAACGACCATTATGAAATTTGGCATAATATGTGCTTCTTAGACAGGCCGATCAGATATTTACAGAAAACTGTAGACCTTGCTTTGAAAGGGAGAATTGAATGATGTGCACCAACAAAACGTCCGACCCCCTCAGGATTCTGGCGACAAAAGTGGCTTGCCTGTCACTGGTGGCAGTGATTTCAACCGGATGTGACGGCTGGGAGGAATTCATCGAGTGGTGGGAAGAATTCATCGAAGGCGGTGATGAAACAGACACAGACAGCCAAGGAGATACCGATTCTGACTGGGACACCGGGGCAGATACGGATGCCGACACAGATTCGGACAGTGATGCGGATTCAGACAGTGATGCGGATTCAGACAGTGATGCGGATTCGGACAGTGATGCGGATGCAGATACGGACACGGACACGGATGCAGATACGGACACGGACACGGATGCAGATACGGACACGGATGCAGATTCAGATACGGACGCAGATACGGACGCAGATACGGATACGGATACAGATACAGATACAGATACGGATACGGATCTGCTTGAAGAGGAAATCTGCGACAACGGATATGACGATGACGGCGATGAATTAATGGATTGCCAGGATTTGGATTGCTCAGAAGATCCTGCCTGTCCTCAGGGACCAGGGACATGTGTGGACCCGCTGACGTTCGAGGGCACTTCCGGAAGTATCGAAGGGTCCACCGAGACTGAAACCAACAATGGATACGGCTGGTGTGGCGGCTATTTCGGTAAGGACTTGGTCTATCGCTTTGAGCTGGACCAGCCGAGATATGTGGATTTTTCGTATCTAGGGCCATTCAGCGCACTATATCTGAGATCCATCTGTGATCAGCAGAACTCCGAGTTGGCCTGTAATCAAGTCATCCCTGTTTCGGGAGATTTAGACATTGATACAGATACAGACACCGACACGGATACAGATACAGATACAGACACCGACACGGATATGGATTCAGACATGGATGTTGATACAGACTCAGATATAGATACAGACGCGGAACCAGATGCCGGCATGGTTACAGATGCAGGGACGGTTACAGATGCAGGGACGGTTACAGATGCAGGGACGGTTACAGATGCAGGGACGGTTACAGATGCTGGTATAGTTACGGACGCTGGCGTGGTTACGGACGCTGGCGTGGTTAAACACGCTGGCATGGATGCCGACACGGACACGGACACCGACACGGACACCGACACGGACACCGACACGGATCATGAGTTCGATGAGAGCCGACTGGCACTTCTACTCGAACCCGGTGTTTACTACCTATGGGTGGACAATGAATGGATGCCGGGCAGCTACAGCCTGAGCTATGATTTTCGTCCGGATCCCTGCGCTACTGCAACCTGTCCTGGCAGCCAAACGTGCCGACCAGATGCATTTTGGACGGGTTATACGTGTGAATGCCCAGAGGGGACGCTGCCTTATGCGGACGATTGTATCGACAATCCGTGCATTCCCAATCCCTGCACAGAACCGGACAGGAACGACTGTGAGCCTGTACTTCCAAGCGACTACGAATGCCACTGTAGCGACGGGTATGAGCTCGATCCGATCACTGGCTACTGCGCTCCAATACCAGGAGAAACCTGTGCCGCGCCATTTTTTCTGGATCCAGGTGTCGGGTCGATTGAAAGCATCAATATCGGAATGTCGAGCAACTATATGGGAAGTTGTGCAGGTGACGGTGCTGAACAGGTCTATCAATTTGAGATTACCGTCCCAATGCAGATGGACGTCCTCATGAGCGGGTACGAAACCGTGCTTTATCTCCGTACCGACTGCGACGATTACGAAAGCGAAATTGCATGCAATGACGAATACTGGGGCGGTGATACAGATATAGATGCAGATACCGATGCAGATACCGATACTGACACGGATACCGATACGGATACCGATACTGACATCGACATCGACACCGACGCGGATACGGATACAGAGTGGGAGGAGGAGGGTTTGGGGGCGAGACTCATTGAAACCCTCGAACCCGGCGTGTACTATTTGTTCGCGGACAGTTACTACGACCCAGGTGAGTACACCCTCCAATACGCATTCACACCGCTGCCGTAGGCGTCAACTAATGCATTGATGCTCAAGGTCGTGCGTTTGGGGTCTGTTATGAAAATCAAACTGGGCCAATACATGATACGGGATTGGCAGCGCGACGACGTTCCATCCCTAGCAAAACACGCGAACAATAGCCTCATTGCGATGCATCTTCGGGACGGCTTTCACCACCCGTATGGACGGGCCGATGCCGAGGCCTTTATCGAGCTGGTGGATAAGCAGGATCCCAAAGTCTTTTTCGCCATCGCTTCCCAGACCGAGGCAATTGGTGGTATCGGCTTGGGTCTTGGCATCGATGTCCATCGGTTCACCGCTGAGCTCGGCTATTGGTTGGCAGAACCTTACTGGAACAGGGGCATTATGACCGAGGCCGTAAAGACAATCGCACAATGGGGCTTTGACCGCCTTGGCCTCAACCGAATCTCAGCCACACCCTATACAACCAACCCGGCATCGGCACGCGTACTGGAAAAGGCGGGATTTGAGCGCGAGGGCATCTTAAGGGCCAGTGTGGTCAAGGAGGGGCGAATACTGAACCAATGCCTCTACGCGCGTGTCAGAGAAGATATCGACTGCTAAAAAAGCGTGCGGATGGGGTACTGGGAGATCTGTTCGTCCGGGGTGAGCAGGGCAGCGCCGGCTGCAATGGCCTGGCAGATCAGCATGCGATCAAACGGATCTTTGTGAAGCAACGGCAGTTTGCACAGTTGCAGGGTGGCGATTTCATCCAGGGGCAACGGATCGATGTGGTGGCGAGATCTCTGCTCTGGGATAAACCGATCCGGCGGCGCTGGGAGGGGTAGCTTGCCAAGGCTGTGTTTAACCGCGATCTCCCAGGTGGAAACCGCACTCAAATACACATCGTTATTTTCATCTAGGAACGCGGACCGTGCAGTCTCTGACAGTCGCTGATCGTCGGTGACGATCCAGAGAAACGTACAAGTATCCAGAATCAGTTTCATCTAGCCTTTACTCAACACTGTAAAAGCCTTCGAGAACCTCGGTCGGCAGGGGCTCGAAAAAGGATGGCGGCACTGTGAACTGCCCCTTGGCCAGTCCGATAACCCGTTTTTTCTCCTGCTTTGGCTCGAGAAGGCGGATTTCCGCCACAGGAACATGCCGCTTGCACAGGATAATGCGCTCTCCTGGTTTCAGCCGGTTCAGATGCTTAGACAGATGGGTCTTGGCTTCGTGAATGTTGATCTCGATCATGACTAAATAGTAACCTCAGTACATGGTCGAGTCAAATAAGGGATGCGCAGCAATAGATATTGGTGTGAGTAGCCCAAGGGGAATGACCAGGGGAAATGACTCGGACAACATTCGGGTGGAGCGAATCGTTGGATAGTTGCCTCTTTTTTGTCGTGTGTGTAGATTTTTGGCGGTTATCGCGTTGAGGGATGGATTATGAAAGTTCTTTTGATCTTAAAGATGTGTTCAGTACTGTTCAGTTTCATTATTGCTGCAGGGTGTCATTCTCACCGGGTAAGCCAGGCTATTAGGCCTGATGAAATCTCGCTTCCTGAAGATATTGTGCTGCGGAGAATCAAAAAAGACATCTGGGTGCACACGTCTTTTTTTGAACACGAAACGTATGGCCGCGTCAGCGGCAACGGGCTTTTGATAGTCGCAGGAGACGAGGCGTGTCTGATCGACCTACCATGGACAGACGGGCAGACCGGGGCACTTTTTGAGTGGGTCGCACAGGCGTATGGGGTGGCTATTAAAGCCGTTGTTCCGACCCATTCGCACGTTGATTGTGCCGGGGGTATTGCCGAGGCCCATCGACGCGGTGCAACTTCGTATGCCTTGGATAAAACCATCGCGCTGATGCATCGAGATGGATCCGAGCAACCGAACGTCAGTTTTGAGGATCAGCGAACAATCAGATGTGGGGAACGGGATGTAATGCTAACGTATCCAGGTGCCGGACATACCGTAGACAACATTGTGGCCTGGGTACCTGACGACAAGGTCTTATTTGGTGGCTGTTTGGTCAAATCCCTTGAGGCAACCGGGCCTGGCAATATGGCAGATGCGAATCTGGAACATTGGCCCACGGCGCTCCAGCGAGTCAAAGATACATTCCACGAAGCAGAGACAGTTGTTCCGGGGCACGGCCCACCAGGCGGACTGGAACTCATTGACCACACGTTAAAAATTCTCAGTAAATAGCACTCTGAGTTCTAACTCGGCAGACATCTTGCTTTTGACGCAGCATTCCCGTCGTAAAGCTCACCCGTTCTCGGAAAGTTCTCTGGCGATCGTTTCGAGGAACTGGCGTGGGGAAATGATTTTTATCCCCATTGCCGTTATTTTCGGATGACGGTCGAGTGGCAGGATGTGCTTCTTGTCGCCACTAACAAGGTAATCGACCTGTCCGAATACTGCGGCGTCGATGATGTGACTATCTTTGGGATCGCCTGTCTCGATACCACAGGCCGGAACAGTCCCCAGATCCGTGAACCCTCCGGATAGCAAATCGATGATTTCTCTGATCTCCGGCACTGAATACCCCTTGCCGAATCGCCTGCGTGCCTTTGGGCGGTTTAGAATTGTGGCGAGCTCATCGATAAGCTGCGCTGAAACATAAAGCTCGATCGTATCCTCAGCCGCCATTCTGAGAATCAGTGCAACCGCACCCGAAGGCTGCGCCAGGGCGCTGTAAATGACATTTGAGTCGAGAAAAACCTTAAACATATTGGGGAGATACTATCTTTTGGCCCTGCGCGCCGCCCGCGTCTCATGGACCGCTTCTTCCATTAGCGCCTCCTCGGAAACATCTTGGTTCAGCCCCTCCCGGTCGTTCATCATTTGAAGGAGCCTGTCCTTTGCCGTTTGCCTCTTTTTCTGCAGCAGCTCCAGCTCCCTCGCGAGCTCAACCGGAACAATCGCTCCGACTTCCCTGCCCTTGCGCTTCACCACAAAGCTGCTCCCACCGTACTGGACCTGATTGAGTATCTCACCCAGGCCCTTTCTAAGCTCTGCTGTTGAAATATCAATCACTGGGGGTTTCTCCTATTGCGCTTTTATAAATATAGATAATTATTGCATCATTATCTAAAATTTATAAACTTTAGTATTTTTTGTCAATATTCAAAATCTTTACAACATTAATAGTTGTAACGGTTATATACTCCTTTCAAGTACTTGGCTCCAGGCGCGGCACCGTATCTGGACTAATGTGTCCGGATGGCTTGGATTTTTACGGTCTATGGAATGTCACTCAGGGATGGGTCTTAGATTGAATTCAACGACGATGACTTCGTTTGCTGTTACTTCGATGAGGCGATACTCCGGGAAGTGGCCATCGGCCCTTGCGATAATGCGATGCTGGCCAGGTATGAGCAGGACCCCGTCAGTTTCGAACATGTGGAGGGGCCCCAGCCGTTTTTCGTCGATCTCGATGCCCGCGTATTTGGGCTCTCCAGTGAACCGCACAATGCCTCGCGGGGTTGGTTCGACTTTGGGCACCCGAACGCACGCGGTTGCAGTGATGACAGCCAGAAGAAGTAGCACTACTCTAATAATTCCGTTGTAGGGCGTGGGTTTATCCCACGCCGTGCCCCGTGCGATACGACAAATACACGGCGGGGCGTAAAGCCCCGTCCTACACGGGGTTTCTTTGCATTCGCGAAAAAAACTGGGGATATCCCAGGGTTGGGGGGATTTTGACGGCATTTTATTAGGGCTCGAGGCGATAGTTCGGCGCCTCCTCAGTAATAATGACGTCGTGCACGTGGCTCTCCCGCAGTCCCTGAGGTGTGGACCGGACGAAATTCGCGTGGCGGGTCCTTAAGGTGGCAATATCCCCTGACCCGGTGTATCCCATGCCCGACCGCAACCCACCGATCATCTGAACAATGATATTAACAAGGGGACCGCGATAGGGCACCCGCCCCTCGATCCCCTCAGGGACGAGTTTGCGATCGTCTCGCGACGCTTGGAAATAGCGATCCTTACTGCCCCGCCGCATGGCCCCAATCGATCCCATGCCGCGGTAGACCTTGTAGCTGCGCCCTTGGTAGAACACGATGTCGCCCGGGGATTCATCGGTCCCGGCAAACATGCCGCCCAGCATGACCGACTCGGCACCAGCCGCGATCGCTTTGACGATATCGCCGGAGAACTTGATGCCGCCGTCGGCAATCACGGGCACGTCGTGCTTTGACGCCTCGGCCACGCATTCCACGATGGCCGTGACCTGGGGTACGCCGACCCCAGCCACGATGCGGGTCGTACAAATAGACCCAGGACCAATGCCCACTTTGACCGCGTCCACGCCAGCGTCAATAAGCGCCCGGCACCCATCTGCCGTGGCCACATTGCCACCAATGACCTGGCACTCGGGGTAGGTCTCTTTTATCTTTGCCACTGTTTCGAGAACTGCCTTGGTAAAGCCATGGGCCGTGTCTACCACCAGGACGTCGCACCCCTCTTCTATGAGCGCAGGCACGCGCTCTTGGCGGTCCTTTTCCACTACCCCGACAGCGGCCCCCACGCACAAGCGGCCGAGTTGGTCCTTGGCTGCGTTGGGATTCTTTTCCGCTTTGAGCAAGTCCTTGATCGTGATCAGTCCGACCAAGTGCCCCTGGTCGTCCACGACGATGAGCTTCTCGATGCGGTGCTGGTGCAGCAGGCGCTTGCACTCGGCAGGGGGTAGGTGTTCCCGGGCTGTGATCAGATCCCGGGTCATGAGCTCAGATACCTTGAGGGATAGGTTCGTCTCAAAGCGAACGTCCCGCTGGGTAATGATGCCCACCACGTGGTTGGTGCTCGGTTCTACCACGGGAAGACCTGAAATATCGTACTTGTGCATGGCCTGGAGGACGTCTGACAGGGGCTGATCCGGGTTCATGGTGACTGGATCGATGATCATGCCCGATTCCGACTTTTTTACCTTGCGCACTTCTCCGGCCTGCTCAGCCGGGGACATATTCTTGTGGATAATGCCAATGCCGCCCGCCTGGGCCATGGTGATGGCCGTTGCCGCCTCGGTCACCGTATCCATGGCCGCGCTAAGCAGGGGGATGCCAATGCGAATGTCCCGGGTCAGGCGGGTCGAAACATCCACTTCTGAGGGCATAAATTCGCTGTAGCTGGGCCTTAGAAGTACGTCGTCAAATGTCAGTGCCTCGGGTATTGGGATGGTCACGGCTCCTCCTTATGGTCATTTGCCGGGTCCAATTGGGGGATGTTTTCTCTCATGTCAGACCATCAAAAGCAATATGGTTTTTTTACTGGAGCGACCCGCCGTCGACGAGGACACCCCGTGAAAAAATGTCCAGCACCTGGGACGCCAAGGAGCGGATATTCACGTCTCCGTCCCCGCTGCGCAGCAGGTCGTGGAGCACCTCCTTGAGCGCACCAAGCGCGGCCAGGGCTGCGAGTCGCGTGTCACACTCCCGAATAATACCCATTTCCCGTCCTAGGTTTAGGGATAGTTCAATAGTCTGGGTAATTTGTCGATAAAACCCGGCGAGCTTTTCGGCAAATCCCTTGTCAAGTCCGACCGCACCTTCGAGCAAAATCGAAAGCAGGGCCCGATTTTCCGAAAACAAGGCGATCACACCCGTGATGTTGTCCAGGAGCTGGGCCCGGACCGACGGGGCCGCAGGAGAGATGTCCACCACCCTGATTCTCTTTTTGATTTGAACGATGAGGTAGTCGAAGAGCTCCTCAAACAGGGCCCGCTTGTTTTCAAAGTAAAGATAAAACGTGCCCCGTGCGATACCAGCGGCTTGGATGATGTTGGAAATCGACGTGGCGTGGTACCCCTGACGACCGAACAGGGTCGCCGCGTGCTCGAGGATTTGTTCTCGTCGTTCACTTGGATTCACAGGGTGCCGCGCTCCTTGTTGACTGTTTCTGTTCGAGCGCGACGATCGCGCCCCGGTGTAATGAGTGGATGAATTTACTTAACCGTTCATAGCGGGGTTCGATGGGGTCGCCAAACGCCTCGTACAGCAAATCTGCAATGGCGCCCACGCTCCGCTCGCCGTCTATCAATTCCCAGGTCTTAGAGCCGAACGCGTCTAGACGAACGCGGAAATATTTTATTTTTATGTGGGGCTGCAGGATTTTGGCGAAAAGTCCCCCTGCAAACTTGGGGCGAAGGAGCACGATGCGCCCATCCTCATCCCGCTCGTGACCGACTGACCTCGATGGAATGAAATCGAGATAATTCGTTTCCCGCCCCTTTCCCTCGCGTGGTGGGGAACTGGAAGGATGGGGTTTCGCAAAAAGAGCCATTTCAGGAGGCCAACTAGTTGTTTTTATTGTTAATCGCCTTCAGGGAGCCAGCTATCATGTAGTAGCCCAGGAATACGATAACCAGGGCACCGAGCCACTTCATGCCAAACCAGTCAGGCGCGTCCTTGGCCAATTTGATATTGAGCGTGACCAGGATGGCGAGCAAGATACCCATCATTGCTTGTCCTGCCACAAAGCCAGAAGCCACCAGAAGCCCCCGATTGCTCACATCCTCCAGCTGTTTTTCTTCAGTGGCGCCCTTTTTCCTTGCCACGATAGCGCCTATCCATTGGATCAGCCCGCCGACAAAGATAGCCACGATCGTGGCAAAGGGCAGGTACATGCCCACCGCGACGAGCATGGGACTGGTCATACCCACACAGATGAGCCCCACTGCCATGAGGACGCCCATGAGAATCAGCTCCCATGGGAGGGCTCCGGAAATGATGCCCTTGGCAGTGATTGCCATCAATCCAGCTTGAGGGGCAGGCAGGAGTTCACCGCCAATACCCCCCTCAGTGGTGTTGTGTAGCAAGCTGATAACGCCCACTAGAAAGAAGGATGCCGCGACAACCCCGATAAAGCCACCTATTTCCATGCGCCAGGGCGTACCGCCGAGCATGTGGCCCACTTTCCAGTCCTGGGCCATGTCACCGGCCACACCAGCCACGCAGCAAACCACGGTCGCCACTCCCAATACGGCTATGACCCCGGCCCGCATGGACGCGCTCATGGTTACCCCATCTGACAAATATCCCCCTCCCATGCCGAGAAGGGCCAGCAGCCCCGCAGCAATGAGCAGGGTGGACAAGGTGAGACCAGACATGGGGTTGGACGAAGATCCGATGATGGACACGAGAAACCCCGAAACAGCGGCAAATAGAAATGCCATGATAGCCATGACGATGGTCATCGTGATGGAGATGGCCAAGCTGCCGCAAAGAATGACGTACAGGCCGAGCATGGCCATCAGCATGAGACCGATAACGACGAGAACGGGTTTGATGTTCAGGTCTTTTTCCGTGCGGAGCGCCGCACTCGGGTCACTGTCCGCGCCACCACCGCTGCCCAGGGATTTGAACGAACGGCCAATGCCCGTTACCAGGCTGCTACGCATTCTAAACAGGGTATAAAACGCGCTGACAATCATGGCGCCAATGGCGATCATCCGAATGTTGCCAGCGTAGATGGCGTTGAGTCCAGCAAATCCGTTGGCGCCGTTGAACAGTCCATTCCAGTCGCCATTCGAGATCAGGCCATTGAGGGCAGTCGAGGTGCCCGCGTCGTTTGTCGTCATGACATATAACAGCACGGGCATGAGCAGCATCCAGCCAAACACGCCGCCTGAAGCGAGGATTGCGCCGTACTTGGGGCCGATGATGTATCCAACGGCCAAAAATGCAGGGGAAGGCTCTGGGGTAAAAAACGGGAAGGCGCCGTTTGAAGCAGCGCCCAGCTTAAAGGCGCCCCGGTGGGATCCACCGATGATGGGTACACCGTTGTTATTTGTAAAAAACTCGAGAATGCCGGCCACACCCATGGCCGCGAAGACCGATCCGGCACCTGTTTGGCCGCTCTGCCCGGCCTTCACGATCTCCGTACACGCCTGGCTTTCGGGAAACGGGAGTGATGTGTCTTCCATAAACGTGCGGCGCAAGAGGATCATTAAGAGCACGCCCAGCACGCCACCTACCGTTATCAGGGCTGTTGCCAGGAACCAAGGCCCAGTAAAGACATCCAAATTCTCCCAAGCACCTACCATGACGAATGCGGGAATGGTAAAAATCGCCCCTGCAGCGAGCGCTTCCCCCACTGCACCGGTGGTCCGGGCCATGTTCTCTTCTAAGATATTACCTTTAAATAACCTCAACACTGCCATTGAAATGACAGCCGCTGGGAAGGTCGCCGCCACTGTCATGCCGGCCTTGAGCCCGAGGTAGGTATTTGCAGCGCCCAGCACAATCGCCATCAGGGATCCGAGAATGAGCGGCGCCGCTGTGAGCTCCTTGAGCTCGGTTTTGGCATCGATGAACGGTTTATGGTCTTCGGCCATGACTGGGCTCCTTTAATAGAAGAAAAACAGCTTTTATCGCACAATATGTGTGGAGAGACTATATGGAGCCGGCCATGATGTCTATATTAACTGTTAATAAATAAATAATCCGTCAACTTCAATTAATATCGGTTAATTTCAGTTTGTTTTTCGACTTTTTGCCCTGCCCGTGTACTATTTTTAAGTAAAGAGATTTTTATAGAAATGACGAAATCATCCGCAGGGACACCGCTTTTTAGCCAGCGTTTTTCAAGGGACATGCCCACTGAAAAAGGCGCTGGATCAGGGTACTCGCCGGTGCGGGGGTTGCGCCTGCTCGTAATCGACGACGATCCCGCCCGATTGGATGCCCTGGCCGGTACATTGCGCCGAATGGGGGCCATTGTCGCAGTTGGTGGGCGATCTGAGAGCGGCTATAAGCAGGCAATTTCCCACATGCCAGATGCGGTGATTTCAGACATCATATCTCCAGGCGAGGCAGGGTGGTCTTTGGTAGAGCGGCTTCGGCGCCACCCCATGTTGCGGTGGACCCCCTTCCTCCTCCTTCGGTGGTGGCAAGATGACCCAAGGGAAGACGGCCACGTGCGCATCGAAACCCTGGTGGAACGGCTTCAAGAAGTGCTCGCACCCCAGTATGTCTTGCGCGAGCGCATTCGGACGAAAAAGCCGCTCGGTGGCCGCCTCGAGACCATTGGACCGATGGGTCTGTTAAGGGTGCTCACAGGCGCGCGTGTGACAGGTGCTTTGAGAGTCAATGATGCGTGGAGCGTCTTTGATATACACATCAAAAACGGGTTGCTCCACACGGTTGATCGCACCGGCATCGCTGCATCGCGGGATAAGGGCGGGGTGGCCCTCCTTCAGATGTTGCTCTCCGATGCTGGCAAGTGGTCATTTCAGCCCAACAAGCCCGCTTCGGGCTTGGCCAATATCGCATCCAATTTGGAAAAGGCCCTAAGCCACGCGCGTCTGATGCTCTCGTCTTTGTTCGAATCCGACACCGAACCAGAGGATGGCAGCGCAATATCACTGAACGTGCGTGCCGAAGTGCTCGAAGCCGCAGTTTCAATGGTATCGATGACCACCCAGCGCATTGCAGAGCTTCTGGAGCGCAGTGCCAACAACACTGAGATCGATGTCTTCCTCGCCGATGTGGCGGATACACTCGATCTGGAGCGCGCCCTGCAGGCCCTGGTTCGATGTGGCGTCGTTGTGCCTGAAGATCGGGAGTCAGCAGTTCTGGAAAAAAAGACAAATCCGAAAATTGTCGCGTGCGCGACCCATCTGTTCGAATCCGTATCAGCGAGACGAGTGCCATCTCCAGAGGTGACGCCCTATTCTGATAGGATAGACGCCAATGAAGCACCTCCGAGTCGTCCTGCCGAACCTGCCCGGGCCGGGCAATATTATTTTGAGAACATGCCACCTGAACAGGTGACAGCCCCGGATATGGATGCCATATCCCTGGAACTTTCCCATGACACAGGCCCGTCTGAGCCCAATATCGAGCGACCTGCCTCGCTCTCTATCGAGACGACGCCGTATGAGCCGGAAACGCGCCCAGCGCCGAGCCTGGCCGCCCTCAAACGTCCGGGCAAGCGCCTCGCCTCCCTGCTGGCGCAATTCAAGCGGTTGCCGTCCCAGGTCCTGGGGAAAATAGTGCCTCAAAAACAGCTGCCCAGGGACAGTATCGGACCCATGCCGGCGTTGGTTGAAAAGAAAATGACCGGCCAGATGTGGCTGGCCATCGGGCTCGCCGCGGCCCTCGGGACCCTCGTTATTGCGGGTCTGTTTTTCGTCGCTTCCTAAGGGATGACCATGGGCTTGACAATTCATCGCATCGATTGCTGTGGTAGACTGGTTTTATGAAGCACCGCCCCATAGATGTGAGCGCGCTGTTGGCTATGCTCAGCAAATCAGGCCTGATCACCGAAGCGCAGGCCCTTGAGGTAAAGGTCAAGGCCGACGCCCAATACGCCAGATTGCGGCTTCAACAGGGCATGGAGACGTCTGGCCGAACGCGAAACGGGGACGTAAGCGCCGCAGAGGTCATTGCTTCTCTGAAGCTCAAAAGCAAAGACGGCTCATCCATCCTCGATGAGGACCGCATCGTTCAATGCCTCGCCAAATCCACGGGAATTGCGTATGAAAAAATCGATCCCTTAAAGCTGAATCCCCAGCTCATCACGAGCACCGTTTCCCTTCCCTTTGCTCGCCGAACGTCGGTCTTACCCCTTCGCCGCGACGGCAATACCCTGGTCGTCGCCGCTACCGACCCTTCTGACGAGCAGCTCTTCGATGAGCTCGAGCGGCTCACCGGATGCCAGTTGTCCCTTGTGCTCAGCCCTCGGAGCGACCTTCAGCGGTTTATCACCGAGGTGTATGGGTTCAAACGCTCTGTGGCCCGCGCGGCCAAGGAGATGGCGCCAACAGTAGACCTGGGCAATCTAGAGCAACTCGTTCGTCTCGGCAAGGTAGAGGAGATCGAGGCCAATGATCGCCATGTGGTAAGCGCGGTCGAGTATGTCCTTCACTACGCATTTGACCAGCGGGCATCGGACATCCACATCGAACCCAAGCGAGATCACAGCCAGATTCGGCTGCGCATCGACGGCGTATTGCACGATATCTACCGGATTCCAAAGCCCGTACATCCGGCCATCGTGTCTCGCATCAAGACCCTTTCCAGGTTGGATTTGGCCGAGCGGCGGCGGCCCCAGGACGGTAGGTTTAAAACTGACAAGGAGGGACAGGAGGTCGAGATGCGGGTCTCCACACTCCCGGTCGCCTTTGGGGAAAAGGTGGTCATCCGCATTTTCGATCCGACCGTCATGATAAAGGATGTGGCCGAGCTCGGCTTTGACGCTGAGGGGGCTGAGCGGTATCTCGATTTTATCTCTAGACCGAACGGCCTCATTCTGGTGACCGGTCCCACCGGGTCGGGCAAGACCACCACGTTATATTCCACGCTCAAGTATTTGAGCTCGCCTCAAGTGAATCTCACGACCATTGAAGATCCCATCGAGATGGTGATTGAGGCATTCAATCAAACCGCTGTTAACAACAAAATCGACCTCGATTTTGCCACGTCCCTACGGCATATCCTCAGACAGGATCCAGACATCATCATGGTGGGCGAGATTCGGGATACAGAAACAGGTGTTCAGGCATTGCAGGCCGCACTGACCGGCCACCTGGTGCTCGCGACCCTGCACACCAATGACAGCGCATCCAGCATTACCCGGCTGCTCGAGCTCGGCCTGAACCCATACCTCGTATCGTCGACCCTGGTGGGCGTGGTTGCCCAGCGGCTGTTGAGAAATGTGTGCACATCCTGCCGCTCGAGCATCACCCTCACACCAGACCAAATGGCCGTGCTGGACATTCACCTGCCCCCTGGCGGGGATCCCGTGCTCACCGTGTGCCAAGGGGAAGGGTGTGTGCGCTGTCGCGGCACCGGTCTTTACGGCCGCGGGGCGATTTTCGAACTGTTGAAAGTAACAGAGGCGATACGATCCCTCATCGACATGAAAGCAGACGCCGTAGAAATTATGCGCGCGGCTCGGGCAGACGGCACCGTGACCCTCCGCGAAGCAGCTGTGGCCAAACTCGCTGCCGGTGTGACCTCCTACGGCGAAGTCGTGCGCGTCACCCTGGGCGAAGAGCGCAGATAACCGGTGATGACCCGATTGACCTCTATTAAGTCCTTTGCTACCCTTTTTCGATAGACCGTAACCGAAAAGCGATGAGGCACCCGTGAATACTTCACTCCAAGTTGCAGGTGAGACACACGTCGGGATGAAACGCTCGCACAATGAGGATACATTTTCTCTGTTCGAGGAGGAAAACCTCTTTATTGTGTGTGACGGCATGGGTGGCCACGCCTCTGGCGAGGTCGCCAGTCAGATGGCTGTCCAAACCCTGAAGACATTTTTCAAAGACACCCGGGAAGACCCGGAGATGACCTGGCCCTACAAAATGGATCGCTCCCGGCGATATCAGGAAAACCGTTTGATCACCGGTATCAAGCTCGCCAATTTGCGCATCCACGAGGCAGCCAAACGGGATTCCAATTACCACGGCATGGGCACGACCCTCGTTAGTGCGTTTTTCGTCGATGACGGGGTATACCTCACCCATGTGGGCGATAGCCGGATATATCGCATTCGCGAGAGCAAGATCGAGCAGATCACCGAAGATCACTCCCTGCTAAATGATTACATTAAGATGAAAAAACTCACAGCCGATGAGATTCAAAATTTTCCCCATAAGAATGTCATCGTCCGGGCGCTTGGCATGAAGGAAAGCGTCAAGGTGGACTCGTTTTTTGAAGTGCCGCATTCTGGAGATGTGTACCTTTTGTGCACAGATGGCTTGTCCGGAGAGGTCAGCGATTCAGAAATTCTAGAAGTATTTCAAGCAAATACACAGGATCTGCAGGCTGCCTGTCACGCGCTCATCGAAGCGGCAAATCGAAACGGTGGTCACGATAACTCGAGCGTCGTTCTGGTTCGAGCCCCTTGAAGACAAAATCCCCCTATTCCCCCCTTTCAAAGGGGGCATCTGATACATCCCACCGTCCTCCCATCCGCTTGCGTTGGCGCTTTATCAAGGCCTACCTGACGACCTTTACAGTGATCGGCAGCTACCTCTGGTTTAGGTTGAAAACCCGACTGTTTGGGCAGGCTTACCACGATGAGCGCATCATCCAGTTACACATCAAGAACGCCAAGAGAATCGAAGAGACCATCCTGCGGCTGCAAGGGCTGTTTATAAAAGTGGGACAGCTCTTTAGCATTATGACCAATTTCTTGCCCTCGGAGCTTCGACAAGGGCTTCAGGACATGCAAGACGCGGTGCCGGCCCGACCCTATCATCAAATCGAGCGGCGCATCCGGGAAGAGCTGGGACGGGATCCATTAGAAATTTTTGCCGATTTCGAGGAAACACCCATTGCCTCGGCATCCCTTGGTCAGGTCCACGCCGCAACTACCAAGGATGGTACGTCCGTGGCCGTAAAGGTTCAGCATATCGGTATCGAAGCCATGACCCGGTCAGATCTCAAGACCATTTTCCACATCGTGCGCATCGTAAAGGTCTTTTTAAACGTCCGCGGTCTCGAGAACTTCTATCGGGAAATCCGGGCCATGATTCTCGAGGAGCTCGATTTTAACTGCGAGGCCGCCTATATCGATGAAATCGCCCATAATTTTAAGGATAACGGAAACGTCATCTTACCCCGAGTAATACCAGAACTGTCCACCGGGCGCGTGCTCACCCTTGAGTATGTCAAGGGAATAAAGGTGACTGATAGGGCCAAATTAATAGACGCTGGTCTGGATCCAGAGCAAGTCGGGCGAGATCTAATAACCGCCTATTGCCAGATGATTTTCGTGGACGGGATTTACCACGCGGATCCGCACCCGGGAAATATCCTGGTCCAGCCGGACGGTCAGCTGGTTTTTTTGGATTTTGGCGCTGTCGGGCGCCTATCGCAGACCATGAGGCAGGGCATCAGCGCATTTCTCGAGGCCATCATCAAAGGGGATGGAGAACAGCTGCTCAGATCCTTGCGAATGATGGGGTTTTTGCACCAGGTCGGATCAGAGTCCTCTGCAGCCGCGGACCGGGTAATCAGCCATTTCCACCGCAGATTCCAAGAGGAAATACGGCTCGACGAGTTCTCCCTGTCGTCAATAAAAGTGGATACGCGCAAAGGCCTGGATGCCCTGGCCGACTTTCGACAAATGGACGTGGGCATTCGAGAGCTTACCGCCGCGTTCCACATACCCAAGGAATGGGTGTTGCTCGAACGTACGCTCTTGCTCTTGGCCGGTCTGTGCACGCACTTGGATCCAAACATGAATCCGACCCAGACCATCCGTCCCTATCTCGAGGAGTTCGTGCTCGGTAAGGATCGGGATTGGTCAGAGATGTTGTTCGATCTCGCGCGGGAAAAGATGCTGTCGTTTCTGTCTATCCCGCACCACATCGAAAAGGCCATTGATCGGACACTGGAAGGAAATGTCACGTTCCGTGTCAAAGGGATTCAATCAGGTGTCGAACGCCTCTACGCAATGGGCCGTCAAATGACCTATGCATTTATGGCCAGTGCTGCGGCGTGTATTGGCATCTATTTTCATCATACCAGTGATGCTACGCTTGCCAGATATGCCGCATATACATCCGGTGGTTTCATTGTGTTACTGATCCTCTCGATGCTCCGCGCGCGCCGGTTTCGGAGCAAACGCTAGCAAGGCTAGTACCATGTCAAACGTTATTTGTCGGGTAAAGTTAGTAGATTCCCCCTTGAAAAAGGGGGGAAGGGGGATTTTGTCTCCTCGCAACGTCAGGGGAAAAGACGAAATCCCCCCAGCCCCCTTTGCCACAATGGCATTCGGTTAAGGGCAAATGTCGCGATTTTTGCTATTTTTATGCCGGGTAAAGGATCTCCCCCTTGAAAAAGGGGGTTAGGGGGATTTTGACACG
>JASJCT010000076.1 GCA_030065855.1 Myxococcota bacterium
GGACGTGTCAAAATCCCCCTAACCCCCTTTTTCAAGGGGGAGATCCTTTACCCGGCATAAAAATAGCAAAAATCGCGACATTTGCCCTTAACCGAATGCCATTGCCCCTTTGCCAAAGGGGGAGGACTATTAGATGGGCCAATTGGCCCTTGGGGATAGTTCGATCGGGCTCTCCTTGCCCGCTAGTAAATCCAAGTACCCGGCATAGGCGATCATGGATCCATTATCCGTGCAGTGGCTGGGGGGTGGCAGGTATAACTGAAGATCGAGTTCGTCGCAGACCTCGGCGCAGTGTTGCCTCAGCCCTTTGTTGGCAGCCACACCGCCTGTGAGGACCACGCGCGGGATCTGATACCTACGCGCGGCCAAGGTGACTTTGCGAACGAGGATTTCTACGACGGCTTTCTGGAATCCCCGGGCAATGCAGCGCACATCGGTTGGGGTTGGCGCACGGCCCAAGCCCTTTACGTACTGGGCCACAGCAGTCTTTACACCGGAAAAGCTAAACTCAAAGGACCGGCGGTCTCTCAGTGCCTGGGGAAATGGGACCAACGGACCCTCCTCGGCGGCCAAGCGATCGATGACAGGTCCCCCTGGATACCCCAGCCCGAGCATTTTGGCCACCTTGTCGTACGCTTCCCCTGCAGCGTCATCCCGCGTCGATCCCAAACAGGAAATTTCAGTATCGCTTTCGACGAGATAGACGCCGGTGTGCCCCCCGGATGCGAGCAATGCCATGTAGGGAAATGCCGGACGGGGGATATCGTCGGATTTGATGCGCGCCGCCAGTAGGTGACCGCGCAGATGGTTTACACCGATAAAGGGTTTGTCACAGGTCGCGGCGAGGCTCTTTGCTACCTGCAGGCCGACGAGCAATGCGCCGAGCAGGCCTGGACCTGCGGTCGCAGCGACCCCGTCCACATCTTCGATTTGCAGTCCGGCCCGACTGAGGGCGGCTCGAATAATGGGCACTACCGCTATCATGTGCTGTCGGCTCGCAATCTCGGGAACCACACCACCGTACGGGGAATGGACGTCGACCTGGCTCGCTACCACATCCGCGAGCACTTGGCCGTCTGCTACGACCGCGGCAGCTGTTTCATCGCAAGAAGATTCAATGCCGATAACTCTCATTGTGCTACTAAATCAAATCCCTCGGGCCTAACACGCAGCCCTTTTACAGGTCGGGAACCTATCATAGGGGGGCCAAGTGGGCAAAAGGGTCAGCGGAATCTTCTTTAATGCAGCGGGTGCTTACGGGGGCTTTGGCCTAATACTGCTTTGCAATCGCTTTTTTGATTTCAAGATGATAAAGTCGATTAGAGAATATAATGGTCGAAATCTCATCAACGGTTACAAAGGCGCTTCTCAAAGGCATTTCAAAATACGGTGTGGACGCGGCTGCAGTGATGGCGGCTGCCGGTATTGACGAGAATCTGATATCGGATCCAGACGCCCGCATCAGCTTTGACCGCCACAAGACGATATGGGAAGAAGCAGCGCGGCAATCAGGGGACATCTATATTGGCCTTCACGTGGCCGAGTCAGTCCCGATCCGCGAGCTCGGCATTGTCGTGCACCTGATCACCGCATGTGAAACGGTCGGCAAGGCACTGGAAAAATTTCTCTATTATCAAGCGCTCCTAGACTCTTCTTTCAATGCTACTTTGGATTCTGGAAAAAACCAGACCTACTTGGCTTTTAGTTCAAATCTGCCCCCTTGGGTCCTTCCAAGACAGATGGCAGAAGCGTCCATGGCCCTCTATCAGCGCGGTCTTTCCGAGTTGCTGAGTCCGGCAATACAGCCCATCGCAGTGGAATTTCAGCACTCGGCACCCCTGAGTATCGCAGAGCATATCCGGATTTTTGGCGCGCCCGTGCGATTTGATCGCCCCAGAAATGCACTCGTATTTGAATCTCATCTATTGAATCTCAAAATCCCTGGATCGAATCCCAAGCTATTGGCCGTTTATGAACAGCAGGCCAAACAAATGCTCAGCACGCTTCCCAAAAGCGATCCCCAGGTACAAGAAGTTCGACGTGCGATTTTCGAGGCCCTGAGTTCAGGCGACCTGGCAATGAGATCCATTGGAAGAAAGTTGGGAATTTCCCAAAGCAGTCTGCGCGCTAGGCTCGCCAAGCAGAACTTGACCTATCGCTATTTGCTCTTCACCATGCGTCGAGACCTGGCATTATCCTACTTGGAGAACAAGCAGTGGACCATAACGGATATTGCGTTTATTTTGGGATTTTCCGACCCGTCGGCCTTCAAGCGCACCTTCAGGCGATGGACCGGCAAGACGCCGAGCGAATATCGCCGCATGTTGTTCGAGTAGCGGGTTCCCTCTTTTTTGCCTTCACGGGTTCATGGTAGGAACGCAGCCATGCTCGAGATTCAGAACATAACGTTTCGAATCGGGGGGCGAACGCTTTTTGACAATGCCTCGGCCCATATTGCCGCCGGGTACCGAGTGGGCGTGGTGGGCCGCAACGGCACAGGCAAGACCACCCTGCTTAAGCTGATTCTCGGCGAGCACGAGCTCGACGGGGGAGGGATTCACGTTCAGGCCAACTGCAGTGTCGGCGTGGTGGCCCAGGAAGCCCCGGGGGGGGATCAGACGCCCCTGATGGCAGTGCTGGCCGCTGATACAGAGCGCGCGGCCCTGCTGGCAGAGGCAGATATGGCCGAGGATCCGGTCCGCATTGGAGACATCCATACGCGCCTCGTCGATCTGGACGCCCACCAGGCGCCGGCTCGGGCAGCGGCCATTCTCGCTGGGCTGGGGTTTGACAATGAAGCACAGCACCGACCCCTTAAGACGTTTTCCGGTGGCTGGCGCATGCGGGTTGCCCTGGCCACGGTACTCTTTCTCAAACCCGATCTCCTCCTTTTGGACGAGCCCACGAATCACCTGGACCTGGAATCAGCCCTTTGGCTCGAGCGTCATTTGCAAACCTACCCGGCCACCCTGATCGCGGTGAGCCACGACCGCAATCTATTGACCCACACCGCGGATCACATCCTCCACCTCGATCAAAAGAGGTTGGAGATGTTTGCGGGGGGGTATGATGTGTTTGAGAGAACCCGGTTGGCGAGACTCGCTCAGACTGAGGCGCTGCGAAAGCGACAGGAGGCGGATCGAAAGCGTATCCAGTCCTTCGTCGACCGCTTTCGCGCTAAGGCCACCAAGGCGCGGCAGGCCCAGAGTCGCTTGAAGTTGCTCGAGCGCATGGCTCCGATCGCGACCATTGCCGATCCGTCCGGCGTTGTTTTTCGATTCCCAACCCCCACCCCGGCATCCTCGCCCTTGGTGCGATTGGACGGGGTTGCCGCTGCCTATGCCCCAGATCGAGTGGTGCTCACAGACCTTCATCTGAGCGTGTTTGCCAGAGACCGCATCGCCCTGCTCGGCACCAACGGCAATGGCAAGACAACCCTGGCGAGGCTACTGTCTGGAAAGCTGCAGCCCCACTCGGGCCAGATATTTCGGTCGTCAAAGGTACGCATCGGGTATTTTGCCCAAGACCAGCTCGATCGACTGGACCCCAGCCTGACCTCCCTGGCCCAACTTGGGCATTACCTAGAAGATGCATCCCCAACTGCTGTCAGGGGTTGGCTTGGTCGCTTCGGCCTTGGCCAGGAAAAGGTAGAAATCCCCATTGCCGCACTGTCTGGCGGTGAAAAAACCCGTCTCGCACTGGCCATCTCAGCCCTGTCCAATCCCAACCTCCTGATCCTCGACGAGCCGACAAATCATCTGGACATGGACGCCAGGAAAGCGCTCATCGAGGCCTTGACGGGTTACGCCGGTGCCATCGTCTTGATAAGCCACGACCGTCATTTGGTGGCGGCAACCGCGGATCAGCTCTGGTTGGTGGCAGGCGGAACAGCAGCGGCGTTTTGGGGTGATTTAGACGACTACCAAAACCAGCTGACAGAATCCCGACGGGCCTCGAAAAGTAGAAAGAACCCAGAAAAAAAAGACCGCAAAGAGGAGCGCAAATCCCGTGCGATGACCCGCCAGAAGCTCGCCCCCATTCGCGACCGCGTCTCCCAGGCAGAGGCGCGTCTGACCGCACTCACCGAGGAAAAGGGATCCATCGATGCAGCCCTGTCAGACCCGAGCACATACAAAGATGCTCCTGAAAGGATCGGCGAGTTAACCAAGCGGCAACAAATTCTGGAGCGGGAGATTGCCAAGGCAGAAGACGACTGGCTTGACGCTACCACCGCGCTGGAACACGCCCTTGAGGAGGATCAGTAAAGTCGATTTTTCATATTTTTCCTTATCTTTATTAACAGAAAGCGCTTACTTGGGATATTTCTTATTGTTTTATCCCTGTTATACGCGGTTGACAGTATACAAATATCAGGGTTAAACTAATATCATGGATCGCGATATACAGACTATTTTGCTTAGAGACAACCCCTGGATTGAAGCGACGTCGCAGCTTTCTACCTGGTTGAGAGAGCATCTCCCTTCGCCCTACATTCCACGGCACACTGAGGTTGAAAATTCCCCAATATGGTCGAATGCATCAAAGGCACACTTGGTGATCGGGCCACGCCAGTCTGGCAAAACCACACTCATCTGGTCCCTTCTCGCCAGCCTGCAGCTACCGACAGTTTTCATCGACTGTGAGATTCCATTACTCAGATCCATTTGTCAGGCCGCCCCCCTTTTTTTGGATGCAATGGATCAACTTGTCGGCCACTCGGTGGCACTATTTTTTGATGAAGCCCAGCATTTAGAAGAAGCTGGGATATTCGTCAAAGGTCTCGTGGACAGGAGGCCCGCCGCACCAATCTTTGTCAGTGGTAGCGCTGCGTTTCACATGGAGGCCAAAACAAGGGAATCTCTCGCCGGCAGAGCGATGCGAACAACCCTCTATCCATTTTCCTTGGGCGAGGTTTCAGCCGAAGCGAGTACCAAGCCACCCCTACTTCGGGACCGGGAGTTAAGCAAAAATATCGAACGACATATCATTTATGGCGGCTACCCAGAAGTATGGCTGATGCAAAATCCAAAACTGCTACTTACGGAACTTGTAGAGGCCCTGGTCAGCCGAGATGCCAGCGACTTTTTCAAAATCGCCCGTCCCGATGCATTCAGAAAACTGCTGCGTCTGGCAGCACTGCAGGTCGGTAATCTGGTCAATATCTCTGAGTGGGCGTCGATTTGCGCAGTGAATCGGGATACCCTCAGATCATATATCGAGATTTTAGAGTCAACCCATGTGGTGCAATTGATCTCTCCGTTTGTCGGTGGTAAACGCGCTGAGCTCAAAGGGCATCCTAAACTATATTTCATCGACAGCGGCATTCGAAATCAATTGGTTGGAGATTTTAATCTTTTGGATGAACGAGCTGACAAGGGTCAACTTCTCGAAGGGTGGGTATTCGGAGAACTCAGGAAAGCGATACCCACAGGAGCAACAATTCATTTTTGGAGAAGCACTTCGGGTGCCGAGGTCGATTTTGTAGTCCAGCATGGCAAAAACATCGCGGCCATTGAGGTAAAGGCGACCCCGCTACAAAGGCCGAAAATAACTCGCTCGGCCAGGAGTTTTCTTACCTCTTATCGGCCCAGATGCCTGTATGTAATCAACACGACACTCGACAAAGATGAAGTCATCGGCAGCACACCCGTCCATTTCAGGCGGCCACATGAGCTCGGCGGTGTTTTTTCATATCTGTGAAAGCGGGGGACGGTGAAACTGTGGCCAGGGACAGAATCGAACTGCCGACACGGGGATTTTCAGTCCCCTGCTCTACCGACTGAGCTACCTGGCCTGCCAGCAAAAAGCGCCTCCCAGTATCTCTACCTTTGCGCACTTGTCAATCTGCCCTGGCGAGGTTTTTTTAACTAAAATGACGATTCCCTGTGGTCATCCCGTCTTAAGGAAGAGACGTCGCGATGATCTGTTTCGTCTCTTAGCTGGAGCGCTTGGGAAACTTGGGAATGAAATCGAGAAAAAACGATAGCCGCTTTATTTTGGTTCCGGCTCGGCCGGGTTAGGAGTTGTCGATGGACCCCACCAATGGTAGATTTTTAATTAACATGTTATTTTCTTTGGCTCCATGACGACCTGCCAAAAATGCGGCGCAGTTTACGACGGTGCTGAGATGTTTTGCCCCAAGGATGGCACCCGTTTGGCCACCACCCGGGAGGGGCGCGCCCTAAAGTCCGTCCCCCCCGAGCCGGATCCCTTTATCGGCAAGGTTATCCAAGGGCGATATCGGGTCCTCGACCAGCTCGGTGAAGGGGGCATGGGGGTGGTCTACGTGGCCGAACACGTCGAGATAGAAAAAAAGGTCGCACTCAAGATTCTGCGCGACGATTTCTCCAAGCGACCCGAAGTGGTCGAGCGATTCCGCCAGGAAGCCAGGTCTGCCAGCAAGATCGGTCATCCCCATATCGTCGACGTCACTGATTTCGGACAGACAGAAAGCGGCGGTGTATTCTTTGTAATGGAGCACCTCCAAGGCCGGGGCCTATCCGATCTCTTGCGGGGTCAAACAATTCCGGTGGTCCGGGCCGTTCCCATCGTGACCCAGATCGCCCGCGCCCTGCAGGCCGCCCATAAACTGGGTATTGTGCACAGAGACCTCAAGCCGGAAAATATTTTCCTGGTCGAACGGGACGGGCAAGAAGACTTTGTGAAGGTGCTCGATTTCGGTATTGCCAAAATATCGGATCGGGATTCAGATGGCCAGCGCCTCACCAAGACCGGCATGATTTTCGGGACGCCAGAGTATATGTCGCCGGAGCAGGCATCTGGTAAGCCCCTCGATCACCGAGTCGATGTGTATGCCCTCGGCTGCATCATGTTCGAAATGTTCGTAGGCACCGTACCGTTTGACGGCGATTCGTTTATGGCTGTGTTGACCCAGCATATGTTCGAACCAATCCCTATTATCGAGATGGTCAATCCCTATACAGATGTTCCCCAATCCGTGTGCAGGGTGGTGTACAAGGCCATGGCCAAAAACAAGGAGGATCGATACGCAGATATGGCAGAACTCGAATCCGACTTGAATCGCGCCCTCGACGATGCTGGAGATGGGTCGGCACACACCGGTCAAACCGGGTCGGTTCATCAACAAGACCCTTTACCGCTGATCAGCGCTGGCAGTTCAGCCCAGCCGGTCGCGTCGGGTGACACTCGAATGGACTGGGCAGACTCGGCAGATACCTTTTCCACCCCGCAAAAGAAGAAAAAAAACCTACTGGCAGCGGTCGTTATCGGCCTTTTTGCGCTCGCGGCCGGGGTGGCTTATTTATTTGGATTTGGAGACATTGACCATAATACCGCAGATGTCTCGATTGCGGTACCTGCCGCATCCCAATTCGATACGCCAAAGCCGGCAGTGACACCCGCGTCTCCGGCGCCCACACCCGCTGATGCGAACGATACTGTTAAAGCATCGCCTGGGCCGCAACCGGCAGAAGCACACGCGGGTAGTGATGTGGTTGGCCAAAAAGAGAAAATACTGGTCTCGATAACATCCGAGCCCAAAGGGGCTGTGATCAGTGTCCAAGGGATGGGTCAGATATGCTCCACTGCGCCATGCGACGTTGCATTGGAGGCCGGCCTGCCAGTGGAGATTGAAGCAAAGCTCAAGCATCGAAGGGCAAAAATGACGTTCACCCCGTCCGAGCAAAACAAGGCGATTACCTTGGAGCTCAAAAGATCGCGTCCAATATATCGGCCACACAAAAACAAAAGCGGAAAACAGGGTCAATCAGATGTGAGTGAATTGAAGATTCCAGGAATCTTTAAGGATAATTAGGTCGTGTCAAACGAACTCTGTCGCGTGAAGATATTAAATTCCCCCTTGAAAAAGGGGGGCTTGCAAAAGAGGTGATACACGTCACTCCTGCGAAGGCAGGAGTCCATAATTATTCGAAATTAAAAGGGTTTATGGATTCCCGCCCGCGCGGGAATGACCATCTTGGATGATTAACGGGACACGACCTAGCTCCTTGCGAGCTTCGGGTTTATAACATGAACAAAGCCGACGTTCAGAGTACCCTGCTCGGCTGGATTATTCCTCTGGCGATCTGTTTTTCAGTATTGCTGCGACGCAAAAAGGGGCTCCGTCAGCGACTCTTTGTGCTCTTTGCCGGCAATGTCACCCTCTACTATTTCTTTACCTTTCTCTACATCTGGCGGGGAGAGCCGTGGTATGAGCGCATCGCCCTTGGCGTGGCGATTTTGATACCCCAAGGTGGCCTGAGATTCTTCCGCGCTTTTTCTACAGGGGCCCGGGGCATGGGACGCCTCGGCGGGGTCTCTGCGGTGCTCGGGTTGATCCTCACGGCCGCGGTCCTGTATCCCTCGTCCCTGCGTCCGGCAGTGGGCCCTGCGGTCATGGCCTATGTCGGGGGATTCATGCTGGTCGCCATACTGAACCTCAACGTGCAAGTGAAAACCGCGACCACGCGGGTGGACGCAGCCCGCATCCGCTACTTGGTAGTCGGCGGCTTTTTAACCCTTTCCTTTCAGGTCGTCGATCGCTTGGATCACATCTTTAAGTTGGAAATTCCCCCGTTCGGCCTGGCCATGACCATTATCTACCTCTACGTCATCTCCCAAGCCATTGTACGGCACAGGATACTCGACCTTTACGAAATGCTCGGGAGATTCGCCGTTCTCTCCCTGATGGGTGTTGCGCTGGCAGCGATTTACACTGGGCTGGTGTTCTGGGCCGGTGCTGGGTTCTCGATAAATGCGTTTCTCGCTTCATTGGTCATTCTGATTATGTTCGATCCCCTCAGAGAATTGGTCGAGAGAAAGATCTCGGATTTCTTCTTTCGCGAGCGCCGCATTCTCGAACAGGAAATCGCGCAAATGCGTCGGCACCTCATGCATGTCATCGACATCGAGGTCATGACCGACCGGCTCATTGACGGATTTGAGAACTCCCGCCGCATCACCCACGCGTCCCTGTATCTCGTCGACGCACACGGCAGGGGATTTGACCTCAAGGGCAGTGCAGGTCCTGCCCCTGAGCTCAAGCGCATCGAAGCCGCTGCTGCCAACCGACACATCAAATCATCCAACCCAAGCGGCGCCATCCTCGCCGTTCATTTGCAGGAACGCAGGGAACACTTACTGCAACAGGGAGATCGGGACATTGCCCAGTCCATTGGCGAGAGCATTGAGTTCCTGAAGGAGCTGCAAGCAGACGCGGTGTTGACGATTGAGGGGGATGACCACCTGCTCGGCCTGCTGTCCCTGAAAGACGAGCGGCTTAAAGATCCCTTTTCGCCAGAGGATATTGCCCTGCTAAAGGGCCTGACCGTACAAATCGCCACGGGGTTTGAAGGGTCGCGGATCTATCAACAGATAAAGGAGCGGGACCGGCTCGCCGCCCTCGGTAAGATGGCTGCTGGGCTGGCACATGAAATTCGAAATCCACTGGGCTCACTCAAGGGCGCTGCTCAGGTCATTGGGGATACGGCACAGTCTTCGGGCGGGATTCGCGACGGTGAGCTTCTTGGGGTCATCGTCGAAGAAGTGGACCGTCTCAATCGGGTGGTTTCCGACTTCCTGACCTATGCCCGCCCAGGCCATGGCCAGCCGCGTATGGTCAATGTCAACGATATACTGCGGCGCACGCTTCAACTTTTTGAAACCAGCCGGGAAGGGCCGATGCATATCGTCGTAGATTTGGCCGAAGACCTGCCGGGCTGCAAAGTAGACGGGGAGCAGCTGCATCAAGTATTCCTCAACCTGATATTAAACGCCCAACAAGCAATGGCCCATCAGCCCACCCAACGCATCGACGTCACCACCCGAACGCGCGTCATGCGGCTGGAAGGCACTGACAAGGACAGTCCGGCAAAGCCGGTTCACTATGTTGAAATGAGGTTCTCAGATAACGGGCCGGGCATTGATCTCAAAACATTGGAGAACATTTTCATCCCGTTTTTTACCACGAAAGAAAAGGGATCTGGCCTGGGCCTCGCCATCTGCCAGCGCATTGTTCGGGACGCTGGCGGAGAAATAGAGGTGCGCAGCCAGCCTGGCCAAGGGACTATCTTCACGGTCATCCTACCTGGGGTAAAAAATACCGACATCGAAATAGCCAGCTAGCGGGCATAGACGTGGACCATTCCCGCAACTTTGTCAATACAGTCACTGTCGAATACCTTCCTACGTTCCAGGTGAATTCCGACTACAAAAACCAGAGGCGGTATCCCAGGTCGAAAAACACGGTCGAAAACCCCTTTGTAAATCCAGAAAATTTTCCGGGTAGTAGGGCATAGCGAATCCCACCCAGTACGTTGCCCACGCCGAGTTTCCATTCGATACCGGCACCGAGGCCAATCAGTCCGCGCCAGCCCCTGTCCACACTGATGAATGTCCTGCCATCGGTTGTGGTGCTGTTTTTATTGACAGCGAAAACCACTCCAAACTGACTGAACAGCAGAACGCTGATTTTAGGCGTTATGGGTCGCCGCCACCCAGCCACCAGAGAAGCTGGAAATTTTCTCGTCTCAATTTTGGCGCTGTTTATCCCCTCTTCGAAGACCACATTATCGTTGACAGTGCTCGCAGTGAACCCCACCTCTATACCTGCTATCATCTGTTGATCAAAGATGACAGAGAGGATCCCCATATCCCCGGATATGTGAAAAGCACCCACACTGGGTGGCTCCCAGGCATAGCCGAGTCTGGTAGAGGTAAAGATCCGCGAAATGAACGCATCTTCTGTTGTGTATGGATTTGCATCGATGGGTCGAGCTGATATTGACGAACTGTCTACCAGGTGGAGCACTAACCGGGCCGGGGGCGCCTCATCGTCGGCTACAAGCGCCTTTATCTGAACCTCTCCGGGGCGTTTATCTTCGGCAATGTAATTTGCTGCGAATGCCCCTCGACCCAGCGGCATGACATTCTTTACAATGCCGCGACTCGCGACCATTTCTAGCATAGATTGACCGTCGAGGGTGCCGTCCTGACCGACGATGACACCGTAAAGCGGCAGGGATTGGGTACGGGCGATATCTATCGCGGTTGTCTCGGCGAACACGGCGGATCTGGGAGTGATCGGTACCTTCAGGCTCACCTTACTGCCGTGAGAATCGTATCCAAGTCGGACCCCAGGGGGAACATCTACATCAATGGTTGCACGGCCGAATCGATCTGCGGCCACAGGTCCAAACTGTCGGTCGCCGATAGCGATCTTTGCCTGGGCATGGGCCTGGGTCTTGAGTTCGGCCTCCCCTTGTCCGTAAATCGAAATAGCTGCATACCCCCAGACGCGCTTGTTATTGAGGGTGGCAGCTGCAGCGATGATATCGACTTGGGGTAGGTAGCTTTTGGGCAGATGGTACGTCGCAGTGGCCCGATTGGTAGACATCATTTCGACCCTGCCAACGCTGCCGTGGGCCGCGAACAGGGCAACATTGGTTGACCCCGGTGGGAGAATAACGCCGATACGGGCGCTATCGCCGGTGCGCGTCATGAGCACAGCAGGGACGACGCCGATGATAATCGGTCCGCCGCGGGCAAGGCTTTTTGGGGCCGGCCTGGCAATTGGAGCGGCATCCTGCCCAAGTCCGCCCCCAGGGCGTAAAAGCAGCAGGACTGCGATCGAGATGGCCAGAGCAGGCACCCTGTTCACGATTCTTTTTGTTAGCCGGTCGGTCCCCATTTTATATTAATTTCCCTTATTGGAGCACTTGGGTCAACCGTAATGCAGGGAAACGTCTTCTGGGCCCGCCGCCCGGCCGGGTCTTCGGTGACAACAGCGATATTATTCTTGCCGATTTTAAGGGGAACCCGTACGGAAAATCGACCATCCTCCCGCAGCTCAACAGGGGTGCCATTGGCCGAAAGTGCAGATCCAGGTGTGGTGCGCCCTCGAAGGACCACATGCCGCTCCCGCTGCACGCGGCAGCCCGGATCGACCACGCGAAGCATCACGTCCGCTGGGATCGGAGCGGGTTTGGACGGAATACCTCGCGCCGCCACGGACTGCTGGCCGGAAGTCACAGCAACCGTCTCTCCTCCTGATGACAAGTCCACTGATCCGGTTCTCGTGGCAACGGCAACGGTCGTGCCTGTATTCAATACCGTAAAAATACCTTCCTCGGATTGGGCGACCACGCTGCCGTCACTATTCTCAACCCGCAGGGATTGGTCGCTTTTTTCCAATTCGACTGTAATACGTCCTTGGTATAATTTGAATCTGCGGTCATCCGGCGATACGCTGCCAACGCTGAGTTCACCGCGTTCAGCGAGTTCGATCTTGGATTTTTCACCAAAGCGCAACATGAGTCGGGAGTTATCTCCGGTCTTTACCCTGTCGTCGGTGGTTAGCGACTCACCCACGGACAGGGCACTGGTTCTGACCTGCTCATTGGCAACCCGCTCAGCCTGGCCGGTAATGGAAATAACCCTTACGGCGTTGCTATCTACGTCATTCTCAGCCTGCTGGCCATCTTTGGGAGAAGCCATCTGATCTTCAATCGCAGGCGCGGTTTCTGGGCGCTCAGTGTGGAGTATCTCGTCAGCGCTTTCACCAAAAATGGCGATTGAAACCGCAATACCAACAGCGGTTAACGCCGCGACCATGACACCGTAAATGAGAACACGTTTTTTCATACTGTAGTTGCGCTTATCACCCTTTGGCCTAAGCGCGAGACAATCGCACCGCACCTGGCAAATAAATACTGAGCCGCGTTCCCTCTCCTAGGGTAGAGTCTATCACAACTCTTCCCTTGTGGTCATTGACGATGTGATGCACGAGGGGGAGACCCAAGCCTCTGGCACTGCTACCGGGATTGCTCGTTGTGAAAAACGGGTCAAAAGCCCGCGTTCTTATCTCTTCGGGCATGCCCGGTCCGTTGTCTGATATGGCGATCAGCACGGCGCTCCCTTCGACGCGTTTGACGACAACGCCGATGTGACCCTTGGTGCTGACGGCTCTTACTGCGTTATCGATGACGTGGTTCAGCGCGAGCCGCAAGTCATTTTCCCTGGCAAACACATGGCATCCGGGGGATATCTCAGTCGCGACCTTGATGCTGCGCTCGCTTAGGCGGTTGGCAAATAGATCTAGGACGCGGGTCGTCACGTGACCCGCATCGATCGACTGCATTTCCGGGGAAACTTGGGTTTGGGAGAATTTAAGGAGTGTGTCCACAATATCTGCCACGCGGCGGGCGTTCTTGATGATATCTTTGAGCCCGTCGCTAATCTCTGTATCTGGGTCGGCAATGCCTTGGAGGAGTTGGGCCACGCCGATTACTCCGGTCAAGGGGTTATTAATTTCGTGGGCCACGCCAGAGCCCAGTTCTCCGATGGCAGCGAGCTTCTGGGTCTGCATGATCTGTTCCCGCGCTTCTCGGAGCGCGCGGGTTCGCTCTTCAACGCGTTCGGTCAGTTCGGCGTTCCAGGCGCGGATCTCAGTTGTCATGCGATTGAACGCGGATGCGAGATGGCCCACTTCGTCTTTTGTAGTCAGATCGAGTTTGTGTTGATAATCGCCATCTGCGATGCGCATTGCCGCCTGCTCCAGTTCGGCGATAGGGCGTGTCAACTCCCGAGCGAGGATAATACCGCCGCCGAGCGCTACCCCCAAGCTCACCAGTACCCACAGAGCGATCCAGTATAGCGAACGCGTTACAGGCGCCATTGCTGAATCTTTTGATTGCTCCAAAAGGAGCAGCCAGCCGGTGACACCCACCTCATCTACGACGCCCAATCTGGCCCTGCCATTGGCATCGACATAGGTCGACACGCTGAGCGGCTGCATTTTCCTTAGCTTTTGCAGGTCTGAATGACGCGGGAGTGTGGGCGAGTTGCCTTCCTGCTGGCCACAGATATCGCGTCCAAGGGCGTCGATGATCCGCGCGCGCTTCGCTGCCAGTTTATCGTGCGCAGCGATGAGCCCACATATTTCGCTCAGTGAGACCTCTGCGGCCAACACCCAGGTGGACTGGATTGCCTCGAGGGGGTAGCTCCTGGCCATTACCATGCGTGGCGTACCAGCGGCAGACAAATAGACAGGCCCGATTGCCACCTCTGCGTGCTGGGCCAACCTGAGGGGTACATGCCGTTCGAACGCTGCCAGGTCTTCTTCAAAAACCGGTTCGCGACCGAGGGCCAATGCCTCGTCTTTTGGTTTGGTAAAGGGAGGTGTTACGGCCGCGCCTTTCTCGTCGAGTAGGGCGATGGTGGTGGCGTTGTGAAGTTGCCGATAGGGGATCTCCAATGCGCGATGGAGATCATCGGCTGAAAAATTTTCAAACGGCATCGCGTCTACTATCAGCGATAGTTCTTTAATGCTCCGTTCTAAATGATCCCCTATTCGACCCGCTGCTTGCTCGGCGGAATGGGCCAGGTTTTCGGTAATACGCGCCTGGATCGCCGCCGACACCATCCGGGTTGCGAAAAAATGGCTCAGCAATAGGGGTACAATCGCGCCAAGGGTGAACAGGAGAACAATTTTTGTTCGAATCTTCATCTAAAAAAATAAGGCGATACGTCTTTCTCCTTATCCTAAATCGAATTAAATCTGAAAACAATGTCAGGGGGTCAGGAATGCCTCGAAGGGGTCGTTGCTATTCGGACGGGGTCGTCCCCTCGACAATGACCCGTGTCCCTTTGGTGGCCTCCGTGGCGATCACCCCGTGCCAGCGCTCTGGCAGGGCTGGCTCGGTCCAGTCGAACAAGTAGCGGGCGTCTGCCGGCGCCAGATTGATGCAGCCGTGGCTCTTTGGCCTGCCATAGCTGGAATGCCAAAAAGACGCGTGCAGGGCCACGTTTCGATGAAAATACTGCACCCAGGGCACATCCTCCACGGAATAGGCCTCGTCATCGCCGACGGTCCCGGCCATGTCGTCGGTGAGGTGCTTGAAGCTGATCCTAAATTTACCTGTCGGTGTGATGGTTTCTTCGCTCTCGGGCAGGCCAGACGATATGAGGGTGACGTAAACCGGCATGGCGCCCTCGTAGGCCTCCAGTGTCTGGCGGCTCAAATCAATGCGAATCCACTTTTCCCCATCCCCAATATCCGCAGGCGGATCTCTGAGCGAAAAGAATTCGGTTTGGGTGGACTTGAGCCAGCGGTCCCCTCGTATTCTGTAAAATAAGGCACCCCGGCTCTTCTTGGTTTCAAAGACCCGGTACGTAGACAGGCGCGCCACGGGTCCAGCACCGCGAAACCTGTTCTTGCGCAAGGTGAAGAAACTCGCATGGCGATCCGTAACAATGGCCGCGGGCAGGGGCTGCTCCCCAGATACAGCATATCCCTGAAATTTCGGGGGTTTTATTAGGTGAACGCTATCCCCTGGGACAAAGTCTCCCTTAACCGTTTCGTAGTAATAGAGGTGGGTGGCATCATCAAACCTGCGCGCAGCAACAGATATCCAAAATCCTCGGGATAGAAGCGATGTCACGGATCGGAACTGTTTTTTCGCGTATTTGTAATAATTGACCCCGCCGTCTACCTCGTCCTCGCTGTGGGGAATCGCCTCCTCCTCGGGCGCACCGCCATCGGGCAACACTTCTCCTTCAGCCGCGGGTTGGGTCGGCGGCTGCCAAAGTGCCTCCTCAGCTGGAATGCGCTTGTACGCGGGTGTCCAATCTTTTCTGACGAATCCGTGGCGATACGGATCGAGCTCGTCTGTCCTGGGGTCGGGTGGGACGCGCCTTATAAAACGGGGCTTTGTGCCCACCAGCATGCCGCGCCCTTGGCAGACAAAGCCACCCTCGGGCAATTGAAACCAGCCCTTGGGACAACTCTCAGAGGCGAACTTTGGATCTCCCACCCGGGTCCGCGTGCCCTTGCGCAGGTAGCCGAGCCTGGGGGAATCCATGTCCGGCTTGTCAAATACATTTACCTTATAAAATCCGGCTCGCCCATGAAGCTCAAAAGAGGTCACCGCTGTTGGCTGTCCCCCGAGTGTGACCGGTTCGATGCCTGCGTCGCTCTCTTTTTCAGACAGTTCACCGCTCTCCGTATCTCGGACAGGTGCTTTGGTTTCTGGGCACTGCGGGCACTCCGGACAGGTGCACCCAACAGTCCATAGCAGCACGCCAGCAGTTATGAATCGATAGCTCATTTCAAGGTGATAGCAGAGGGCATGGCCCGGTTCAAGACAGGGTCGAGAGATTGGCCGGTGCGCTAGCGGCTCTGTTTACAGATTCCTTGCTTCAGCGCTGTTACCGGTTATTATCCGATCATGTGGCTGCCCTCACGATGGATAATTCGCTCCTTGGGATGCCTCGCGTGCCTCTGCCTATCAGTGGTTGGAAAAACCGACAGTGAATCGAAACCAACGGAGGAGAAACCACCAGAAGCCTCAGCGCAAGCACCTGTGATGAGATTTGCAAAGGGAGATATGATGGCCGGCGCCAACTTGGCCATGGCAGGCACGGCAGATTACTTTTACCTGGGGTTGGCTGCCGCATATGAGTACTATGTCATTGACAGGTTTGCGCCTGGTATCGAAGTGGCATACACCCATTTTTTTCCCAATCGGGATTATGGGTATGATGCGCCCCATACGCTGAGCACTTTACCATACGCCAAGTTTGTCATATCTAGATCCCATGCCGCATCACCCTACTTGATGGTTGCGGGCGGATTTCAGGTGGAGTGGGGGTCGGCATATGCGGTAAATGCGGGTATTGCGGGCGGTGGTGGTGGCGTGCATGTCGCTCTTGGCAGCCGTGTATCCATAAACATACGGGCGTTGGCCCTGCACTATTGGTATGACGACCCGCGTGTTTATGGTTATAGCGATGATAGGGTGTATCGGGATGGCAACCAGACGTACATCTGCAACAGCGCCGCTGACTGTGATCTCAGTCAATGGATCACCGCGAACAAGCTCCTGGATGGTAGCCAGTACCAGGCATGCGATGACAGCGATGGCGCAGAGCAGACAAACTGCGGGTTTCCCAAATACTACTGCCGACCCGAGGCGGCCTTGAGCGATGACACCTGTATTGCACCATCGAGCGATTTGCCCGATAAAAAGCGGGAGCTCATTTTCCCACTGATTACATTGGGAATGACGTTCTTTTTCTAACTGCGGAGATGGAAATGACCCTTAAGTTCGAAACCATTGTCAACGGTCCTTTTCAGGAAAACTGTTTCCTCGTCTGGGATAGTGAAACACTCAGCGGCGCGTTCATCGATCCGGGCAGTGAGCCCGAGCGGTTGGTTCGCACGGCGAAATTCATGAACATCGAAATCGAGGGGATCTACAACACCCACGGCCACATTGACCACGTGGGGGCGGTGTCGGCCATACAACAGATGCTGGACTGCCCGTTTGCCCTGCACCCGGCCGATCGATTTCTGTTGGAAACGCTGCCGAGCCAGGCGCAGATGTTCGGACTTGGGGAGATGGACGTTCCAAGTCTCGATAACGAGCTCGCCGATGGTGACAAGATCGTTATCGCGGGCCATGAGGCCCTGGTTATCCACACGCCTGGCCACACCCCCGGGGGCGTGTGTTTTCTCTTTGAAGGGGTAGTGGTCGTGGGGGACACTCTATTTTCAGGGTCGATTGGTCGCACGGATTTGCCGGGTGGGTCGACGGATCAGTTGATATCCTCTATAAAAGAGCGGTTGTTGGTGCTGGACGATGATGTAAAGGTCTTCTGCGGGCATGGGCCTGCTACGACCATCGGCCTTGAACGGGAACACAACCCGTTTCTCGGCAAAGGGTTTCATTGGGGCTTCAATGAGTAATCCCTGCCCATCATGCGTGGCGAAAGGGATCGAAAATGGGTGCTTGAATGCGATGTGAGGTCTGTGGCGCCCCGCTCGCTGCTGCAGGGAGCCGTCCCATCTGCGATCTCTGCGCCTCCCAGCGCTTGAGTGTCGTACCACCGCCGGCAAATGGCTGTGATCCAAATGCAGTGACGCGCCCCCCACCAAGCAATTACGCGGCGACTGGGTCTGGTAGTTTTTCGAAATATCGCAGGCAGCTGCCCCTGCCCGAGGGCAGGGATGGCGCGACAATGGATACCAGCATTGTTCTCGAGGGCAAGTACCGGTTGCTCGAGGAGATAGGCCGTGGGGCAATGGGAACTGTCTTCTTGGCAGACGACATGTCTCTGAAGCGCAACGTTGCGGTCAAGTTTCTCCTGCCAGCGCTCTCAGATTTCCCTGAATGCGCCGAGCGTTTCCGCAACGAGGCCATTGGTATGGCTGCGGTCAGAGACAACAACGTCGCGCAGATCTATTCGTATGGAAAACACGGGAACAACCCCTACTTTGTTATGGAGTACCTGGACGGTCTGACAGCGGAAAACCTCGTGGATGCCCACAATAAGCGTGGGTTTTTCATACCCCTCGACGAGGTGCTCGATATTCTGATCCAGGCAGTGAGCGGTCTTGTGGCGATCCATCGCGCAGGTGTGATTCATCGGGATATCAAACCCGCCAATATCATGCTGTCAGGAGATCCCATGCGCGCTGTGATCATGGATTTCGGGTTGGTTCGAAACGTTCAAGTGAAAGACCAGGTGCGCGTGCTAGCGGGCACCCCTGCCTATATCGCCCCAGAGCTTGTGGAAGGAAAACCAGATGCCGAGCGCTCGATGCAAACCGACATTTACTCCATGGGCACGGCGGCCTACGAAATCCTCACCGGTGCTCTGCCGTTTGATGGATCCTCTTGGGTAGAGATTCTGCAGAAGCATATTTCTGAAATACCCCTGTTTCCCTCGGAGCGGCGACCGGGCATTCCCGAGGCGTTTGATCACATTATTCTCAGGGCCATGAGCAAACCATCGGCCGAGCGTTATAGCAGCGCAAAGGAATTATTAGATGAATTGCTGACTCTGGAGGATATCATCCAAATCGAAGAGGCCAAGGTACCCTCGAACACCCCAAAAAGGAAATCAATCGTACCGAGGGTATCGCCCAGAAAGTCCCGATCCGTACCGCCGATCGATCATCGCGCCACACCAACGTTGGGTCGGGGAAGACTGTTGGTGGCAGATGGGAATCCGGCGTTTCGATCGTTTGTGCATCGCATTGCCAAGGCAGCAGTACCGGGTTGCCGCATTCAGTCGGCAGCAGATGGCCAGGTGGCCTTGAGGCTCGCTGTCGAGTTTCGACCTACGGTAGCTGTGATTGACCTATCCCTGCCAGAGATCAATGGATTCGAGTTGGTTGCTACCCTGAGAGGAGATCCGCTCTATCGGGGTTTAGGCATTGTCGTCGTGGCCGAGCGCGGCGGTCATCGGGATGCGGACCTATTATCGGAGCTGGGCGTTTTTCACTTTCTCACAAAACCGGTTGACGGCAACACCTTGGCAGACGTTCTAAGGCCCATGCTGGAGCGTCACATCAGCCCCTACAAGAGCAAGCCGCCCGACGATATATGCTGACCCCTCTGCGCTCTCTCGGACCTACGGAAAGTTGAGTAACAGCGCTCCTAGGACCTCTCCAGAGATGGGAACTGTACCAAAAAAGGAACTTTTTTAACAATTTCATCAGCCAGCATCCCGCTGACCGGCAGGATCGGAGGCACTGTCGCCAGGGTGACGCCGGCCTTGAGAGCCTGTGCAAAGATGATGACCGAGAATAAGCTCATTCGCCTCATCTGGCCTTTCCGGTAGATGATGGACTTAACACAGGGGCAGCACCAATGCGGATGGTATGGGACTTGGTTTTCAAGGTACCTGTTCCAGGTGTGCCGCCTACGACCAACCAGCCGCGGAAGGTGGGCGTATGGATAGAACCGGACCCGCTGTTCAGACCTATGTGGGTGGTCATTTTTATTGAATCCGTGTCTGTATCTGTATCCGTGTCTGTGTCTGTGTTCGTGTCTATGTCTATGTTCGTGTCTATGTCCATGTCTGTATTTGCACCTGCGTCCGTATTCGTGTCTGTATCGGGCGACACAAAGGTTGGAGGATCTCCTAAATGCCAGCATCCACCCAGAAACGGCAGTAGGTAGAGGATGAGTTGTATTAATCCAAAGTATTTCTTCGTTTTTTTCACCACTGCACCCCTCGGTCATCTAGAAACAAACCAAACCCTCATGGCGATTCAGCGTTCAACTAATTGATGTTTTTTCTCTTTTTCAGTCGGTTGCTTTTTATCAGAGAACAGTGCCAATGGCCACCAAAGCGCCTCTAAAACGAACGCACGATCTGTGCCACATTTGGTCAAAAGCTAAACCGGAAGGGGCGAGCGCTATGTCAACGCAGATTAAGAACTCGGCTTTACAAAGGTGCCGTGTTGATATTCCTCGAACGCAATGCGAAGTTCGTCTTTGGTGTTCATGACGATCGGACCCTGCCAGGCCACGGGTTCTCCAAGGGGTTTTCCAGACACTAGAATAAAGCGCGCACCGTCCGTGCCTGCTTTGAGCTGTATCTGATCGCCGTCCTCAAAAAGTGCGATGTGATTAGACGGTAAAACAGTGCTCTGGTCTGCCGTGCATTGACCCTCGTACACGTAAGCAAATACCGTATGCCCGCGCCTGGTGGGGTGGGTGAAGCGCACATCCTTGGGGAGGCGAATGTCGAAATATTCGGGCTCGATGATGATTTCTTCCATCGGACCCCGAACGGTATCGATTTCGCCAGCGATGACGCGTATCTCCTCACCGTTTGGACGTTCGATTGTTGGAATCTGGCCGGCTTTCAATTCCCGGTATCGCGGCTGCATCATTTTGTGGGACGCGGGGAGGTTGGCCCAAAGCTGAAACCCTCTCATCCTTCCTTGCGAATCCCCCTTTGGCATCTCCTGATGAATAATGCCAGATCCCGCGGTCATCCACTGGACATCCCCTGAACCAATGGTGCCCTGGTTGCCCATGCTATCACCGTGGTTCACATCGCCGTTGAGTACGTAGGAAATGGTTTCGATACCCCGATGGGGATGCCAGGGAAAACCGGCCCGGTAGTCCTCGGGATTAGCAGAGCCAAAGGCGTCAAGGAGCAAAAAGGGATCGAAAAGCGGCACCTCGTTAAATCCAAAGACCCTGTGCAAGCGCACCCCAGCCCCCTCGATAGTAGGATGGCCCTTTAAAACGGTGGATACCTTGCGCTCAGTAAACCTCATGGGTAATCCTTTCGTGCTAGTGCTCATTATTTTCATGTAACGTGAAAAGAGAACTTCGCAACGCCGACACTTTAACCCTTTTCGTCGACTTTAGATGTATCGAACTGGCACTCGTCCATCTATCCGGGTAGAATTTCATTATAGGCGGATACGAAGTAGGAGCGCCCTTTGAGTCAGAGGTCGGTGCAATGACCCCGGATAAGGATCTACAACCCGTTGCTATTGGGCATTTTTCACAACGACCGTTTCCCCATATCCTGGTTTTCTTGTGGGAGCGGCGAATGGGCGGCACCCTCAATATCGATGACGGCGCAGATCAGGTGAGTATCTTTTTTCGCGACGGCAGTCCTGCCAAAATCAGCTCGACCCGAGCTGGTAGGGGCCTTGGCCACGTTCTTAGATTAAACAATGTGATCAACGACGAGCAGCTAGAGGCTGCTGAAGCAGAAATCGAGCAGCACGGCGGCGTATTGGGACAAGTGCTGATCGAACAACAGACGATTGATCCGTCCACACTCGTCAGGGCATTGCGAGAGCAGATGCTCTTAAAATTGATCGATGTGTTCGCCATGACGGACGGGTCTTATGCTTTTTACGAAGCCGTCGACCTCCTGGGCGGGCTTGGCACGTCTGAGCTGTTTCCCGTGGATCCTTATCCGGTTTTAATGGCCGGGATGCGGACCCATGGGTACAAACTCAATTTCGCCCATGCCTGCGCCCGCCTCGAGGGGAAATGGCTATCGGCAAGTGACCCCAAGACCATTCGCCGCTTTCGCCTCACCAACGCGGAAAAACCCATCCTCGAAACCCTGCTTTCAGGTGCTGTGGCCTACAGTGAGCTCATTTCGAATCGGCAATTTGAAATGCACGCGGTCATGTACATCCTCTACGTCTTAATGATGACCCACCTGCTCAAGGCAGAGGATGCAGCACCGGATCAACCCGTATCAGAGACCCCAGCGCTTAACACCAGTCAGCTGGATTCTGTAAGTCCAGCCCCGTACAAAACCCCCTTAGATCCCCAAACCATGGAGAAAAAACAGCAAATTCTCGACAAGGCAGCCCATATCGGCTCGCAAAACTACTATGAAATGCTGGAAATCCCGTTTGGGGCGCCCCACGAGGACGTGCGAACCGCGTTTTTTCGATTGGCCAAGGTATTCCATCCGGATAAGGTGCCCAAGGTCATCGCCCGCGAGCTCAAGGACGCGGTTCAGTATATCTTTTCCAACCTGTCCGAAGCCCACGCAACCCTGATAGATCCAGACGCGCGGGAAGAGTACGAGTCGGCCATCCGAGATAGTGAGAAACGCACGTCCTCCGTGCCGATACCGGATGATGAAGACGTGGTGCGCGAGGTCTTGCAAGCAGAGACCTTTTTTCAAAAGGCGCTCGTTTTTCTGAAGCGCGGCCAGACTGACAAAGCAATGAATATGATCGAACGGGCCCGTGCCCTCAATCCCCAAGAAGGGGAATACATCGCCATCTGGGCCCATCTCATGGGCAAACAGCGACCTTCGACCGAGGGTGTCGAGGATCTCGTGGGTGCCCTGCGCGAGGCAGCGACATCCTATCCCAAGTCAGAGCGAGCCCATCTCTACCTGGCTCAGATGCTCATGCGTGCGGGTCATCAGAACGAGGCCCAGCGTCATTTTGGCAGGGTTTTGGAACTCAATCCCCGCAACATCGAAGCTGCCCGCGAACTCAGATTAATGGAAATGCGAGGAAAAAAGACCAAGGAGACCGCATCGGGCCTCTTCAAGAGGTTGTTCAAGAGGTCCTCCAGCCCTTGACGGAAGTCTTAGAAAACAACATATTCACTGTAGCATTAAAGGAGGTTCCCCATTCCCATTTTAGAGTTCACCTGCAATGGATGCAAAACCGAGTTTGAGGAGCTGGTGTTCGGATCAGACGAATCAGTTCGCTGCCCTGAATGCGATGGTGAGGATGTACGACGAAACATCTCTACGTTCGCATTCAAGAGCTCGGGCAAGTTCGTCCCGGCGAGCGGCAGTTCCTGCACGGGTTGCAGCCCGGGTCCAGGCGGGTGCTCTGGATGCAGCCACTAGTGCGCTATTCAAGCTACAAAGTTGGGTCATAGGCCTCCCCCCTTGGGCAAAAGGGGCTAGCATGCAGGATCATGCGCATCGTTTCGGGAACTGCCAAGGGCACTAAGTTGAGCGTACCCAGAGGCCGGCACGTGCGCCCCACTGCAGATCGGGTTCGCGAGGCACTCTTCTCCTCCCTCGGCCCCCGCGTTCACGGCGCCGAGGTGCTCGATCTGTTTGCTGGCACCGGGATCCTCGGGCTCGAAGCCCTGAGTCGCGGCGCTGAAACTGCCGTCTTTGTGGAGCATTCAAGATCGGTCCGATCGACCCTGGCCAGAAATATTGACACCCTTCAATTTGCGGCGCGATCCCAGGTGGTGCCGGCGGACGCTCTCGTTTCGTTGCGGCGATTTGCTAAAGAAAACAGACAGTTCGACCTCGTCTTCCTCGATCCGCCATATGCATCAGCCCTGCTTGATGACGTATTCCAATTGATGGACAGGTTGGATGTTATCCACGCGGGATCTGTCATCGTGGCAGAGCATCCAGGCAGTGTGCCCCTGACCCTTCCCAAAAGCTTGCAAATCATTGCAGCGAAACGCTATGGTGGCGCTGCAGTATCTTTTATTGAAAAACCGGGCAGTTGCTCGCCCGAGCGAACGGAGTAAAATATAACATGCCATTGACTGCCCTCTATCCGGGCTCGTTCGATCCCTTTACGAACGGTCACCTCGGCGTTACCGAGCGCGCGCTGCCGGTCGTCGACAAGCTTATCCTCGGCATTGCTAGGAACGCGCGAAAGAGGTCGATGTTTACGGTCGAGGAGCGCATCGAGATGATCCGGGCCACCCTTGCCCATCACGAACACGTTTCGGTCTGCTCCTTCGAAGGTCTCACGGTCGACTTTGCCGATGCCTGTGGTGCATCGGTGATCATCCGGGGACTGCGGGCTGTGGCCGATTTCGAGTACGAACTCCAAATGGCCAATATGAACCGAAAGCTCAATCCCCGCGTAGAAACCCTTTTTATGATGACTTCGGAGGAGTACTTCTTTGTTTCATCTCAGAATGTAAAGGAAGTCGCCCGTCTCGATGGCAATATTTCCGGCCTGGTGCCCCCAATCATTGCCGACCGGGTACTCGCGAAGCTCAATTCTCAGCCAAAGGATTGACGCGCGTTTTTTAACGTGGTGATGGCCAGCACGGTGAAAAAAGTACCGCAGGCCGCAATGGCGAGCATCTGCCCGGCCATGCGATAGGCCGGGCGGATATCTGTCCACATCCATCCTAAGGTCGACAGGGTCGCCAGACATAGCAGGGCGGACCGCCATCCAACCCGAGGTGCCACGGTGCGTGCCCGCCGCTCCACAAGCCCCACCGAGGCAAACCAGCGCGCGATCAGCAACACCATCCAGGTTTTAACGAAGAAGACGAGACACGCCGAGGCGAGGAGCCATCCACTCTCGGTCAACTGCCCTGCCGGTACACCGGGTATCAGCCAGCCGCCAAGGCAGCAGGTGGTTAACATGGCCGCTGCCGGGACAGCTGTCATCCAGTTCACCGCATTGGAAACAGATCGCCTTTTTGTTCCGCTGGCGTTCCTGGGCGGCCAGAGCAGTGCCATGGCGCCAATGGTCGCAGCCAGGGCAAAAGGGCTGGACCAGGCGTGCCATCCCCATACCGCGTGTTGCTGGCTGGTTGCAATGTCCGAAAGGCCGACCGCGGCACCGCACGCAGTGGCGACCATCATTACCGCCAGTACAGGTAAGGCGTGGACAGCGTTCAGTGCCAGTCGAAAAGGGGTCGGTCTAACCTGAAACAGCGCGGTAATCGCCAATCCAAGCACGTTAACGGACAGCAGGAGGATAGAGCCTCTATATCCCACCCGATAGAGAATGGCCACGGCCGGTATCAACAGCAATGGGATGGAGACCATGGCAAAACCAAAGATCACTGCCATGGGATTGGCGGTCGCTGCTGCCGGACGCGCAAACCAGCCTCGAGTGGGAGCAGCAATGGCGAGAAAAAGGCCGAGCGCGACGGAAGATAACACAATAGCGAAAAACTCATCTCTGTCGAGATGGGAAGCACCAGGTGCCGTGATTGTGATTGTTCGCAACAAACCATTCCGCGAGACTGCCTCGAATCGATGGTGAGGGGCCGGCTTAATACTCGCCAGATCGGCGATCTCGGCAATAGCTGTGCCATCCACAGCCAGCAGGCGGTCGCCGAATGTAATACCCGCGCTTTCAGCAGCACTGCCCGTCGAGACGTCGGCAACGATCAGGCCGGACTGGCTGTCTGTATCCGCGGGTACGATGCCCATTGCTCCCAGAAAGCCCATCCCTAGGCGCATGCGTTTTGCAGCGAGGAGAATGCTGCCCCCTGCAGGTCTAAGATGCAGCTCGACCGCATCGCTCTGCGCGATTACCCGAACCTGACGGTGAGGCCTCGCGGATTGGAACGCAACTTCGATACTGCCCCTAAACCGGACTGGTTCCTGTATGACCCCCCCCAAGGACTTATCGGTTATGGGAACGTCCACCGCGGTGCTGGAGATAGCATTGCCAGGTAGTGACACACTGGCTGGTGTTACCTCACCGCGGCCCTCCGGGTGGAACGCACCGCTAAGTGTAATAAGAGCGGGGCCTTCCACAAACCCCTGGCCGGTAATTCGAATGACATCTCCAGGTTCGACGTGTTTAGGGGCCAGCTCGCTAATGGATGCCAGCGGGGGGATAGGGGTTCTTTCACAGCTGGTCAAAATGCCGCAAGCCAAACAGATAGGGAAAATAACTGCGTTAAATGGCATTCGGGAGATGATGGTCGTCACGGAAAAACCATACGCCCAGACCCCTGGCAAAATCCAGTTTTTGGCTGATGGATCTGGTTTTCAGTAGGTTTAGATGTTGACGCGCTGCACCATTAGTTGACGCGCTGCACCATTAAATGACAAACTCTTAAACTGTGGAAAAGTCGGATTGTGATTGTTATGGATTAGAAAAAGCAATGCGAATTAGACAGTGAATCCAACGTTATTATCGACCCCAGGGGATGGGCGTGGCAGATATATTAACCGAGCCATATCGGCTCCATTACAAGAAGGATGGCTGATGAGCGAAAAAAGAAATGATTGGAAAATGGCGTTGCTCTGCATCTGTATGCTCGCGATCGGTTCTATGGGACTGGTCGCGTGTGGTGATGACGATGATGCAAGCGACGAGACGCCAGGTGGCGATAGCGATTCGGACAGCGACAGCGATTCGGACAGCGATAGCGATTCGGACAGCGATAGCGATTCGGATTCGGACACGGATACGGACACAGATTCAGACACGGATACAGATTCGGACACGGATGCGGACACAGATTCAGACACGGACACAGATTCGGACACTGATACAGACACAGAAACCGATACGGGTTCTGATGACTGCGATGATGTGGACTGGGGCACGGGGCCCCTATCGGATTCTGTGGGATCCAAAGTGGCGTTGCTGACCACCGACGGCTATCTCGATGACGACGGCGACGGTGTGATAGACCCGACCGAGGTGTCCTTTGATATGTGTACGGTTCGCAACGCAGGTACGAAGTGTGCGGTGATCGTCTGGGGCTTCAATGGGTGAAGTGGCTGTGGTCCCTGGTTCGGGGAATTAGCAGCTGCTCAAGATGATCTCCACGCTGCCGGCGGTGTTCTCTACATTATTGAGACGCAATTCAGCAGCCTCTCCGCGGCTTGGTCAAACGTCGAATCTTACACCGATGGCAGGGTAGATTTCTTTGCCCACGATTCATCCCTGGCGAACTCCAACTTTGCTCCGAGAACGTGGATAGTCGACCTTGAAAACATGGTTGTCCACTACGTGGAAACAATGAACAGTTATCTCAATAACGCTTCAGAGGCCATCACCAAATGTGAGGAGATTTAACGCTATTTGGGAGCAATAGTGTAAAAATAAAGAATCGGCTTCATCCCCCAATCCCCGTCAATCCTGCGAAAGTATGAGTCCGCAACTAATTGAAATTAATATGTTTTATTGATTTCCACCTGCGCGGGAATGACAGTTTTCTTCGTTGATTTCAATGTACGCATGCTGAGTTTTAGACATCAATGACTATGGCAAGAAGGCGTAGAGGGTGGCCCGCTTTTCAAGCAATACTGATATGGGGCGCGTGCAAGCGGCCTTGATAGTAATCGCGGTAGTGCGCTACAATCACGAGAAGCAGGATATCATTCAAGTGAAAAAGCTATATTCAAGAAAAGTATCTAGGAATGAACGATTCTGGGTAGCGGCTAACAGTAATGAAACTCCGGCGTATATGCAGTTTGTTTTAGAGGGTCCGGGAAGCATTGATGTGGCGCATTTGAGAAAGGCTGTAAAGGAGGCCTCAGCTGCAAACCCTGGAAGTAGGCTCATCTACAAAGGCAATCTCAAGTTCAGCAAATGGGTCGACTCTGGCATAGCGCCACCTGTAACGGAAGTTGATGGCAGCGGCTGGTCCGGCATGAGTTCCGAGGGGGCGTCTTTTCTAAATGATCCATTTACTGATGCTACGCAGCCCACATGCGATGTAATTGTTATCAATGGAGACCCATTGAGGATTTCATTCCGCGCGCACCATGGCGTCATGGACGGCCGGGGTCTGATGACATGGATGGAGGATATTTTTCGAGTCTTGCGGGGAGAGCCACCTGCGGGGTCCGATTTTGCCATGAATGAAGTAGAATTTTCTAAAACATTTAAAGTAGGCAGGCGGAAGATCTATCCTCCTGAGAATATCGCACCTACCGGCAGGGCAACTGGCAAGGAGCTGGGTATTATATGGCAGAGATGGCGGAAAAAAGGGAAATTCTCTGATTTGATTGGTCAGCTTTGCGTAATCGCGGCCAGTGAGGCCAGGAAAAAGGGAGCAGGTATCTTCAGAGTTGGGGTTCCTGTTGATCTGCGGCACAGGCTGAAGGATACCAGGGCCACGGGCAATCTTACAGTTGCCTTGATCCTGGAAATAGGTCCGGAGATGACTGCCCGGGATATCACTGAAGAAATTGCTCGTCAGCTAAAAGAAAACCATGACGTTATGCTGGCTGATATTGGCGTGTGGCTGGATTTTGTCCCGTTATGGTTAATGCGGTTCGCAATGAAGAGAATATGCACCAGGCAACATAAGACTGGCCGCTACGGTATGTCCGGGGCAATCTCCAATTTGGGAAAGATACCTTTAATTGATTATAGCTGTATAGGATTCAACCCTGTAACCTGCTTTATCCTTCCTAATGCTGTAGAATACATTCCATTTCTTATGACTGTCGCCGGTAATGATAACGGCCTTGAAATAGTCACCGCTATGCCCCGTGTTCTTTCAGGACAGGGTCGCCTTGATAATTTTATGGATAATATTATTATTGGACTCAACGGCTAACCTTTTAGAACCTATCTCAGTAGGCACTCCCGTCGTATGGCGCCCGATCCACTTCGCATTGTTGCGTTACTCCTCCGCGCCTTGCCACTAGCAAGACTTGTCGTCCTGCCTTGCACTGCTCGTGTCTCAATCACCATGCTCGGTCCGGCCTACTGAGATAGGTTCTTAGCACAGCGAATCAATTTTTCACTAAAAAGTGAGCGCTTCGTTTTTAGACTTGTATTTTTAAGAGTATACCTAATTCGTTTTCAAATGCCGATATCAAATTTATTATATTATCTTTCGCAAACTCTGTTGTGGGGTAGGAAATGTTGATATTAAAAATACCGTTAATATTTGACATAGTCATAAAGAGTCCAAAAGTTGGAACTGTTGCGATTGCGTCCAGCAGTTGAGCCTTCTTTCCAAAATCGTTTAATCGGTCAATACTTCCACCAGTTGAGAAATGAATTGTTGACCTGAATAGAGAGTTTTTTTTGGCCATCATGATGCCTCTGGAATAGTTTTTCTTGCCCAAGAGGGCAAAGACTCTATCGATGAACCAGGGGTATGTCAGCTTCTTTTTCTTTAGCCTGTCAATGGCCTCTTTCAACTGGAGTTGAATATTGCGAACCATTAGTTTTGGGTCATCCATGTTCTTGCGGTACGCTCTTAAAATGGAACTTATAACATAGTTGCCGAAAAGAGGAGGCTTTTTGTCGAAATAGGGCCGAAGGTCATAGGAAAGCCGAATGCCCACAGTGTCCCCATCTTCCTCGCCATGCATCTCAAAGAGGGCTCGCGTAATTGCTGTCATAAAAAAGGTATTAAGGCTACAGCCAAGCTCCTTGGCTTTTGGTTTCAGTTTCGATAAATTATACTTAAGATAGTGCTGGTGCATATCAGTAAAACCGATGAATCCAACAGGTTTCGGTGATGGATTTATCATTTTATCCCTGCAGGTTTTCTTTTTGTCCTTCCGGTGCAGAAAGTAGGACCCCAATATCTGGATTGGGGCGGTAATATATGGCCTTTTGAACACCCCCGGAACCATGGAAGGGTCATCTATCGGTATCGGTGAAGGTTCTTTTCCGTTTAGGTATGAAAGCAGCGAGGCGGTTAGATTTAGCCAGCCAATGCCGTCACAGGTAATGTGGTGAATAGAAATAAAAATTACGGAGGCCTCTGGTAAAAACCTGATTTTAATGGGCAGGGAATGCTGAAGGGTAAACGATTCGTTTAGCAGGTCCCTTCTGTATCCAGTAAATTCTTCTGTATCGAATCTTATATTATTCTGCACTTTAAATGAATTTTCAAATAGCATATCTAATTGGAGGTCATTATCAATTATTTCCAGTCTGTAGGAGAACAGGGTAGGTTTAACAATACACTTTAATCTGGGATATAAATCGAACATGTGCCTGAAAGCAGTGTGCATCTTCTCAGGACTATGCTTAGTTTTTAATCTCAGGGTTATAAGCTGTGAAACAGACGGGGCTACATCCTCCACAGCAAGGTACAGGAATTCAGACTTGTTCAGCTTTATATATTTTTTAACATTCTTCAAGCAAATGGCTTCCTCATGGCAAAGTACAGGCATTCAAAAATATCCTGTCAGATAAATCTTTTAGCAATTATCTAGTAAATGGTCCAATGATTATGGTCTTCAGGGTGTATCCGATTCGTGTTGTAGGGTAATGTAGGCAAAGACGTATCGGCCTCTCCCAAGGGATGGGCTCACTGTGCGCGTTGATCTTTTGGAAAGAAGGTGTTTAAGCGGCAGCACGATCCAGTGGAGAGGATCTCCTGGATAATCTTCTCAACTTCCTGTCCAATGCCGTAGGTGGCCCTCAGATCGCTTCTGATCAATGATATGGGGTGGGGGTGCTTTGCAATGGCGCTCGCGGCGCGCCCGTATGGTGAGGGTTGGCCGGCCAGTTGATGGAAGTAAGCGAGGTGGTCCAGCATCACCACAACCCGGTCCGTGTCGTCCACTATATCCGCGTAGAGGCGCGGCGGCATCCGGTGCGCAATGCCGAGCTCGTCTGCGATTCGTGCAAAGGTCCGGTAAATCGCCGTATGGTAGTTCTGATTCGGCGTACCCCACCGGTTTTCTGTGTACAATCGGGCATAGGCCGATGCCAGACCCGGTCGGAAGTTATCCAAGACGCGGGTGAAGTGGTCCCGCTGGCGTCCGGTCTTTAGGGTCATGCCGCCGAATATGACAAAATCCACCCCTGCCTCGAGCGCTGCCCGAACTGATGCTTCAATCGCTTCGCTCGTGTCTGATACAAACGGGATGACCGGCATCAAGAAGACCCCTGTGGAGATACCGGCGCGTTTGAATTTGGAGAGGGTGTCCAGGCGATCCCTGGGTAGTGAGCACTCAGGTTCGAACACCCTGGCCACCGCGTCATCAACTGAGGATAAACTCATGCTCACAATGGCCCGCTGCTTGTCGTTAATCCTGGCGATAATGTCCAAATCCCTTTGGACCTGGCAGGATTTCGTGAGGATATGGACCGGAAAACCATAGGTCTCTAAAACCGCCAAAACACGTCTGGCCAATTGATATGTTTCGTTGGCAGGCTGGTACGCATCTCCCACACCGCCGCCGATCATGACATACCCGGGCTTGAGCGGCTTGCGACGGCGCGTTGGGTTGAGTTCTCTTTGTAAGAGATCTGGCGCGTTGATCTTGACTTCCACGTCCTGACCGAACGCACCTTTTACATAGTATCCCTCTGCCCGGCCATCGCAGTAGGCACAGTCGTGGGTGCATCCGCGATACAAATTCATGCCGTAGCGGCAGACAAACCATCCATCGATGCGCTTGTGTTTGCTCAAGAGGCTCTTGGCAGTGGTTTCGATAATGCCCATCTATCTCATTTTAAAGACGTCCAGCTATTTTAAATGCTGTGATAAAAAATCCATATAGGCGTCAAAACGGCCGTCACTCGCCAGGCTTGCCGGCATGGAGGCAGCGATTGAAATCGTATCATCAAGGCTGATAACACCAGCAAAGACGGGTATCGAATGGGAAATAGGAGGGATCGGAAACAGGCAGGTCGCGGTAAAGTTAGATGTGGAAAACTGTTTTGATTGGAACCTTCCCACATTTGACAAAAAGCCCGAGACCCAATATCGGCCGGTTTCAATGCCCTTGCGATATCCCGTCTCGATGATTTTTCCCAACAATCGCACTGGCACAAAGGGAATTATTTTTTCAGAAAAAGCCAACCTGCCGTCCTGGTATTGGTATTTTTTTATCTCTTTTCTAATACTTAAAACCGTGCTTGCCGGCGTTATTTCTAGATAAAGTGCCCGCGAAAGATTGCTGGATGAACGAACGTCTGGTTTCCGTTGGCGCAAAGAAATAGGCACGCCGAAAACCACGCTTCCCTTTTTTTCGTAGTGCCAGGCAGACTGGGCAGTAAGAAGCAATAACTTGGGCAACAGCGCTGATATTGGGCCTGGTATGCTGATGCGGCGAAAGTCAAAGCCTTCAATGTCTTTTTCTGGCACGCCCGTTGGAGCGACGCACTGCCCCCCTCTCCACTTGGGCTCCTTAAGGGATGTCGGGTTTCGATACTGGTCCACTGATTCGGTAAATCCCGACCCCAATGGCGGCTCACCCCGAAGGACGCGAAATACATCTTCTATCCACATCAACAAGCCCTGGCCATCGATAATTGCGTGATGTCCCCGAAATAAAACCCTTAACGGTTCGCCGTGTATCAAGATGACATCACTTGTCGGGCCGCTTTTAAGCGGCAACGGGGATCTATAGGACGGCACCCCCTCGAAACTATGGCCCGACCAATCCCTACCGTCGATCTCGCGCACCGGTGGGTCTATCCGGGAGTCCACCAGTCGGGCCTTGTGCAACCACCCTCTGTGTACCAGCCGGGTGCCGGGATTTGCGTCAGAAGCTATTTTTACAGCGCGGCGTAATGCCCCGACGTCCATCTCGCCAGTGCCCTCTACGAACATCTCGCTAATAACCGCGTGTCGATATTGTTCATTGACTGAGTCAGATGCAATATAGGTACGAGGACCGTTTGTGATCTTTCGAAAAATCTCTTGTTTGGGGCTCATTTACTTTATTTTTCTACATCAGCACCATTTCATGCCCGGGTGAATAGTTCAAATCATCTTCCCGGTAGACCGCACTCTCTCCTGGTGCATATATTTGGTAAAGCATTACGGGCGTGGCATCATACAGGTATCCACTCTCTACCACCTCAAGCAGGCTTTGCTTATTATAATCACAGAACGATACCATGTGATACTCTTTTGGTAGGCCGCTTTTATAGAGCCCGTCCAGCAGTGCGTCCAACACGTCTAGTCGCTCTTCATGAGAGCATCCATGATCCAGCTCGAATGTGGTCAGATACAAAATTTCTATCTTCTTGTTCGGCTCGGGTATTTTTAACCCCACGACCTTGCCCACTTTGGCGATGAGTGCTTTTTCACTGGGGATCTTGTCGATGTATATCTGCCGTCCCTTGATGGGATCAAAAGCACCAAATGTGCCGACAATATTCCTAGCCTCATCCCGGGCAATAAAAAACGACGACATGGAAAAGCCGTCCCAGTCCCTAAATCGTCGCTCTAACTCGCCCTGTTCTTTGGCGAAGACATAGCCAAATGCCCTGAGACGGTTTTGCTGATCCAGAAACGCCTTTAAGGGTTCGCGGTCCTGCTCTTCTCCCCTTGAAACGACAAACCGCTTGCCCGATTTTTTGAACGAACCAAATCCCATGGCCTTCTGGGGCTTGCGGGCGAAAAGATTGATGGATTGATAGGTGGCTAGGTTGCTTACTAAAAACGCTTCCTCTCGTTTTTCCCGGGGGGGCTTTTCCTTGTTTGGTTTTGGAGTGGCTTCGCGCTTCGCAGCTTTATCGGCAGCTGGTTTTGATTTACTGTCCTCTCCAATCGATTGGGTGGCATAGATATTCGTCGCAATGTAAGACCCGTGAAAAATGTTGCACCCATCCAGTTCATCCACATCTCTTCCGCCTCGTGTGAAACCACGTCCGAGTGGCTTCCATTCAGCAGTGATGGTACGGTCGCGTTTTCTTATAAATCGGAGATCGAGGAAATGGCCCACCACGTCCAGCTTGCCGTCTAAATAGCACGGCCTAACAATGAGAGATACCATGCCTTCCAGTGCACCCTGTGCATTAGGAAAGCCGATAGCATAGTATTTTTCTGCCGCATATTTTAAAAATCGAAAATAGTCCGGCTCCTTCCGCGTTGAGACGCTGAATTTATCACTGGACATATCCAAGCTGTTATAGAGGGCTTGAATCTTCTGGTTGTCCTGAGGTTCGATGATTTCGCATCCATACTGTTTGAGAAATTCATGGATATTCATGCGTCACCTTTCACTATTTTTTTGTTTTCCCGTACTGGTATGCTGAGAAAACAGATACCAAAACCCTTACGCTATGATACGTTTCTTTCTATGTCACCCAACGCTCCCTGAAACACCAAGGGAAGATCGCAGTTCCACAAGACAACGGGTTCTATCTTAAGATTTCCAGCGACCATCCCCCGCGCCGAAGCTCGGCTCTGGTACAGTGCTTTGGCTTCAGGTGATACCACGCACGCTGGGTGGGCCAGCTGGTTCAAATCCCGGGCGAGATTGTAGTGAAAGGTCTTTCGCAATGCTGCTTCCACATCTGCGGCCAGGTCGTCAATAAATGAGGTGTCATTTCCATCGCACAGGAGCAAATACCGATCTGCCATTCCGGAATACTGCTTGGGTATGGCGATCAAGCTGAGGGGCTTTACCGGATATTTTTCGCCAATCTCAGCCAGGAGTTGTGAGGCAATTTCCGGGCTCATTTTCTCTCCAACCAGATCAATGCCGTCTGAACGCCCCACAAACCTAAAGCACGGACAGGTTTCCAAAAAGCCGGTCACTTCGAGTCTATCGTGCAATGCATACCGCAGCAGACCTGCTCCGGTGGTAAGTATGGGTTGAACCACCTGGCCTTTTTCTAGCTCCCATGGATACAGGATATCATTGGTGCTCAGGTCCTTAAATTCATAGAAATGACACTGATAGGTTAAGGGGTACTCCCCGTCAAAGGGCATTGTTACAATGCCTTCTGTTGCAAGCAATCCTTTGCCCTCAAAGGCTGCAAAGGGAAAAAGCATTCTCAACTCTTTCGCCCATGGTTCGGATGTCCACGTATCCCAGGCGCTGATCATACCCATAGCAGGCCACAGTCGCTTGAGAATTTTAGGCTCAATGGTTCCATCCCATGCAGATAACGTGCGGGCGGCCTGGTGTGATTTTGGACAAGGGATAAAATCGAGTGATTCTCTGGCGCTTATCCATTGCCCTGTCGCGAGGACCTCGGCGATTTCCTCTCGGTGCGCGCTGATAAAATCCAGCAGGTTTAATAGAAACGTGGGGCTCCAGACAGATATGAAAGAGAGGTGCTGATCCGCACATAAATAGCAGGCTGTTGAGAAAATAGAATCATCCGACGTCTCAGCCTGTGCCACATTGCTCGGCACTGCCATTGTAATCGACATGAATGCGCTTTTCCACCAAGGCAATAGCTTCAAATCATCATTGACGTTTGGATTGACTTTCTTGCGCAGCTCTGTCGGGACCCAAGAAAGGGACCAGTAGTGGGTACCTTTTCTAATTTTAGGATACTTGAGATACATATGGTAAATAAGGGGAGAAATAAATGCATCCACCTGGGCCAGAAATTGCTTTGTATACGGAATCCATTTTATTTTTGAAGTAGATCCACTCGTGGGCTGGTACCGTTCACATGGGCTTTTGCTCAAGACCGGCTGGCCGGTTTGCCGCTGTCGTTCGATCATCTCTCCCCAGTCGGCATACTCGGAGAGGGGCACTTTTTCTCGAAACGTATCAGGTGTCTCAGCGCCTGACAGGCCATGCTTTTCAGCTGATGCTGTTCCGCTCACTGCATTCAGGATTTGTCCCAGCACGTCTCGCTGATGCGGTGCGATATCCTTAAGCCCTGCGATGTAGGCCAAATATTCTTTTCTGGAAAACATTGTTGCCGCGCGATGTGCGATCTGTGTCAGAAGAAGCATATTCTCGAGAATCCTCGCTCAGTGGTTGTGGTATTAGATGCTGTTTTCTTCAAAAAATATGAGCTACTAACGATTTAGATGGGCTTTAAGGTATCCGTGTGAAACGAGCCCTATTATCCAAACGATCGCCCTGGTATTCTCTTGGTTTTCTTTTGCTTTTCGGCGCCCATGAAGATCCTTTGGGTGAATTTTTTAAGGTAAGAAATCGCAGCATCAAAGTCCAGAGCACCAATACAGGCCATCTCAATGCCTTTTTGGTTGTCCGGGTTCAACGACTCATAAAACGCAATTTTGGGATATTTCTGCAGCATTTCCTCTGTGACGGGCGCCACATCGCTTTTAATGGTTTGGTTTTTGTCTCCCAATCCAAAGTCCACAAGGCCGGTCTCGGGGTCGAACTTGTCTCCGTACATGTGATCGGCTACCAGGTGGCAGATCTCTTTGAGCTTCTGGGTTTTGCGATCATTTCGCTGATAGTGAGGGTAGTAATTCACGAGATTGTTCGCAATCACGAGATAGGTCCGAAAGCTCATGGAGATCATAAACCAATAAGCACTAAACGGATGGCGGAGAAGGAATCGGACGAGATATGCAAACAGGGTGCCGGCCATGGGGTTGATTTGCCCGCTATTCCGCTGCCAATAGCTGCGATGGCACACCGTGTCGCCGCAAAAGAACACATGTACGTTACGGCCTTTATATGGCAATGCCATTATTTTCATATTGATAAAGGCGATAAGCTGCCCGGTTTCTCTTTCCCACCACATAAAGGTCCCGGTTTTTTGACTCAGGTCCTTTTTAAATGTTTCGTAATCCGCGTGCTCATAGTACTGGATAAACAGGGCATGCATTTCCCTAATCATTTGTTCAGAGATATTTTCGAGGGGCACGAGTTTTGACTTAATTTTCTTGGATTTGAATAGCATTTTTTCTCTTTTCTAATGTGCTTGAGGTCTTCATTAACTATAAGTCAAACTTTCGCGGGCAGTCAGCGGCAACATCGCGAGTGAAATGTCGGATGCGATCTCTGAGCCGATAACATTAAATAGTCAGAAACGCAGTACCGTAACAGTATAATGAATTAGTATTTCAAATAACACTTCACAATACAGCCTTGATGATAGAGGAAAATTATATGTTTTTCAACCGCTATTTAACTGTCATTTAAATAATAATTATCTACTAACAGCTTTAATCCGTTATAATAATTATTGGTTATTGGTTAGTTGATCGCGTTTGTTTTTGTCGCGACCCCCGTTCCTCCTGACCCCACGAGCACGAACGTAAATAGTAACTGTGGCAAAGATCGGGTATAATGTATGAAGTTTGTAGAGTGTAATCATAGATTATATCTAACAGTAGAATAAAACATATAAGTTAGGATAATAAAATACTGTTAGGCATCTGACAAGAATTATTTTCAAACACAAAAACTTGATTGGCCTGTGTCGAAGCAACATTGAATTTCTTCAGGTAAGCAATCGCTACACCCAAGTCCAGTGTACCGATACAGGCCACCTCAATGCCCGTTTTGTTGTCCGGGCTCAAGGACTGATAAAATGCAATCTTGGGATATTTCCGCAGTAGTTCATCAGTGATGGGTGACACTGTGCAATAAGGGTCATTTGTGGAGGGAAGCGATTTAGGGTTTGTATATCATTAATCTGTAGTGTATAAAGTTTACATTGGATACAATGAATAACTAAAGGGATTCTATAATAAATATATTAATAGCAAACCATTTAGATATTGAAATATTTTAGTGTAACTTTTAGCTTAACATTGACGTTTAGGTTAGATCTTCTTTTAATTCAGGTGCGAGCATTCTAAGGACATACCGCGCCTTTCCCATATTGCCATCAGCACGCACCACGAATGCCAGAAAATAGCTGTCGTTGACCACCCTCAGGATCGTTGTGCGCATCTCCGTGCGAACGGTCATTTCCTCGGTGGATCCGGTCTCTAGGAGCTCTGCTGCCTTTTTCACTTCCTTCAAAACCACGGAAAATTCCATTCCGACGGTCTCAATATCGACATCCTTGTCTGCCTCAAAATGGTCGACCGGGATACCGTCGTAGCCCATGATGATGGCGGCTTCTCCGCCTTTGACGCTATCTACTGCACTTTTTAGCTTGTCGGTGAACATTCTTTTTTTGCTCCTCCTGAGCCAACAGGGGGCCTGACCCACCAGCTCATTGGATGGGAATACAAACCATTGCTTAGCTCTTGGCTCTGCGCTTGACGACAAAAGCAGGCAGCCGTTCGCGCTCCTCAAACTCCTTTTTGTATGACCACGCGTCGCTCTTGGACTGAAAGGGCCCGACCCGGACCCGATACCAGAGGCCGCCACGCTCGGGCATGTTAACCGAAACCAAGAAGGCACGGTGGCCTGCCCGTTCCAACCGGCTGATCAATCGACTGGCCTCCCGGCGATTGTCAAAAGAACCGACTTGAAGGGAGTAGAATCCAGGTTCGTCCAGCCCGACTTTCTCCGGTATGGGCTCCTCTGCCATTCTCGTCGCAGCCAGCGAAGAGGGTCTAGCGGCCTTAGCAGCATCTGCCGACCCACTGATTGGTTTTGAAGATTTACTATCCTGCAAGGAGGCGGGGACAGGAACCTGGTCCTCAGGTGCCGCAAGGGATTCGTGGAAGGATAGATGCATCTGATCCTGGCCCTGGGGCGGGGAAGGCTCGTCAGATTTCATGTCCAGCAGCGCCAAGGGATCTGGCTCGGGACAGTGGATAGCCGCTTCTGCTTGCCTGCTGCCCACCAATACGCCGAGCGCAAACACAAGACCCACGAGTGCGATAGAGCCGATGATAAGGACTGACATAAAGCGACTGTGAATCTCAACGTGGGTTTTTTTAGTATATCGATCGAGATTTTGCATGGATCACATCCTTATGTCCTACATGTAGGCATATGTAATCAGAAAGATTACCTGCGATCAAGTTTTCTGCTGTTTTGGATGGGCACCTGCTATTCCAGGTCCATGCGGAGTTCGGCAATACATGCTGGCGGGGTACTGGCAATGGTGTCAATGCGAATCGCCAACCTACGGGCAGACTTTTCAGGAAGTGGGATGTGCTCGAAATAACGGCCTTTTCCCGGCAGTTTCACTTCTGAAGTCCATCTTGTCTTCCTGTCGCGGCCGGTAATCTTCAAGGATGCGATGGGCGCCTGTTGGTCCTTGGCGCAGGCGCGCATTATCCACAGTCCCTTTGGGATCGCACCCGCGGGTATGCCCAAGGTGAGCACGCCGCCTTTTGGCACATACCAATGGGTAGCAAGGTTGCCATCCATTGCGCGACCCGCACCAGGGGTTAGCACTTCCAATCCCGGGGTCTTGAGGGATAAGCGATCATACCCGAGATCCTCGCCGAGTACGTTTAAAATAGCGATTGCCGCAGAGATGCGGTCTGCTTGTACCTGTCCTGCCTCCCCTGTTGCCGTTCGATTTAATGCAGCAATGGCCGCTTTGAAATCAGGCGGCCACCTGGGAGTCGCAGGTCCGACCGAAATTCTATGGTCCACTACTCGCCAGAAGTCGATGAGTGCCTGCAGGTGCCTCCTTTTGACTTCGTCCACTTTGGGATCTGCGATATGAGCCTCTAAAGATCGCAGTGCCAGGGCCATCTTTCCCCGGGTGCGGATCCCTTGGCGGATGAGATCCCCGAGTTGCATCAACCAGGTATCGTAGATGCCACCAGGGGTGCCAAATGCGATGGCAGATGGGTAACGCCTTAAAAATGCCGCGTGGTGCAAGGGGAAAAACCGTCGAAACCCGAGTTCACCCCAGGCGGCTTTTAATGCGGTGTGATGCCTATGGCGTCGATGGGCCCGAGAGATAAAACGCTCCTCTGAAAAGGCGCCGTAGCGGCCGAGGACACGTGCTACGAGGTCGGATACGTCGGGTCGCTCGACCAGTGCGCGGCGTAGGAAGGCGAGTCCCTTGCCATCTCCAGCCAGTGCCAGGACAATGGCACTGTCCAGCTGCTTGAGTCCTGTTCCGCTCAAAAGTGCAACGCGGGTGCGGCGCCGTTCCTTTCGATCACCAGCCTCAATGAGCAGCGCCCGCAAGGATCGGTTTAGCGGCACATCTTTGTAGTGCGCAGCGAGTTGTATCAGGATGTCTCGGTCCGCATTGCTGTTTGTGGCTTTCAATCGACTGGCTGCAGCGAGCACCACATTGGGATCTGTGGCGAGCAATGCGGCTTCCCTCAGTAGAAATACTGGCACTGCATCAAACCACTGTTGCAATAGGCCGGGATGCACCGCCACATGGGCCATGGCATCGAGATCAGCCCGAAAGGCCAGCCATGCATCGACAAATGTGTCTCCCCTTTGAAGACGGGATTGTGGCACATCAGCCAGGGGCAAGGGGTGTGGCCGAGCAAATAGGGGAAGTGCGATGAGACAGATAACTACTAAGATTCGATAAAATCTAAAGCGCACGATCACTCATCGTAGAAAATTGGCGGTCGCTTTTCAATAAAATGATAGATCATTTCCTTATCGTTGGGATCCAAGTCCTCGAATTGAACCCCCATCCCCGGCACGATGTCAGGGGTTGTCTCATTGTACTCGCGCACCCAGCGCACGATCCCTTGGGCTGAGATGAGGTGGCCGTCTGGCAAGGTGAAGTTCACCGAAAGGAGCGACCCCTTTTCCCGAACGTCGTAGGTGGCGATAAACAAGCCGCCGGTTGAGATGTCTTCGGTAAACCCCATGAAAAAATTGGTGTCGGATTGGAAACCAATATCAGCTTCGATGGCGATTCTCGGGGCTCTGCGGCGCTCTGCAGCTAGGGGCGGCGGCTGTTTGATACCTGGATAGGGCGCTTCAGGGATTCGCGAGGGTCCTTCGGCGAGCTTTGTCACCGGATACATGATCGCCAGGGTCTTGGCAATGGATTCACTGGCCTCTCTGACATTGGGATTAGTTGATCCAGCGGTCTGCAGCAGGGTCATGGCGCGCTTGAGCAGGTCCATGACGTCGAAAGCCTTGTCCGGGTCTGTCTTCTCAGCATCCGAGGCAATCACCCCCTCGAGAATACTTACGGCATCAGCAATAGTGGCGTCGATAGTTGTCGCGTCCCCCAGCTCGGCCTTCTCGGCCTTTGCCAGGCGTGCCCGGGCCTGTTCCAGGTAATCTTTTGATAAGGCAAACGCTTTTTTTGATTCGAGAGTTGATGTTTGTTGGACCATCGAATTCGCCTCCCCAGTTGCCGGCTTCAAGTGAAAAAGAGTGATTCAATTAAGGTAACGACAACATCGACCATGCGCAAGGGACTTCAAATAACCAGCTGATAACACTGATAGAATCGAGATCAACACCCACGCGAGCCCCAGTGGCGTGTGACCTGTTTGGACAAATCCTGGTGTTTTTGGGGTGAATTTTTTATATCTAGCTGTCATGCGATGCCTCGGCCTCGACATTGGCACCCACCGCGCAGGGGTGGCCCTTTCAGATGAAACCGGCACCATTGCCCAACCCCTTGCGACCATTCAGCTGACCGGCTCAACCCCTGCGTTCGTGAATGCGGTCTGCGACCTGTGCCGCAGACACGGGGTTTCGGAAATCGTTGTCGGCCTGCCCAGATCCCTGGACGGCGGTGAAAAGGGCGACAGCGCGCTCAGGGCGCGAAAGATCGGCGGGCTGCTGGAGCAAGCACTCGAAATGCCAGTCATATATTGGGATGAGCGATTTACCACGGCCGAGGCAGAACGCCTCCTCGTAAGCGCGGGTGTTCGCCGGGGCAATAGGCGTAAGGCTGTGGATAAAATGGCCGCAGCCCTTATTCTACAGGGATACCTCGATGCCCGTAGCAGCAAGCTAGTGCCATGTTAAGCGTATTAAGGAGGGTAAGATCGTGCATTCCCCCTTTGAAAAAGGGGGTTAGGGGGATTCTTAAAACCACGGGAATAATTACGAAATCCCCCCAGCCCCCTTTTCAAGGGGGAGCTTATGACACTTAAGCGCAAGGTACTGCTGGGCCTGGGCGTCGCAGGCATTGCCGGGTTGTTTGCCCTGCATCATCTGCTGGTCGCTTTTCCACATACACCTGGGCCGGGCGTGGGGCAGATGCGCGAGGTGGTCGTGCCGGCTGGGGTGGGCCCTGCACAGCTCAGTGCCATCCTTGCCGAGGCAGGTGTTATCGCGAGTGGAACGCGATTTGCGTGGTGGTTGCGGGCCACTGGCGGGCTCGTGCGTATAAAGGCCGGGCGATTTCTCGTTTCCGACCGGGCCGCGCCCGTCGACATTGTCGGTATCCTGTCCGGCCCTGGCACTGATCTCGGGATCCGCGTGACCATTCCCGAAGGGGTCACCTTGCGCCGTATCGGGGATATTTTGGAACAGCGCGGGATCGTTCAGAAGCAAAAATTTCTCGCCCGTGCAACCCACGCGAGCCTCCTCGCTGACCTGGGGATCCCAGGACCCACTGCAGAGGGATATCTCTTTCCAGATACCTACTACTTCAATCCGCAGGACAGTGCGGACGCAGTCATCAACACCATGCATGCGACCCTAAAGGCGCGCCTCACAGATGCAGGCTCGGTGCCACCCCCGTCTGATCTGAAAAAAATACTGACCCTGGCGTCCATTGTTCAGGCCGAAGCCCAAGTGGCAGACGAGATGCCCATCATTGCCGGGGTGTACGCAAACCGCCTGTCTGACCCGGCGTTTCCATCCCGCCTGCTACAAGCAGATCCCACTGTGGCCTACGGGTGCGACCCCATTGTCCTTCCCCAAGCACCGTCGTGTGAAAACTTCCGCGGCCGCCTCACCCGGTCCCACCTCGACGATCCAGGGAATGCCTACAATACCTACAAGCATCCGGGATTGCCGCCCGGACCCATTTGTGCACCTGGCCTGTCCGCCATCAAAGCAGCGATTGCTCCTGCAAACGTGCCCTATTTTTACTTTGTGGTCCAATCCAAAGGGCGCCATACGTTCTCAAGAACATTAAAGGAGCATCAACGGGCAGTTGAGCGCTATTACCGGTCGCGCCAGGGCGGTTGAACGTGGCCAAGGCCAAAGCGAAAAACAAGAAAAAACCCCGCAGCATTGGATGGCTGGTCTTCCTTTTACTGGTCGTTGCCGGCCTCATGGCCTGGACCTTGCCATCCCATAGAACGCCGATCCTGGCGGGCGCTGCTGTCGTGTTCTGTCTGTGGGCATTGGCTGTGGCGAAGAAGCAACGAATCGCCACAAAGATGGCACAAATAGACAAGATGACAGGGGTGGCATTCGAAAGATTTTTGGTACAGCTTTTTAAACGCATGGGCTACAAAGTTCGCCACGTTGGCGGCCAGGGCGGGGATTTTGGGGCAGATGTGATCTTGCACAAAGGACAGACCAAAATCGCGGTCCAGGCAAAGAATTACGACAAAAATGCGGTTGGCAATGACGCGGTGCAGCAGGCCGTGGCAGGGGCGAGTTACTACGATTGTACCGAGGCCATGGTGGTGACGAACTCGCGATTCACCAAAGCAGCCCGGCAACAGGCCAGTGGCAGCAACATCCCGGTCACCCTGTGGGATCGCCGAGATCTCGAACAGCTGATCAAGCGGTTATAAGGCAGATGCTACAGGCCGTATCGAGCGGCATCCCCCAGCTCTTCTTCGATGCGGATGAGGCGGTTGTACTTGACAACCCGTTCGGACCGGGCCAGGGATCCGGTTTTGATTTGCCCGGCTGTGGTGGCCACAGCGAGATCAGCGATGAAATCGTCAGCTGTCTCGCCGGAGCGGTGTGAAATCACTGCCCCGTACCCGGATCGCCGGGAGAGATCAATGGCATCGAATGTTTCGGACAGGCTGCCCACCTGGTTCAACTTGATCAGGGAGGCATTGCCCACCTTCATGTCGATGGCCTGTTGTATCCGTTCTACATTGGTAACGAAGATATCATCGCCAACGAGCTGGACCTTTGCGCCGATAGCCGCGGTAAGGGCTTTCCACCCGTCCCAGTCATCTTCATCAAGGCCGTCTTCAATCGATGTGATGGGGTAGCTCTGGCACCATCCTTCGTAGCGGGCGATCATCGCCTGGGCATCGAGGGGCGAAGCGTCCTTTCCGTCTAGAAAATACCCCTTTTCCTTGTCGTAGAACTCACTGGCAGCGCAGTCTAGTGCCAGGACGATGTCCTCCCCAGGACGGTAGCCAGAGGCCTCGATGGCCTTTAGAATCAGTTCAATCGCTTGTTCGTTCCCGGGCAAGCTGGGCGCGTATCCGCCCTCGTCGCCCTTTCCCGTTGACAGGCCCTGCTCCTTGAGGCGTTTGCCCAGGGTGTGGAAGACCTCGCTGCCCATACGGACCCCGTCGGTCAGGGTGTCGGCACCGACTGGTATGATCATGAACTCCTGTACTTGAACATCCGTATCTGCGTGGGCACCGCCGTTGAGAATATTCATCATGGGTACGGGCAGGGTCGTTGCTGAAGCCCCTCCCAGATATCGATACAAATCAAGACCGATCTCTGCAGCTTGAGCGCGCGCAATGGCAAGGGAAACGCCGAGGATCGCATTGGCGCCGAGTCGGCCTTTATTTGGTGTGCCGTCAAGGGCAATCATGGCCTGATCGACAGAGCGCTGATGCATTGCATCCATACCGATGATATGGGGTGTTATCTCCTCGTTTACCGATTTAACAGCACGGCGCACCCCCTTGCCGTGATAGCGGGCATCCCCGTCGCGGAGCTCCACCGCTTCGTGGCGACCCGTGGATGCACCCGAGGGGACCTTGGCGCTCCCCCAAGCGTCTGTCTCAAGCGTCACATCAACCTCAACGGTCGGATTTCCCCTGGAATCTAAGATCTCCCGACCCTTAACAGAAACAATCGCAGACATAAGAACCTCCTGCCGCCAGCAGAGCATGTGCTGAGCTCAGACGAAAGAATCGGCGCAGTATAGCACCGGTCGCTTTTGCGGTAAATACCCGGTAAGATTGTCCTTTGCAAGTCTGCAGGCTCACTTGATGTTTTGACTGTAGATAGGGTTGGTATGTTTTCCTATATTTTCCCATTGTGCGCTTTATGTCACTATAGGTTCATTTATTATTGTTTGATTTACATGCGGGGAATGGCATGGGCAACGGCATTAATAGTTGAATGCTTTAGAGAAAACGGATATATTATCTACAATAAACTCGAAGTGGCCATATTGACGGATTCGCGTTTATGATGCAAAGAAAAGCTTCCGTGCCGGTCTGATGGATGGTCAGTTCGTTAAATTGGGGGAATTACAGCGTAGAGAAGAAAGGGCCTTATGACACCTAGCAACATCGACGATGGAATCGTACAGCAAATATATGATAAAATAACCGAACTTACGGATCGCAGTTTCGCCAGGTATGAGCGGCCCCGATCCCTACCGCGTACAAAGATCCCCGGCGACCTGGTATTTGTATTAGATGCACTGTTGGATCTTGCCTCCGGCAAGCTCAAGCGAGATGAATCGGGCGTTCTGGCAGAGCTCATAGATCTCGGTATCATTGCTTGGTTTGCCGGATTGTCCAAAGCGGATCAGGCCAAATGCGGTCTTGAATTTCTGGCAGAAAACGATGCGGTAGATCCAAAGGACCCGCCAGCCGATTCCACTGGCCAAGCAAATCAACCTGCCGCTGGTGAGGATTCTCAATCTGCCGTGCTGAAAGCGCTCGAAATTGAACGAGAGAAAAACCGCCAACTGGAAGTCGAAGTAGCGCAGCTTAAGGTAGAACTTCAGGAAAACATTGCAGTTCACAAACAACTGAACGATGAGATAGAAGCACTCAAACCATTAGCACAAGCCCATACAAACCAAATGATATTTGATCCGATGCCACAACCGGCCGGGGTTGAAAAGGTGATTCCCGCTTTTTTGAGCAGTGTGGATGACACCTCAACCTACACACCACTTACCACACATACTTTGCAAGACACGCTCCCTAAAGAATCTAGCAACGGCAAGAAGAACAATAAAAAATTCAAAAGATAATCCTAGTGCTGTTTCCAATCTTCAATGTCGGGAAAAAGCCCTCCCCCTTTAGCAATGGGGGTCGGGGGGATTTCGTCATCTGTTCCGGCATTGTGAGGTGACAAAATCCCCCTAACCCCCTTTTCAAGGGGGGAATTTACTAACTGCACCTGAAAAATATCGTTTGACGTGGCACTAGCACTTTGGCGTTGCAAAGGAAGGGGGTGCTGGAACGGCAATGACCTCTCCAATGACGCAGAGCTGGTTTTGCGCAAAGAGTTTAACAGAGACGATGGTTTTGCGATCCAAGACCTCTTTTGCGAAACCGCGCAGTTCGAGGACGGTATCGATGGGGGTGGGCTTTCGGTAGTCCACGCGGAGGGAGGCCGTGACGAACCTGTGCTCTGGCTCAGTACCCCACTTTTGGCCTCTTGTGCGATACGCAGCCATGGCTGCGGTTGCGGTTCCATGGCAGTCAATCAGGGACGCGAGTAAGCCGCCGTAGACATATCCTTTAAATGCGGTGTGATAGGGGCGCGGCTTAAAGTGACACACGGTCTCATCCCCATCCCAATAGCTCTTGATGTGCAATCCGTGCTCGTTGCGTCGACCGCACCCGTAACAATGGCTGCCGACCTCTGAGTAGTGATCCTGCAATGCGGTGTCTTTCATACTGTGCTCCCGATGCTTCTTTATTTGTTGTGCCAACGCTTGGGCAGTGTGAAGGTTACTGTCGTGTTCCAATGCGCCCGTGAGCACCCATCGTTTTTTGTTGTGGTGCGGCGGCCGGTCCCGTTTTGCCTTATCCCAAATTGGGATATCTTCGGGCCGATCCACGTCCCCCATCTCGGGAAGCAGACAAAACGTAGCTCCCATCCGCCTAAGTCGGGCTTTCGTGATCTCTAAAACCCGGTCAGTGCTCCACGGCATGTCAATGAATATATCCGGAATGGGACTGGAGAGTCCTATCAAATAGTAACCACCGTCGCGAGCCGGGCCGATGACCGCGTCGTGGCAGAAAAGGGCATCGAATGCCTGGGCAATTGTGGTGGGTCTGACTGTAGGACAATCCGCTCCTACAACGACGACCCGTTCTTTGCCGTGATTAAATTTTCGTGCAAACGCGCGCGACAACCGGTTTCCAAGGTCACCCTCACCTTGGTGAAGATACGGCACCTCTCCTCCGAGAGAGGCGCGCATTGTGGATGCGTCTGCACCGTCGAACCATACCTCTAAATTAGCCCGCCTGGACCGGGACGCCTCGAGCAGCCACTGCAATACGAATCGGGCCATTTCCTCTTGTAATTGGGCGGCACCGTCAGCACCGAGTAACGGGATAAGGCGTGTTTTGACGTATTCTGGCCGCGCATATTTTGCGAACAAGATAATGGTTTCAGCAGCTGTGGTCATGTATTTTGAGCTCTATCCACTCCCATTATCGGCGCTTTTTCGTACGGATTTGAGCGCCAACGCCACCCCCGATAAAATTATCGCCATCTTTGCGAACGATAAAGTAATTTTTACGCATTCATTTAACGAAAATCGTAGTACAGTCCTCCTGTAATGCACCCGCGATTGTTCAGACTGCCATTTGATATTCCAGGGGTTGGCGGTTCGTATTTTACGTGCTTGGCTGTGGGGTTCATCCTCGCTACGATTCTCCTCCGGCGCTGGGCCAAACATCACGGCATTGATCCACGACTGATGGTGGATTTTATCATTTGGATGCTGATATGGGGGGTCGTGGGTTCCCGGATACTCCATGTCATCGCTGATGGAAAGTTTTGGGACTATATCAATTTGTGTCGGGATCCCTCCCTGGTGGACTGGAAAATCGATGTCAGGGAATGTCGCGCGCTTCGCGGTGTATGGGATGCGGCGCGCAACGTGTGCCATCCAGCCCAGAAGAACTGCTGGGCCTGGGCTGATATTACCGCTGGTGGGCTCGCGTTCTACGGTGGATTCGTGGCCGCTGCCCTGTTTTCCATTTACTATATTCGCCGATACAACATGCCGGCCGGCAAGATGATCGACATGGCTGGCTGGTCCCTTATGCTCGGGTTGGCCTGGGGGCGGATGGGATGCTTTTTGTCTGGGTGTTGCTTTGGCGTTCGGGCCGAGCCCCCACTGGGTGTGATCTTTCCAGACAAATCAGCGGCTTCCCGATTCCACTGGGACCAGGGGTGGCTCCATACTTATCGCATCGAGTCCCTGCCGGTCATACCCACTCAGATTTATTCTGCATTTGCCGGAATCGCCATCGCAGCCATTGCCTATTTCTGGCTAAGGCCCCGCAAGCGTTTTGACGGTGAGGTGTTTTGTATTGCTGCGTTCCTGTACGCGGCCTTTCGATTTTTCATAGAGTTCTTCCGATCGGATGAACGGGGCGGGCTTGGGGGGCTCTCCACAAGTCAAATTGTGGCGATTGGGTTTGCTCTATGTTGTGCCTACCTGTGGATTTACTTCAAGAAGCGCGCCAGGAAAACGATCGCCCAGACACCTACGGATTAAGCTAGTGATCTGTCCAGTCTTCGATGTCAGGTAGAAGACCTCCCCCTTTGGCAAAGGGCAATGGCATTCGGTTAAGGATTTTTGGGTGTTTTTATAGCGTAGGATCGCCAGAAAAGAATCCCCCTTGAAAAAGGGGGCAGGGGGATTTTCAATTGTCCAAGCAATTGTTTTC
>JASJCT010000077.1 GCA_030065855.1 Myxococcota bacterium
GGTTTGAACAACAAATCAAAACTCACCATCAGAAAAGCTTATGGATTTCGGAGCTTCAGAACCGCGGAAGTCGCCTTGTATCATACACTAGGCAAGTTACCCGAGCCTAAATTCACCCACAGATTCTGGTGAGGAGGCATTTTTTCCTTCATTTTGTCGGTTTTTTAGAAACATTTTCCTTCTGGCGTCCGATAAGAACGGCAACAAGGAGGAAATCAACATGGGTGACCGTCCCAGATGGATTAAAGCAGATGCTGTTTATTGTGACGTCCAACGCACTGTTGATAGATGCTTTTTATTGAAGCCAGACGAGGCTGTGCGTCAAATTATAGGCTCAGCGGCTGGCAGGGCTTTGGAAAAGTATCCTGTCAAATTGTTTGCTCTCGACTTTAATATCAATCACAAGCAAAATCTCATTTCCCCCATTTCTGATGCCCCAGAACACATCCAGGCCGTTGCTAAATTCCATCAGATGTTCAACTCCTTAATCGCTAGGGGCATCAATAAATACTATGGCCGAGAGGGCGCCCTATTCTCCTCTAGAAATCGCTCTACCGAGGCGGTGGATGACGTAAGTATAGAGCAGCAACTGCTCTATGCCGTGACCAATGTAGCCAAGGACGGACTTGTCGATAGGGTGACCCATTGGAGAGGCTTTTCCAGCTACCAGCAACTGGCTACTGGAGAGGTGGAGCGATTTCGGTATATCGACTGGACGGCGTGGCACAAAGCCGGGGGGAAAAAGAGCAATAAGAAGCCCGAAGCGTTTTTGAAGACGGTGCAGGTCAGGCTCAGTCCACTTCCTGGATGGGCACATATGCCCGAGCACAAGCGTCAGGCACACTTTCGTCGAGAGGTGCGGAAACGGGAGCAGCTCTATCGGGAGCAGCGGGAGGGTCGGCCAGTATTGGGGGTGCGTAAATTGGAAAAGATAGATCCTCGAGACAAACCGAAGACGCCCTTTGTTCGGACGCGGAAGCCCATCTGTCATGCAGCGACCAAAATGGCTGCAGAGAATTACCGGGTAGCTCTGCGCAATTTTCTAGATCAATACTGGTATGCATCAGGCATGTGGCAGCGGGGTGTCCGCCATGTAGAGTTTCCGCTCGGATCCTTCAAACCGCCGGATATCCGAGCTGTAGCATAAAGAGACAGAAGTCCAGCCACTCCAAACAACAATTTCACAGCATCAGTGCGTTTAATAACTGATAGGAACAACGCAATAGGGTCTCTTACTGGAAATTTTCCTCTCAACATAACTGAATATCACTGCGGCGACCTGAATTCGGCATTCAGATGCTGCGCTTAAAGTGAATTTTTTACCGGCGCAGAACGATTATCGAACAGAAAACAAAATATCTCCGAGACTCATATTTGGGAAACGCGAACAGTCATATTGCGAATTGGACAAGCACGCTGATAGAAAATCGTAATAAAGTTGCAACTCGAAGCGCCTGACCCTATATTCCAGGGAAAGGGCTTAGATCTATTTCGGAGATCGATGCATTTAGATTTTGATCTTAAATCAAGCCCAGTTTTGATCTGGCATTACGGCTGACAGGCAATTGGGATTTTTTTTTGTCCTTCATGCGTACCTGATAGGTACCGTTGAACATCTTGGATATCCTATCGATGTAATTCATATTGATAATCACCGAACGGTGAATTCTAACGAAATCCTCAGGCGGCAATTGGGATTCCAACTGTTTGAGCGACAGGTCGATCAGGTGATCTGTATCTATTGTGTGGCATTCCACCAATTTGGCACTAGCGCGAAAAAAAATGATGTCGCTAATCGGAATCAGATGGATGTGGTTCCCGCTTTTGGCCTTGATGCGCTTGGTTGTGGCAGGTCTAAAATGGTGAAGCAGATCCGCGAGTCGGGCTCGCCATGGGTCCAGATTGCCTGTCATGAGCCTGACCAATTTGTCTATGGCTTTTTCTAATCGCTCGGGTTCGATAGGTTTAAGCAGGTAGTCAATAGCGTTGGCCTCAAAGGCGGTCAAAGCGTACTGATCGTAGGCAGTGGAGAAAATAACCAATGGCGTGTGCTCGACGATGTCCAGTACTTCGAAGCCGTTAACTTCGGGTATCTGGATGTCGAGAAAAACAAGATCGGGTTTAAGACCGTCAATCATCGTCACGGCCTCGGGTCCGTCTTGCGCCCGGCCTACAATATCGATTTTGTCTAGATACGGCATCAGAAGCCGCTCCAGCCGCGTGAGCGCCAGAGGTTCATCGTCTACCAATACTGTCCTGAATCGCATGATACCCCCGCCCTTTTACTAGATACTACTCGGAATATCGATGTAGATACTCACGCCATTATCAGCAGAGAGGCTAAAGCTGTGGTCGTTTTTATACAAGCAATGCAGTCTTTCCCGGACACTGCTGATCCCAAATCCCTCTTCTGCCGAAACGCTGTCAAACCCTGATCCGCTGTCCTCGATCCGGACCTGACAACGTCCGTTGTGTAGCCTGCAGTCCAGATCGATTCGCCCCCCTGCTGTTTTTGGTGCGATCCCATACTTAACACTGTTTTCTACCAAAGGTTGCAACAGCATACAGGGAAAACGTGTATCCAACACCGCGTCGCTCGCTTGTATGTTAAAAAATAGCCGTTCGCCCAGACGTGTTTTTTCAATCTCCAGGTAAGATCGAACGAAATCCAACTCTTGACGCAGGGGTACCAACGCCTTGTCCGATGTGTTGAGGGTATATTGAAAGAGCCAGGCGAGTTTTTGAACCACCTCCTCTGCCCGAGATGGATCGTCTGGAATCAGGCTGGCGATAGCGTTTAACGTGTTGAACAAAAAGTGAGGATTGATTTTAGCCCTCAGCGCAGTCAGTTCAGCTTTGGCAGTCAGCTGTATTAATTTCTGTTCGTTGATTTCTTTTTCGGCCAGTCTCTCGGCAGTCTCTTGCAACCGAAGGCTCAAGGCACGATAAGCAAAAATAGATAACACAAAAAGATTGGAAAAAATGACCACTAGGAACATGTAACGCAAGGGATGGCTGATGTAGAAATTCATGATTATGTTGTTGATACACCAAGCCAGAAAGCCACCCATGACACCGGATAAACTGGCCCAGAAGATCACAGCGAGCAACCTGAGCCAAATATTTTTGATGCTGAAAGGATTAAAAAAGGAAAACAGAAGAATGATAAAAAAGGCCACACACAGGACTTGAATGTAGTTGTTGATGATCTGGTTCAGCCAGTTACCTGGATTAAAAGCTAATTCGAATACCGAGCAGATCATCCCAGCAATAATAATGGCCGCAAGAATTGTTTTTAAGCTAGGCCAGCTGAAGTAACTTAAAAAGCGTTGAACTCCAGGATTTATAGACTTTGTACAGCCACTATCTCGTTGCACATCTTCTCCTTGGAATTATTATCCGATGTGTCATTATCTATTTTAGATTATTGGGTTTTAGGTTTCAATTTGCCGACCTGTAGGTTTATTGTTGGGCTTTTACAAGGCTTACGATTTCAATGCGTAGGTGCTGGTGACGGTAACACGGACAGTATAAGCTGCGATGGGTATTGGAAAGAATGGTAAATCTTTTGGGTAGCCTTTATAAAGTGGGTAGCGTTTAGTTCGTCCACACCCGTGTTGGGATTTTTGGGATACTTGGGGAAGTTGCTGCTCGATATTTCCAATCGTATTCTATTTCCTTTGGGGATGGAGATGGCAGTTGTTCCAAGCTTAAGTGTAAAAGGATACACTTTACCTCGGACTATTTTGGCTGGTGATGTCAAGGCGTTTCGAAATCGTGTTTTGATCAATCCGTCTTCGATGATACGAGCGTAACCGTTCGGTCTGACTTCGACCAGCTTGGCTGTGAAATCCGTGTCCACTGCGTCTGATGAAGCATATAATTTTAACAGAATGTCGCCTACGATGGTTATTTCCTTTTCAAAGGGCGCAGAGGTATAAACCAGGACATCTTTTCGTTTTTCAACAGAGTTCTGATCGTAAATGCCGTTGTATTGCCGATATAGATGAGAATTAATGCCACCTACAGTTGGTACGGGCTTTTGGGGGTCATAAACAAATTTATCCAGCTTGTTTTGGATGTTAGCTGATCTAGTGCGTGTCAGCTTTCCTTCACCTCTAAGGGAATTAGCCTCACCACGCGATTCTAAAAACCATACTTGCTGTTTAGCCGAAGCAGGTGGAAATTGTTGGCTAGTCATCCAGGTGTTTTTACCCATTAGAAAATACTTAACCCTGGGCATCTGAGGGATTCTGTTCTGCTTGCCTTTTAGATAATGGTCAAACCATTTCAGCGAAAGTGTCATTAATTGATCGCGGCCCATCTCGGATTTGGGGCCGAAATCTTCGTCACCAAATTTAGTCCCTCCATTGATTTCTTGGTTGTGGGTCCAGGCTCCTATGATTATTTTTTGGCGAGTATTGGTTTTGGAAATTCCCTTGTAGGTTTGAAGTACTTGGGGATAGATCCAGTCGTTCCAGCCGGCTATATGCAGGATGGGAATTTTTATTTTATCATAAAGATGGTTCATGCTCAGGTTCTGATAAAAATGATCATAGGTCAAATGACGGGTTAAAGTGTTCCAGCTTTGTCCTTGATATTGAGGTACATTCTCAGTCAGTTTGACCAAGGGTACGGAGGAAAACAATTTCGTAAAATCAATGTCTCTAATCGAGCGTTGACGTTGGCAGTCGCACATCATGAGCCAAGCGGTAGTCCCCAATAGGTTGAAACTGCCATCAGGGTAGATTGTTTGGTAACTATCGCTGATTCCAGCTATGTTGATCACAGTTTTCAGTGCAGGTCGGTCTTCGGGCGCCAACATCATACCGCAATGGGCTAAATATGAGATCCCCCAATAACCGATCTCTCCGTTACTCCAGGGTTGCTGAACAATCCAATCGAGTGTTGCCAAGCCATCTTGTTTCTCAAACGCCATAGGGAAAAAGGCACCCTCTGATCCGAATTTACCACGTACGTCCTGAATGACAGCTGCATAGCCGTTAGAAGCAAAGAATTGGCCAATAAATCCTTTGTTGTCCTTGTTGTAGGCATCTCGCACTAAAATCGTGGGATGTTTTCCTTTGGGTTTTGGCAGATACAAATCAGTGGCCAGATGAATGCCATCGGACATCACAACATCCACGTTTTTTCGTATTTCGTAGTCGGTTTGCCCGCCCTGAGATGGACTCGCCGCTATGGTTAGAACGATTGCCCAGAGTGCGGTCATCATGGTTTGTTTCATTTTTCATTGCCTTTCAGACCTTGATTCCTATTCATGCTATCTCGGAGAAATCCCCCTGATAGCACTACACGAGTCTATGGATCCAGAAGCCGGTTCGCATCTCTTTTGCGACAAACGGTTGAATTCGAGGGACGAATGGGGCCATGCCTCGGCAGTTACCGATAGACAGTGTCTGGTATGTTTTGCATGGAAAAGCGTCGTTACAGCGGATCGCTCATTGGGGGGGGAAAGGGGTCGGGAAAGGGGTCGTACCCTGCCTATTCTTTCTTTACGTCCATCGAGTAACGCATTGGCACGAAGCGGATTCCGTCCTGTTTTTGTTCAGGGGCGGTCTGGTTGAACCCGAGTCTTTGGTAGGCTTCGACGGCAAATGGGGAGGAGTGCACGGTGATTTCGGTTTTGTGTGCATCTCTTTTTACACACTCGGCTGCGGCAAGTTCGAGCAGGTTCCGACATATTCCGCGACGGTGATAGGACCGGTCTACGAACATCAAGCAGATATGGTCGTTGCTCCGGATTTCAATGTAGCCGACGACCCGGTCTCCGTCCTTCGCGACAAATCCGAAGCCTTGTCCCGACAATCGATAGGCGATGGCGCTGCCGCTGGCGAAATCGAGAAACGTCTTGACACCTTCCGGGGCAAAACCCGGTGCGACGAATTCCGCGAACACCGCCTGAATCATTTTACTTGCGCCTGCGGCATCTTTTACCCTGGCGGGTGAGCATTCAATTCCCATGGCCCAATACTCTAAAACCAGGCGCGGCTGTAATCAATTGGATTGGTGCCGATGAAGCACCCTCAACGGTCCCTAAAAGCCGGTTGTCAAAACGAATATAAGCCTATGTGATTAAAAAAGAAAACGGCCTTTTCTTATGATATCTTAGAGTTGCTTGACCAGGGTGCTGGCTCGGTGCAGCGATCTGTAGTCTACCCTGCCTTGCCTGTTCGAACCGCGGTTATCGCGTCGATAATGGCTGGGATGGCAGTATCCACATCATCGGGGCGCGTATCGATTGACAAGCTGAGTCTTAATGCGCCCTCTCCCTGTCCTAAGCCTGCATCGATCAGGCTTTTGGGCAGTGACTTTTTTGTCGCATGGCACGCAGACCCGGATGCGGCGATCACATGTCTTGCCTCGAGCGCATGCAGCAGCACCTCGCTTGGAACGCCTGCCACTGCCAAGATAGCCATGCCCGGCGCCCGTTGGTCCCAATCCCCCAATGGTCGAACGCCGGTCCCACCAGCGACCACTTCTCGAACCAGGCGATCGGTCAGATCTCTCATCTGTTGCACGCCCTGTGCGCGGCGTTCTGAAAGGATCTGGATCGCCGCACCAAACCCGGCAATGTTGGCCACAGGCAGGGTCCCGGGTCGAAGGCCACCCTGTTGATCCCCACCAAACAGGATGGGCTTGAGGTGTACATTAGGTCGGATAAGCAGGGCACCGATGCCAGTGGGCCCGTGAATCTTGTGCCCTGAGATGGATACCATGTCCACCTCAGCCGGGTAATCCAATGCAGGGCACTGGGCCAGGGCCTGAACCGCATCCACGTGGACCAAGCAGTGCTTCGAGGCAGCCTTGGCCAAGGATGCGATTTCTACCACGGGTTGCACAGTGCCCATTTCCGCTGCCACGTGGGCCACTGAGACAAGCGCGGTTCGGTCTCCCACAGCAGCGGCCATCACCCGTGGATCCACAACCCCGGTTCGGCCGCCAGAGATACACACCAACTGCCCCTGAGGTTGGACCGCTCGCTTGCACGATTCACTAACCGCGGCATGTTCATAGATCGTTGTGACCACACTATCTCGCTTGCCCTTTGGAACACTCCCCAAAACAGCCAATGTGTCGGCCTCTGTGCCCCCGGAAGTGAATACAACCCGCCATTTTCCAGATCCAATGGTCTCGCAAATGACCTCCCCTGCCTGTTCGACAACACGGGCTGAAGTGCGTCCCCACCGGTGCAAGGACGATGCATTACCAAAGCCGGGTTGTGCCATGACCCGATGCATCGCAGCGATCACTTCGGGCCACGGTTGGGTCGTTGCGGCGTTATCTAGGTAGATGGGATGCATCCCTTGGGAAACAGGTGGGGATTCAGGCAAAAGAGGTATTACTTAACGACTTTTTTGATCTCTTCGGTCAGCTCTGGCAGCACTTTGAACAAGTCGGCGACCATGCCGAAGTCAGATACCTGAAAGATCGGCGCTTCCTCGTCCTTGTTGATGGCGACGATGACTTTCGACGACTTCATGCCAGCCACGTGCTGCAATGCCCCAGAGAGGCCCACGGCAACGTAGAGATCCGGGGCAACGATTTTTCCTGTTTGCCCCACCTGGAAATCGTTATGGATAAATCCCGCGTCCACAGCTGCCCGGGTCGCGCCAACAGCGCCGCCCAGCAGATCTGCGAGGGCCTCGATGAGCTTGAAGTTCTCTTCTGATTTGAGACCGCGGCCACCAGAGACCACCACGCTTGCCTCGGCCAGATCCGGCCGCGCAGAAACCGACTTTTCAAAGCCTTTGAACTGAATGCGACCCAGGATCTCCGGCGCATCGGGCACTGCGACCTTTTCGACCGGGCTCATCCCATCCACCGGGGCCATTGCGTCGAATTCGGTCGGGCGAATGGTCACGACCTCGACGTCAGAGGCGATTTGAACCGTGCCGTTGACATTGCCGGCGTACATCGGGCGGACATAGGATACCTTGCCGCCATCCTGTGAGACACCGATAACATCGCTGGCCATGCCCGCGTTCAGCCGATACGCCAGCCTGGGAAACACATCTTTGCCAGTGCTGGACGATGGGCTTACCACGACCTGATATCCACCGGCCTTGATCGCTTGCTCGATGATCGGCATCCAGCGTTCTGCCAGGTTTTCATCGAGTCCAGCCGCTTCGGCCAGGAGTACTTTGTCAGCGCCCAACTTGGAGAGCACCTCTGTCTGACCGCTGAGATCATCGCCAAGTGCCATAATACTGTAAGTGCCACCGAGGAAAGAGGCGACCTGGGAGGCAAATGAGACAGCGCAGTTCGTCGACTTTTTGACCTCGCCGTCGAGAATCTGCGCGATAACCAATACATTACCCATGATAGCTCACTCCTTCCCTAGAGAACCTTGGCTTCGTCTTTGAGTTTCTGAACCAACTGCTCGACAGTCTCTACAATAACACCGGCGGTGCGAGCGGGCGGTTGGCTAAATGAAACCGTGTTGACAAAACGGGTCGTATCCACACCCAGATCGGCAAACGAATAGGTGTCGATGGGTTTTTTCTTGGCCTTCATGATGCCGCGCAGCGCAGCGTAGCGCGGCCCGTCTTGATAGGCCTTGTCTGCTGGGGTCACGTTGTTCTTAACGCCCTCGGGTGCGACGATCCGCAGATCCACCGAGATGACAGCCGGGAATGTCACGGAAACCGTTGCAGCGCCGCCATCGACCTCGCGCACAACCGTTGCGCTGCTGAGATCAGCGGGCACCTCAATCTTCCCGGCAAAGGTGGCCTGGGGCCAACCGAGTATTTCGGCCAGTATCTGGGCGGTCTGGTTGGAATCGCCGTCCACGGCCTGCTTGCCCATGATCACCAGGTCAGCGGATTCTTTTTCCACGAGCTTGGCAAGGGTGCGCGCCACGACAGTGGCATCCAAATCCACGTCATTGCCGTCGACGAGGATGCCCCGATCCGCACCCATGGCCAGGCACTGACGCACCTGCTGGGTCACATCGTTCGGACCGATAGAGGCAACCAGGATCTCACCGCGGAGATTGCCGCTGCCCACATTGTCTTCGAGGATGCGCAGCGCTGTCTCAACTGCATATTCGTCAAATGGGTTTGGCTTCCACTCCAGCCCTTCAGAGCTCACTGCTGTGCCCTCGGCGTTTATTTTCACCTTGTTGGCATTGTCCGGATCAGCGACCCGCTTCATTGGAACGAGGATCTTCACAGAATACCTCCTTTAAAAAAAATAGGGACCGCTTTCTATCGATCCCACAGCCTGTTTTTTACGGAAGTGACCATAATGGGTTCGGCTCCGATCGCATATGATTCGCGTCATATCGCTGTGACCCCGGGTTTACAGCAGCGACAAGTTCTCTACATCTGGGCCCACACACGCAACCACGCGCCGTTCTGGTCGAAGATAGCAATTCGCCGCATCCCACACTGAAGCGCGGGTCACCTTATCGATATGTGTTGCAAAACGTTCGGCTTCATTATGCCCGTTTCCATACAAAACGTCTAGAGCCACATTCGCTGCCTTGGTCGAGGTTCGCTGCCACGCAATGGACCGCGCGCCCACCAAGTGGCGCTTGACCCTCAACAATTCACTGGCCTGCGGTGGTTTCTGGCACGCTTGGGCCACTTCCGCCAGCATGGCCTGGGCCACCGCGACTTCATTGCCGGGTGACGTGGCTGCATATAAGGCAATATGGCCGTGTTCAATGCCCTGCAGAGAAAACGCGGTCACAGAATACGCGAGCCCTTTTTTCTCTCGAATGGCCTCGAACAGTCGCCCCCCGTGGCCCCCTAGAATTTCGATCAACATATCAACAGCATATCTATCCGCATCTGTAATCCGGGCGCCGGGGAATCCCATGATCAGGTGGGACTGCTCCTTGGTCAGAGAATGGGTGACCTGCACGGGCGAGGTCAGTGGTTTCCAGGGCGATGGCGGCTTTATTCGCTGCTTGCGACGCCCATCCAGGACAAAATGCTGATCGACAAGATCCCTGATCTGAACCACGTCCACGTCGCCAACCACGCTCATTACCATCGCGCCGGGCTTGGTCACGCGTCTGAGATGTCGCTTGAGCACAGCGGCCTCCAACGCCGCCACTGTCTCCTCGTATCCAAAGACAGGGCGGCTGTAAGGATGCTGGCCATAAAGCGCTTGATAAAATAATTTAAATGCCTGCTGGGCCGGATGGGTCAGGCTCGCTCGGATCTCCTCGATGAGCAGCTCTTTTTCCCGCGTGACCTCTTTTTCTGGGAAGCTCGGATTTCTCAGGCACGCACCCATCAGGGACAGCCCTTTTTCAAAATTTCGCCTTAAGAATTCTCCGTACATCCCAATGGTGTTGCGCCCAGAGAACCCGCCGATGGCGCAGGCCAGGGCATCCATTTGTCGGGCGATATCCAGAGCACTGAGATCGCCTGTTCCCCGGGTGATAGCATTGGCGAGCAGCGCTGAAATCCCCGCCTCTGCATCTGTCTCCATGCGCGATCCCCCTAAGAAAGCAGATCTGGCTGACACCAGTCGCGCCCCGGGTTCAGCGCGGACAACCAGCACATCCCCGGTCCCTAATTCGCATACTGTTGTCTTGACTGACGGGGCCGACTTGGTCCGCGACAATGCGCCTGGCTTTTTGGTTTTCTTAATGGGGTTTAATAGCACCGCGGTTAGCTTTTCACCGGCTAACTGTTTCTTTGACCCCCTCCCAGTCACCCAGGGTATCTGCCCGCCCTTAGCATAACCGGAAACATCTGGGACAACCGCAGCCAAACTGGCAGACGACGGTACCAAATAACGACGCGCCACCTCCCGCAGATCGTCTGGCTCTTTACTGGCGACTGCAGCGAGATACTTATTTTCAAACGTCACATCCCCGACGTGGAGGCCATAGAACCCCAACTTTCGCGCAATGCCGTCAACGGTCTCCTCTGAATATACCTTGTCGCTCTCGATCAGAATTTTTGCTTTATCGAGCTCTTCCCCTTGAACGGGATCCAATGCAACACGGTCGATCTCCCTTAGGATCGCCCGTGTCGCCCGCTCCAAATTTGTCGGGGGGACTGTTGCGAACACGCCGAAAATCCCCGCGTCTTTGGGGGTGTAATTCATCGACCGAATCCCTGTGACCAGCCCCTGATCCCGACGGATCCGGGTTTCCAAACGCGCGCTCATGCCCTGTCCCAGGACAGCCGCCAGGAGATCCAAGGACGGCGTGTGCCCGTGGGTAAGCCCAGGAACAGGGTACCCAATCGCGATATGGGCTTCGGAAATATGCCGCACATCCCAAGCAACGCGCGGCCGGCGTTGAGCTGGCTCAACACAGCGCGTCGATCGGTCAGGTACCGGACGGGTTGCTAGATCTCCAAAAGCAGCGGCAATGCGCTTGAGCATGTTGCGCGATTCAAAGTCTCCGGAAACGACGAACGTCATGTTGTCCGCGGTGTACCACCGTTTATAAAAATCAACGACCATCTCCCGGGTGAATTTGCGGACCGTTCGGCTGTAGCCAATAACCGGCCGGCCATACGGGTGCTTTTTGAATACATTATTAAATAGCCGTTGCGCCAAACATCGCTCTGGCGAGTCCTCGCCCATCCTGATTTCTTCCAGGATAACCGGTAGCTCCCGGCTCAGTTCCTCCTGATCCAACGCCGGGTGTTGTATGGCATCGGCGAGAATATCGAGTCCCTGGGATCCGTATCGACTGGCCAGGGTGATGTGAAACACAGTTTCATCGTGGGACGTCCAAGCGTTGATCTGTCCCCCGGCGCGCTCCACATCCCGGGCGATCTCCCCGACCTCTCGCTTGGCAGTCCCCTTAAACAGCATGTGCTCGAACACATGGGCGAGCCCTTCCTCTCCCTTCATTTCATCGGCGCTCCCCACTGCTACCCACATCTGGAAGGCGATGACAGGCGAGGCGCTATTCGGAGCGAGCACCACCTTTAGACCGTTTTCGAGTTGTTCGACCACTGGTTTCATCAACATTCACTCCTCTTTGACGGTACTACCTGACACGCTTTATTGCTTTTGTCGATAGCCGGACGTCCCTGTTCTGGGTTTCCCCAGCCGGGCTATCCCTGGCGAGCCATTGGTAGATGCAGTATAACCAAAGAAATAGGGATTCGACCTATGATCAGGGTCGTCACGAAATACGGGCATCTGTGAATTTTGATCGCAAAAAAATTCGGAAAGCGAGCCTTGAGATGGCCCTCGCACTGGCTCGCGAAATCCCAGAGCATAGGGTCATCGACGACCCGGATGTCCTCGAGGGCCTGGCTGGTGACGAATCCCACTTGGCCCCTGTGCTACCTGACATTGCCGTGCGCGTAGAAGCGGCTGAGGACGTGATTGCCACCCTTAAAGCAGCCGAGCGATTTTCAGTGCCAGTAACCCCCCGATCCGGGGGCACTGGAAAAGCAGGCGGCGCCATCCCCATCTACGGAGGGGTCGTCCTTGATACATCCCGCATGCATCGCATTCTGGACATCGATCGCATCAACTTAACAGCTCTCGTGGAACCCGGGTGTATCACAGGGGTGTTTCAAGCCACTGTCGAGCAAGAGGGTCTCTTTTTTCCACCTGATCCCAACAGTCTAGAAACCTGCTGCCTCGGGGGTAATGTAGCCCACAACGCGGGCGGTCCGAGGGCATTCAAATACGGTGTTACGCGCGAATACGTGCGGGGTCTCGACGCCGTTCTCATGGGTGGGCGTATGCTGAATGTAGGTTGCAACACGGTTAAAAGCGTCGCCGGTTATGACCTGACCCGCTTGCTTACCGGATCTGAAGGCACCTTGGGTGTGTTCACGATGCTTCGGCTGGCGCTGATCCCCAAGCCCCCAGAGGTGGCCACCTTGCTCGCCTGTTTTTCCGATGAAATTGCTGCCAGCCGGGCTGTCTCCCGCATCATCGACCTGGGCCTGGTACCGAGGGTTCTGGAGTTCATGGACGAAGTGCTCGTGGAGACGATCCGCAAATCCGGAGCGAGCAGTGTGCCAGAGGGAACCGGTGCCCTGCTCCTGGCTGAAATGGACGGCCCTTCCGAAACAATCGTAGAGACCGACGTGCTGAAATTCGCAGATGCGTGCGAGGCGGAACAGGCGGTAGAAATACTAATGGCCCGCCATGTAGGGGAGCGCAAAGCACTTTGGTCAGCCCGGCGCACCCTCACTGACGCAGTCAAAGCCCGGTTCAACCACAAAATCGCCGAGGACATTGTGGTACCGCGCAGGCGGGCGCCAGAACTCCTTCAGGGACTCCGGGATCTTCATCTGCAATACGGCGTTACATTTGCATCATACGGACATGCAGGGGATGGCAACTATCACGTGAATGTGCTGTGGGAAGACGACGACTGGCATCCTGAGCCAGCCGTAGAGGATGTGTTCCGGCTCGTCCTGAATTTGGGCGGGTCGATCACTGGAGAACACGGTATCGGCATTGCCAAGAAAAAATATCTCCCTTGGGAAAAGGGCAATGACCAGATCGCCATCCAGCGCGATCTGAAACGCGTGTTTGATCCTACGGGCTTGCTAAATCCGGGTAAGATTTTCTAGCGGTTTTTTCCCAGCCCCCACGATCTATTTCCGATTTGTACACCAGGGACAGATGCGGTTGCGCGTGCGGTCCCAAGATTCGAAAGGTCGACCACATCTCAAACAAGACACCTTTCCAGAGAGCGTTGGGTGAGGTGGTGGTTTCTTATGACGCGATGGGATAAGGCTATCTTCCGAGGATGACCCAATATCACTATCGCCTAGATGCTCCCTATCGGCGCTCTTTTTGCGGTGTTTCTCGCTCTGACAATTATTAACGTTTGTGGTCATCTCGTATTATAGCTCCAAGCCGCTCACAGTGAGTGCACGAAATGGTCCCAGTGTCAAACTGTTTTTTGGGATGGGTCAAAAGATCAATTTCCTTAAATCAAATCTCTACCATCGATTGCGATCACCGCCGTCTCGATCGTTTCGACCGAACCTGGATCGGTTTCGATAGCCACCACCACCGCCACCGGGGCCACCTCTGCCTCCACCATCTCTGCGGGGGCCTCTCATTTGGGCAACGTCCACCTTAATGGTTCTGCCGTCCAATTCTGTGCCGTCCATCTCTTCGATTGCACTTTGGGCGGATGCCTCATCCTGAAATGTGATGAAGCCAAAGCCTCTTGAGCGATTCGTATTGCGATCCACAATCACTTTCACTTCTTCGAGCTCTCCAAACCGCTCGAACGCTGCGCGAAGTTCTCCATCGCCCGTGTTCCAGCTCAATCCGCCGATAAACAGTTTCTTTGACATCTCTTTTCCTTCTCCATTCCTGACGAGCGCTTGCGCCGCCATTTACTACATGTCCGCGGGCGGGGAGGAAATGCTTACAACCCGCGACGGCCACTTGGGCCATTCCATAATTTCTCGGGACCTCGTGGGTCGCCGACATCCATCTGAGCGCAATGGCTCCTTTTCTGTTCACCCAACACAGCACATCCAAGCGGGTGTGTCTGAACGTATTTGCGTAAAATGAGGCTTCCGCTTAATTGGGGCATGCTGCGCAAGAAGGCCGTAATCACGGCCCGAGATTTGTTTAATACATTTGAAGGCGATATGGCTCCAATCAGCTGTCTCATGCGGCGGGCACGTCTTAGATGCCCCCATAACACCGACCAACTTGCACGCATTATACTCGCATCAAAACTTTTTGGCAATCGATTGGATACATGATCTATTTGCGGCGTTTTTTGCCCCTGCGTCGCTTCACAGCCGCCACCGGCACCTTAGGCGCAGGCTGTTTATCAGCAGAGGGCTCGGGAGGGGCACCCTTTTTGAAAGCCCACACGAGCATGGCCACGCCGCACAAAAAGGGCAGGATGGAGAGGTATTGACCCATCGTGAGAAACGACTCTTTTTCAATCAACCGGTCGACCTGGTACTCCTTTACAAACTCGATTAAAAATCGACCCAAAAAATAAAGCACGAGAAATGTCCCCGCGAGTAATCCCCGCGGCCTCTTTTCCCTGCCTGCGATTCGGTCGACAAGATACAAGGTGGCGAGGACAAGCAGGCCAAAGAAAAACTCGTAGAGCTGGGATGGATGCCGGGCCACACCGCCACCGTCATATCGAACAAATCTCACTGCCCAGGGAACATCGGTTTCGCGGCCGACGATCTCAGAATTGAAGAAATTGCCGAGCCTTACCGAAGCAGCACCCACAGCTGCCGACATTGAGAACCGATCGAGTACTTCGATAATCGGCACCTTATACCGGCGGGCAAACCAAACAAGGGCGATAACGAGCCCGATGGTCGCGCCGTGGCTGGCCAATCCCCCTTTCCAAACATATAGAATGGTTATCGGATCCTTTAAGAAACGCTCGGGCTCGTAGAAAAGACAATGGCCGAGACGCGCGCCAGCGAGCACTGCAATGACGCCCCACATGAGGAATTTTTCTGCGATTTCAACCGCATACCCGCCCCGCAGCATCTGGCGCCGCCAGATAATGAACCCGATGTAGAGCATGGTGGCGAAAATAATGCCGTAATAGCGGAGCTGGAGCGGACCCAAGCGCACAATGGTTGGGTCCAAATTGAAGACAATGCCGTGATCCAAGGGTCACTTCCTTTTTTAATAAGCCGACGCCGTTCCAATTTACACTTCGACATGGAAAGAGCAAGGGGGCTCTTTAGAATGGGTTAGGGATTGCGGTTGCGGGGGGTTCGACTATAACCTGTGGCTGTAAAAAACAACGAGGAGTGCACAATGACGGATGGGACCTTGGATCTTATTGACCTGCCGATCGATCTACCCGGGTATCGGCAATTCTTGAACTGCCTGGTATTTAAGACCGATGACCTCACCTTTCTCGTCGACCCAGGACCGACCGCGTCCATGGGCCATCTCCTGGAAACCCTCGATAATTTAAAGATTGCCAACATAGATTACGTGTTATTGACCCATATCCATTTAGATCACGGCGGGGGCACGGCCAAACTCTTAGAAAAATACCCCATGGCGCGGGTCTATTGCCATGAGAGCGGGATCCGGCACATGGTCGACCCCACCCAATTGTGGCTCGGTTCCCTTAAGGTGCTCAAGGAGGTGGGTCAATTGTATGGCGAGCCAGCACCAGTGCCTGCGGATCGCTTTGCGAGCACTGAAGAAATTGAAGACCGGGGTATCCGGGTCATTCCCACGCCCGGGCATGCACCGCACCATATTTCTTTTCTGGTTCAGGACATGCTCTTTGCCGGAGAGGCGATCGGCACGCATGTGGACCTCAACAGCGGGTTGCCCTATCTCAGGCCGTCCACGCCCCCCAGGTTTGTCCTCGATGTGGCCATCGCCTCCCTCGATCGGTTGTTGGCCCTAGAAGCCGAGCCCGCGTGGGTGGTCTTTGCCCACTACGGTGTTGCCGATAATGTATTTTCGTGGTGCCGCCGGGCAAAAAAACAACTCGCTGTGTGGGTCGAGACCCTGCGCACCCTTGCTGATGCTGGCATGGACGATCTCGAGGATCGATTCTTCAATCGCCTCATGGAAATTGATCCCTTGTTCGGCCGCGGTCGGTTCGACGAGCTCCCAGAAGACATTAAACTCAGAGAGCGCTCTTTCCTGGCGAACACCATGGCCGGCATGCTCGGTTACATCCAATCGGACACTCAGAAGCAACAGGACCGATAAAGGCTGCGAAATCCCCTAAGTCCCCTTTTTCAAAGGGGACTTATCAATACTCCCCTTTAATAAGGGAGGTTGGGGGGATTTTGACAGGGCGTTCGCAGCCTTCCCCTTTTTTGAATAACAACCGGTATATGGGCAATCCAGCTGCCTCACATTTTATTTCTCTTAATGACGGGGTTGTGAACGGATTGCTGTCGATAGTGCCGTTGCCGCGCACTGGTATCAGGCCAGGCGTGTCCAGCAGCAGCTGTCGATAATAATCGGCGCGAAAGTCCACGTCGGTCTGGACGAACAGTCCGCCATCTGGTGTTAGCAGGCGGACAACCTCGGCGATGAGCTCGGGAACGATGACCATCCGTTTCAAGTGCCGTTTTTTCCACCAGGGATCTGGGAAGTTGATGAAAACATTGGAAAAAATTCCTTGATCCAGCACTCTGGACAGCGCTTGCTTTGCGTCTCCGAGCCAGGGTTGGATATTGGGTATGGCGCGGTTGCGAGCGCGTTCCAGCACTAGGTGCACCCATTTGCGCCTGATCTCAAGACCGACAAAGCCCGTATTTGGATTTGACCGGGCCCTTTCCAGTAAGAACCAACCCTTGCCAAAACCGATCTCGAGCTCAAGGCAGGTGTATCCGGCCGGTGCAAAGTCTGACAACTGGAGATCTCCCACCGCTGGTAAGCTCGGGACATCCCCATAGGAATTGGGGAGACGATCAGGAGATGGGCGTTGTTGCATTGCCACGCTGAATTTTAGCCTTTCCCATGGTATTGTTGGCCCTGCTGCTGTTGCGAGGGTCTATCTATCTTTCTTTATCGACAAACGCAACCAGAGGCAGCACATAATACACAACACATGGAACGACTCGAGACTGTCACAGTAGATGATTTGGCCGCAGGCGGAGACGGGATTGCCCGGGTACGAGGCAAAGTGTGCTTTGTGCGGCTCGGCGCGCCTGGGGATCGACTACGCATACGAATCACGCAGAAAAAAAAGAGACTGTTGCGCGGGGAGATAGTCGAGGTCTTGATCCCAAGCCCACAACGGCGGAAGCCCCCTTGTGTCTATTTTGGCCAGTGTGGCGGGTGCCAATGGCTGCACCTGGATCCGGCCCTTCAAGTCGAGGCCAAGGCCCGCATGCTCAAGCGAGCGCTCGGCCTGGCTGCGGTCGAAGTCGTGCCTTCCCCGGTGCTCCTTGGATATCGCCGAATGGCGCGCTTTCACTACATCCCACGTGGAGATGGCACAGGGGTGCTCGGATTCACCCGTTTAAAATCCCGGGAAGTAGTGGATATTGACCACTGCCCCATACTGACGCCCGAGCTTTCCGATTGCATGTTGGACTTGAAAAACCAGTTGCTCACCCATATCAACACCCCGGTCGAAGTACGCGTGGCCCATGGGGCCAATGGCATCATCGCGGTCATCGCGGGTGATTGGGATCTGACCCCCGAGTTCTACGCCTCGGCCAGATCGGCTGTTCCAGACCGGTTTGTAGGCGTGGTTATTTCAGAGGCCGGTTACCAGAGCACGGTGGCCGGTCAAAAGAATACAATCATCGCAGCAGGAGACGGAACCCCTCTTGTCACGCCTGCTGCCGGGTTTGCACAGGTAAATCCGCACATCAACCTCTCCCTTGGCCAGACCGTGGCTGGGTGGCTGGATCAAGGCACCCACGCGACCGCCCTGGAGCTATTTGCCGGTGCCGGCAATTGGACTGGGATTTTGGCCAAACAGATCAGACGGGTCAAAGCCGTGGAGATCGACACTGCCGCGTGTAGGGCATTGCAGGAGAACGTTGACCGCCGCGGGTTGAAAGGGGTCACAGTACTCGCAAAAAACGCCTTTGAGGCATACACAACAGCCAAAGAAGCATACGACCTGGTCGTGCTCGATCCCCCAAGGACTGGAGACCTGGATCTCGCCCGGGTGTTGGCCAGGGGCAGCCATCGGGCCCTGCTCTACATTTCATGTGACCCGGCCACCCTGTCGCGGGACTTGGCCGAACTCAACCAGGGCGGATATCACATCAAGGCAGCGAGAGGGTTTGATATGTTTCCCAACACACCGCACATGGAGTCAGCAGTGCTGTTGGAACGATGATCAATGCCTATATGTGGGGCGCCACACAAGCAATGTAGCTTGACGCGTTAAAACAGTCCTCATCGAGGACTTTCATTGTGGTGAGGTCTATCAGCGGAACGGTTGGGAAGCCAGGAAAACTACCATAATCAGTACTGGCTTGGTCGGCCGGCTCAGTGCGGACAATCAGCCATTCTGCCGTGTTCCAGGGAGCCTTGGTAATCGTCGTTGCAAGCGGTGTCCCCATGCCATCCTCAATCACGTCTATCTTTTTAACGACACCGGGGTACTCTGTCTCTGCTGCGTGTATGTTCGGCGCCGCCGAACCGCAGGTGGGTCATCCAGACCCTCCGGAAATAACGAACAATGCCAGCTTGTAGCCTTGGTCAGCGTAATCACAAATACGAGATTGATTGTCGTCCTTATCCCAGAAATTGTAGTTCCTAACAACGCTACCTACGGCGAAGTTGTTATCGGGACTGGGATAGTTATCGCACATATCCCCTTCAGTGTCGGTATCGGTGTCTGTGTCTGTGTCGGTATCAGTGTCAGTATCAGTATCTGTGTCAGTGTCCGTATCAGTGTCAGTATCAGTGTCAGTATCAGTATCTGTGTCAGTGTCCGTATCTGTGTCAGTGTCCGTATCTGTGTCAGTGTCTGTATCTGTGTCGGTATCTGTATCTGTGTCGGTATCTGTATCCGAATCCGAGTCGCTGTCTGAATCGCTGTCTGAATCGCTGTCCGAATCGCTGTCCGAGTCGCTATCCGAGTCGCTATCCGAGTCGCTGTCTGAATCGCTATCCGAGTCTGTATCGGAAGTTGCATTATCCCCGTCGCTATCATCATCGCCGCACGCGGTCAGCAATAGGGTTGCTACCGCGAACATACAAATGCACATTAGAATCATTCGTTTGCTGAGCATTGTTGCGTTCATTACAATTCCTTTCTTTGCAAACCCCTAAAAAAGATATCGGCCTGCCACTGTAATAAGGTATGTGTCGTTTGGATAAAGGCCCCTTTTTGTTTCGCTTGGCCTCCCCTGATTCTTTTCAGATACCACGCTCACTACTCTTATTTTTCCAGTATTTTCCCGATAAGTCAACGAAACCGACTCGCTCACGTGGTATTAGCCGCGCTGTTGGGGCTTTGAATAGCGCCTGACATAAAAAGCCACTAGAACGATCGCGGCAACTGCGAGCACCAGGTCGAACTTTAAAAGGCCACCGCTCCTGTAATCGCGCCAGGATCGAAAAACAAGGGTGAGCACGCACAAACAGACTGGCGGTAGCGCGGTCTCATGAGCCAGGTCGGTGAATCTGTCGATAGCCCTTTGGAACAATGGGATGCGGACAACGCGATCACTGCTGGCCAGGGATGATAGTAGCAGTGACAATAGGAATGTGTAGATGGAGAACCGCCCCCAGTCGTGGGCTATCGCGTATAGAGGCAGAGACAGCGCACTCAGGAACGCGAACAGGGTGGGCAACCGGCGATCATTGAACGCACTGGATAGCAAAAAAACACTGGCGACCGGCACGATGGAAACCCCGAGCACCCTAATAAACAAATAGGCAACCGACCTGATGGAGCCCAAGTACGCCGAGAGCTCATGTCCCAGCAACGCGGAAAACGGCGGTAGCGGATCATGGGGAGGGTAATAAATTGAAAGATCTCTCAGCTTGAGGCCAGCGCTGGGCATGGACGCGTTCTGAGTATTTAGAACCACTCCTAATATCGATGCACCGATAAAGATCACCAGCATAGGACCCCAAAACGAAATCCGCTTTTGATGCCTGAGGCAGTGTATGAGATAGACCGCAGGCAAAAACGCGAACATCGAGGCCTCGTGAATCAAAACGGCAAGGAGTGAGACGATTGCTGCGAGCAGCAACGATGCACCAGCACCCACCCATCCCGAAATGAAGAAGTAACCGATCACCAGGATGAAGGACACCTGAAGCAGATCTCCCAACACCTCGAACAGCAAGACCGTCGCAGGTCCGGAAATCACGAAGATGCACGGTAAAGACCAGTTCCGAACACCGGTCTGTCTAGAAAAGTACTTCGCGTAGACCAGCAGGGGGATCGCTATGGCGATGAAAAAGGCGACCGCATTCAGGAGTCTATAGTCGACGATGTCGCCAACTAGAACCTGGATGAGTTGGCCTATCAGGGCCCTGCGGCTGTATCCATCCGAATAGGATATCAACCAGAAATCAGCCCAGTAAGGGTCGATACAACCGCTGTTCTGGCCGCAATGTATGATCTCCTCAATGTTCAAGCCCAAGATGACCAGGCCGATGAGGAGAACAAAGAGATCGCGGCGGTGATGCAATAGATGCGCCCTCATCTATCCCCCTGCGACCTGTTTGAGCGATGGGGATCATCGCCCGGAACGATAAGCAGTGGGGGCCTCACTTGATGGCGGACCAACTTATGGGGCAGGTCCTGGGAACGCCACTTTGCAATCGCCCCTGATTTGGGTTTGCGTCCGAGCACCACAAGGGCGTAGGGGTGTGCTGCTATCTCGGATAAAAAGGCCTGCACTGGGTCCCCGCTAAGCATTTTAACGCGCCATGCTATGGATCGTCCGTTTACTGCCTGTTCGAATCGCTGAACTGCTTTTTGGGATATCTCTTCGAGACACGCGTCGATGTGGGCCAGGTACGCTTCCCGACCCTGGGCGTACATGTCATTGTGAAACTGCTTTAAATATGGGTCTTTTACGTGGGCAGCAACCACGTGGAGATGCTTCATTGGGGCAACATCAAGGGCCCAGTTCACAGCATTGTCAGTGTGGGGTTCACCGTCAATAGCAAGGAGAAGTTGGGGACTTTGTGGTTTACTGACCACCGGTCACGCGCAAGAGCTCAGAGCCAATGATGAGCACGGCAATAAACCCGATGATCATTTTAAGTGTGGCCGCGCCAGAGCCGATGAGAAATGCAGATCCCCCGGCCTTTTTCATGTCATCAATTGAAATCGACAACCCGATACCGGCAAAGCCGATGGCGAAAAACCACTTATAGACCGCGTTCATGGCCCAAAACGGGGACCCGCTTTCCTTGGGTCCGCCCAGGGCCTCGATGCCCGCGCTGTTGAGCACGATGAGGGCAAAAAATCCGAGGATAAAGATGGGGAATTTGGACCGCATTGTGGTCCAGAATCCAGCCTGGGCACCCTTGTCCTTGAGGCCGTAAAACCAGACCGCAAAGATGACGATCAGGGGAATCAACATGATCCGCGCCGCATTGATCAGAACAGCGGTGTTGCGGGCCTCGTCGCCATACCATTCTGCTGCGGCAATGAGCTGGGCCGTGTTCAAAATGGCAACCGCGACCCAGGCGCCGAATTGGGACTGGGATACCTCCAGGGCCTGACCCAGGTAAGGCATGATAAATAGCATTGCAGTGCCGAACAACAAGATCGTTCCAATGGCATAGGCCATGTCCCGTGGCTTGGCACCTACCACTGGCGATGTGGCAATGATGGCCGATACACCACAGACCCCGGTGCCCGCTCCCATGATACCGCCCAATCCGTCGTTTACCCCGAACCGCCGGCACAGCCACATCACCGCGATGGCAGTGCCAAAAATAAAGACCGCTGCCAATAACAATCCAGTGCCGCCGACCCGCACCACGTCTGACCAGACATAGTGCACGCCTAAAATAATGATGCCCGGCTTGATAAGCGGTCTGGCAATGCCGACCCCGGGTTGAAGCACCTGCGGCAGCCCAAGCGTATTTCGAATGATGATGCCGCCGATAAGGAGCAGCGCGACGTAATTAAACTGCAGTTTCTGATAGAGAAATGTGGCCACAGGCCATGACTGCCCCACCGTGCCCTTTACCTTGGCAAGGGCCTGGTGGTGTTTTGCCAGTTTCTTTTCAATGCCCGAGACAGCAGCGGAGTTGCCCGCGTTTTTAGCTGTGGCGAGTTTCTCTACCAGCTTGGGGATGGCTAAAGAAGCGGCATTTGCCTTGTGATAGGTGCCGAGAACGTTGTCGACATTCATCACTACAAACGCGAACACTGTGCAAACCAAAAAACCCGGTATGTACTTGGGCCAGCCAGGAACGATTAAAGATCTCAACATGGACATATTAGCACCTCATCGTTGCCATAGTCCTAAAACAAGAACAGTACCTTTTTAAAAAAGTGGTGAACTCCCTCGGGGGTGATCATCGATATTGCCATGATCGCTCCCGCAATGATAAGCGCCCAAATGTCCTCTCGCTTTGCAGATGACAGCCCTTTGGGGGATGTATCCTTCTTATGGGATGCGTGCTCCATGGGGTCTCCCTCTTCTTTCCAGCCTGTCTTATTGGGTCATTCTATCGATCCAATGAGACGTAAACAAGGGGGCGAAATACACATCGAGAAGATCCTATAGCTCCCTTTTCGTTTCTCCTATCTTAATCTTCTCTTTTTATGGACGAATCATTATTCTATTGACAGACTGTTAAAAATTGAACTTATGTTATAAGTTAGTTACTTAGTGCAGCGATAGTTGCTTTAACTTTAAGAAATGTTTTTATCAACAGAGGTGTATCCATGAATAGGCTGTTCTGTTTAATTTGTCTGATAGTTGCGTTGGCTTGGGTGGTAGTGGCCTGTGCTGATACGTCAGCCCCCTCTCCGGTTGGTCCCTCAACTGACTCTGATGCGGACGCTGACTCTGATGCGGACGCTGACTCTGATTCAGATACTGACTCTGATTCAGATACTGACTCTGATTCAGATACTGACTCTGATTCAGATACTGACTCTGATTCAGATACTGACTCTGATTCAGACGCTGACTCTGATTCAGATACAGACACAGACATCGACACAGACACAGACTTGGACACGGATTCAGATACAGACACAGGCACAGACTCGGATTCAGATACGGTAGCCGAGCCATGTACGGTAACTATCACATTGGCATCCGCCCCAATACCCCCTGTGACAGTTGAGGGTGTATGTCAAACACCCACAGCCCCATGCGAAGGCGGGATCGTTCCCGCGTCCCTTGGAGATCCTTCGGGCACGTGCGACCTGAGCCAGGTCTGTTGCATTGATACTGATCAGTGCGAATCTCAGGACTTCGGGGCATACGCCGACATAGAATGCCAGAGTTCGGCTTGCGTTTCACCCCAAACAGGCGAACAAGTCGGTTGCCCAGATTCTCAATACTGTTGCGTAACCATTAATATCTGACCAGGGCCCACCCCAAGGCTTTAAAAGGACACTGCCGTAAGGCCGTGCTCCCTGGCATTGCTACGAATTTGAGCAAAGTTTCATTGGACAGACCAGTTTCTTCTTTGACAAATCAGTATGAATTAGATTAATGTCCAGATTGAATATTTATGCACTGGCTGGTGCTTCAAAGAACGCTTTCATCAAAGAGGTGTACCCATGAACAGGCTGTTCCACTCAATTTGTTTGATCTTTGCGTTGGTATGGGTTGTGGCAACCTGTGCCGAGTCGTCGGACCCACCTGGTGGTGATTCAGATTCTGACTCTGACTCTGATGCTGACTCTGATTCTGATGCTGATTCTGATTCGGACACAGACACAGATACAGATACGGATTCGGACACGGACACAGACACTGATACGGATTCGGACACGGACACGGATACGGACTCTGACACCGATACGACCGGCGAGGCGTGCCAGGTGGAAATTACTGTGTCATTTATCCAACAGTCTTTTTCTTTAGATGGCCTTTGCCAGTCCCCCAGTGCGCCTTGTGAGGGTGGAACGATTCCAGAGGCCATCGCAGATCCTTCGGGCACGTGCGACTCGAGCCTAGTCTGCTGTATCGACAATGATCAATGCGAATCTGTAGATTTAGGGGAATCCCTTGAAGCTGTATGCCAGAGCTCGGAATGCGTTTTCCCGCAGATAGGCGGCCAATTCGCTTGCCCAGATAACGGGTACTGCTGCATCGGCTTGGCCTCCTGACCAAAGATTTCCCCATAAAATCTCTTCTAATTCCCTGATGCCGTCGCAGGGCGTGGGCTTATCCCAGGCCACCCTGCGTGCATCACGCCGATACACGGCCGGGGATAAACCCCGGCCCTACACCGGCACCTGATGAATATTCGTTTTGACAAGCCCGCTCCAGCTAAATTAATATCAGAAAAATGAATAAATATTTTAAACTGATCGTTGCTGGCAGGTACCTTAAAGAGGAGTACCCATGAATAGGCTGCTCTGCTCACTTTATTTGATCCTTGCATTGGGATGGGTTGTGACAGCCTGTTACGAGGAGTCAGCCCCAGGTGGTCCTGTTGGCCCAAGTGGGGATGGTGATTCAGACTCGGACTCTGACGAAGATTCTGATTCAGACTCGGACTCTGACTCTGATTCGGATACCGATACCGATGCTGATGCTGGCACAGACGCAGACACTGATACTGATGCTGATACGGACACAGACACTGACACGGACGCTGACACGGACTCAGACACTGATACTGACACGGATACTGACACGGATACTGACACGGATACTGACACGGATACTGATACGGACACGGACTCAGATACGAGTGGTGTCGCGTGTGAGGTGGAAGCCGCCCTGCACCTTCTACTAGCGCCCGTGTTTCTCGAAGGTGCTTGCCAGTCACCCTCGGCGCCTTGTGAAGGGGGCACTATTCCAGAGAACATGGGCGATCCCTCGGGCACGTGCAACCCGAGCCAGGTCTGCTGCATCAATACCGATCAGTGCGACGCTCTGGACTTAGAAGGACTCTATGAATCTGTATGCCAGACTGATAAATGTCTCTTGACCCAAGGAGGCGGCCAATTCGCCTGCCCGGAAGATCAGTATTGCTGCATAGGCCTCATCACCGCCTGATACTGACAATCCATTTTTTCCTATTTTTTCTTTTTGACAAACAAGCATGAATTAGATTACGTTTTGATTTGAATAGTTATGCACTGGTAGGTGCTTCTACGAGGTGCTTCAATCTACGAGGTGTATCCATGAACAGGCGGATTAATATACTTTATTTGATCCTTGCATTGGTATGGATTGTAACAACCTGTGCCGATGAGTCGACCCCACCCGATGTTGGCCCAGATGGGGATAGTGATTCAGATTCAGATTCAGATTCAGATTCAGATTCGGACGCTGACTCAGACTCTGATTCAGATACCGATACTGATTCGGACGCTGACACGGACACGGACACGGATACGGACACGGACACGGACACGGACACGGACGCTGACACGGATACTGACACGGACTCAGACACGGACACAGATACGAGTGGCGAAGCGTGTATAGTGAAAATCAATTTGCAAATTACCCCAGAAATCCTGATTCTTAACGGTGTTTGCCAATCCCCCACAGCCCCTTGCGAGGGGGGCACTATTCCCGAGTCCATTGGCGAGCCATCGGGCACATGCAACGTGAGCCAGGTGTGTTGTCTCAATACTGATCAGTGCGAACTTCTAAACGTAGGGGGATACCTTGAATCTGCATGCCAGGATGCAGCTTGTACACTACCCCAAATAGGGGGCCAATACGCCTGTCCGGACGATCAGTATTGCTGCGTTGGCCTTACCACCTGACAAACTTTGTGCGGTCCTGGTATTTGAGGGGCCATCAGCACCCGTCTTCTGAGAAATCCGAAGCCGCCTTAAGTGGGCATTTATCCTCGTCGTCGGGAAATCCATCCATATCGTTATCTAAATCTGGGCAACCATCTGTATCCAGATAGCCGTCCTTGTCTTCTTTTAATATGGGACAGGCATCGTTCCTGCCCATCACGCCGTCTTCATCTTCATCCGGCATTACTGGCAGCCAGGAGAAGCGAAATCCAAAGGTAAATGCAGGCGCGGCTTCTCCTGTGATGCCGGACCCAATAAGGGTGCCAAAGCGGTGGCTCCGACCAACTGGAAAATCAATGCCCGCACCTATCCAAACAGGGCGTGAGGCTGCCTTGGGCCAGATACCCTCTTCCGTGGCCACGCCCACTGCGCCTTCGGCCTGGACAGACCAGGCAATGTCGAACTTGCGCACAACGCGAATGCCCACCCGCCAGATAAGGTCGTCGTCCTGCTCAAAGTGCTGATGGTCTGCGACCTCGCGATGCTCCGGTCGGAACCGATAGCCGAGATTTAGGGACAGGCGATTGCCAAGCACCTGAAATGCCAGGACCGCGAATGGCTCAAACCCAAATCCCCCCTCTCCCATCAATCGCTCGTGATACCCGGTAGGCGCACTTGCCTTGACGCCGAACAGCAGGCCGAAGCCGCCTTCTGTTGCGTCCAATGCGCTGAGGAGCAAAGCGCCGGTCAGATCGCCGATACCCGGGCCATCTTCGCCCATGTCCTGAAGGGTGGGTTCATCCAGATCCATGCCCGCCGCGGCAATGGGCGTTGCAAAGGTGGCAGCCACTGGAAAACTGAGTGCCGCCTCCAATCCCAATGGCAGGCCCAGGCCAAATACAACCGTACCCCGCACCTGGGCCGAGCGGTCTGAACGCCCGATGTTGTATAGCGTTGTCGTTGAGAGCCGCCCGTGCCAGCTTAAAGGCGGTGCCGCGCTTGTCCCTTCCATCACATGGCACCCATCCCAGGTGATAGGGGGTTCGGCAAATCTGGAGATGGTCCATCTGGGTGTCTCGTCTCCGCGTCCCAGGGCCGGCCTAAGCAGCATGCCAAGGGATAGGAACAGGGATAAATAGGTGGCGTACGGGTTCATTTTCCTATCTTATCACGGGTTTGGCCGGTGTTGCGCCAGCAACATGTCAAATTTGACAGTTACGCATTCGTTTGTATAGTCCTCCAGTGATAAATGGTTCGGGATTCGCATGAGGTACCTCGATGAACGACTTTGACGCTGTGATTCAGCATACTGGCAGGCAGACCCTTCAGGCGCAGTCGATTGATACGTTTCAAGTGAATATTGGATTTTTATGCAATCAGAAGTGTATCCACTGCCATCTCGCCGCCTCTCCGACAAAAACAGAGATGATGGACTGCAAAACCATGGAGACAGTGCTGGAAACCGCTAAAATGACGCCCTGTCGCACGTTGGATATCACCGGTGGTGCCCCTGAGCTTCATCCGAATCTCCGTGGCTTCATCGCATCTGCTGCATCCAGCGGCATTGGGGTTCAAGTCAGGACCAATCTGGCAGTGCTCATGGAGGCGGGTAACGAAGATCTGCCCAATTTTTATAAAGACTACGGTGTCTCACTCGTCGGATCCATGCCGTGTTATCTGGAAGAAAACGTCACTGCGCAGCGGGGACCCGGGGTATACCGCAAGAGCGTGGCTGCGATTCGGCGGTTAAACGCCCTTGGATATGGTGTGGATTCAGACCCGGTACTAAACCTCGTCTACAATCCGGGTGGGGCCTTTTTGCCGCCGGATCAGACCGCATTGGAGAGCGATTATAAGCAAAACCTCAAGACGAATTGGGGCATATCGTTTACCAACCTGATGACCGTTACCAACATGCCCATCGGGCGGTTCAAGTCATACCTGGAGTCCCAGGGCGAGGAAACCGCCTACATGCAGCTGTTGCGCAATGCCTTCAACCCACTGACGCTAGACGCGCTCATGTGTCGCAGCCAAATCAGCGTGGGGTGGGATGGTCGGCTCTACGACTGTGACTTCAACTTGGCCTTGGGCATTGGTATTCAGAACAAGATTACCCATATCGACGATCTGCGCCTAAATTTGGATCTGGATTTGGATAAAACCCTCGGACGGACCATTGCCACTGGCAACCACTGCTTTGGATGTACAGCTGGCAATGGGTCCTCCTGTCGAGGTGCCTTGGTATAGAAAGCAGTGCGCCTAGTGCTCCCAAGATCCCAATCTAACACAGAGTATGAATAATGAGTGGACGGTTGACATGCTAGGTTCCCTTTTTGCCCTGCCCGAGCGTTCATATGACAGGCAACTGGACCCCACGCGTGGTAGCAAAAGGGTACGGCATTGGCGCGTCAACCATCCACACACAACATCGGCCCTGTTTCACCTCCCCCGGATTAAGCGAAACCGCGCCCAATCACCAGCTAGAAGAACAACATGAAACTCTCTACACGTGCCAGATACGCCCTGAGAATGATGGTCGAAATCGCGAAGCTCACAAACCGCATTGACGACACGGTGAGCCTGGCCAAGATCTCGGATGTGACGAACATCTCCAGGCGCTACCTTGAACAGCTCGCAATTGTCCTAAAAAGCCACTCGCTGATTCGCAGCAAGACGGGAAAGGGCGGTGGATATCAACTTGCGAGGCCTGCATCTGAAATCCCAGCCAGCGAGATCATCGAAGCGACCATTGGGCCCATTAACATCGTCGACTGTGTGCTCGATCCAGATACGTGCCCCATGGCAGATGACTGCGGCTGTCGCTCTGTGTACTGCGACATCAACTCTCGCATCGTCTCCTCCCTGAGCGATTTGACCCTGGATAAACTCGCCGAAAAGCACCGCAATTAGTATTGTTCTTTTGCGTCGGCGCTGTCACACGATTGCGAGTAGCACCTCTATATCCAGGAGGGAGGATATGAATGAAAAATTTCCAGATAATTGCTAAAAGGCGCTCTGGGGTGGCCATAATGATGGCCTTGTGCCTGGCCGCAGCGGGCAACACTGCCGCAGCTGGTGAAAAGAACAAGCCGTTTGATCACACGCACCAGCAATGGCAAGGCCTACTAAAGACCTATGTCAAGAGCGGCACCGTAGACTACGCTGCCTGGCACCGAGGGGGCCAGGACCGCCTCGACCAGTATTTGGCCACCCTCGCTGCGGTCTGTAAGAAAGACTACAAAAAATGGAACAAGAGAAATAAGATCGCCTACTGGATCAACCTCTACAACGCGCATACCATCAAGTTGGTTCTTGACAACTTTCCGGTCAAGAGTCTTCAAAATGTGGGTGCCAAGCCAGGGTCGGCCTGGGAGGAAAAGCGCATCCCCCTGGCCAAACTCGAGGGCAAGACCCTGTCCCTTGGAGATGTGGAGAACGAGATATTGCGAAAGCGGTTTACCGAACCGCGCATTCACTTTGCCCTGGTTTGCGCGGCCAAGAGTTGCCCCATCCTCATATCTGAAGCGTACCAAGGGCAAAAACTCAATACCCAGCTCAAGCGTCAGACCCGGCAGTTTCTCAACGATTCATCAAAAAACAGGTATGACGCGGCCAACAAGACCCTCTATTTATCCAAGATTTTTGAATGGTACGGCAAAGACTTTGTCGACAACGTCCCTTCGGTCGCCGCGTACGTCGCACCCCACATGTCACATCAGGCAGTCGAGGATGTCGCCGCTGGCCAGGTGAACGTCGAGTTTCTCCACTACGACTGGGCTTTAAACGGCAGATAGTTATTTTCAGGTGCGTGCTATCCTGCGAAGTGGGGACACCGGGTAATCATTGGTAAAATCGGCAACTTTCAGCCTAGCCTTGGAGAAGCAGGACAGATGAAAAAAGTAGTCGTTTGCCCTGCTTCGCTCCCAGGCGAGCTACGCAGGGCGGCACTAGTTGGCGCTTAGTTTTTCAAATCGGCTTTTGAAATTATCTAGATAGGTTTTGGCGAGTGGTTTAGACGCTACATACAGACTCGTTTCATCGTACTTTTTCAAAGACCCTAGTGTCCAATTGTGACTGCCGATCACCACATGCCTATCGTCTACCACCACCAGCTTGGTGTGGTTGACCCGATTGAATTCATCAAATACCACGTCGATGCCTGCCTGTTGCAGGGCCTTGAACGCATTATGGTTGATTAACCTGGACCTGTAGACATCCCCTTCCCGATCCCTATCGAGAATCACTTGAATCTCAACACCCCGTTTTTTTGCTACGACGAGTTCCTTGACCAGTTGATCACTCGGCGTGTCCTTTCCAGCCTTGTCGTATTTCATGTAGAACATGATGATTTTGATGGATTGAGTGGCGTTTTGAATGAGCTGCTTTACAAATGGTGCATAGGCTTCGTCGAACAGCAACCCCGCTGCCCCATCCTTTCCTTTAATCGCCTTTGCTTCTAGTGCTCGGGCCTTTTTTTCAAACCCATTGAGCGCCTTTATTCTGCTGGCCCGTGTCAGTGGTAGGTGTTTATTTGGGAAGAATTCGTTTTGATCCACCTCGTTCTGAATGGAGGAGAGCTCGACCAACAAGCGGTCAAGGGGGGTACCATCGAGGTCTGCCTTGACAGCAAACCCACCACCTGAGGCCAAGAGTCTGGCATAGGTCTTGAGGCTTGGCTCAGATACAAATGCTAAGACCTCTGGCGAGAAAAATTGCGCGTGAACATCTGCTGGCATGACAAAAGCCAGGGCTTCGAGCCGCTGGGTTGTCACGTTGTCTATCCCTTTAACTTCTTTGAGTTGCTCGATGGACTCAAACGGTCCGTAAAGGTTGCGATGGTCAATTATCCTTTGTGCGAGGACGTCGCCGATCTCAGGGAGGGCTTCGAGCTCGTCAAAGGACGCAGTGTTGATGTCGACCTTGGGTAGCCATTGGTGGCGCGTCGTCAATGTATCATTTGCTTTTTCGTCAACAGGCTGGGTGTATGAAAAATCAGGGCGTTGACGGGCGACAGCATTGGCATAGCTAATGAATCGACGCTCCAGTGCTTCTCGAGCGCGATTGATCGCAAACTGCTCCTTTTCCGATCGCGGGATTTTTTCATCTTCAAAAATCTCGCCCCCATTGGCCTTGGCAATTGCGAACAGCACCTGGCATGCCGTATCTTTCTTCTTCTTGGTCCACTTGATGTCAGGTGTATTTTCCGTAAGAAACCCTTGAAAAACAGATGGATTCATAGCGCGCCTCTCTTCTGGGACGTCTCCCAGTGCTTTAAAAAATTCAAAGCAAGGGCCGTGTTAAGATCGGCCGACTTAATGGCCAGGGCATCTTCGGTATTTTTAACCAATCCCCCTGGTGACCAATTATTACTGCCTACGACAATTAAGTCGTCGTCGATAACAAGGTATTTACTGTGCGTGCTGATATCTTCGTCAGACCGAAATGACCGGGCCTCAATGCCCATGGACTGCAAGTATGCTGCTGCAGTGCCGGTTTGAACCTGGATGGCACCCACCGTGGATTGACCTACCAGGACTTTCACGTCCACATTTCGCCATTTGGCATAGGCCAGGTGCTTGAGCAAATCGCGGATGCGGAGCTCGTCGTCAGACGCGGTCGACATATTGACAATAAACACGGACGCCCAAATGCGCCGATGGGCCTTTGCTATCTTGCTCCAGAGAAAGTCATAGGCTTCGTCGTCCTGAAGCGGGGTGGCACTGTCAAAGTTGTAAACAGGGAGATTCATGAATGCACCTCCTTTAAGTAGGCGTCGAATTTCTCTTCATAAACCTCGACGTTATGAGCAGCGGCATTGATGCCACGTTCCAACACACCGATGCCCTCCAACAAATGGTCGAGATGCTTGCGATACCGAAACCTACGCTTTGTTCGAGACGTTGCACCGAGCCCTTGGTTCAGCTGTTCCTGGACCTGTTTGGCACCATCTCTAGCAACTTGAAGCTCCAGCAGCTGAATTTTCAACTCCTCGATCAACCCTTGATAGCTCTCTATTTTTTCGAATGTTTTCTGGTCCATGATATTTTACCCCACATCTATCCGCTATACATGCCCATGTACCAATCACACTCACCAGTGATGGCCCAACCAATCAACCATACCGCGATGGCCACACCTAGGACGACAAGCGGTACCACATACCCCTGTTCGCCCCTTATCTCGCTTTCAGTTGAAGCGCTTTCAACTGCCGATGGCGCGTCAGCCACTTGGGATAGGTGGCGCCGTATCATCTTGGCCAGCTCGTCTTTGCCGTGGATCGTGTCTAGGTACTGCGCGATCCTCCGACCTCTGGTGGTCGGTTGCTTTTCCACATCCGTCACTGCACTGGCATAGGCATTGGCCAGTGCATTAATAGACATGGACTTCAGTTCTTCTCGAATGGTAGTATTGAATTGTTCTTCAACACTTGCTGGCAGCGGTATATACATCAACTGCGCTGTCATGAATGCACCTCCTTTACCGCAATTTCGTCTGGGTCATCCTTTGAAGGAACCGCCCCTAAACAAAAAGCCCTTAGTTGAAAATCCCTGCCATTGGGGGGATTGCCGCTTCTTCCAATCAGCCAAATCATGGATGCATCACTTTGCATGGTTTTAATATCTGCAGACGATGGCGTTGCGTCCTCAAGGTGCGAGTGAAAAAACCCGATCAGCTGACCGGGTCTTTTGTTGCAAGCAGACGCATATGCGTTTCGAGGAATCCCAAAGCCATGCACGCCTTTAATAGCATTCGCGATCGGCAGTACTTCACGGATCACCGCGTATTCCTCCACATTTGTGCCAAACAGCAGGGCGACTGCTTCAGCTGGATACCTCAATCGTATCTCGCGCCACAATGCACGAACCAAGTGCTTTGGTATCTCAATCTCCATCTAGCAAAGCAAGCGCACCACTCCCCTCTGCCTCAATATCCGATCATCCTCTGCGTCTAACAAACTAGTATACATTCAATCCCGGACAAGCAACTGTATTTTTAAAATTTTTGTGTATTTTTGTTCGTTCGGTTTTATCGAGGGATTAAGGAATTTATTAAAGGGTTATTTCTCAGCTTCGATATAAGCAATGGGTATTGTTACTTTGAACTCGCCGAGCGATTTGGCGCGTGCATTGATGTTTTCCTCGAGCCTCTGGAAAAACAACGCTTGGTGCGCCTTGGGGATAACGCTTTTAAAGCCCCCCACAAAGCCGCGCATGATCATGTGGTGGTTGAAAAAGGCCGTACCGTCCACAAACCGCCAGGAAAAGGCGTCCTCCACATTGGACGTAATCTCGAATCCTACGTCACTGAGCCACGCGTTGATGGTTTCGACCGGGTGACGGTGATCTTCGTGGACCATGAGCTGCGCTTTGGCATCGTCGAGATCCAGTTCGGTCATTGTCGCGGCAAATAGCTCGTACAGCTCGCGCATGTGGCCCTTGGGATTGGTCGTAAAGGCCACCTGGCCGCCTTTCTTTACGGTCCTATAGCATTCTGAAAACACCTTATGGGGATCGCCGAAGTTGTTGATACCCACGTTAGAGACAATCAAATCAAACATGTCATCGTCAAAATCCATTGTTGCTGCGTCGCCGTCTACAAAAATGACATTATCGATCCCTAACACTTCGGCCTTGAACTTGGCCCGCTTACTGCCGGCCCGCCACATGTCAATGCCATAGACCGCGGACGATCTCCCCAGCCTCTGGGACAGCTCTAACATCGGGTACCCAGTGCCGAACCCGATGTCCAGGGCTATCATCCCCGGTCTCAACGCGATGTTGTCGAGCATCAGTTGGCCAAAGGGAAACGACCAATACGGGACCTCGTCATAGGCTGAGGCGAGATCCACGTCATTCATGTCAAAGGGGGTGTTTAGATAATTGACCATCCCAATCCCTCATCAAAAAAAACCATCTGCAAACAAAAGATCCCTACCAAACTGGAAATGGAATATCCAGTAAAAGAATAATGGAAGCGCTGTGGAAAAAGTTGTTGTATGTCGGGGCGGTAAAAGCCAGAATCACACCTAGACAACATAGCCATGGGGCGTTCAATGAAAGTAACCGTATGTCAGCTAAGCAATCATCCCGCCCACCTAGAGCGCGAATGGAAACAGCTCGCATCCCATGTCAGCGAGGAGAAGAGCAGCCTGGTTCTGCTGCCTGAGATGCCGTTCTATCCCTGGCTCTCGGCCGATCGGTCAGTCGATCCAGGTGCATGGCGCGCATCAGTGGCCATCCACGATCTCTGGATGGCGCGACTCCAGGAGCTCTCTGCGCCCGTCGTCATTGGCACGCGACCGGTGGTATCAGAGGACAAACGCCTCAATATGGGATTTGTCTGGCAAGTGGACAGCGGGCATGTCGACGCCCACGCAAAGGTCTACCTGCCCAACGAAGCCGGTTTTTGGGAGGCCACCTGGTATCAGCGCGGAGAGAAGCATTTTGATACCTTTTTTTGTCAGTCCGCAGCTGTTGGCGAGCCAGACATTGGTATTGGTTTCCTCATCTGCACGGAGATGTGGTTTTCTGAGCATGCCCGCGACTACGGGCGGCAAGGGGCGAACATTCTGGCGTGTCCTCGGGCAACTGCTGCATTGACGGTTGACAAATGGATAGCAGCCGGACGCGTGGCTGCCGTGAGATCAGGTGCGTTTTGCCTATCTTCGAATTTCAGTGACGACGGCACCCAAGCGCTACCGTGGGCAGGTACGGGCTGGATCATACACCCCGAAGAAGGGGACGTGATCGGCCTCACCTCAAATGAACGCCCGTTTCTAACAGTGGACATCGACCTAAACGATACGACCGCTGCAAAACAGACCTATCCCAGGTATGTCGAAAAGTGATCAAAGATTGATGTATCGAGGTTGACACGAGAACGATCGTACGATAAATTATTATTGTACGTACGGAGGGATCCATGAGTATCACTGCCTCTGAATTAAGGTCAAATATTTACAAACTAATAGATGAGGTTATCGAAACCGGCATACCGATTAAAATCAGTCGAAAAGGCAAAATCGTAAAACTCGTTCCCGAAGAATACCGCCCCAAATTAACCCGTTTGGTCGACCGTAAAGATTATCTTCTGACCGATCCCAAAGAGCTGATTCATCTCGACTGGTCAAACGAATGGCAGCCGTGATCCATCTCGATACGCACGTTGTTGTCTGGCTCTATGCAGGTCAAACCGAGCTCATTTCAGCGCCCGCCCAGACGGCAATCGAACAAAATGATCTCAGGATATCACCGATGGTTGCGCTGGAACTTCAGTATTTATTTGAAATCAATCGGGTCAGCCAACCCGGCCACGATGTGGTTGCCGATCTGGAGCAACGCATCGATCTACACTATTCAACCGCGGTATTTGTCGATGTGGTAGCAGCGGCTACCCGCCTCAGCTGGACCCGAGATCCGTTCGATAGGTTGATCTCAGCCCAGGCCATTGTGGAAAACGCCCCGCTGTTAACCGCCGATCGAATGATTCAAAAAAAATTAAAGCTCGCAACTTGGTAAGGGCCCGCGAAAGAATAACTTCCCGGGCCCTAAATTCAGTCGTTAACCATCTGACCGAATTGGGGTACAGTCGAGGCCGTTAGCAAGGCGGCACCCTCTCGGGTTCAATACCGGGACAGAGCAATCCGCCTTTTTCTAGAAACGGAGGCACACCATGGGCATGGATCGGTCAGAGGCGCTGTTCGATCGAGCAAAACGCGTTATTCCAGGGGGGGTCAACAGTCCGGTACGGGCATTTCGCGCTGTGGGCGGCAAGCCCATTTTCATCAAAGAAGGCCACAGATCCCGCATTGAGGATGCAGACGGCAACCAGTATATTGACTTTGTCGCATCCTGGGGGCCCCTGATCGCAGGCCATGCACCTGCAGAAGTGGTGGCAGCAGTGTCGGCTGCAGCAAGCCAAGGCACGAGCTTTGGCGCGTCCACTGAGCTCGAGATTGCCCTGGCCGAAAAAATCTGTGCCCATGTGCCGTCCGTGGAAATGGTCCGCCTGACCAGCTCTGGCACCGAGGCGACCATGAGCGCCCTTCGGCTTGCCCGAGGCATTACTGGACGAGACGGGGTGATAAAAATGGAGGGGTGCTACCACGGCCACGCAGATCACCTGCTGGTAAAAGGCGGTTCTGGTCTCGCCACCTTTGGAGAGCCGGACTCAGCAGGCGTGCCAGCAGACTTTGCCGCCCATACCCTGACCGCACCTTTTAATGATATTGATAATGTCGCGCGTATTTTTGAGACCCACAACGGTGGCATTGCCGCTGTTATCGTCGAACCCATTGCCGGAAACATGGGCGTTATTCCCCCTGCCCCCGGGTATCTCGATGGACTGCGGGACCTGTGCACCAAACACGGCGCATTGCTTATCTTCGACGAAGTGATCACCGGGTTCAGGGTCGGTCTTGGGGGCGCCCAGGCCCAATACCGAGTCACACCGGATCTGACGTGCTTTGGTAAAATCATCGGTGGCGGCCTGCCAGTGGGGGCCTTTGGCGGCCGACGAGACCTCATGGCTGGGCTCGCTCCCCTCGGTCCTGTCTATCAGGCCGGGACCCTCTCTGGAAACCCGCTTGCCGTGTCCGCAGGCCTGGCAGTGCTTTCTATCCTCGAACGCGATGGTGCCTATGACCAGCTGGAAAAACTCGGGGCCAAGCTCGGCACCGGGCTCAAAAAGGCAGCGCAAAACGCCGGGGTTCCCGCGACCTTGAATCGGGTCGGTTCGATGATGACCCTCTTCTTTGGCCCAGGCCCCATTGGCAATTTTGCGGACGCGGCTGCTTGCGATACAGACCGGTTTGCCCGATTCTACCGAGCCATGCTGTCAAAGGGCATCTATCTCGCACCGTCTGCTTTTGAGGCCACCTTTGTCAGCCTGGCCCATACCGAGGGAGAGATCGAGCAGGCCGTGGACGCCGCCCAACAAGCGCTTGAGGAAACCCGATAGATGAACGACGCGGCCAATGCACAGGGCATTCCAGAGCAGCTCGATGACCTGCTGGGCTTTTCCACCGACTGTACCTGCGGCCGGACCCACTCGGTGGACCTCTCTTTTGCCGCTGTTCGACAGGGGGCGATAGATGACGTCGTCCTCTTTGCCCGGGAACTCGGGCGGGGATCTCGGGTATTGATCGTCGCCGATGCGGTTACAAACGCCCTATGCGGCGAGCAGGTCCGCCAGCTTTTGGTCTCAGACGGCTATCGTCCAGAGGTGCTCATCATCCCCAACGGACCGGGAAATCGCCCCCACGCAGATACCCCGACCCTTGCCCGCGTTACGTCGTCTATGCCTGGAATGACATTTGCCGTCTCCGTGGGGTCGGGGACGATCAATGACCTGACCAAGTTGTCTGCCTTTGACCAGGGCATCCCGTATATCTCAGTTGCAACCGCACCGTCGATGAATGGGTATACTTCTTCGATTGCGGCGATCCTTAGGGATGGGGTCAAGCAGACGATACCGTGCCGCCAGCCCATAGCTATTGTCGCGGATCTGGACATTCTCAGTCGCGCCCCCCATCACCTGATCGGGGCTGGGCTCGGGGATTTGGAGTCCAAACCCACGGCCACGGCTGATTTTCGGCTGGGAGGATTCTTAAACAAATCCTACTACTGTGCTGCTCCAGAAAAAGTGGTGCTGCTTGCAGAGGCCCGTGTGGCAGACACTGCTAAAGGCCTCAGCACTGGCGACCCCGACGCAATGGCGGCCTTGACAGAGGCTCTGCTCTTATCTGGTATTTCAATGACCCTGGCTGGATCTTCGGGCCCGGCTTCGGGCGGCGAACACCTGATCAGCCATTTCTGGGATATGACCGCCGAAGAAGAGGGCCGGGTAGAGGGTTGGCACGGCGCCCAAGTGGGTGTTGCTACGATTGTCACATCCGCGCTTTACGAGCGCTTGGCCGCGCTCTTGCCACAAGACATTGACATCGAGCGCATCATTGCCGAGCGGCCCCATCGGCGCGACCTTGAGCAGGCCATTGAGCACCGTCATGGCGCTCGGGCCCAAGCTGTGGTGAAAACGTACTTTTCAAAGCACCTCGAAGATGATGCGCTGGTAAAGGAACTCGAGCACATCCGCGATCACTGGTCTGATCTTTGGGCAACCCTCGCGCCAGTGCTGCGCCCGTCGTCTCAGATTCGAAACATACTGTTGAACGGCGATGCAGCCACCCGCGTATCAGACCTCGATTTGACCCGAGATCACTTAGAACGGGCGTTTATCGCGGCCCGCGAGATCCGAGATCGCTATACGGTATTGGATTTCGCCGCTGACCTCGGCGTACTCTACGACTTGAGGTCAGACGTCTTGAACAAGAGCCACTGCCTCGAATAGGAAAACAAGGAGCCACAATGGTTAAAAAAACCCTGATCACGCTCGCCGTTGGGATCTCTGCCGGCCTGGCCTGCGGGGCACAGCAACCCAGCACTGCCGCACCTGCACCGGCCCCACCAGTGTCGACCGAAAAAGAACAGCCACCTCCCAAAGCACCAGCACCGGTAAGGGATCCGGAAATCCAAGCCCTCACTTCAAAGGGATATGCATTTGTTACAGCCCAGGATCTGGACGCTGCAGCAGCTGCGTTTGAGCAGTCAATTGCAGCTGCTGATAAAAAGTCCGATATGCTGAGCAAGGCCGACGGCGTGAACGGTATCGGGAATATCGCAACTGCCCGGGGTGAATACGAAACGGCAATCGAGCGCTATACCGAAGCAAAAAAACTGTACGAAGCAGCACTGGGCAAAGAAAACCCACACTCAGCGATTGTCCTGAACAATATCGGCACGGCGTGGCGCTCCTTAGGTGATCACGAAAAGGCTGTGGTTTTTTTAGAAGAAGCGCTCGCCATAGACAAAAAAGTTTACGGCCCATGGCATCCAAACGCAGCTGTACGCTTGAACAACCTCGGGGCAGCTTGGGTCGGCCTGGGAAAGTACGAAACAGCGATTGGCCTGCTTAAACGGGCCGCCAGAATAAACGAAAAAACCTATGGCACAGCCCACCCCCTTGTCGCAGCAGATGCGCAGAACCTGGCCATGGTGCTCAATGCGATGGGCAGCTATCAACAAGCATTTACCCAGCTTCAGAGCGCACTTACCGCGTACCGAGAACTGTATGGGCAAACCCATCTGACTGTGGCCGAGGCCCTGAACATCATGGGGTTTACCTTGCACCAGCAGGGCAAATACCGTGCAGCGATCAATCATTATGAACAAGCACTGGCCATCGATAAAAGCCTGCACGGCGATACCCACCCCACCATTCCGGTTCGCCTCAACAACATCGCCAGGGCCTGGGAGGCGATGTCTGAGTACGAAAAAGCACATGAGCATTTCAAAGCTGCCCTTGCCCTGGGTAAGGGGGTGCTTGGAGAAGACAGTCCAGTGGTGCTCATAAGCTTAAAAGGGATGGGACTTGCTCAGTATTCAAGAGGAAACTACAAACAAGCACTTACCCACTTCGAAGCAGCCAGGGATCTCGAATCCAAAACCAGCGCTGCAGTTTATAGTCATATCGATACGAGCAAGGCGATTTCGGACTGCAAAAATAAACTCGGACTGCAATAGAATTTCATATTAATTAAATATTTCAAAAATAACGTAATTTCGACCTCTATTTTAATCCTATTTTTGATTGAAAAGGCGCTTTTTCGCTTTTTCTTGATCCCAGTTTTGTTTGAATCGTTTTATAATGGCCTTCTGAAATAACAGGTGAGACAAAATAGAGAGGTATGTAATGACAAAACTTTCATTGATGTTAATTTTGATGGCCGTCAGCATTATCGGCTTCCCGGGCTGTACGGGTGGTGACGAGAACAATGGCACTGGCGATGCTGACACGGACGGCGATGCGGACTCGGACAGCGATTCTGACTCGGACAGCGACTCGGATTCTGATAGCGACTCGGATTCTGACAGCGATTCTGACTCGGACAGCGACTCGGATTCTGACAGCGATTCTGACTCGGACAGCGACTCGGATTCCGACAGTGACTCTGACACCGACACGGATACGGACACCGACACAGATACGGACACCGACACAGATACGGATACAGACACGGATACAGACACCGACACGGATACAGACACCGACACGGATACGGACACCGACACGGATACGGACACCGACACGGATACGGACACCGATACAGATACAGATACCGAAACCGACACTGGCGGGGACTATTGGCTAGACGGGTACTGTCCTGGGGGAGAATCCGAGAACTGGGAAACAGCTTCGACTGACTGCAAAGACGTGAGCTTTGAAGGCTGCTGTGATGATGTGGGAAATATCATTTGGTGTGACGGCGGTGTGCTCCACTGCTACGCTTGCGCAAACCTCGCAAGCGCGCAGTACTGTTCCTGGCATGCAGATCAGCCCTATTATTGGTGTACTGAAGCAGACAACGGCCCCGACCCCTCAGGCACGCATCCCCAAAACTGCGAGGGCGATACTGAGACTGAGACCGAGACTGAAACTGATTCAGACACCGAAACCGACTCTGACACCGAAACTGATTCTGACTCGGATACAGATACAGAGACTGGTTCAATCGACAAATACGCTGTGATCGTGGGTGTTAACAATGGTCTACAATATTGTGATGATGACGCCAACGACTGGTACGACTACTTCACTGACGTAGCTGGCTTCCCTACTTCTAACATAACATTACTCATCGACTCGCAAGGCACCGTGTCCGCAGTTACCAACGCTCTGAATAATGCGCTAGCCCAAGCCGATTCAAATGATGTCGTCGTTTTCACAACCTCAGGTCATGGAAATGGCGATGGCAGCGGTTCTTCATATCTCAACTATTCCGGTGGAAATATGTATGACACCGAGCTTGCCGACATCCTCGACGGTGCGGACGCAAACATATTCGTGTTCATTGATCACTGTTTCTCGGGTGGATTTGGTCCGGATTTGATGGGACTTTCCAACAGCCAAAAGATCTACCTCACGACTACCTGCAGCGATAGCGGCTACGGATGGGACAGTGGCGCCCACCAAAACGGCCTGTGGACATACCATTACTTGGAATGGGGCCTGATCGGACAATACAACAACAACCCCGTCGCCAGTGAGACCTGTTTTGACGCAGCAGCGGGAGAATATGATTACCAGCCCCCTCACAAGGATGCACCAGAGGAGTACGATGGAGACTCCGGCAGCGATTTTTACATTTGGGGCGGAACCAAGTCAGCATACACGGCAAACCAATGTGTCGAAAGAAGGACTGTGACTAATCTTGGAACGCTGGCTGACAGACTCAGTGGCGCCACTCAAATAACGGTTACCACCTACAACGAACTTAAGGTCGTGGGCACGACTACAAAGAGCTCGGTGGATACTATCAACACCATTGTTAACGCACTGGGTAAAAATCAAAACATCCTGAACATTGGACCCAGGTGCTTATTCGACAAAGTCATCTCCTTTAGAGATGCTGCAGGCATTGAGCTCGGAAAGGTGGGCATCTGCGACTCACCGATACCGCGTCAGGAATACTCCTCCGTATTCATGCCTGCAGGCACAAAAGACCGCTACGGCATCTTTGTCAAAGACATTGCTGCTCTCAAGCAAGTCCTCTAAATCAATCCAAAAACGTTCTGCGCAATAGAGAGCTGCTTGAACCTAGCACTACTTGATTAAGCTCAAAACTTGATTTTCGCAGCAGAGATATGATCTGCAGAATGTATGGTAACCGGCCAGCCGGGTAGCTGCGAAGCAAGCGGTTCATCGGTCCCTTGCATGTGATGTTTCTGCACTCCTCTTTTCGGCCGAGGCCGCTACTTGAACAAGAGCGGTGCGGGCTTCTTTGTTGTCGATTCTCCGCAACCCACGCACAGCATAATCGCGCTCGTCCTCTTCCCCTGACTCCAAGATCTTGATAAAAACTGAAATGGATTCAGGGCACGCAATGTTCTCTAAGATACCAAGGAGAACTCGTCGGATCCCATGGTTCTCCCTTCTCTCTACCGCCTCGATCAACTTTGAGGGGTTGGTTATTGAGTACTGCTCTATCTCATGACAGATGATATCTATCCAGGTTCCTCTAACACTGTTGGACCGAAGCAATTCAACGCATTTTTCGGTTCCTGGATACATCGGATACTTTCGCTTCCACCTCGCATATTCAGGATCGATGTGTTGCTTCGTCATCATCTTTCATTCTGTACAAAACAGCACGGCTCTGCGGCGCGCGTTAGCGCTACCTTAGCAGCCGCTTGTTAGGTGACATTTTTTTTACGAGCTTTCATAACTGCTTCGATCATCGTCAACCGGAGACGACAATGTTGGCAAAAAAAAGATTTTGATATTGCCAATTTACTACTAGGGATTTCGCTTAGCTTCCTGAAACCTTCAGAACCATATCCAACACGACTTCTGGGGGGTAATCCCCAATATTTCGGATCGTCGGATGAAAAATCGACCTCGCAGAAATTACACAGTACTAATTTTGTTCCATAGACTTCGAATTCACCGTATGTGTGTTCTTGATTCTGGAAATGCTCCAACTCTTCCGGTAACCACCCGCAATCGTCGCACGGGGCTACATCTCTAATTTCCAGTGTCTCATAGCACATAGGGCATTGTGGTGGATTATTCTTCATTTATTTTTTCACGTAACGTCAAAGCTCACCGGCGCCGCTTGTCGGCGTCCGGTGCAGCGTCTTGTTGGATGCTCCCTCCAGTTCACTTTCTATTCTCCGCACCGTCTCCTTTAGAAGGGCCTCGTCCTCCTGTCGGATTGACGTTCCAAGCAAATCCACCGTGAGCACGTATAGTCGGAGACCCGCTGAGACTTGCTCGGCAAGTGTAAGCCCGCCTGCAATACAGAACACCTGACGACTTAGACTCGCCCATGGGGAATCTAAGCCAAGAGACTCCACCACCTCGGGGTAGGTGGTGTTATCGCCTGTAATGAGAACCCCCCGTTGAACGCGCAGAACGTTAGTTAGCCCCCAGGACAGACCATGCCTCGCGTTGAGCATTCTCCCTGTATCGTTTCTGCGCAACCCTTCAAGCCCCTTCTGCACCTCCTCGATCCACCCAACCATTTGTTTGCTAGCCCAGATATCGGCTTCTGCCTGCATGGCTGCATCCCACACAAAGGCCTGTGCGCGTCTCTGTATGTCCGCAAAATGGTCATGCGGATCCCACAGGGTACGTGCCGTTCGGACACCAGCGATACAAGAAGAGGCCTTGTCCGGGTCAACAAACCATGTCTTTGACTGAGACGGCGTTACATCAGTGACCACGACGAACATTTGATCAATAAGATGTGTTTCAGCGACACACTTCACGTCATCGACGTCGCGGAACCGTACGAGGTCGATGTCGCTGAAAGCCCCCGCATCGCCTCGTGCAAAACTGCCCATGAGGGCGATGGCCACGACGCCATCGACCTGGAATGGCTGCATAAGTCTTTCGAACGCTATGTGAACCTGCATCCAACCCCTCGGCTCAGCGAAGCCGAGCAGCAGCTGTCGTTGCAGCCGCTTGTTCGGCCCTTTTCATTTCGAATGATCTTCTCAAAGTAATTCCGTAATCGTACCAAGTGTAGGGGTAGCCCTCGCGGCTACCCCCTGTCTAGAATCATCGGCTACCCCATGTCTAGAATCATCGGCTACCCCATGTCTAGAATCATCGGCTACCCCATGTCTAGAATCATCGGCTACCCCATGTCTCTCGTCATTCGTCCTCAATTGGTCCACAGAATTGATGAACACGATGCCATGGAAATGATTCGGCATGATTACGTATTCGTTCAAGGTCACCGCAGGAAAACGGTTGGGCAACTCTCGCCAATTTTTATCTACGATTTCGCCGATCGCGGTTAATTCAAATCTTTTGGCCGGATCGATTTCGAGCGCGGTTCGACTTTCGAGACGACTTTCGAGACCAGGGGTAGCCGCGAGGGCTACCCCTACACTTTTTACGTCGTTCGTTAGGATCATTTCGCTGTTTCGGGTACAAATCGTAACGAAATACGCACCGCAGTTTGAATAGTCATAACCAGGTAATCGAATAGAGCGTCGATGGTGTTTTTGAGGATCATATTTCATAGGGTTTCATAGCCAACGACTAAATGAGCGACGCGCGCAGTGCGTTCGGTCCAAATCTTTGTTATGTGTTATTTATTCTCTTTTTAGTAAATGGTAAATGGGGAGGGGCGGCCCCTGATGCTAGTTTACCGGTCACTTCCCAAGAATACACATCGATCCTGCCAATCTTTTGCTTTTTCTTTTGCGCTGGGGGACAGATCAGAGTTTGCGGCCAACTTCCCGAACACGCTGCGAGCACTTTCAGTATCCCCGGCCGCTAGGAGTGATCGCCCCCTTAACATACGCGCTTCCAAGTAAAGGGGATCCGAAGCGCTGGCGAGCCCAAGGGACTCTGATTTGGAGAGCCACTCAAGGGCAGATGCCGCGTTCCCATGGAAATGTATAACATGCTGCCTGGCGTAGAGGTAAGCCAAAATGGGATCCTCAGTATTTTCAATAACAGCGTCTGCAATGGCAAGGGCTGCTATTGCCGGAGATGCATTGGATCGGCTCGGCCGCAAGGCGAGCACCTCGAGGACGCGATTGGATGATGCTTTAGACAGCGCTGCCAGGTGGGCCTTAACCTCTAGACGCCTTCTGTCATTTGCATTGCGCGCCTTTGGAATGAGGGCCACAAAGGTGGCGCTTGCCTTTTTAAGGTACCCCTGGTTCACCGCTGCATCGGCGAGTATTTCCTCGACCCTGGCCCGCTGCACCGCGTTTAGTTCATTTCCCCTGAGCAACGCCTGGGCTTGATCTTGAGCTGTGTCAAAATCCCGCATATCGATCAATGTGTAAAAAAGGGCCATCTTGGTAGCAGTACTGCCGCCAGAGCGCGCATGGGCTGCCTCATACAGATGAAACGCCTGGTCTGTTGCTCCGATCCGAGTGAGTCGGGCAGCTTCGGCGTTCAACCGGGCGACCTCGTGAACACAGGTGCTGTGGATCACAGACGGGCGATCGAACCGGTGTTTTGCAATTGCCAGATCCTTCCATTCGAGCGATATGGTCGCTAAAAACGCGAGCCAAGCATTTTCCAAATCAGAAAGTTCTCGACCTGTAGATGCCTCCCAATCTCCTGTGGCATAGGCCAAGCGCAGGGCCTGCTGACCAAATGTGGTGTGCACCCAGTCGCAAAAAGACCCTGCGGCCGTATAGGCAGCTGACGCTGGCAGGCGGAAAAAACCAAGCCCAAATATGCGATCCAGGGATGGCAAGAGATCCAGGGATTTCATTGCCGCTGCCCACTGGTGAAGGGTCAGGTCAGTGCGGGGCCCCTGGGCAGCAGTGGCAAGCCCTTCGATCAAGCCGGGGTCCGGCAGCAGACCAAATAGGGATCCAGGTACGGCAAACGGCCCGGATGCGAATTCAGCAGCCACGGCGTGAACGAGCTCGTGCCGGAGTACTGGGTGCGGGGGCTCGCTCACCGTAACGTAGATCTCGGATCGCCACGGCTTGGCTACATTGGTCCCAGCCGCACCCATGGCCTGAGCCTTTTGAGGCACGTCCTGAAAGAAAAATATGGAAATCGGTCTGCTGACGGCAATACCCAAGTATCTCTCGACTTTTGCCAGGTGAAACCGCGCGTCATCGGTCAGCGACTTTCTCAACTCATCGTCGATCGATTTTGGAAAGAATAGCTTTAGGCTGCCAGTGGCTGTTTTGTTGTCCAGCAGTGCTTCGAGGTGGCTTCTATCTGTGCGGTGTCCAAGCTTGGGGCCGGCTGCGTATATTCCCAGGGCAGCGGCTGTAAAAATCATCGCAGCCATTGCAGCGCGCCGGCGGGTAACAAAGCGTCCAACCGACAGGCGCAATGCACCTGGATCGATCAGCCACCCCATCAGCGATAGCAGGGCCAGAACCTGCAGCACGGTTCCCATGCGATAGGTAATGAGTCGCGCTTCTACCGACACGAGCTCGTCGTAAAGAACACCTGGGAAATAACCGAAAAACGGACCAAAAACATAAACCGCTGGTGTGTCATAGAATCGGTAAAACGCGGCAAAAATGCCGCCCAGAAAGATCGCGATCCACATGACAGCAGCGGGTTTGGCAGTGCTAAACATCAACCCGACAAAAAGACCCACGGTCACTGCCAGCACAACCGAGCAAACAGGCAGCAGGAAGTAGAATCCGAAGCCCTGAACCATGTTGCACGGGGCAACCCGGTAGCTGTTGAGCAGCGACAGGCCAAGGGGGAGGGCAAGCAGCAAGCTGCCAACCCCCATGGCGCGCAAGAACAGAACGGTTACAGGAAACCGCGCGCCTGGGAAGCGTGCCTCTTGCCGGCGAATTCGATGGGGATAGCACGCAGCCAGGTGCCCAGCACCCAGGGCTGCGACCAATGAGATGAGCAGTGAAAACTCATATCCCAGGGTCTGCGTCAGTGGCAGCAGACACCCCAGGACACCGGCACTCGCACATATACCTACCCAAGCAATGAGCAAGGGCCATCGCCATATCGCCCACACCCGAATCACTGTCTTGAAATCGACAACGAAAACAGCTGGTATGCAAATGCCAGATCTTTGGCTGAAAACCGCTGGAACTTGTCAACCACCCGCTCGAGCAATCCGAACTTTTCTTCAGGCAGGTCCAGAATGATGCTCACGAGCCTATCCTGCCTGGCTTCGAAGGGGGCATCTGGGGAAAGGGGCAAATCCTGGGACGGAGGGTGGATTGTTTCTCGTTCTTCAAAGAAACCGAGTTCAGTGGCGCATTCGATGATTTTTTCCGGTTCCGGAGTAAAAGACGAGAGCTCGTAGTAGAGGCTGGGCCGTATTTGATTTAGGTCCACATTGACGATATTTCCTTGCCGCAAGGCGCGCGGGCTCGTTACTTTTCGCTCGCACAGGGAAAGTTGGTCATCTGATGTCCGTTCCAACCACAGGTTGGGGTGTTTTCCGATAAATGCATTGAGCCGTCGTACGATCTCTTCCTCGGTTAATACCAACACCTCTGCGGCGTCAATGAAGTGGTGCGGCTGTAAGGCCCGGGCACCGCGTTCGAGCTCCGCCCATGCACCAGCTGACCAGCCTGCATTCAACGAGGCAGTCTTGCGCGTGAGCCCGCTTCGCTCCCTTTCGATTTTCATGAGCGCGCTTAAAAAATAGGTGATAATGACATGGGCGACTGCATCTGTATTGTTGTACGTCATATTCGTCTCTTGGTTTTGGATATCCACACCTGTTTCGATAGTTTATACCCCGTGTACCTTTGTCAACTTTCAGGCAGAGATTTAAAGGAAAATTTAACGACTGCGGGTTGTATACTACCCCGCCCTTAAAGGACGTTATGGGGTGGGAATGACGATCGTTTGGGAGTCTGTAAAGCCCGCGTGTCCACCTACGCGGACCAAAAACAGGTCGACCTCATCGCCAGGTGTGCCAGGGATCGATAGATCGAATTGACATGTCTCAGCGCAGACGACCGGGCTATCGCGACCCACTGACTGATCCACATTGCCGCCCAGGACCCATACATCGGATTCGAGTCGGTCGCCATCCCCATACATCACAACCAGGCCTGTTTCGTCAGGTGGTGAAACAATCCCAGTGCCCAGGATTTCATCGCCGATCGGGTCTCCTTCAAGCGTGCCGACCGCTACGGCAATGGGTTGGTTTTCAATCTCGCTCTCTTCCTCGTCAATGAGCATTGCTGAAACATAAAGCAGCTCTCCAGCTTGGGCCGTGATGCGACCTGCAAACCCCCCATCTTCGGCCCGATCAAATCTGGCTTCTTCGCCAGTTTCGCGTCGAGCCACAACTTCATCTCCTTGTTCTGCCGCACCGGGCAACCCCACAATCGTCACCTGGCCATCAGCCCGGGGGGCACTTAGATAGATGAAATCTACATCAAGGGAGGAATTCTCGAAATCATCTGAATCACTGTCGCTATCACTATCGGTGTCACTATCCATATCACCAGTGGCATTGTCTGATTCAGCGTCTGGCTCGGGCCAAGGATCGAACACACACCCGGCAATCGCACACAGCAATCCCGCAAACAAGAGGACCGGTATCCCGTAGACTGTGGTTCGAAATATCGCCATCCTGCAGGTGTTATGCGAAATACATACCAGTTTGACAATCAAGAATAATAAATATATTTCATATGGTTAGATAGCATCTAGAGGGCGATCTGTCTAAAAAAATAGACACTTTGCACAATTGTGCGTGTCAGGCACTAGATCATCTTTCCACAAGTGCCGCATTTATTATCTTCGCCGATAATGCCGATACAGGTATCATCCGGGCAGCACACCCGCTCGTTTGGATCCCCCTCCTCGCGTGTTTCCAGGTCCTCTTTGCCAGCCGGTATTTCTTCTTCATCGTCTCCAAGTACTTCTGTCGAACCGGATTGCAGGTCATCATGTGGGATATCTTTGGGGAGTGGGTCACTCCCTTGGTAGGGTTTAGAACACACGTTGCAGGTGCCATCTGGCCCAATCAGGCCAATACAAGCACCATCTGAACAAAGAACCCGGTCTTCAAGTGAAAACCCCATGTCGGTCATTCGCACCTCCTCCTCATAGAGAGTACTGTCAGAGCGCCGTCAAAATCCCCCAGCCCCCTTTTTTACAATGGCATTCGGTTAAGGGCAAATGTCGCGATTTTTGCTATTTTTATGCCGGGTAAAGGATCTCCCCCTTGAAAAAGGGGGTTAGGGGGATTTTGACACGTCCAATCGAATTTTACCTTTGAAAACAATTGCTTGGA
>JASJCT010000179.1 GCA_030065855.1 Myxococcota bacterium
ACTCCCAGATCTTTACGCTTTGCAGGAAGGTCGCGGCTTCCTTCACTAAAACAACAACAATGGCAATGGTAACGACGATCGAAAGCAGGACTGTTTATCTGTGCGCTGCTTTCGATCGTCGTTACCATTGCCATTGTTGTTGTTTTAGTGAAGGAAGCCGCGACCTTCCTGCAAAGCGTAAAGATCTGGGAGTTTCTTTTCGGGACTCGTTGGACTCCGTTACTCGAGCCGCGGTCGTTCGGTGTGCTCCCACTGCTTGGAGGAACCTTCCTAATCGTAGTAGGATCGGCCACCATAGGAATTCCAGTAGGACTCGCCAGCGCTGTTTATCTCAGCGAGTACGCCTCGCCAAAGGTACGTGGAATCATCAAGCCGACACTGGAAATTCTTGCGGGCATTCCCACCGTAGTTTACGGCTACTTCGCTCTGACGTTCATCACACCACTCATACGATTGGTATTTCCCGATACAAATATCTTCAATGCCGCTAGTGCCTCGATTGTCGTAGGAATCATGGTGCTGCCGATGGTAGCATCACTATGTGACGACGCCCTGCGAGCGGTGCCCGATTCTCTCAGACACGGAGCTTACGCGGTCGGGGCAACTCATTTAGAGGTGTCTACTCGCGTAGTGGTACCGGCTGCTTTGTCCGGTGTAATGGCATCCTTCGTACTGGCACTTTCGAGAGCCGTTGGCGAAACGATGGCGGTTACGATCGCAGCAGGAGCTACGCCGAAACTCACTCTCAATCCACTCGAGAGCATACAGACTATGACTGCATATATCGTTCAGGTTAGCCTGGGCGATACACCGGTCGGAACTGTCGAATACCAGACGATTTTCGCAGTCGGCATGTCTCTCTTTGTAGTGACTCTCATCGCCAATATTGCCGCCCATCGCATTCTGAAGCGTTTTCGTGAGGTCTACGAATGAAACCCTCGCTCACCACGCCAAAATCGCTTAAAAGGCGCAGGTCGAGAGCTCGGCTGTTTCGGAGAATTTGCCAGAGTCTCACTTGGTTTTGTCTGGTGTTACTCGCGTTGCTACTAATACATGCAACGCGCGAGGGATTACCCTGGTTAGATATCGGATTTCTGACTGAGTTTCCATCTCGTTTTCCAGAGCGGGCAGGGATAAAGTCCGCTCTATTTGGCACGCTTTGGTTGATTAGCCTGACGGCATTGATCTCCATTCCGTTTGGAGTCGCAGCTGCGCTCTACCTAGAGGAATATGCGGCCAAAACCAGATTGAACTCGTTAATCGAGGTGAGTATCGCTAACCTCGCAGGTGTGCCTTCGATCGTTTACGGAATTCTTGGTCTCACCGTTTTCGTTCGTTGGATGTCGCTAGGTCGAAGCGTGTTGGCAGGGGCGATGACGATGAGCCTGCTGATATTACCGGTCATCATAATTGCCTCACGGGAAGCTCTACGGGCAGTCCCTAGTTCAATCAGACAGGCTGCGTTTGCCCTCGGAGCAACGCAATGGCAGACGACGAGGCATCACGTTTTACCGGCAGCCATTCCAGGAATACTCACTGGGACTATTTTGGCTCTCTCTAGAGCTATTGGAGAAACGGCACCTCTGATCATGATAGGCGCGCTCACCTACGTCGCGTTTACACCTGAGGGGCCGATGGATGCGTTTACTGCTCTGCCGATTCAAATATTCAATTGGGTTTCTCGGCCGCAGCCGGAGTTTCACGAACTCGCAGCAGCGGGAATTGTAGTGCTTCTCACTGTTCTGTTAATGATGAATGCGGTGGCCGTTTTGATTCGGCATCGATCACAGAGGAATAAATGATGGAGCTTGCGGAGTACTCAACAGCCGAAACCAAGGCGCGTTTAGCGGAAACTGCTCCGATACTCGAGGCTCGGGATGTTTCGATCCACTATGGAGCGAAAACGGCGATTGACAATGTTTCATTCCTGGCCCCAGAACACCGAATTACAGCGATCATAGGCCCGTCAGGCTGCGGCAAGAGTACGCTCATTCGGGCGTTCAATAGGATGAATGATTTTATCCAGGGAGCCCAAGTTTCTGGAGGAATCCTCTACCGCGGCATTGATATCTACGCTCCCGATACTGACCCAGTTGAGGTTCGTCGTCGCGTAGGAATGGTATTCCAAAAGCCGAATCCATTCCCAAAATCAATTTTCAAAAACGTTGCCTGGGGCCCAATCATCAACGGATTTAAGGGCGACGTTCCTGGGCTAGTTGAATCATCGCTCAAAAAAGCAGCGTTGTGGGAAGAGGTGTCTGACAGGCTCGACGAATCTGCACTTGCTCTTTCGGGTGGGCAACAACAGCGGTTGTGTATTGCTCGTGCGTTAGCCCTTCAACCTGAAGTGATTTTGATGGATGAGCCGGCCTCCGCTCTAGATCCGGTATCAACTGCTCGGATCGAAGACCTTCTGTTCGAACTGAAAGAGCGATATACGATAGTCATCGTCACCCACAACATGCAGCAAGCAGCCCGCGTTTCCGATTTCACGGCCTTTCTCGATATGGGAAAGTTGGTCGAGTTCGGCGAGACAGATCAGGTGTTCACTCGTCCGAAGGAGAAGCGCACTGAAGACTATGTTTCCGGCCGTTTCGGCTAGAGTAGAGGGGATCTACTTATGAAGAAACACCTTGAACGCGATCTGGAACGAGTAAAAAAGCAACTTTTAGAAGTAGAGGCGCTCGTCGAAGACGCAGTTAACTCGGCAATCACCGCACTAACAGATAGAAGAGCCGAATTGGTCGATGAAATCATAGACAACGATGAGGTGATCGATTCCAAGGAAGTTGCTATTGAAGAAGAATGCCTCAAAATCCTTGCCCTTCACCAACCTGTTGCCAGTGACCTGCGATTCGTAATAGGAGTAATGAAGGTGATCAACGGCCTGGAACGGATGGGCGATCAGGCTGTCAATATTGCGGAACGTGCCGGTTCGCTAGCCAAAGAACCCGCCCTCGACGTACCTCTAGACTACCATCGCATGGCGGAAGTCGTTCGATCGATGGTTCGCTCGAGCCTAGATGCGCAGGTAAACCAAGATACCGATTTGGCCCGCAAGGTCTGTTTAATGGACGACGAGGTGGATGAGATTCACAGCGGTATGTTTGACATCTTGCAGGCTCGTATGCGCGAGAATCCTGACACCGTAGAGCGAGCGGTTCACTACCTGTCGGCTTCACGCGATTTGGAACGGATCGCCGACCTCGCCACGAACATCGCCGAAGACGTTGTGTTCATGGTAGAGGGAGAAGTGATCCGCCACACAGATCTTTCCTAGTATCCGACATAGGGTAGAGCCTTAACAGGCTCTATCCGTGGACGGGTGCAGGCTTTGTTTTGCCCCTCCTAAGCTAATTTGGAGAAATCGGTCCGATCGACCGATAATTTGCGTAAAAATCTGGCTTTCCTCAGATTGGGCGCATGGTAATCATGAATAAGAGTATTCGAGCTGTTTTTGTTCTTTTGGTTTGTAGCGCTGTACCTACGCAGATCTACGCGCAGGATACATCCCACGTGGTAATCGCGGCGACCACCGATATTCACGGCCGGGCGTACCATTGGGATTACTTCAACGATCGTGAGGCTCCGTGGGGTCTTACGCGAGTTGCAACGGTTGTCGATTCACTTCGACGGTCATACCCGGGTCAGGTGGTGTTGATAGATGCTGGAGATCTGATCCAAGGTAATCCCTATGCCGGATACTATGCTGAGGTAAAATCCAACGAGCCGAATCGGGTCGTAGATGCCCTGAACGCCGTTCAGTACGACGTGGCTACCGTCGGCAATCACGATTTCGACTATGGGTATGACTATCTGCGGGAAGCGCTGGCGAATGCGGCGTATCCTGTCGTCTCTGCAAACGTCTACAGGATGCCTCGAGATACCTTTGCGTTCCTGCCTGAAGTTTTGCTTACGAGGGATGGAGTTAGGATTGGTGTCACCGGACTGACAACACCTGGTGTAAATATTTGGAGTGCGGAAGAACTAGGCGGGCAGGCGTACGTGAGACGCATCGTACCATCTGCGGAACGCGCCATGAGACGACTCCAAAACGCCAGAGCCGCACTGAGGATTGTTGCGGTCCATTCAGGCATGGGATCACCGTCTACCTACGATACCACAGGTATCGGTGGCGAAAACGTCGCTTCCCAACTCGCGCATATGTCGGTCAAGCCGCACGTTGTGATAGTTGGTCACTCCCATTCCCGGATAGACCAACTCGAAATCAACGGCGTCTATTTCGTCCAACCCGCACCCTGGGCCCAGTCACTCGCTGTTGCTCATGTCTGGATGGTGCGCGATGAAAATGGCAGTATCCGGATTGCCCGAGTTGAGAGCGGCGAAATTTCAGTTCGTGAAGCGGAACCTCACCCCGCCCTGGTCCGCCGTCTGGGACGCCATCATATGGAAGTGAGGGATTGGGTAAGCGGTGATCTTGCGTCATTGCGCGGTGAATGGATGGCCACGTATGGGCGGGCTGAAGATACGCCGATAGTCGATTTCATTAACGAAGTACAGCGACGGGCAGCCAATGCGGATATTTCCGCCACTCCTGTGATCAATCATCTCACCCAGTTCGGACCGGGTGGGGTCAGTATGCAACAGATCGCCGAAGTATATCCTCATGAAAACACACTAAAAGCCGTACTCATCGATGCAGGTACGCTCCGTGAATACCTCGAACACTCGGCAAGTTACTATCGGATGTATGGTGAAAACGGATCGATCGTCAATCCCAATATGCGTCCCTACGACTTTGACATAATTAGTGGGATTGAGTACGCGATGGATCTTACCCAACCGGTTGGATCCAGAATCCGGCAGATCACGATGAACGGCCGCTTGCTCGAACCGAGCGACATACTCAGGTTGGCGCTAAGCAGTCACAGACAAAGTGGTGGTGGTGGGTATTCAATGCTCGCGAGGCTACCAGTGGTTTACGACAAGGGCGAAAACATACGCGATCTTCTCATAGATTTTGCCCGCAATGCTCGAGTGCTTCGTACTGAAGATTATTTTGAACGTTCTTGGAGCATAGTGCCACCGACTGCTCAAAATGCTGCGCGCACGGCAGTTGAAACTACTGTGGCAACGGTTGTTGAAGAGGAGGATGTCGTTATCGATTCGGTAGAGACAATCTTTACCGTGAGAGATACCGTTGTACCTGACGCTCCTCCACCGCCCGAGCCGACTATCGCTGAACTGAAATTTGTTGCGAATAGATCTCCAGGAGAGCATGCACTGGGCCGACTCGTAGCTGATGCACGCCGCAATGGTGCTCGTGCCCATTTCTCCATCGTAATGAATGAGGCTATAGGGGCAGATCTCCCTGCAGGTCCGATTATCCACAGCGATCTGCTGTCGTTGCTTCCCGACAACCTCTCATTGGTTAAGGTGAGCATGAAGGGAGAAACCCTCGAGCAGCTAATGGAGCAGATGCTAGCTTTGGGTGAGCCAAACGCACACATTTCCGGTTTCGAGGTCTGGTACGATTTGGACCGGGACGAAGGTGATCGAATCCGAAGGATGAGGTTCCCTGACGGTCGCGACGTAAGAGGCAACCAGACCTACATTGTTGCAGTAAGCTCGATGATGCTCGAAGGCGCAGGTTTTGAAATATTCGAAAACCTTTCGAGTGAAGATGTCGCACTCACCGACGTTGCGGCACTGGAAGCCTATCTTCCGCGCCTGAGACAACCTGTGGAGCTACCACCAGAAGCCCGATTCCACCCGGAGGGCTGATTATTTGACCGGCTTTTGGCTGGTTCAAACAGCGGCTGAAGGACTAGCAGCAGCGAGGGAAGGTCTGAACACACCCTTCCCAGAGCGGCTGATGGGATTGGTCGGTATGGCAACCATGATCGGCCTTGCCTGGGTACTCTCCACCAACAGACAGCGAATTCCCTGGAGGCTTGTAGCCACCGGTTTGGTGCTTCAGGTCGTTTTCGGCTTGCTAGTCCTAAAAACAGCTATTGGGCGGGGATTCTTCAGGGGGGCAAACCACGTCTTCCTAAGTCTGCTAGGATTCGCAGAGCAGGGTGCAGGTTTCCTCTTCGGCAATCTCGTTCACGACAACGTACCGGTTACAATTCCTGGCGGATCGCCTGATGAAATATCGGCCCTTTCGTTCCCTGAGCTATGGGCCAACGCTGGGGCTTCATTCGCATTCAGTATCCTACCTACGATCATCTTTTTTGCCTCGCTTGTGTCAGTGTTGTACTACCTGCGGATCATGGAGTGGGTGGTAAAGGGGATCGCATTTGTCATGCACCGCACCATGCATACATCAGGTGCTGAAACCCTTTCGGTGGCGGGAAACATTTTCGTCGGGCCCACGGAGAGTCCGCTACTAGTGAGACCGTTTGTAAACGCC
>JASJCT010000180.1 GCA_030065855.1 Myxococcota bacterium
CATCGACCTGGAGAGGCAATGCAGACGGATTTTACCAATGCTAATGAGCTAAACATTATCATTGCTGGTGAGCCTTTTGACCATCTTTTATGTCATCCCGTGTTGCCCTACAGCAATTGGGAGTGGGCGACGGTCTGCCGGTCGGAGTCATTCCTCGCGCTGAAACGCGGGGTACAGTCAGCAGTGTTTCGTCTTGGACGGAGGCCCACATTTCACCAGACCGACAATTTGTCCGCAGCGACCCACAGTATCCAAGGGACAAGTAAGCGGGAATTTAATGAGGACTATGAGCAGTTCATCCGTTATCTTGGCATGACACCCCGCACTATAGCCATCGGCAAGGCCAATCAGAATGGAGATGTGGAGTCACTCCATCGCCCTTTTAAAAACCGTATAGAGCAACGATTAAAACTTCGAGGCACTCGTGACTTCGAGAGCGTGGGGTTATATGAAAGGTGGATACAATCTATTGCAAAGGAGACCAATCAGACGAAATCCAAGCGCGTTGCAGAAGAGCTTGTGGCAATGACGCCGCTAGCGGTGAGTCGATTACCAGAGTATCTAACAGCTGAGGTCCGGGTCAATAGTCGAAGCACCATAAGGGTTAAGCGTAACATTTATTCTGTTCCATCTCGGCTCATCGGCGAGAAACTAAGAGTGCGCATTTATGACGATAAACTGGAAGTATTCTACGGTGGCGTTCTTCAATTGGCCATGGAACGTCTGCTCGGCAAAAACGGGTATCACATTGATTACCGGCACATTATCTGGTCACTGGTGAAAAAGCCTGGGGCATTTGCGCGGTATCGGTATCGAGAGGAGCTATTTCCAAGTCTAACGTTTAGAAAAACGTTTGATGTACTTTCGCAAGCATATGGCCATGGCACCAAGACAGATAGTCGTTATTTGAAGATTCTTCACCAGGCTGCTGCCGTGAGTGAATCAGAGGTGGAGGTGGCACTGGAACTCATGCTGGCCGAGGGTCGGATTCCAGATGCAGACCTTGTGAAGGCGCTGGTGAATCCGGAAGTGCCCAAGCTACCAGAGATGGCACCGTATACAGCAGACCTCACAGAGTACGATGTGTTGGTTAAGCACTGCAAAGCTGAGGTGATGCTATGAACGCCCCCTCGACTCAGCAAGCGAGCCAGAGCCTGGACATGATGGTACGGACACTCAGGCTACCCGGATTCGCCACTCACCACGAGGAGGTAGCCATCACAGCTGAGCGCCAGGGATGGAGTTTTGGTCGTTATCTTCATCATCTTTGTGAGTTGGAGCTGACCGAGAGAGAGCAACGGCGAATTGCACGCTTTTCAAAAAGATCGGGATTGGATCCGGACAAGACACTGGAGAGATTCGACCTTGCCCGTGTGCCCAGTAAAGTGAAACGTCAAGTCCCTACCCTTTGTAGCGGGAGGTTTGTGGAGCAAGGGGAAAACGTATTGGCATTTGGTCTCCCTGGCAGAGGAAAAACCCATCTTTTATCTGCTATCGGCCATGAGCTCATCTGCAGGGGGTATCGTGTGCTTTTCATACCAGCCTACAAGCTCGTTCAGCGTCTCCTTGTGGCCAAACGAGAGCTGAGGCTGGAACAGGAGCTCAAACGCCTAGACCGTTATCCAGTGGTCATTATAGACGACATTGGATATGTGCAGCAGGACCGTGAAGAGATGGAGGTGCTGTTTACGTTTCTTGGTGAGCGTTATGAGAGGCGGTCAGTGATGATAACGAGCAACCTGGTCTTTTCCCAATGGGATAAAATTTTCAAAGACACCCTGACCACTGTCGCTGCGATAGACCGAGTCATTCATCACGCAACGATATTGGAGCTGACGGGAACGAGTTATCGAGAAGAGGCTGCCCAAAAAAAGAACATAAAAGCAGAAAAAAATAAGCCCTCAAAAAATGGCTAAAAACAATAAATGTAAACAATTGTCCTACATGACCGCCCCATGGGGCGCCCCTCCAGGCCTTCGGCCCTCCGGGGAATTAATGATTTCGAAGGGACGATCAATTGAAAGGCTAAGGCCTTTCAAGAAAAGAGGAAAACAAATGGACGATCCGGGGAACTCCGTTCCCCTCACTCGGGAAGCTTTGCTCCCTAACAAATTGGGGAAGTGTAATTGTCGTTAAAGGGAAAAAGTAATTGACGTCAGACAGACACAGGAATCCTCGATTCCTGAAGCACGCAATATTCAGAGATTTTCTCTCGCCGTCCAGACTCAGGCCGCGTCACGCCACTCGTACCGATGGTGGAGTCCTCCAAGGCGCGGCAACGAAACGATACGAGCAGCTGACGATCGACGTGGCATTATCGGTCGTTCATACGGCGAGTCCTTTTCGAGCGAAAGGTGACAACGGTCTTCGTGATAATAACAAACGTATTCGGTGAGAAGCCGAATGAAATTCGGTTTAAAGAAAAGCCAATGATTACGGGGCGGAGGGAATATTGTCGAGGCACACGCGATGCTGCCGTAAATCGGAGGCTTGAAAAAGATCGATCAATACTTGCCCCATTCTAAATTCTAGAATATAGAATGGGAATGAACTTGCTGCCACAAGATGTGCTGGTCATGCTTAAGCTGGCCCTTTTTCGCGAGGCTGCTTGGACCTACAACAAGGTCGCCGATGAGCACACGCACCGCGGACAAGACCGGAGTACTTAAGCTCTTTGGCATCAAGTATCAGGTGGGTCCTGGTGACGGCCGCTCCAAGCTCCAAATTCGATTCGACCCCGATGCTCTTAACGAGGTGGAAGTGTGGAACAAAGGGAAGTTTGTCCAGCGGGCTCGGCCTACCAGCGCGTCGAACCCCTTTGTGCGGTAACTTTGAAGCCAGCTCTTAAAAGTAGATACCACCACAGACTTCATGCCTACGTTTGGAAAGAAGTGCTCCTTTTGGGCTTGCTTTTGGAAATACTCATTTTGTGTTCGTTGGGGCTCTGCCAACACCGGACTGATCAGTTTGTACCGACAAAGCGCGATCTGTCTTCTCGTCTCGTCGTTCATACCATCTTCCTTTCGATGAGGCGCCGTGCCGATTCCGGCAAAACAGCGCGTTGAACGACCAAGACCTAAACCCCCGATTTCAAACGGTATAGCAACGCTCTGATCACTTCCCGACAAAAATCGCCTCTTAAAAAAACGACCCGTTGCCGGTCAGGTGAATTATCGAGAAGCGCGACCTGTTTTTCTGGGAAACTCGCAAGAAAATGACTGCCTCAAGAGCGGATTTTCAGACCCCGGATACACCCCTCCGCTCTTGGGATGGTATCCCCAGCAAGTGACGCCTCGCATGACGACTGTATTTTCGTACCACCGCCCGCAACCCCTTTCGGCTCGGTGGCCCCCGAGAACCTCGACGACAAGCAGACACCCAGACACCGGCAAAAAAACCTACAAGCACAACCCAAAACCAGTCCTGATGAAACCTGATATCGCACAAACGCTCAGGATTGTTCCGCAAGAACTCTGGAACAAAGCCGTCGAGAAAAGACAAAAAACAAAAGAGCACATGCGAAATGCTCAAAACAGGGCAGAGATTCTTTTCGGCGACAGAGTTGGAAAAAGTATACCTGATCATCTGTTCAGCGGCTTTCTGAATTGTAGTAAGTGCGGTTCAAACTTTATCCTCGCATCAGGAAAAAACGGTGGGTACTACGGCTGTGCTGACTACTACCAGGGAACCAAAACGTGCACGAACAAGGCGCTGATAAAAAAAGACAGGCTAGAAAACTCACTTCTCAGCGCCCTTGATTTCATAATCAGCCGCCAAGAATGGCTAGGCGAGCTGGCAAATAAAGCCAACCACCACATAAAAACATCTCAGAAGAACTCTCCTAGAACCCGAAAGAACATCCAAGCCAAGCTAAATGAGGTCAGCGAACAAATAAATAACCTCGTCGGGTTCATCGCATCAGGAAAAAACTCAGACGCTGTGAGTGCAGAACTCGCAAGAAAAGAGCGCGAACAACAACTCCTTGAAAGCGAGCTTCGAAAACTGGCAATCATCAACAGCCAACAAAAAAAGCTCACACCAGAAGCACTAGAGGCCGTTCTGAGCGACTTTTTCCAAAAGCTAAAGGAGCAACCTCAATCCATCAGGCTCGAACTCTCAAAGCTTTTCCCGGAAGGCGTAACGCTCACTCCCCCAAGCAAAGAAAAAAATGATGTCGGAGATTTTTGGAAGGCTGATCTGACGATGAACAGCTCAGAAATTCTCTATCTTGATGCTTACAAAGTGGGGGCACTAAAACCTGAAAACCCCTCGCAGAAATCTACGAGGGGCCACAGTTCGATCAATAAGTCTTTTAGCGGGGTGGACGGGACTCGAATCGGGGAGTCGTCCAAATGAAAAACTCGTGTGATGACGGAGAGTTATCCCATATTACCCTGTAATCACTTAGCTTTCAGTTTTTCGTCTCTTGTCGTCTTTTCACTCCGAGTTCGTCTCAAGCCTCTGAGTTACGGCAGCATAGCGGCTACTTTTCGGCTGAGATACAAATCAGCGTAGCAGGTTTCTCGCTTGACTTTGGCGGCTCTTGTGATAATTATAGTAGATATATGATACTACTGGCATCACAACCAAGGAGTTCAAGATGGTGGAAAAAAATACGTATACCGGGGCCGCCGCAGTCGATAATCTACGGAAACCTGAAGACTACTTGAACGAGCCGGAAGATGTCATTGTCGAGGCCGGTATTCGCCCCGACACTGCCGAGGACTTTCTGCATAGAGCAAATCCCCGAAGAACTTTTCCGAAACGGGAGCATCTTCCGAGGTTTGCCAGACTGCTGCGGGATCTGCGGATCAAGGCAAATATAGAACGACAAATGGATGTGGAGAAGGCAACTGACGGCGCCATTTCAAGGAACAAAGTGAGTCTCTACGAACAGGGAAAAGTGAGAGACATACCACCAGAAGCACTCAGACAGCTTGCTGCGGTTTACGGTGTCCCCTATGAACAGCTTGTGCGTGCCTTGGTCCAGGAAAAATACGGCATCGATCTATCCCCTGAGTCACGGCCAGCGATGTGGCATGAGGAGCTGCGGCACAGCGGCTTGGTCAACGACCTGGTCAGACAAATCGCTGCAGCTTTGTCCACCAGATGCCAAGAGCTTTCACGTGACGAGGCCTTCCGTCAGATCGAACCGGCCAAGGTAATGGCATTGCTGGCCACCTTTGGAATAGAGCACCTGAGCAACCGGCCGGTTGAAGCAGGGGCGGCCGCCAACTCACTATTGCAAAATGTCGTTTTTGATGAGGGCAACCGCGAATGATCTTGGTGACGATGTCCATTACGGGAATACTCGACCCCCTGTTTGTTGGCGACTGAGTGATCCAGCGACTGCGTTCTAGTTATTATGAGGTAATAAATGCCGGTAGAGAGCAGCGTATCGATAGTGGTAAAAGACCGAGATGACAATGGACAGCTCGTTCTGGAGCAGGTCAGAGAAATGGCTGGTGATGATGTCCGTTTCTGGTGCGACAGTATTCAACCTTATCTGGAAGCCGAACGAGATTTGTACGGCGGTGGACAGGACGCCCATTGGGTGTGGGATGAAAAATACGATTTGACGTTCGAGGATGATACCTACGGATTCACGCTTGCGTTGGCAAGTGCCCCGGATTACCCACAGGGTTTGATGCTAGTGAAAAAAGCTCCCGCTCCGCCGATGTCGATGAATGCGGGCAAGAGCATTTCCTATGTCGATCTGCTTGCCACAGCAGACTGGAACCGGCCTACGGTACGTTTTCACCCAAAGCACCCTGAAGTTAATCTGTACAAAGTACGCCCTGGCCGTTACAGCGCCGTCGGCACTAACCTTCTTGGCCGCGCACTCCGCCTTGCGGACGAGCTAAAGTTGCCGAGCGGTGTTATCGGTCTTCATTCTCTCCCTCTCGCTGGCCAGTTCTACGCAAGCCTGGGTATGAAGTGCTTTGGGCGAGATTCAAACAAAGAAGATCTCGATTATTTTGAGTTCGACTCTTCAACGGGAACGAATCTCCTGTCCGGTTTACGCACAGCAGTAGTGAATTATGGAAAATCAAATTCACTTACACAGATTCGGCCTATTTAAGTGTATCTCCTAAAAATTCCCTACTATCCGAAACCCATTGACTTTTCCTGTGCGTTGAGGAAAAGCCCCAACTCATGCTCGACCTCTTGAAATCTCTGCTGCTCGCTGGAACTTCGCTATTGAAAACAAAACGTGAGCTCGCACTTGAAAACCTGGCCCTGCGTCAGCAGCTAGCCGTAATGAAGCGCTCCACTAAACGTGCCAAATTGACCAATGCCGATAGGGCTTTTTGGGTAGCGCTTAAAAAGATCTGGCCTCAATGGTCGAACGCACTGGTCATAGTCAAACCTGAAACTGTCATCGGATGGCACCGCAAAGGCTTCAAGCTGTTTTGGAGGTGGAAGAGCCGCAAGA
>JASJCT010000078.1 GCA_030065855.1 Myxococcota bacterium
GCCTTGGCGGCTACCAAGAGCATTGCGTATCCCCGGTATAGAAATGATAGGTGTTGTGATGATTTCCATCGTTTTTGGGTAACAACGTGCGGCGGCGACAATCCGCCATCGAACAATCTCTCTATCGGCCGGGGCTCAACTTCTTCTATGATTGACAGGCGAATTGCCTGCTGAATTGCCATCCCGTTTTGCTGTGCTCTGTGGGTCCATCGCTGTACAGTCCGGTCGCTCCCGCACCCCGTCTCCAGACACTCGAACACTTCTTTGCGGTTATGAAACCCTTTTTCACTGCTTATCACCGCCCAAACACGGAGAAACACAATCAGAGAACAAAACCGTATGAGCATTGGATCATCCGGCGGTCGGTCATGCACGGTCCGACCTGTCATTGTATCCTTCCACCGATGCTTCAGAAGCCGAACCACTATCGGCTTCCCCCTCCTCAGCATCGTCAGCCCCTTGGGGAAATACCCGTGACCGTGCCAATCCGATCCTGGCCGCTGCCCGATATACACAAACGTCCCATTGCCCACAGACGTATAGATCCCAGTGAGTGCAAACAAACTGTCCCGCACCCATCGGTCGGCTTCATCCCCAGCATGCCCCCCTGATGTCCCACTCATAACTACTGATATCCCAACGCAACGCAAGATTACGAATTATGGAACATCTTTGGTCAGGGTAGAGGGTATGAGACACCCCCGGCCACAGGCAAGAACTAACAGCCTATGTGCAAGGCCCGCTTGTCCTTGGCTGCCATGCGGCCCAAAGACTCGGTGTTCTTGGGGGAGCCGGCCATCTCCCCCAGGGCAAAGATCAGCAGGAAAAGGTTCCCGCGCGCCCAATGTGAGCGGATTCGTCCAGGCTCTATCCGGGCTCTTAACACCCGGACGCAACCCTTGCATAGTCGATTCGGCTCGGTTTTGCTTGGCTTTTTTTAGTATGCCCGGCCCAGCTGCTGCAAGGCAGTGATTGGATCACCGAGTTTCTTGGCCAGCTCGATCGCTTCATCGCCTAGCGCCTCGAGCAGGGGCTCGGGCTCTGTGACCTCCTGGCGATTCACCACATACACAGGCTGGCCCTGTTCGCTTACGTACAAACCGTCCGCAGGCACCTCGGGCTCCAATCCTTCGTATGCGACCGGTGCTTCGTCCGCCAAGAGCAACGCCCACGCCGCCCTGTCGAATATGACCAGGTCCACGTCACCTGCTTTGGAATCGCGCTCCAAATCGCACCACCCCTCGGCGTCCCGTTGTCCTCTGAGCAACCATAGTTTCTTCGTAGACATGGCCTGAATGAACCATCTTCTCACCGGTTGGTCAATCCCCGGAATGAACCGACCAATGAGCCTGATCGAAGAATAACGGTTGTTCGAATAAAACACAGCTTTTTGTACCGATTGCTTCCAAGGCAAAGCTCACGGGCAATAACGTCGAACGCGCGAACAGGCCTCCTCCGACGATAAAGTCCTGGGGACAATGGAGCTTGAAGACAAACAGCTCACCTTTGACGAATTTCAAAGAGCAACTCAGGTTCCGCGGAGAGCTTGAGACAGCGGCGTTATCGGATATTAGAGAGCTCCTTGGCGAGCTGCTGAGTGAACAGTCTTGTTGAAAAACAAAAAGATTTGAATTTTTTGGGGATCACACATTGGGCGGAAAAAAATCAACCCCAACCCGATGGATCGGCAAAGCCGCTAATATGATTTGGCGAATAAGACCCGCTGTTTGGATGGGTTCCCGGTCTTTACGCAGACGCCTGGCTCAGGAGGAGGCCCCCACCCTTGGAGGGGAATGCAGCGAATGGTAGCTTTGGTCTCCTCTTTTATGACGGCTTCTGTCTCCCCAGTGCCGTCCCAGTGGGCCCATGTGAATTTGGACTGGTTGTCCTTAAATACCTGTAAAAAGTCATCCCACGTATCAACACTGACTGTGTTTTCTTTTTGGAACTGTACTGCCCTGTCGAACAGTACGTTCTGAAGCGCAGTTAGTAAGCCGGGGATTTCCGCTACAATTGCATCCCTTTGCAGCGCGCGCTTATCCTCACCGATGCGCTGTTTGATCATCGCCTGGCCCGATGCGATGTCCCGCGGGCCGAGCTCGATCCTTATAGGTACACCCTTGCGTTCCCATTCGAAATATTTCTCACCCGGGCGCTTGCCGTCCCGATCGTCCAGCTTCGCAGCGATGCCCTCAGCCGTCAGTTCTTTCAAGAGCTGTTCAGCGCTTTCGAGCACGGTCGTTTTATCGCGATTTTTGCTCCAAATGGGCACGATGACCACCTGAATCGGCGCGAGTGCTGGCGGCAAGATAAGACCTGTATCGTCTGAATGGGTCATGATCAAGCCACCGACAAGCCGGGTGGACACGCCCCAGGAAGTCTGCCACACATAATCCATCTGGCGGGCTTCGTTTTGGAATGTCACGTCAAAGGCCCGGCCAAAGTTCTGGCCGAGATCGTGGCTCGTACCCATCTGAAGCGCCTTGCCGTCCCGCATCATCCCTTCGATGGTATAGGTGGCAAGGGCACCGGCAAAGCGCTCGGACTCTGTTTTTAACCCTCTGATGACCGGTACGGCCATGACCGATTCGGAAAAATCTGCGTAAATATTCAAAATACGCAGCACCTCTTCGAGGGCCTCTTCGTGGGACGCATGGGCTGTGTGCCCCTCCTGCCACAGAAACTCGGTGGTTCTGAGGAACAGGCGTGTATGCAGTTCCCAGCGCATTACATTGGCCCACTGATTGATGAGGAGTGGCAGATCCCGATAGGATTCTATCCACTTGGCAAAAAAGTGGCCGATGATCGTCTCTGAGGTGGGCCGCACCACATATTCTTCCCCTTGTTCGAGTTGTTTACCCCCAGCGTGGGTGACAATGGCCAGCTCCGGGGCAAACCCCTCCACGTGCTCAGCCTCCTTGGTAATGAAACTCTTTGGAATCAATAGGGGAAAATATGCGTTTTGATGACCGGTCTCCTTGAACCGCCGATCCAAATCGGCCTGCATTTTCTCCCAAATAGCAAACCCGTGGGGCTTGATGACCATGCACCCCTTGACCACTTTGGCTGCCTCGGCCAAGTCGCCCTCTCGGATAACGTCTTGATACCACTTGGGAAAGTCCTCGTTTTGGGAAGTGATTTTTCCTTTTTCTTGTGCCATATGAATGCCCTCTTGCACGTAAGCCCGCAAGCGATAGCACACTTCTAAAACAATGGATAGAGAGATCAGTGACGGACAAAAGATCACCACTAGGAGCGCAAGGGTCGCCCAGAGAACCTAAACCAGCAAACAAGGGACGGAGGCGAATCGTTTTCTTGTTGAATGGTAGTCAAATACTGGGTACATTGGTCTAATGTTATTACTGTCGAAAGAGTGTTGCTTTTAACACCTAAACTAACAATTTCTAAACTAAGGAGAATAAAATGAAACAATTAAGGCGTAAGATAAACAGGATTCCCTTTGTCATTGCTACCTCAGCACTGTTCATCTGTTCCACTGGTGCGCTTGCTTTTGACTGGCATACCGAGCGACAGACAGGCACGCGGATTGTAGATGGTCAAGTTGTTGAAACATGTGGTTATCCCACCACCGGGTATGTCGGTGGATGCACCGCAACCCTCGTTCATCCCCGGGCCATTACCTCTGCCGTTCATTGCGGCTCCATGTCAACGGTTAAGTTTGGCACTGAAGCAGATGAGCACACGGTCAATATTGAGCGGTGCGTGGAAAACACGTCCCTCAGCGACGACTCGAAAATATGCTTGCTGGAAGAACCTGTAACCGACTTGCCGGTGACCCCGATCTTATTGGGTTGTGAAGTTGAAAAATACCTTAAAGTTGGCGCACCTGTGATCATCGCGGGATATGGCAAAACCAGCTTCAACGGTGGCGGCTCCGGCACCCTGCGCTGGGGAGCGCAGACAATTAATACCGTAGAGGCCAAGCGGGTTATCGTGGGAGATCCAGGCGTGATGCCTTCCCCCTGCCCAGGCGATTCCGGTGGTCCGGCCTTCATCAAAGTGGATGATGGCACCTGGCGCAACTTCGGCACTGTTCTAGGAGGGACGACCGGCACTCCTTGCAATTCGGCCTGTAATTACAACCGCCCGGATCAAATCGTCGCCTATTTTGAGCAGGAAACCGGCGTGGATATCACCCCTTGTTTTGATGCAGAAACCGGTGATTGGGATCCTACCGAGGATTGCGGTGGTTTCTGGGCTGGAGATCATACCGGATCCGGTGCCAATTGGAGCAATTGGTGTGCGGATTCTCCGGTCGGCGGGTACAGTGATCAATGCGGCGATCCCTGGGGTACGGACACGGATACCGATACGGACACGGATACCGACACCGACACTGACACGGATACCGATACGGACACGGATACGGACACCGATACGGATACGGATACGGATACCGATACGGATACGGACACCGACACGGACACGGATACCGACACGGATACGGACAGTGATTCCGACAGTGACTCAGATACGGACTCGGACAGTGATTCAGACGGCGATTCCGATAGTGACGCCGACGGTGACAATGGGGCTGATGACGAAGGTGGTTGCGGCTGCTCGACGATCGGGCGCACCGCAGGTCTCGTCCGCACCATTACGCGATTGTTGCACTTCTAGACCCAACGTCCTCTCATTTTTGCACGATATCAGAAAAATCAGTGGCAGAGTCGCATGCTCTTCGCGCATCATTTCACCCCACTCCTTCCTTTTACTTCCAGCACGTGGTCTATGTGGACCGGAGCGAGCTCGCCACTTCACCTGCCCACTGCCGTTCCCAACAGCCAGCTTTGACATTCACAAGCTAGATTTGCAAGAATTGTTGGCCTCAGGGTCGCCTTGGGCGAGAATCGGGACAATGACCGAAAGAGCAGACCGAATAAAACCATCAGAGAGGAGTACAACTTATGACAATTCAACTACAGCAGGGAGATAAGGCAGCGGATTTTGTGTATGACACTCCTTGGGAAACCGGGCAGAACTTTTATGCATCAGCAGGGAAAAAGACAGCAGTATTGGTTTTCCTCAGGTATCTTGGCTGTCCGGTGTGCCAGGTGGAGATGGCCAATTTGAAGTTGGAGATCAGCCTTTTCGAAGAAAAGGGGGTACAGTTGTTTGTTTTTTTGCAGAGTTCGCCGGACACGATTGCGGCCTCTGCGAGCCAGGCAGATTGGCCGTTCACGATTGTTTGCGATCCCCAGGAAGAGATCTTTCAGCTGTATCGGGTTGCGCCGGGTGGGGTTCTCAAATACCTTCATCCAGCCGGTTTGTTGGCGACCATAAATGCGACGGTCAAGGGGGTCCGGCATGGAAAATTCGAAGGCCGGGAAACCCAGCTTCCAGCGGTGTTTGTGGTGGGTCCGGATAAAACCATTCAGTGGGTCTACTACGGAAAAACCCTCAGTGATGTTCCGGTTCCTGCGGCCATTGTCGAAAAGATTGCCGGGTGACAGGGGGACAAACCATTGGAGGTGAGGGGCTACAACGAAAAAAAGGTTGTCCGAAAATAGGGTATGATTTCCGACTAGTGCTCTGTCCAATCCTCAATGTCGGGTAAAAAGCCTCCCCCTTTGGCAAAGGGGGCTGGGGGGATTTCGTCTTTTCCCTTGGCACTGCGAGGTGACAAAATCCCCCTTCCCCCCTTTTTCAAGGGGGAATTTTCTATCTTCACCCGACAAATTTCGTTTGACATGGCACTAGCCTAAACCTTCCCTAAACCATTTATGCGAGATCAGCGCCAGGTGAGGGATCGCCATAGGGCGTGCAATGGTCGGTCTGCTCCGTCGTACCGGTCCTTGTGGGTCTTGCCGTTTTCTAACTTGAGCACGCCCCGCGGGCACACAGCCGAGCAGATCCCGCAACCCACGCAGGATGCGCGGACGATATTCTGTCCTTGCTGTGCGTAATATCGCACGTCAATGCCCATCTCGCAGTAGGTCGAACAGTTGCCACAGGACATGCATTGATCACCGTTGGTCGTAATGCGAAAGCGAGAAAAAAACCTTTGGACAATGCCCAAAATTGCTGCCTGAGGACAAAAGAACCGACACCACACCCGATTACCAAAGAGGGAATAAAACCCGGTGCCCACCACCCCGGCCAGGGTCGCGCCCACAATAAACCCGTACCACTTGTTGAATTGCCGCGATGCCTGACCCAACAGACTCCCGCCTGTACCTGCTTGGATCCACAGCAACAGTGTTCCCAAAAAGATAATGACGAGCACGAGGTGAATGGACCAGCGCTCGAATCGCCACGCTTTTAGGGATTTGTTGGACAAATGGCGAAACGGGTCGCCCAGGGTTTCGGCAAGGGCGCCACAACCGCAGACCCAGGAGCAATACCAGCGCTTGCCCCAAATATAGGTCAATACTGGCACGCCTACAAAACTCACTGCTGTTGCCCAAAAAACAAAGGCTGTGCCCAAGCCCCCGGGATGACTGGATAGGCTCTGGACCGTATCTGGATAGAGGTAGTTGGGCTTTAGGGGCCAGAAATAGGTGAAGTAAAATTCAGGCTGATGCAGCGCCTTTAGAAATCCAGGTATGGCAAACGCGAGCACCAGCTGGATCGCCATCACCGAGGCATTGCGGATAATCTGATATCGGTTGTGCCGGTATCGATAATAAAACCTAACCCCCATGGTGAGTACGGCAAAGGTATACAAGAATCCGTACAAATACCATTGATCCGGTGGCTTTCCCGTATGGGCTTTTGACAGGGGGTCTAGCATCTCAATAGGTCCGCGCAACACCGCTGGAAACCAGTAAAGACACACATAAAAGCCGATCAATACAAATGCGACTATCCACCCTGAAAGGCTGCGCCAGCCTTTGTAGCGGGTGACGGTGAGGTTATTTTTAATGCCTGGGGTCGTGCCCCCATAGGTGGCTAGCGGCAGGATCAGAATGCCCAGGGCCAAGGGGCCGTAACAGAGCAACAACGCGAGCCATTGTCCGCCAATGGGATGGTGAAACAACGCCCCGACGAATTGGGCAGCCCCCAGGGCAATGAGAAAATAACTCAGGATTTTTATCATCTCAATTGCTCCTTGAAGGAGCTGATCGCGGCATTCTCGTGGCGTCGATAGAACTCTGGGTCAAAGTTGGCCTCTGGTAGATGGTCGATCACGTCGTCTACAGATCGCTTGTCAGCTATCCACTGCTCGCACACGCGATGGCGATAGCGAATGCCCATGCAATTGATGCCTACAATGGTGCCGTCCGCGTGTATCAGGCGCAGGGAGCGCTGCCCAAGCGGGTCTTCCCAATAGAGGTGCTGCTCCCCAGACACCAGTTCAGGACCTGCCCCTGAACTTACGAGGCCGTAGGTGTGCCACTCCAAGTCTATGAATTTGGCCGAGTTATACAGAATGCCCCTGTCGTAGGTGCGTTCGGTGCCGCAGATCACATCCGCGACGACACTGCCGTGCATTTTACCCGTGTACCAGAGCTGTTCGATCCGATTGGGCGCTCCATCGGGCGTCACCAGCTCAGCGCAGTCTCCAATGGCATACACATCCTCGGTGTTTGTGCTTCGAAATGAAAAATCCACCAACACGCCTCGACCTGCTGCAATCTCCGACCCCTGCAGGGCGCTGAGGTTGGGGCGCACGCCAGCGGTTAACCCCACGAACTGACAGTCGATGCGCCTGCCGTCCTTGGTGGTGACACCACAGGCGCGACCCGTGCTGTCACCAAGGATTTCGTCGAGCTCGCAACCCAGGTTGAGGTCGATGCCTTCATGGCGAATGACGCGGTTGACCAGTTGGGATTCTTCACGCGGCAGGGCGTTGAGCCAGTAGGAGGGCTCGCGCGCCAAAATGGTAACCCCCACGTTGCGGGCGTGGAGCATTTCAGCCAATTCGACGCCGATCAATCCGCCCCCCACAAGGACCGCGTGCTTTAGCTCTCCTGAAATGTCCTCGAGGGACGACAGGTCGGACAGACTGACCATGCCGTGCACTCGCTTGAGATCCTGTCCAGGCCATCCAAACCTGTTGGCTACTGACCCGGTGGCGATGATTAGCTTGTCGTAGGATATTGTTCCGCGGCCCTCAGTGTGCAGGGATTTGGACGTCACATCCACCTGGGTGACACGGGCACGTACGCGCTCGATGCGCTGCACATCCCACACCCAGTCCTCATAGGGTTTAACATCATCGAAGCGCATGTGGCCCAAGTACAAATACATCAGGGCAGGACGAGAAAAAAAAACGTCAGACTCGTCTGAGATGACAGAGATGCGCCAATCTGGCTTTTGTCGGCGGATGGAGAGAGCGGCAGTAATCCCCGATATGCCGTTGCCGATGATGACGATTTGCAATTTCCAACTCCTCTAATCGCCAGATGCCAGTGCATTGGCAGCGGCGACTACTTTTTCTGCGTCGCCAGGGGAACCGTCGGCAAAGAACCTCACATAGCCGTTTTTATCTATAACAAAAATAGCCGGCGTTTGCCCTCCAATGTGGTATCGAGCTGTTAGTTTGCCCCCTTCGCTGTCTACGACGATTGGAAATGGCAACGGTGTATTCTGGAGTTTTTCTCGGGCCTCAAAAATATCCATGCCAACTGCAGCGCCAATAATGGTTATCTTTTGTCTATCCAGATGGGTCCAAAGCGATGCCGTCTCCTTTAACACTGCCGTTGACGAATCAGCGCCTGCTTTCTTGGTGTTGGACTTACCCCAGAAGATCACGATATTTACACCGCCCGCTGTTGGCACTTGCATGGCTTTGCCAAAGTACTGCGCTTCGACCCGCTTTACCCGTTCAGATCCTGGAAACTGGTCCAATAGGTGGTGGGGTTTGGACGGCGGCATTGCAGACGCTTGAAGTAGGGGAGAGAGGTGCAATTTTAAAACATGTTGGCAGGCCCGGCTCATGGCGTCGACTTGGCTGATGAGGCACCGTTCAAACACGCCGCCTGTTCGGACAACCTCGGATGTGGCGGTTTCGCCTTTTTGGGTGTTGATGGCCAGTCGATAGGCACCGACCATCATGCCTTTGACGAAGTGGGTCGCCTCTTGGCATTGGGCAGAGAGCTGGTTCTTGCCCACACTCGACAAGGGGGCTTGGTAATTGCCTACCCTTGCCGCTTGCACGGACCAGATGCCCCCTTTATCGAATTCAGGCACGAGCGCCTCGGCATCCATGGGCAGGCGCTCAAACAGATCTTCCTTTTGGTAGATATAGTCGTCAATTCGGGTGCGTTTGGTGGGAGTGAACGCATACACGCCCTTGGGGCCGCAGTCTGGAAGCACGTCGAGTCGGCAGTTCTCGTATTTCACGATAATGACTTCCTGGGCGCTCTTTGCGGCCATTATCTTTTTTGAATTTTCGAGGTGCAGCAGCCAGGGTCTACTGGTCTCTGTGATGTTGGGGCACGCATGCGTCGCAGTCAGCTTATTTGGATGTTCGATCGTTGAAACAGTTGGAGAGGAAACGGGTTTTGGGCGTTGGTGCTGGGGTGCTGCAGTGCTAGGAGTGGCAGGAGTGCTAGCAGGTGCACTGCCGCAACCCATAACAGCCACGAGCGCGCCGATGAGCAAGCCAATGAAAACACACATTGTCCTTGGACATGATAATCGGGGTTGATTTTCCACTCTTTTTCCTCCTCAAAGCGTTATCTACAGGCATAGAAATTTAATGTTAACATATTGAATGCGAGCAACAAATAAGGCGTAGGGCTGGGCTTTACGCCCAGCCGTCTGGCGCATAACAGAGATAGATGCGGCGCGGGATAAACCCGCGCCCTACATTGTGAGAGGATTCCTTACGTGTTGAAGAAGATGTCGTTGATAAAAAAGTACTAGATCACCCTAATCCGGCCCTTGGGAGTGTCGACGACTTCGCCGATGATGGCCGCATCAGATACGCCGGCAAGGTGGATTTCCTGTACAAGCCCCTGGGCATCAGCTTCAGGTGTGACAATGATGAGGCCGCCCGAGGTTTGGGGATCGAAAAAGACAATGGGTACCCATGCGGGCAGGCCAGTGTCAAAATCGACCATGTGCGCGCGATAGTCCCGATTTCTGTAGGCCCCCCCTGGTATCAATCCCATCTCCGCATAATCCGGCGTTTTGGCAAACACGGGCACGGCAGTGTGGTCGATACAAATCCCCACATCCCCGCCTTGCATCATCTCGGCCATGTGACCGAGCAGGCCAAAGCCCGTGACATCTGTGCACGCGTGGATGCGGTTACGAGCCATTATGTCGGCCGCTGCCCGGTTGAGTTCGGACATTTTGTCGATGACTGACGAGATCGTCAGGTCATCGGCTTGTCCTGCTTTGATGGCGGTATTGATAATCCCGGTGCCGATCGGCTTGGTGAGAATCAGCCGATCTCCTGGCCGGCCACCCACATTGGTTATGACCTTTTGGGGATGGACCGTGCCGGTCACTGAGAGGCCGTACTTGAGCTCTGCATCCTCAATGCTGTGGCCGCCTACCAATGTGACGCCTGCTGCTTTGAGGATGTCCATGCCACCGCGGAGAATGTCCCGCAATATCCCTATGTCCATGGTCGCCAGGGGAAATCCCACGAGATTCATCGCCGTTATCGGCCTGCCGCCCATTGCATAGACATCGCTCAGGGCATTGGCCGCGGCGATCTTGCCGAACGAATAGGGGTCATCCACAATTGGCGTAAAGAAATCAACCGTTTGGATAATGGCCAGATCGTCGGTCAAGCGATAGACCCCTGCATCGTCTGGCACCTCCAAGCCAACCAATAGGTTGGGGGAAGATGGTATTTCAAGACCACAAAGCGCCTTTTCCAGGTCTCCCGGACCCAGCTTTGACGCTCACCCAGCCCCCTTGACGGTCTTGGTGAGTCGAAGTGCTGCAGTATCTTTTTCTTCAGTCAATGCCGACCCCTTTATCAAATCGCGTTTCCAGCTATCTATAACATCTAAAGAACACCTGCGCTGCGGCCTTTTTTGCATAAATATAGGGTCAAAGGTATATTTTGAGTTGACGCTGGCACACCCAAGCTTTATAGATGGGTCTGAGGTTTGAATGAACATGACGCGTTTCGCCACCACCCAGCGCACGCACACCGAGATAGCCGGTATTCTCGCGATTATTATTCTGCGCTTGGGCCTGTGTGGCGGACCGTAGCCTAGCTAAGCCGGTTCCCATGCAGGCCCGCTCACCAAGTGAGCGGGCTTTTTTTTTGGGGCAAGAAAACACGGGATGAAGATGATGAACGTATCCGTATATGAAACAACCCTTCGCGATGGCTTACAAAGCGAAGGTATGCACCTTTCCCTGCCTGATAAGCTTGCGCTGACCCAGCTCTTCGACGAGCTGGGGGTCGCATATATCGAGGGTGGCTGGCCCGGATCAAACCCAAGGGATGAGGCGTATTTTCAGCAAGTGTCCAAATTGGACCTGAAGACGTCCAAGATAGCTGCGTTTGGATCCACGCGGCGCTCGGGAAATAAGTGCGAGGTCGACCCCAGTGTTCAAGCCTTGCTTCATGCAGATACAGCGGTGGTGACCGTATTTGGCAAGGCCTGGCGGTTTCAAGCGACCCACGCCTTGGGTATCTCCCCTGAAGAGAACTTGGCCCTGATTTGGGAAACCGTCTCCTATCTAAAGCCCCGCGTTCATGAAGTCATCTTCGACGCAGAGCACTTTTTCGATGGATATGCCGATGATCCCGACTATGCCATAAAGGTATTAGCAACAGCTAAAGACGGGGGCGCTGATCAACTCGTGCTCTGCGATACAAACGGCGGCACCCTAACCCCAGATGTGACCCGTGCGGTGGAGCGGGTTCGTGAAGAGATCGACTGTCTGCTCGGCATCCATACCCACAACGATGCTGAGCTGGCCGTAGCCAATTCCCTGGCAGCTGTGCGGGCCGGGGTTCGGGTGGTTCAGGGAACAATGAATGGATATGGAGAGCGGTGCGGCAACGCCAATCTCGTTTCCATCATCCCAGCGCTTGAGTTGAAACAGGGATGCACCTGCCTACCGGCGGGAAAACTCGCTCTCCTTACCCACGTTGCCCATACGGTGGACGAGATCGCCAACCGCTCTCCCATGCAATACCAGCCCTATGTCGGCCGCAGTGCGTTTGCCCACAAGGCCGGGATTCATGCCAACGCGGTAATGAAGGATCGCCGGACCTATGAACACATCGAGCCAGCGGCTGTCGGGAATCGACATCGCATTCTGGTATCGGATCTATCGGGCAAGGCCAGTGTATGCCTAAAGGCAAAAGAGGTGGGCGTCGATCTAAGCGGTGATGACGCGGCCACTGAGATAGTCCTCAATCGCCTGAAGTACCTGGAAAGCAAAGGGTATCAATTTGAGGGCGCCGATGCGTCTTTTAAGCTCTTGGTGGATCAAGCCATGGGCTATCGGCCTCGCTATTTCACCCTGCACGACTTGGATGTGCACGTGGATTTGCGCAACACCGAGGAAACCGAGCGTGTCGGGCTCGACGAGTTTGCCTCGGCCCGGATCAAGCTCGAGGTCGGGGGTGTGGTCGCAGAGGCCCGCGCAGAAGGGGATGGTCCAGTGCACGCGATAGACAAGACCCTGCGCAAGCTAATAGACAAGTTTTATCCCTGTTTAAAAAAAGTCTGCCTGCTCGATTATAAGGTGCGCGTGCTGTCCAGCGGCGAGGGCACGGCCGCGGTGGTGAGGGTATTGATTCGCTCAGGCGATGGCAGTGATGTTTGGGGAACCGTGGGTGTCAGCCACAACATTATCGAAGCGAGCTGGCAGGCCATGGTGGATGCCCTGGAATACAAACTCGTTCGAGACAAGGTAGAACCGTACCTCTAGGGATTTTTTGATGGAGAAGGACATGGCTGAGAAAATTTACATTTTTGACACAACCCTGAGGGATGGGGAGCAATCTGCAGGCGTGGCGTTTACCCCAAAGGAAAAATTGGAGATCGCCAAACAACTGGAACGGATCGGTGTGGACGTCATCGAGGCGGGATTTCCCATCTCTTCCCCTGGGGATATGGCAGCGGTTAAGACCATCTCCAAGGAGGTACGAGGGACCTCAATTTGCGCCCTAGCGCGCGCTGTTCCAGCGGATATAGACGCTGCTTGGGAAGGAATTTGCGAAGCAGCAGATCCGCGCATCCATGTGTTTATCAATACGAGCGCCATTCAGATCGAACATCAATTGCGCATGGATCCAGCAACAGTCCTCGACCAGGCGGTGTCCATGGTTCGCTACGCTACTAAGTTCACCAGCAACGTGGAGTTCAGCCCCATGGACGCGACGCGAACCGATCCCCAATTCCTCTACAGCATTATCGAAGCGTGCATCAACGCCGGCGCCACGACGATAAATGTTCCCGATTCCGTGGGCTATGCCATACCCGAGGAATTTGGAACGTACTTTAGGGATATTTTTAAAAACGTTTCCAATATCCACCGGGCACGCGTCAGTGTCCATGCCCACAACGATTTGGGGCTCTGTTCGGCCAATACCCTATCGGCAATACAAAACGGGGTTCGTCAGGCCGAGGTCACGGTGAACGGTATTGGCGAGCGCGCTGGGAATACGTCTTTGGAAGAAGTAGCAATGGCGATTCGCACGCGCAAAGATTTTCTGAACTACTATACAGACATCAACCATAAGGAGATCTATCGCACCAGCAAGCTAATCGAGACCTGCTCGGGGATGCCCATTCAGTGGAACAAGGCCATTGTCGGAAAGAATTCATTTCGCCATGGATCTGGTATGCACTGGGACGAGATGTCCCATCAAGACGAAACCAGGGGCAGGATTGATCCCGAGGCTATCGGTGTGCCCCAGGGGGCGCAAATTATCATCAGCAAGCTGTCGGGTCGTCAGGCGTTTAGAGACAAGGTGGCATACCTGGGGTTCGAGTTGACTGATGAGGAGTTGGAGCGCGCGTTTGATGCGGTTCAGGCACTGTCGGACAAAAAGGCCAATATCGATGACCGCGATATCGAGGCCATCCTCATCGATCAAATGCGGGATCTGGAGAATCCCGCATGGACCCTAGATCATATCCAGGTATCCGCAGGCAACAACACCACTGCAACCGCAACGCTGACGCTTCGAGATCCAACCGGGGCCATCGTAAAGGACGCGGCCACGGGCACCGGGCCGATTGATGCTGTCTACCAAGCCATGAACCGCATCACAGGCATTGTCCCGACCCTCACAGAGTTCAGCATCAAAGCCATCACCGAGGGCATTGACGCCCAAGGAGAGGTAACGATTCGCATTGAGGACGAGAAGGGTAACATGTTTATCGGCCGCGCATCAGAGACAGACATCATCGTGGCCAGTGCACGAGCGTACACCAAAGCGCTGAACCGGCTGATATACTCGACCCGGCCCAGCAGGTATCCAGTGGTGAATGCAGACGGTCCCTGATAAAACGCCCCCGGCGCGGAGCCCCCACCCCGGCCCTCCCCCGGTGGACAATTGAACGCTGGGGGAGGGTGAATACCGCAGTCAGCACATGTTCTTTATTGCCTCTTCTTTCAGTCCCCCTCCCCCAATGTCCAGACGTCCACCGGGGGAGGGCCGGGGTGGGGGCTCCATAGAGATAGGTTGCGTCGTGTATGAGGCCCCGGTGTCAAGTATGGGTAATAGTTAGTTTTTCAAAGGGGGAAGGCACATACAACGCGATCTCGCTCGAGAACCGCACCAGGCGAAGTGAGATGCGAAAGGCGATATAGATCTGCTGCACAATGATCACCAGGACCAGCATGTTGGGATGATGGCTGATGAACGGGTTTATTACGCCGAGGCAAAGGGCTGTGCCTGCCATGCCCACAAGTGCCAAAACAAGTGAGATGCCAATGGCGTGTCCAAAGTTTTGAATGACAAATCTTAGGGCGCGGCCAAGGGCCTTGCGCGCTTGCTTCTCATCTCGCTTCACAATGTCGATGCGGGCATAGTCGAAAATCAGCCCAAAAACGAGGAATCCCATATAGCTGAGCCCGACTTTGGCAATAGAAAACCCAAAGGCAATGTATTCGTATGCATCGCCTTGCCAAAAGAACCACTCGAAAAAGTGGGCGCTATAACCCGCGCCAATGAGCAGGGCAAAAAGAGGCAGGCTCATCAGGGCCAGTCGCGCGAACCGTCCGAAAAACAGCGCGCTGTCGCCCATGAATTTAACAAATGTCACCTGATGCCTAGTCATCAGTGCTGAAAACACCCCGCCGGATAGAAACAGCAGCATTACGCCGTATAAAACGAGAGCGACAATCCCTACGCCGGCCAGGGCTCTCAACCCATGCCGATTGTGCTGCCTCAGCTCAAATAAAAAATCCCAGTTTATTCCCAAGGCAAGGGCGTTGCCCATCAGGCTGTTTTGAAGAAATGCATCAGCGAGTAACAACAGCGGGAATACCACCATGAGGCCAAGAGCGAGATTGGTTGCATAGTACGGGATTATCAACTGCTTGCACAACAGCCAGCGCTGAAAACCCAAACCGATACAATGAAATACAGTGCTCATGATTAAAGCAACTTCGAGATAAGGGAGACCAGGGTGGTGAGTTCTGGCATCTCCAGCAACAGCTGGAATAAAAACAGGGCTGCTGTTCCTTGTTTTACGAGGCCGTTGTCTATGGGCGCAATTGTTTTGCTGTTGTTGGTGAAGTTAATATCCAGAGGGATGTTGCATTTGGGATCGATTTCGGCAGATCTGATCCGAATCGGTTTGATGTATGTAAACCGTTTCCAAAGATTTTTGCCATCCCACTGCTCGAGCCTCGTCTCTCCGCTTTCAAATGTTATCAACACCTCGACGGGGAAGGTGAATGCGCCGAGACGACGGATATTTACCTCGCTTCGATACAGTGCTTGACCTGGTTTTGTCTGGGGCTGGATGTCTTTATCGGAAAATGGGGTCAACGTGACATCATACCCGGCCGGCTCTTTGACCGGTGCCGTGGAAATAGCGTCCACCGCGTAGTCCAACACGGCATTGGTGTAAAAGGCCTGATGAAAAAATTGGGATAGATGCGTTCCAGCCACCTCCTCTGCGATGTCAATAAAATCCCTTAGCGTCGGGTGTTTGAACTGCCAACGGGCAAAATGTGTCCTCAGGATATCCTGCATGGTCTTTTCGCCCACGTAGTTCTCTAGAGTGAGGAGCACCAGGGCGGGCTTATGGTAGGAGTTGTTGCGATAGCTGATCCCAGAATAGTAAGTCCACGCCGGGCGCGCCGTTACATCCTGGTCAGGGGCAGCCATATATCCCGCGCGGGTCATCGAGGTGGCAGATAGCTGTACGCCCAAGAAGTCGATTGCATTGGCATCGCCGTAGAAATCCTGCAGCATCTTTAGCTCTGCATATTGGGTAAACCCCTCGTCCAGGTAGGAGGCCTCGAACTCATTGGTGGCCAGCAGGTGATACCAGTAGTTGTGGGCGACCTCGTGGATGATCACGATCTCTGGAAACCTGATGCCCGTGGGCATTGCATAGGTCGTGCCTGCGGTAATCAGCGTGGGATACTCCATGCCGCCCGACCCCAAGGCCCGACGGCGCGGATCGACCACGGTGAGATTGGGAAAGGGATAATCACCTATCCAATCCTGCAGGTAGGCGATCGCCTTGGCTGCAGCTGCCAGATACCTCGGGCCCTGGCCCACGTGGTCGGGCTGCATCAACACGCGAATATCCACGTCCTGGATATGCCCTTGGAACACGACGAATTCAGGGCTCGCGGTCCAGGCAAAATCATGCACATCCTCGGCGCGATAGTGGTGGGTAGCAGTGCCGTCATCGTTTTGAGCCACGCCCACTTCGATACCTGTGGCACCGACGATGTGTTCCTTGGGAACGGTGATGCGCACATCGTAAACACCGAAATCCGCGAAAAATTCAGTCCATGCATGGAACTGATGGCAGTTCCACTGGCCATCTTCATAAACGCCTATTTTCGGAAACCACTGGGCCACGAAAACGTATTCCTCCATTGCGCCGGTGCGCACTGGTGGGCTGGGAAGCTTGGCAGTGAAGTCAATGTGCAGGACAATTTCTTGCCCAGGGAGCAGGGGCGTGGGCAGGGGCACCTGAATGACGGTCTTGTCTTCGGTGTTATCGTCGTCCGGATGGATAAATTCGATTTTATCCGTGAGATCTTGACCCGAAGGTAGGGCCATGCGGTGCACATCGATGCCGCCCCATTCGTATGCTTTGGTCTTTAGCCGGCGGCGGTTGTTCGTGTTTTCGACAAACGCTGTGGATTGGGTGTTGCGAAAAGCATTGAGGTACAGGTGAAACTGGAGTGCGCCGATCTCATCTCCAGAGGGATTGCGCCATCGAAGGACTTGCTCACCGTGCAGCAATCGATGCGCTGTATCCAGACGCACATCAATATCATAGTTGGCTATCCGCGGGCTAAGGGGTGGGTCAGATGCGGGTGCTGGAGAGGCAGCAGCAGGAAAGGGTGCGAAAATCAGCGATAAGAACAAAGCAATAATTATATTCACCAGTGCTGTATTCATGACCACATCCCTCCAATGTACAGCCTATAGTATGCAAATTTTGAATCGAAAATCATCACACGGAATGCATTATTTCCTTTGCTTGACGCTTCCTTTGGTTTTTGCGTAGCTTTCCCGGTATGAAAAAAAATACCATCCTTCGAGTGCTTTTGTTTTTATGGGCTGTCTTTCAAATCTCCTGTCCGGCTCATTCGCCAGTAAACAATCCTGAACAGACCCAACGCGCGGACCAGCATCCAGATGTAGCACGATGGGAAGCGCAGGCCGCGCGGGTGACCATTTTTCGGGATGATTTCGGCGTGGCGCATGTGTATGGGGAAAGCGACGCAGATGCGGTGTTCGGTCTAGTCTACGCCCAGTGTGAAGACGACTTTTACCGGGTAGAGCGCAACTACCTCTGGGCCATTGGTCGGCTGGCCCAAGTCGAGGGCAAAGGGGCGCTTTACAGTGACTTGCGCGCCCGGCTCTTCATGACCCGAGACGAAGCCGTGGCCCACTTTGACAGCGCGCCCGAGTGGCTCAAAAAACTCTGTATCGCCTTTGCCGACGGCATTAATTACTACCTTTACACCCATCCAGAGGTCACCCCCAAAGGCCTCGATCGGTTTGAGCCGTGGATGCCCATGTATTTTAGCGAAGGGTCTATTGGCGGTGATATCGAGCGGGTCTCGATCGAAGGGGTTCAGGCCTTTTATGAACACGGCAGTGCAGCCTCACAGCCGCTTGTCAAGCATGACATCAATCCCCTGCAAGAGCCTCGTGGCTCCAATGGTTTTGCCATCTCAGAAAAACTGACCGCATCTGGACACCCCATGTTGCTGATCAATCCCCATACCACCTTTTTCTTTCGCGGCGAGTACCATGTGGTGAGCAAAGAGAACCTCAACGCCTATGGGGCGGTCACTTGGGGGCAGTTCTTTATCTACCAGGGGTTTAACGAAAAGACGGGCTGGATGCACACCTCAACCTATACAGATGTGATCGACGAATACCTCGAGACTATCATCGAAAGGGATGGGCAGTATTTTTATAAGTATGGAGATCAGGAACGGCCGATTCAGGCAATACCGGTTACCCTTAAGTTTCGCGATGAAAACCAGATGGGGGAGAAGTCCTTTACCATGTATCGAACCCATCGCGGTCCGATTACCCACAAGATTGGGGATCACTGGGTGTCCACTGCCCTGATGTGGGAGCCGGTTAAGGCCCTGACCCAATCCTATCTTCGCACCAAGCAGACCGACCACGCTGGCTTTAGAAACATGATGGATATCCGCACGAACTCATCAAACAACACGGTCTATGCAGATGCCCAGGGCAATATTGCCTACTATCACGGCAATTTCATTCCCAAACGGGATACCCGGTTTGACTTTTCCAAACCCGTTGATGGGAGCAATCCAGCAACCGACTGGCAGGGCCTTCACACAGTGGATGAGTCCATCACCCTGCTCAACCCGCCCAACGGCTGGATCCAAAATTGCAATTCCACGCCATTTACCGCTGCCGGCGCAAACAGCCCCAACAAGACGGATTATCCAAGGTACATGTCGATAGATCGGGAAAATTTTCGCGCCATCCACGCCATCCGACTGCTGGAGACAGCAGATGCCCTGACCCTCGATAGGCTGATCGCCTTGGCATATGATCCCTACCTGCCGGGTTTCGAAGCTCTGGTACCTGGATTGGTTTCGGCATTTGAAGGGCACAAAGCGGCATATCCCGACCTAAAGGACCCTATTGACGTCCTCAGGCAGTGGGACCTCAGAGTTGACGCGGACTCGGTGGCCATGTCGCTGATGCATTTTTACGCTGATCTGTGCCTGGCACAGGATGACTTTCCAGAAGACCTCAATACCATCGAAAAATTCCGTTACCAGGCGGATCGCGTTACTGGGAACAAGCAGCTGGCCCTCTTGGCCCGGGTCGTAGCCCAGCTCACCCAGGACTTTGGTCACTGGAACGTGCCGTGGGGGGAGATCAATCGATATCAGCGGCTGACCGGCGACATCGAGCAGCACTTTGACGACGCAGGGCCCAGCCTGCCCATTGGCCTGGCCTCGGGAAAGTGGGGCGCCTTGGCCTCTTTTGGGGCCAAGCCATTTGCGAACACCAAACGGATCTATGGAACATCAGGCAACAGCTTTGTGGCCGTGGTTGAGTTCGGCCCCAAGGTCAAGGCCAAAACCCTGCTGGCTGGTGGACAAAGCGCGGACCCCGGGTCGCCGCACTTTGCCGATCAGGCAAAACCCTATGCGGCCGGGCAATTCAAAGACGCGGCCTATTACCGCGAAGCAGTGGAGGCGCGAGCCAGGGCTGTTTACCACCCTGGAAGAGAAGGCGAACAGTGAAATTGGGGTGGCACCAGTGGGAGATCTTCGTGGACACCGGGGGTACCTTTACCGACTGCCTGGCAGTGGACGGCCAAGGGCGAGAAAAGCGGGTCAAGGTGCTCAGTTCCAGCGCCCTTCGGGGCCGCATTGTAAAATGCAAAGACAGCCGGCGGCTCACAGTGGAGACCGCTTGGTCCGGTCCGGATCGGTTTGTAAACGGGTTCGTGTTCCGGTTGCTGGATGGCACTGATAATCGGCGGCAAGTGATCAGCTACCTCTCCGAGGCCCATCTACTGGAGCTGGACCGGCCCCTGGACCGGCCTGTGGCAGCAGAGACGCCGTTTGAGTTGCTGTCGCCCGAGGAGGCGCCGCTCCTGGCCGCCCGGTTGATCACCGATACCCCTGCGGACAGCCCCCTACCCCCAATCGCCATGCGTTTGGCCACCACCCGGGGCACCAATGCGCTCCTGACCAAAACGGGCACACCGCCAGTGCTGTTTGTGACAACCGGTTTTACAGACCTGCTCGAGATCGGCAACCAGGCGCGGCCAGATCTGTTTGCGCTCGAAGTGAAAAAGCCAAGACCGGTCTACGCAAGAGTTGTGGCGGTTCCCGGCCGACTCGATGCAGCCGGCCAGGAGATCCTGCCCCTGGATGCAGACGTGGTGGCACAAGCCGCCCAGGAGCTGGCTGAACAGGGGCATCGCACCGCAGCCGTGGCCCTGCTCCACGCAGATAAGAATCCAGCGCACGAGCAGCGAGTCGCAGACTGCCTCGACCAGGCCGGATTCACACACATCTCTTGCTCGGCTGATTTGGTTCCGTTCATCAAGATCGGACTCAGGGCAGAGACCGCCGTGGTGGACGCCTACCTGAGCCCGGTGATCAAATCCTACCTGCAGCAGATCCGCGCAACCCTGTCCCAGGGTTCCCTGTTTGTCATGACCAGCACCGGGGGACTTGTCAGCGCCGGTTCTTTTCGGGCCAAGGACAGCCTGCTTTCCGGACCGGCCGGGGGCATTGCCGGCGCTGCCGCGGCCGGCTGGGCGAGCGGCATCGCCCGCCTCATCGCCTTTGATATGGGCGGCACCAGCACGGATGTGGCCCGGTATGACGGGGATTTCGAATACATCTTCGACCATGCGGTAGGCGACGTCCATCTGTCAGCTACGGCGCTCGCTATCGAAAGCGTGGCCGCCGGAGGGGGATCCATCTGCTCCTTTGACGGCATCCGTCTCAAGGTGGGTCCCGAAAGTGCCAGCGCCGATCCAGGTCCTGCCTGCTATGGTGCGGGTGGCCCGTTGACCATCACCGATGTGAACCTGCTGCTCGGCCGCGTGGATCACAGCCGGTTCGAGATTCCCATTGTTGAGACCGCTGCCCAACACGCCCTCAATACCATCTGCGAGGCCCTGGCGGCCGCCACAGGAGAAAAGGCCGATCCCGAGGCGCTCCTAGAGGGCTTCCTGGAGCTGGCCAACCAGCGCATGGCCGACGCGATTCGCCGCATCTCCCTACGCCTGGGGTATGACCCCGCTGAATACGCCGTGGTCGCTTTTGGCGGCGCAGGGCCACAGCACGCCTTGGCCGTTGCCGAGCGCCTCGGCGCCGAACGCGTGCTGATACCGCCCCATCCGGGCCTGCTCAGTACACAGGGACTTCGTTGCGCCGTGGTGGAGCGGTTTGCCGAAAAACAGATCCTAGCGCCCCTTTCGGAGATAGGGAACCAGGTGCCAGCCCTGCTCGCCCACCTAGGGGATCGGGCGTCTCAGCTGTTGACAGCCGAAGGGGTAGAGCCGGGCGATATCGAGCAACGTCGCCGCATCGCCAGCTTGCGCTTCATGGGGCAGGACGCCACATTGGAGGTGAACGTGCCCGAGGGAGGAGACTTGGAAGCAGCGTTCCGGGAACGCTACCAAAAGGTGTTCGGTCACTTACCGACCGGACGGACCATCGAGCTGGTCTCACTGAGGGCAGTTGCCTCTACCCGCCCGATAGCAGTCACCCGCGCTCACACAAAGACCCAGCCCTACACGCCGGCACCGGCGAGAACAGCAAGGGTTCGGTTCGCTGGCGCCTGGCAGCAGGTGCTGGTCTACGATCGGGAGGAACTCGTTCCAGGCGCTGAGTTCAACGGGCCCTGCCTGGTTCTGGAGCGCTACAGCATTGCCGTGATCGAGCCTGGCTGGCAGGTGACCATGGACCATACCGGTGCTCTGATCGCAGTAAACACCGGCGCATCAGACAGCCATCAGCCCGGATCAAAGCCCGACGCCGTGCTCCAGGAGCTCTACACCCACCGATTCGAGACCATCGCCCGGGAGATGGGAGAAGCGCTGCGGCGGACTGCCATATCCACGAACGTAAAGGAGCGTCTCGACTTCTCCTGCGCCCTGCTCGATCCAAAAGGGGAGCTGATTGTCAACGCACCCCACATTCCAGTGCACCTGGGCTCCATGGGCATCTGTGTACGAGAGATCACTCGGTACATGCCCCTGGGCCCCGGGGACACGGTGGTGACCAACCACCCGAGCTTTGGCGGCTCCCACCTGCCGGACGTCACGCTAGTATCAGCGGTGCACAGCGAAGATCGAACGCTGCTTGGCTATGTGGCGAGCCGGGCTCACCACGCCGAGATCGGCGGCACCCTACCCGGCTCAATGCCCCCTGCGGCCACTCGGCTCGCCCAGGAAGGGGTGGTGATGCCGCCTACCTATCTGGTCAAGGGAGGCACTGCCCGCTGGGAGGAGATACGCGAAATCCTGCTCGGCGGTCCTTTTCCCACCCGCACCGTTGCGGACAATCTGGCTGATCTGGCCGCTGCCCTGGCCGCCAACACGAGCGGTGGGACCGCCCTACGGGCGCTCGCCGCGGACAAGGGCAAAGAGACCGTCGGCTATTACATGGAGCGCTTAAAAAACCGAGCAGAGCAGAGCATTCGAGCCGCCCTGGCACGGATTCCAGATGGTCGGTCGGAAACGACCGAGGTGCTCGACGATGGCGCGAGACTCCAGGTGGCACTCGAAGTCAATGGGGATCGGGCAAAGCTCGCATTTGCCAGCGACGGCCGCGTTCATCCGGGCAACCTGAACGCCACACCGGCCATTGTGAACAGCGCCGTGCTCTACGTCTTACGGCTGCTGATCGACGAGCCATTGCCCCTTAACGAAGGGTTGATGTGCGCGGTCGATCTGGAGATCCAACCAGGGCTGCTCAATCCCGCATTTCCCGACGATCCGGCCGAGGCACCGGCTGTTGTGGGCGGCAACGTGGAGACCAGTCAACGCCTGGTCAATGCCCTGTTGCGCGTGCTCGGCCTGGCCGCTTCGAGCCAAGGAACCATGAACAACGTGCTGTTCGGCGATGCATCGGTCAGCTACTACGAAACCGTCTGCGGTGGCTGCGGCGCCGGACCGGGCTTCGCTGGTGCGAGCGCAGTGCACAGCCACATGACCAACACCCGCATCACCGACCCGGAGATTATCGAGCACCGCTACCCGGTTCGCGTGGAGCGATTTGCGATTCGCAAGGGCTCGGGCGGTGAAGGGAGATACCAGGGGGGCGACGGCGCCATCCGCGAGCTCAGTTTCCTGGCCCCCCTTTCTCTGTCCATCCTAAGCCAGCATCGAACCCAGGGGCCCTTGGGCTTGGCCGGCGGAGGTCCGGGCAAGCCCGGCGCCCAGCGCATCTACCGAGCAGACGGGACCGAACACGTACTCGGGGCAATCGACACCTGTTCGGTGGGCCCAGGCGACCGCCTGGTACTCGAAACCCCAGGGGGCGGTGGTTACGGCAAGAAGGCGTCGCCCCAGAAATGAAGCGCCTGCTGCCCATACTCGTTTTTGGGGCGATCAGCGCCGCGTTCATAGGCCCGGGAACGGTTACCACCGCGGCCGCGGCCGGTGCTGGATTTGGTTTCGATCTCCTCTGGGCGCTCGTGTTCTCCACCTTTGCCTGCCTGGCGCTCCAGGAGGCCAGTGCCCGCCTCACAGTGGTCTCTGGGCTCAGCCTGGGCCAGGCCATGCGCCAGCGATTCGGTTGTGCAGTTCCCTTTGCTGTGGTCGCGGCAGTGGTGCTGGGCTGCGCAGCTTACGAGGCCGGCAACATCCTGGGCGCTGTGGCCGGGGCTGGCCTGGGCCTCGAGCTCTCGACCGAGGTGCTGACCCTGATCACCGGGGGCATCGCAGCTGCAGTGCTCTTCTCGGGGAGTCCGGATCGGGTCGCCCGATGCATGGGGGTCATCGTCGCCCTGATGGGGGTGGGGTTCATCCTTTGCGCCATCGAGATGCGGCCATCTCCGAGCGCGCTGCTGTCTGGGGCCCTCTACCCAAGGCTGCCCGATGGGGCGTCGACCCTGGTGCTCGGGCTCATCGGCACTACCGTGGTGCCCTACAACCTCTTTTTGGGCTCTGGATTGGCCCGCGGCCACACCTTGGCAGAAGTGCGGCTCGGCCTGTCTGTGGCCATCCCCCTGGGCGGGCTAATATCGATCGCAGTGCTGGTGGTGGGCACGGCTGTTGAGGGAGCGCTCTCCTACCCGGCCATCTCGAACGCCCTCAGCGCTGAGCTGGGCTCCCTTGCCCCAGTCCAGTTCGCCTTTGGCCTGTTCTGCGCGGGCCTTTCATCAGCTGTTACCGCCCCCCTGGCTGCTGCCTTTTCGGTTCAGAGCATGGCTGGGGAGGCACCTGACAGGGGCACGACCTCCTGGTGGTTTCGGCGCATCTGGCTCGGGGTGCTGGCCATTGGGCTCCTGTTCGGACTGACCGGGGTTAAGCCGATCCCGGTGATCATCCTGGCTCAGGCGCTAAACGGTGTAATCCTGCCCCTGGTCGCCCTGTTCCTGTTGATCGCGACCAACGACCGGAGCCTGATGGGATCTAAGCACCTCAACGGCTTCAAAGCCAATGCGGCCATCGGCTTCTCTTGCCTGGCCGCCCTGCTCATCGGCGTTACCGGGATTGTCCGAGCGGCCTCTGCTGCCATAGGGCTGAAAGGGGTGGATCAGACCTGGGTCCTGATCATAGCCGCTGTTCTCGCCGTGGGCGTGGCAATACCGCTGGTGCGAGAGGTTTCTCGCCTACGGCGCCTCTAAGGGACCGAGCCCACTTGAACCTATTTCACGATGCTTGCTCAGGCTCTTTTCGAACGAAACACGCCAGCAACCCCCAGCAGAATCAGGGCGGCACCGCCCAGGGTCCAGCCGGAGACCGGCTCATCGAGTAGTAGCCATCCGAGGAACACGGCGATCACCGGGTTGACATAGGCGTAGGTCATGACCACCGGGGTCGGTAGTATTCTTAGAGAAAAGATAAAGCAGGTGAACGCAACGAGCGAGCCAGCTATCACCAAGTAGATCCACGCCAGCCAGGCTTCAGGGACTGGATTCATCGCGCTTTCGCCGGCAAGATAGGACACTGCAAAGAAACCAACTGCCCCGAACAGTTGTTGGTAGGCCGAGCTCGCTGTAGGGCTGAGCTGCACAGGTCTTCTCGTTTGCAGAACAGATCCGGCGCCCCAACAGAGCGGCGCTGCGAGCAGCGCGATCACCGCCCAGACATCTGCTCGGCCGGCATCATGCAATTTCGGATACGTTAGCAACCCAAGCCCGCCAAACCCAAGCACGAGAGAACCGAGGAGCATCACCGATGGTGGTTTTCTATCTACAACGGACTCGATCAACGCCACCCAAATGGGCATCGTCCCCACCAGCAGCGCCGCGTAGCCTGAATCCGCGTGCTGCGCGGCCCAATTGACCAGACCGTTACCACCGAGCCACAGCAGCAGTCCCGATACCGCCAGGACAGCCAATTCCCCCTGGCTGACCCGCAGCCTGTTATTACGCAACGCATTCCACAAAAGAAGCAGCATCCCCGCCACTAGGGTTCGGCTCGCGCCCAAAAAGAAGGGGTCGATACCGCTCCCCTCTCGCACCGCGACCCTGATGGCCAGGTAAGTACTGCCCCAGATGACATAGACCACGCTGAGATTGATGAGCCCGGCACCCCAGCGAATTTCCTTTGGACCATCCATGGGGAGCTATTAGTACACATATCGGCTCGACTTCGCCACAATGCATCCCAATTATTCCCATGAATCTGAAGTCCATGGTAAAAACTAGAGGCCTTTTTCCCCCTTCTCACTAAGCAGAATGAGGCTTTTTCAGGGTCCATCTGGTAGCTTTTCGCCTTTTGCTCACTGTTTCGATAACAAATCGTCAAACAAACTTCACACTTGACATTAGGTACATTAGAATATATTCTGCCTGTTAGATCTTTTTCAAAGGAGGAGCAAAATATGCAAACCAGCAAGACACAAACTCATTTGATTACTATTTCAATAGTAACAATTTTGTTACTGTTGCCTCTGTCTCAAAGCCATGCAGCTGTTGTTGATTGCGAAAGCTTTGACGGCATCGTTGATGAAGATATCACATTCAGCTCCGCATGCACGTTCCACGGCCAGGTTAAAATAGCTAAAAGCGATGTAACGCTTGACTGTAACGGAGGTACGATTGACGGCAGGACAGCTGATAGAACCTCACTGTTGCAGGGCGGCACAGGACCCAAGTCCTATGGTATTGTTGTCTTGGATCCTGACGACTTGGATCCTGGCAACAACGAGATTTTCCCCGAGACAAACCGGGTAACCATAAAGAATTGTACAGTACAGTATTTTTCAAAGGGGATTGTACTTGAAAGACAAGGGCCCGGTATAGACGACGGTGCTGGTAAACACCCCAGACATGAATGGACGCACTTGGTTTATCGTGATTATCATTTTAATAATGAGCCAGCCACTTGGGATGAATACCAGGCAGATCTCCGAGATGCCCAAAATAGAATGTATGAAAAGGGCATTAAAAATTTACTCATCTCCAATACACTACTGTCCAAAACAGGATTTGAGCTGAAAGAAAATGAAAACGCCCTCCAATGAATACGGCATAATGCCGCTGTCAAAAGCCAAAGGAGGGCTTCAATATGGTAAAGACAGCGAGCATCTTCAGTCAACTACTTCGTT
>JASJCT010000007.1 GCA_030065855.1 Myxococcota bacterium
TTTACCTTTGAAAACAATTGCTTGGACAATTGAAAATCCCCCTGCCCCCTTTTTCAAGGGGGATTCTTTTCTGGCGATCCTACGCTATAAAAACACCCAAAAATCCTTAACCGAATGCCATTGTGGCAAAGGGCCGGGGGGATTTCGTCAGTTCCCATGGCATTGCGAGGTGACAAAATCCCCCTTCCCCCCTTTTTCAAGGGGGAATTGGCTATCTTCACCCGACAAAATTCGTTTGACATATCACTAATTCATTCCCCAGCCGGGATAGGGTCTTGCTTGTTTGATAAAAAGCGCTGGTGTTTCACCCGGGTCTCCATCGAACTTGAATTCCACATCCATGGCATAGAAATGATCTGGCGTGCTCGGCCCGTATAGGCCGTTAAAAAAAGTATGGATTTCATCCAAGCCAGCGCCCAGCTCTAGGATTTGGGACCTTGTCAGCACGTTTTGATTGGGCTGGACGAGATTGGAGTGATCGATGAAGACAATCGGCTGGCCCGGCATCGCGTAGTGCAGGATGAACTGATCACTGGTAACGCCTGGCGGTGGGATTACCACCGAGACCTCGCCAACCTGAACGTTGACGTAGAATCCCGGTTCCAGCCCCTGCGCGTCAAATATATTGCCAGTCACGGCCACCCCATTGACCTCTTCTGCTGGAAAAGAGCGGTGAACCAGTAGGGCCATGCCCACTGCCTTGTGGTCGATGCTGCGGTAGGCCCGCTCTTCGAACGCGCGAAAATTCCACACGCTCGCCCAAACAGAGCGGATGGCATCTGCCACTGGGTAGGCGGGGTCGCTTGGATCCCCGCTTTTTGAAGTGTAGAGCCCAGCGCCGGTAAACCCATCCAGATCCTCGCAGTTGGTGCTCGATCGGAACCGCATCCGTATGCTGGGATACTCTGCCTGGATCTTGCCCTCGACCATAAACAGAAAGTCTTCTCTGATCGGCGCCAATTTCATTTGGTCTTTAAAATCTTTAAGGGCAGCTTTGCGCACCATCGGATCATTTTGAAATGCTTCATCTGCCATCAAGCCGTCAATGACCGCATCAAAGCCATTTTCCTCCATGAATTGCCGATAATAGTAGATAGGGATCGCAAATGCCTTGGGGAATGGTACCTTTTGGCTGTCCATATGGGGAAACGCACCGAAATGACTGGCTTTACCGCCATACGCGGGAATGGCCGCGGCCAGGGCAGGACCCAGGCCCAAGGTTTCAATATCGAGCATATCCTCAATATTCTTAAAGGCAGTGGTAGTGAGATCCATGGTCGGAACAATGATCTCAGTGGGCTTGTTTGCCTCCCACCAGGCATCGGCCTCAGCCTTTGATACTTCGGTTATTGAATACTCGAAAGGGCCAACATCTAACCGCACCCACTTGCCCGCCAATGCGCGCAGGGTCGCGTCTGTGAACGCGCCCTTGAGGCCCATGTTGGGGGTGCCCCGATTTTGAGAGAGCACATTGATATGGGACAGGGGTGTTTGGAAATCAGTTGTAATAATGCCCATGACAACCGAAATATCGTTGGGCACCGCGTCCAATACGGCAATGTCGCGAAACGAGACATTGCCGACTTCCAAGTCTTCAGCTGTCAAGAACCGCAGTTGCCCCATGCTAACGCCCAAATTCAAGGGCTGGTAGTCGATGCCCTCAAATAATTCTTCTGTACTGATCACGCGGATATGGTCCGGTAATTTGGCAGCTTCCAGCTCAACCGTTTCAGAGGTCGGGTGAAAGAACAGGTTGTCTTGAATGAATGCGTTTTCAGCAATGTATTGATAGGCTGCGGTTATCATATCGGCCGTTGACGTATCATAGGGCGCTATCTCGTAGCAGTAGATATTCGGCCCTTCGTAATAAGTCAGTGCGCCGAGTAAAAATCGCCGCGATGGGGAGTAGTACTCGGTGGTATTGAACGATGCCAGCTGGGGCACAATAGGCTTGCCGTTGCCAGATAGATGGGCAGAAGCAAACTCCCAATGCGTCTGATAAAGTGCGCTATTTTGAAAGTATAATGCGTCTCCGTCCACCCGATCCACAACTGTTTTTGTCGATCGGGCACCTGGTATCGCTGCGTCAAGTGGCCTTGAAGCCAATGCTAAAAAATCTTCTGCGCATCCGATTTGGGTTGCATAGTCCGGCGTTGTGCCCACGGGTATGCTGCACTCCCAATTTGCCTCTGTCGTATCCCCGTTGCAGGATAAGCAACAGGCGAACCACAAAAACGAAATAAGCGGAAATACGAAACTTTTTTTCTCCATACCCGACATATAGATGAAGCCTTTCTCAAATCTAGCGCGACCGCTCGGTCCTAGGCTTTTCAACCAAGAGAAGAGTACCACGAATAATGAAAATAGGTTCACAGGAAAGAAACAAGACCTTCACGCACGTGTAACCCTGAAGCCGGCCTGGGGTCGGTGGCGTGTGTCGCTTGATCGCAGATTAGCCACAGGTCAGATCATCCTTGCAGGTCTGCCCTTGGGGACAGTCGCCATCGTCAGTGCAGGAGATCACCCCTTCCACTTCTACTGGCAACGAAAGTTCCGAAACAACGAGGAACTCGACACAGCCCGGCGCGATCTGGGTTGCGTCTGCGGTATGCCTGGACAGGCCAATCGTTGGAAAGCCGGATAGTCCTTGGTCTATCAGCCGCGTGATCAAGTCTCCGGGGATTGAGAAGGAACCCGTATCTGCTGTATCGCACTGGATCCGTTTTGGGCTCACCCCGTGGTTGTTGAGGTTGAGTGTGATCCTGACCCTTGCAGTACCCAACGGCACGGCTGGTAGAGCCCACGCAACCTCTATTGGCGTATCCTTCTTGATGTAAAAACTTTCCGTCAAAATAGAGAGAAAGCCAACGCCCTGACCGCGCAAAACAAACGGGTCTTCCTCACTGCCTGTGGCATCCAGTGTGATATTTGCCCCTTCCGCGTAGCCAGGGTGGGGCAAGGATCCCGGGTTTGTATAAAAAAAGGTCGGTGCTGTGGCTGACATGGTCACGGTGGTTTTCATGCCAGTGACCGTGACCGTGCCCATATCGCGCCCCGCTGGATAGGGAATGCACATTCCTTGGCTGTTGCACACCTCTCCGGCTTCGCAGGCAGGATCGCAAATATAGTTGGGCTGCTCCAGCAGGCGGCACGCGCCCATTTCTTCAACTATGTTGGGAATATCAGTCGGCACAACCCCATCCAATACCCTGCCTTGCACGCCGGTATAGCTCTCTGTCAAATCAACCCGGAACGCGCCTACCTTAAGCGCGGGATCGCAAGCATTGTATTCAGATAGGGGGTCGTTATTTGCATCGCTGTCTTCGTCCTCCCCGTCGCATGTCGTGAAAAAAGCCGCCACAGCAATACTGATCAAGCTGCGTTGAAGGGCTTTAGAAAGCGGTTTCATTCTCATAGGGTATTCTCCTTCGCTATTGAAATAATGCGACCTCTAGATTCAAAAACCCCTCGATCAAGGGTTTGCCAAACCGGGCCACAGGGGCACCGGCAAAATAAACTGTCACTTCGGGCAGGCACACACTGGCTCGTATGCCAGCCCGGATCCAAAAATATTGAGACAATACCAATCCCATCCGCCCTGTTGCGCCGACAAGGGCCACTGACGTGATGTCTTTTTTTTCAGCATATTCTATCGAGGCGGATTGCCCCTCGCTCCAGGCGAACAGAGCGCCCCCGCCAATGCCCACGGACGGCCGAAAAAGGCCAGCGTTCAACAGCTCTGCGTATGCCCACCCCCGAACCAGTGCATATCTGAAAGACGAAGTGGATCGGTCCGTCTCGATGTCGCGTCCCAACAGGGATAGGGATCCGTCGATTTCCATAGAGAAAAGGGCCAGGGGATGCCACGTGATCGCCGCTACTGCAGATCCGAGAATCCCCGCCCCCCCAGGAGCCCCAGACGCCCCCATGCCTACACCCAACCCAATACTGGGATGATGCGCCGTTGCTTGCCGGATATCTCGCGCGGCTGGGTGTGGCTCGTGTGTCAATAGTTTGGGAGGCTCTGGGGCTGGGGCTTGCTGAGTTGGTTTATCACTCATCTGGGGCCTTGGCTGCTCAAATAGAGCAGCGCGAATTGCCTCTACTGCTTGTAACGCTGCAATGGCCACGCGCTCAGAATCTGTGTTACCGGTAAGGCCCAACCGCCGGGTTGTGATCTCTCCTGTCTCAGGATGGGTCATCCAAAGATCCGCTTCCTTGAACGGGTTTTCCACTCGCCTGGAGATGCTGATGACGCACGTTGCTTTGCTTTTCTCTGCAATGGCCGTCATTTGGGAATGCTGCGCCTCCTCGGTCCCATAGACCCCATCGACCGTTTCTACCGGAACCCCCAACGCGACAAACTCCTCCAAAACTGATTTTTCTACCTCTGGCCAAGTTTGGTTGGGGCAGCAGGTTCTCAGGCTGACCAGCACAATCGAAGACCCAGGGCTGGTGCCGGCCGCAGCGCGCGGTATGGCTGCGCTAAATACGACACAAAGGCCAAAGACCGCTACATGGGATTTTGCCACTCACCCATCTCCTGATATTCTCAAGATATTCTACTGTGTGAGAATGAATTGGGCCATCTCTGAGAAGGCGCCATTGGGGTAGAGGGACTGATATCGGCGTGCAGTATCAGTCGCCTCGGCCGTTTGGCCTGCCTTGTGGCAGGCATCCATCAACCTGCCCAGCGCCTCCTCTCTCAAGGGGCCCTTTGGATTCTCCCTGAGGTAGGTTCGGAACCATTTTTGGGCAGTGATCGGATTTTCCCTGAGCTCGATCTCGACGCGTCCGAGCAGGAATGTGGCTGCTTGCCCACGCAGGGAATTGCCAAAGCGCTGGCGTATGGCAAGTAGCAGCTGCTTAGCCAGTGCATCGCGATGCATATAGCGCGCTGCATTGGCGAGCTGCCACAGATCTTCTACGTCTGATCTATTGATGACCGTTTTGATGCCAACTTTAGCAGCCACCTCAATTGCACTGGCATAATTCTTGGATCTGCAAAGAGCCACCCAGTCTTCGGAGTGGTCTTTTCCAGTCAGCTGCGATTTTCGAGCCGCACCTGAGGAGCCCCTGTCAGATGCCCGGTCACTTGCCCTTTCACGAGGCATTAAATTATCTTCTATTGTTTCTCCTTGCTGAAATACTGCTGCCACCTCGGCATTTGAAGAATCCACAGGCGTGTCCGGTCTATTGTCCAGTCGAGGGTGCGGATCAGGGGACAGCGTGACACTGTCGCCGTCTGCTATCAAGTGGTTTCCCGCGGCCAATCGAATGCCGCTTTTATTGAGCCGGGTGCCACTGACGAGGACCAGTCCCTTTTCAACCCCCACCTTAAACACCGATGTAGTGGCGTTCCAACGGGCGTTAAAGATTGTCCCCAAGACCGAAACCTGATACGGCCCTGCATGCAACACCCAGCTTGTCTTGCCATCGCCTTTGATGCGGGCGCGAACAGTACCATCGGCCAGGGCAACCCGAACGTTTTTGCGGGTCGATGAAACGATAGTTGCCGATGTCTTGGCGCCAAGCACCAAGGTGCTCCCTCCTTCGAACACAATCGGCAACTCCCGGTCCTGCGGTGTTTCTAAACGCGATCCCACATTGCCTTTGGCCATCTGCTCCCCTAGCCAGAAATGCAAAGGCTGTTGCACGGCGTAGAATCCAATAAGGCAGGCACCTGCGATAAGCGCAGCACTGGCAGCAGACCAAGCTAGTATCTGTTTTTTCCTGGATCTGGGTACTGTCGCGCTAACCGATAACAGGTCTCTCTGCTGGGCCAACCGACGGGCATCTGAAGGTCCGGTCCCGAGCGCCTTGGCCAGGGTTTCCCCCACCTGCTTCAGCATTTCGTTCTCATCCGTCATCTTGCTTTATCCTGAATAAGTGCCGCCAACACCACGTCCTTTTTGGCCCGCTCTAAGAATTCCTTTTTGGCCCGAGCAATCCTTCGCTTGGCCGTTGCCAGGGAATATCCAGCTGCAACAGCCACTTCCCCCAGGGTGTGGCCCTCGACAAACCTTAGAATAAAAGCGATATGATCATCTGTCTTCATTTGTCTAAGAATTGCAAACACGCGCCTCGTCATCAGTTGTTGACTGGTATCTGTGCTGTCTTTGGCATAGCTGAGCGGCTCTGGCGTGGGAATGAGCATCCTGCGGTACTTTCTATTGCGTATCTCCCGACGCGCGGTATTGATGGTAACGCCGATGATCCAATCTTCCAAACTACTTGGATTCCTTATTTTTTTTGCCGAAGAAAGAATGTTAATAAAAACCTGATGCACCACATCGTCGTGCTCCTGATCTGCTCCGAGCAGCCGCCAGATGTAGCGATTGATCAGGTCGCCAAACCGATCGTAAAGCGCTGCTGTTGCAACTGGATCCCCGCTGACCAGGCCTGCGACGAGTGCGTGGTTATGTTGTGTGTTGCGCCGCAGCGGAATAACCTGGGCTCCCTGTTTTGTCCCTTGTGCACGCATCACGCCTCATCACTATAGAGAGTGCCGGTTGACCAGCAAACCGGTTCAATTATTCTGCTCTCATCAGATTTATGGCGCGTTTAGTTGATCCAAATCGGCGCTGTGACAGCGAGCTGATATTCTCCATCATCGTCGAATACATCTTTTTCAGTGACCTGGACGTAGTAGTAACCCCGCTTTGGTTGCAGTTTGGGTTGCCAGGTGACAGACGTGGCATTGGCCTCAGGTTTGAATTCAGCTACTGTGATGCCGCCATTGGAAATGATTTCCACCAGGGTGATCGGTTCGTCGTCAATGACTTGGACGAAGAATGTGATCGGCCTTGACGGCAGTGGCAGTTCAGAGCCCATCCAGAAGGCATCTGTTTTAAATATAATTTTCATGTTGGGATCATCGGTCGCGTAGATGCGTCGCGCCTTCATTGCTTCGAATAAGGACCACTTGCTGAGCGTGTGGCCGATGTAGACCGACCGATGACTGTTGGCTTTCAAGCTGTGGTTGTCCTGATTGTTTGTCGGCGCGACGCGCCAGCCGCGATCAAGTGCAATGGAATAGTAGTTAATGTAGGTGCCGTCGTTAATGCCTTGGTCTTTATTACCAGTTTCGATGGCATAAAAATTGTCTGCCACATCTTTGTCGATCGTAAGATAGTTGAACAAGTCCGGCTCTCGCCCTGGGTGATTGAACTGGGCAAGTGCGCCGACCGCGTCGATCCAGTCGTAGATCAGGTCGAGATCTGGTGCCAGCACACGGTCGATGTATTCATGGGTCCAGAACGCGCAGATATCTCCTACCGCAGGGTGTGTCCATTCAAATCCGCGCAATGCGACAAACACACCGGTTTCATTATAGAATTCTGCTGCACGCCCCGCTTCGTCCCATTCAGCGTCGTTTATCATATAGCCGTGGTCGGTTACTGCGTAGAAGTCAAAGCCCGCGATATCTCTGGCCCAGGCAAACGCCTCATGAGGCGTACCCATGCCGTCGGAGTTCCCTGTGTGGCTGTGGAAGTTGCCAAAATAGAACTGCATCCCGCCAAGCGGATCGTCCGTTTCAGTGTCGGTGTCCGTATCTATGTCGATATCTGTATCTGAATCCACATCTGAGCCTGAATCTTCATCCGTGTCTGTATCTTCACTTTGACTGTCGCTATCCCCGTCAGCATCGGTATCCCCGTCACTGTCCACATCTCCGCTGGTTTCGCTGTCGCCAGTGGCGTCGCTGTCAGCATCTGTGCTGTTTGTCGAACCAGATACAGAATCATCATTAGAATGCATCATAGAGGCGTCCACATGACGACAGCCAAAAACGACAAAAACGAGCGCCAAAAGAAAAAGAAACGGGATAAATTTGTTTTTTTTCGCTTTCATACCATTCCCTACCCCCTCTCTTAACATAGCAATCCAAGCCCAAATCTTCAAAAAGAAAATCTGGAAAATACCACGGGTTCACCTTATTATTAAAATTGGAATTTGATGAAAACTGGTATTTCATCATCTCTTTCCGGGGTTAAAACGCATGTGCGAAGACCCAAATTGGAGCGTTCGTGGAACTATATGAAAACCCAGGCGTGTGGGTCGATTGAGATCGAGGAGTTATTCAATGATTCTATGTTCAGGTAGGGACCGATGCTCGACTTTTCTGATGGGTCTTGTGCTTCTCTTTACTACAATGGCATGTGGTTCGAACGATGCAGACGAGCCGATTGATACCAACGGTTCGGATGAGGATGAATCAACCGATACTGCCACGGATACCGAGGACACGGATGAGGATGACACGGACAGCGCGTATGATGCCTACGAGCTGTGCCCCTACGACACCCACCACGGTACGTTCAAAATCATGCTCCAATCAGCCCAGGGCGATGTGGATCCCTTTACTGGCGTGGAGGGATACGTAGCAGATATCATTAAGCCCACGACCATTCCGATTGTCCTGCAGACCCAAGGCGGGTGCCAGCTGCTTCAAGCACCGGTTTACGAATGTGATCCACCCTGCTCTCCGCTCCAAACGTGCGGTCCGGACAACGAATGTTTTGACGCTCCGACAAACCAGGACGTGGGGACCATCACCATCGAGGGATGTAAAAATACCGTAACAATGACTCCCAATATTTCGAATTTCTATACCAACCTGGACCCGCTCCCCGAGATAGGGTGTGAACGGGGCGCAGATATTTATTTCAAAGCAACAGGTGGGGAGTTTGAGCCATTTGCACTTCGAGGCCGCGGCATCGATTACCTGGGCGTTTCACAAGAAGCGGTAACAGCCGAGCAAGGCGAGCCGATGGAGGTCACCTGGCCCCCATTGTCAGACGATTTACCCACGCGTATGCGCATGGAAGTCAAATTAAACAACCACGGTCCAGGAATAAAGACCTGGATAGCGTGCGATATCGAAGATACCGGGTCTGTTACAATTTCTAAGGACTTGGTGAATGGATTATTCGATGCAGGTGTCTCGGGGTACCCATCGATCGTCTTTTGGCGCCAAACCGCAGATGCGACGACCCTTTCACTGGGATGTGTGCAGTTTCTGGTGATGACCCGAGAGGGCCGAGAGGTAACCATCCCCGGCGTGATTTCCTGCTCAACCGATGAAGACTGCCCAGACGGGCAGATCTGTCTTCCCCATATGATTTGTGGGGAAGAATAGACGTTTTGAGCTCTTTATGCCGACTGGTGACACTCTATTATCTGAAATATGAAAATAGGGCTTTTAAGGAGTTTTTACAGTAAAAGGAGTTCATCCATGCGGATTGCTATTATGTTGGGTTTTCTTATCTTTTTGTTTGGCGGGTGCTCGGGTTCGGATGAGAATGACGGCAGCCCCAGTTCTGACAGCGATGCTGACAGTGACAGCGATGCTGACAGCGACAGCGATGCTGACAGCGACAGCGATGCTGACAGCGACAGCGATGCTGACAGCGACAGTGACGCTGATAGCGACAGTGACAGTGATACGGACTCAGATTCGGATTCAGACAACGATACGGACGCCGACACAGATACCGATACGGACGCCGACACAGATACCGATACGGATACAGACACAGATACGGATGCCGATACGGACACGGACGCCGATACGGACACAGATGCCGATACAGATGCGGACACCGACACAGATACCGATACGGACACCGAGACAGATACAGCCATCGCCCTCTTTAGCTTTTTCGTCATGAGCTTGGAGTGTATTTTGGAGTTCTCGGGCAGTGACGAAGGTTTTGGTGGAGATATCGGCGGTCTAGAGGGTGCTGACGATTTGTGCCGGCAGTGTGCAGATAAAGTGGGTGCTGGCTACAAGGAATGGCGGGCTTTCTTGTGCACCACCACTGAGGATGCCATCGATCGCATCGGTACTGGGCCCTGGTATGATGTCAATGGCAGGATCGTTTCAGAAACCTTGGACGGGTTAACCCAGGAGCGGCCCGACGCAGATCCAGCCATAGCAGATGATCTGCCAGACGAAACGGGTCAACCCACGAGTCGGCACGGGGATGTCCACGACATGATAACCGCTTGCACCACCCAGGGACGGCTAAGGAGCAACAATACATGCCAGGACTGGACCAGCAGTTCGGCCAGCGATAAAAAACCCGGTATCGGACACTCGTTTCCTAGGTTCAACGGCAGCGCGCGGAACTGGCTCATGGATCACGAGGCGCCGGATTGTTCTCCAAATATAAATGTCGAGCATACCTTTGAGGGCGGTATCGGCGGTGGGGGCGGATATGGCGGCTGGTATTGTTTTTCTCCCTGCCACAGCCAATGAGATAGTGCTTGCTGATCCTGGAAATCTAAATCTATCCCCCTAAAGGGCAAAGCAGTAAATACCGCCATATCCCCCGAGTGCACCAACCCCAGTGCCTTCTTGGCTCTGGCCATCGCTAATGCTGGGTGAACAATCCGGCACCCTGTGGGCCTGTATCCAGTGTTGCCCACTGGAGGCTGGCCAGGAGTGGCCCACGATGATTTCCACACCTTCTGGCGGAGGGGATGGATCAGTGCTCGTCCAATCCCAGCAGGTTGCTCCAGGGTCCGTGCTAAAGAGCATCCCTTGGGCATTGGATCCTGTGATCGCATCGTGAAAATCACCCGTATTTTTCGTGCCCTGTCCGGTTTCGTCCGGGAGATCCTGAACCGCCTGTGGATCCCCGTTTGGACGATCATTCATTAGGCCATCGATGTTTTCAGCGATCAGCCGCCCGTTAATATCGTACCATGGCCCAGTGCCGATACGGTCGATAGCATTCACTGGATTGCCGTCAGCGCCTGTTGTAGCGCTGAGAAATGCCCGCCAGGTTCTCGTCGATCCGCTTACGCTCTGGGCAATGGATCTGCAGATCTCGTCAGCGCCTGCCAAACCGCCCAGATCTCCCCCGCACCCATCCTGCCCACAGCGCGCCTGCATGGCAGACATGCTGGTGTAGAAAAAGCTGAACCGATCCTCACCGGCATCGCTCTCGCTGCTGGTATCGACATCCGAATCCCCGCCCGAGCTCTCGGTATCAACACCACTGTCTGTTCCGCTATCACCGCTTGAGTCGCATCCCCATGCACACAAAACCAACAAAAACGAGACAGTCATGGCTCTCATTGTTACCTCATCACTGGCTTTTTTAAAGCGTTAAGACGTTCCCGATTCAGATACAGAATGGGTCGACAGCCATACCTTTCGGTACTGGAAAACGTCTTTGTTTGGCATTCTGTTGCAATCGAGGGGAGTCTTTCTTCTCAAAAAGCTCGGCGTGCCACCGCCGCCACGATTCCCAATAGGCGATTCTGTCTCTTGAGTAACCACTGGCTCCGATACCTGTGGAACTGTCTGTCATTAGCGAACGGCTTCGATGGCTACCAAATGACAACAATTTGCGGACACAGCCAACAGCTTGATTGCCATAGAATACTTTTAACCGCTCTCGATACTCAGTATCTGCCCCTGAAACAACGCAGTCAAAATAGCCCAAATGGTCGATAACTTTTTCCCTATAAAACATTAATGACGAAGGATTTAATCGCCTCAATGGATAGGTTTGACGAGCCCAGAAATACCCCTTTTCGTCGATCCTAGCCCAACAGGACGATACGGCCATCAAACTCGGATCATGCAGCAGCGCCTGTATTTGCAGTTCGATTTTCCTCGGGTGTGACCAGTCATCTCCATCGTGAAAGGTTATAAAACGTCCGGTCGCACAGCTGAGCCCTGAATTTCTGGCTATATATGCACCTCTGCCAACCGGAAAGCGCAGCAGACGGCATCGCTTGTCTCCGGCAGCTGCCTCTAGGGCCTTTTCCTCTGTTGCATCGGTGCTGCCATCGTTTACGATAATCAGCTCCAGATTTTTCCAAGTTTGATTCAGAATCGATCTCACTGCAGCTGAGATGAAACGCTCCACGTTGCGAACTGACATCACCACAGAGACGAGGGGCCCTCCCTGAATGCTAGTATTGGCATCACATCTGAACCTGGATATCCAACTAGCGTCGTGGTCTAAGGTCACCGGCTCAAGATCATCTTTGATCAGTATTTCATTGATTAGATGCGATGCCCTGGCGGTATCACCACGCGCTTGAGCGACATTTGCCGCGATGAGCCCAGCATTCACACCGCATCGCTTGACACCTGCCAACAGCCTCTCTGTCTTACTGATGTCTCCGCATTTCCAAGTGGCCGCAGCAGCCAACACTGGGGTCTTCTTGCCGAGCACACCGAAGACTTCTTCTGGAGCTGCCTCTGCCAGTGCCGATGCAACTTGAACAGCGCTCCTAGGCCATCTTCTAGTGATATAACGCCCTATTTCAAGCGCCTCTTGCTTATGCCCAGTAGAAGCCAACGACGTCAGATAGGAGACGGCCTCTTGACGGGATCCTACACCCATTTCAGTTTCGAGCGCGGCGAAATGCATCCCCAACCTTGAAAAGACAACGCCATCTTGAAAATCACTCGCGATTAATGCAGGTGCGGACTGATCGCGAACTGCAAGACGCCTTGCAGATACACCCTTTAACAAAGGGCTCGCGCTAGATAAATAGATAATTCTGTCAACAAAGGGCAACTTGTAATAGTCATGTAGGGACACCGGCACTGGCTTAAGAGATACCTCCACTTTATTTAATTCTTTTGAATGAACACTATAAATTTTCATTATCGTTTGTAACCAGTAATAGAGACGAAATATCGTCCTTAGTAGTATCTCGTAGCCATCTCTTCTAGCCAATCTCGTTCCAGCAGGATAAATGGTTGGATAATAACCACAATTGACATCTTCAACTCAGAAGCGCTCTTTCGTCAAGTCGAAAAATACCATTCATCCAAAATATAGTCTTGTCAGCGGTATCCCCCAGAGCGCCGAGTCGTTTCATGGCTTCAAGGGATTACCGCTCGATGCCGTCCCTGGCGCCCAGTCCGATTGCGTCGTAGGGGTGCTTGACAACGCGCATCTCGGTTACGAGGTCAGCGCGGTCGATGAGTGAAGGTGTGGCGTATCGCCCGGTACAGATCAACTCAACGTGAGAGGGACGGGCATCCAGCAAATCGAGCATATCTGACTCGCTTATCAGTTGAAAATGAACGGCCACGGAGATTTCATCGAGGATTACGATGGGATATTCACCGCTTGTGAGCACCTCCAGAGATCGCTTCATGCCCGCATCGGCGAGGTTGATATCTTCCTGATGCGGTGGATCGCGAAGGGGAATGCAATGGGCAGATCCAAACTGCTCGATGTGGATCAGGTCGCCCTGCAGGTCGACGCCGGTGAGCTCGCCGTAGTAGGTGCCCTTCATAAATTGGCCAATGAATACCTTCAATCCTCGCCCAGCTGCGCGCAGGGCCAATCCCAGAGCAGCGGTGGTCTTTCCCTTGCCATTTCCCGTGTAGACCTGCAGGCAAGCTCTGGGCCATGGTTGGTTTTCAATTTCACGCATTGTCTGCCCACTCCTTTGAGATAATTTTTCCGTCGATTGGGACGCTTTGTATTGGGTGTTGTCAACGAAAAAAAGTCATATCGCTCGCGCGGCTTACTGGGATAAGATCGTGATACTTGACTTTGGCAAAAACCTGAGATACGAGATAAATGTCTGATCACATGTTCAGTAGTCTTGAATAAGGAGTCTTTTTTTGGGAAAAAGCCAGTTGATGAGCATTTGCATTATCAGTACCGGAGATGAGCTATTGCGCGGCGCCATTTCTGACACAAACGCCGCGTGGATGGCCGCCAGACTAAATGACAGGGGATATGTGGTGGAGCGGATCACCATTGTCGGCGACGATCTGAGCAAGATCGCCGACACCTTGGCCGAATCCTTTGGCATCTACGATTACATTGTTGTCAGCGGTGGCTTGGGGCCCACGGATGACGATCTCACTGCCCAGGCCGCAGCATTGGCAACGGGACGTCCGATTCGACGCAATGCCCTCGCTGCCCAGCAGATCGAATCTGCCTTCAAGCGTATCGGACGCCCAATGGTAGAGGTCAATCTTAAGCAGGCAGATCTCCCGGACAGTTGTTCAATATTGCAAAACCAGCATGGCACCGCACCTGGGTTTTCTCTGGACACGCCCAAAGGACAGGCGTTCTTCCTGCCCGGGGTCCCCAGAGAACTAAAACACATGTTTGAGACGTATGTGCTGGCTGGATTGCCCAGCAAAACCGCATCAACCCATCGGGAGACCTTTCGGTGTTTTGGTCGCGGCGAATCCGACGTTCAAGCCGAGCTAAAACCGATAGCCGCGGACCACCCGACTGTCAGATGGTCGTTTCGGGCCTCGTTTCCAGAGCTCAGCGTGATGATCACCGCGCCCAATGCACCTGAACGCGAAGCGGTTTCAAGGAAAATCCGATCAGCACTCGGCCCCATCATTTTCTCGACAAAAGATATTTCACTGCCAGCGGCCTTTGGCGAACGACTCGCTGCCAAAAACCTCACTGTGGGCACTGGGGAATCCTGTACCGGCGGCCTCATCGGCCACGCGATTACCGAAACAGCCGGTTCATCTGCTTATTTTCGTGGCAGTGTTGTGGCTTACCACAATGACGTAAAGACGGGTCTTCTCAATGTATCAGCGCAGACGTTGGCGCGTGCCGGCGCGGTTAGCGAAGCAGTCGTCCGAGAAATGGCGATAGGGGTACAGCGCGCCTTAAATGCGGACGTGGGCATTGCAGTTTCAGGTGTGGCCGGACCAGGTGGTGGCACACCGGAAAAACCCGTGGGGCTGGTTCATTTTGCCGTTGCCCATCCTGCTGGGATCGACCATAAACAGAGGATCTTTTCAGGGTTTGACCGGTCCAGGGTCAAACATATATCAGCGTGGACAGCCATTTATTTGGCCTATCGCGCCATTTCGGAGGGTTTTAATAAATGTTAACGACTCGATGCTTTCTCGCGATCAAACTCGACATCGAAATGGTTCGCTCGTTATCAGAGCTCCAGCGCGAGCTTCGCAATCAGTGTCGAGATGGGGGAACCATCGTCAAGTGGGTGCCCCCACCCAACATACACCTGACCATGCGCTTTTTAGGTCAAGTGACCGAGCCGATGGTCAATGCACTAAAGGAGATGCTGCGCCCCATTACGGCAGCCATTGCGCCTTTTCAATTTGATGCCACAGGACTCGGTGTCTTTCCAAATGCAACAGCCCCACGCGTTATCTGGGCCGGCGTTGGAAATGGCGCGGACGCGCTCACGGTGCTCCACAAGGAGATATCGGATCGTCTCTTGGAAGCCGGCTTTCACCTGGACAGCAGACCGTTTACGCCGCACATCACGATCGGCAGGGTAAAATCGGGCACTGCCGAGCCCATTGCATCCTATGTGGATAATGCTGAGCTCCTTTTCGGTGCTACCAACGTGAGAAATCTGTATTGTTATCGCAGTGATCTCACCACTGCAGGTGCGGAATACCACGCAATGTGGCGCATACCACTTGAGCAAGGTGGTCGCCATCGAGCAAGAGCGATACAAAACGAAACCACCCCAGAAGAAACGAAGGGAGACCCTGTCCATGACGACATCACCACTGGATAAGAACCGCGATAGGGCACTGGACCTCGCGGTTGGATCGATCGAAAAGGCGTACGGCAAAGGTGCCATCATGCGCTTGGATGCTGGGCAAACCCTGTTTGACGACGTTCCCACCATACCTTCTGGTGCCATTGGACTGGACGCGATTCTGGGTGTGGGTGGATATCCGCGCGGTCGTATTGTCGAAATATATGGTCCAGAGTCTTCTGGTAAGACAACCCTGACCCTCCACGCAGTGGCCGAAGCCCAGAGGCAAGGTGGCGTCTGTGCCTTTATCGATGCTGAACACGCCCTCGACGTAACCTATGCCCGTGGGCTCGGGGTTCAGACGTCGGAGTTGCTGATATCCCAACCCGACTGTGGCGAGCAGGCCCTTGAAATTACAGATATGCTCGTCCGTTCCGGTGCGATTGATCTCATCGTTATCGATTCTGTGGCAGCCCTAACGCCGCGGGCCGAACTGGAAGGAGAGATGGGCGACGCCCATGTGGGGCTCCAGGCCAGATTGATGAGCCAGGCCTTGCGCAAGCTGACCGGCAATTTGTCAAAATCCAAGACGTGTATCATGTTCATCAACCAGATCCGCATGAAGATCGGCGTCATGTTTGGCAGCCCTGAGACCACCACCGGCGGCAATGCCCTAAAATTCTACGCCTCCCAACGACTCGACATCCGGCGCATCGGCGCCATCAAGCAAGGGGACAAGGTGGTCGGCAGTCGCACGCGGGTGAAGGTGGTAAAAAACAAGCTCGCCCCGCCATTTAGGGAAGTAGAATTCGACATTATGTACGGGGAGGGGATCAGTCGCTTTGGAAACCTGATCGACTTGGGTGTCGATCACCGCATCGTGGAAAAAAGCGGCGCCTGGTACTCCTTTAGCGGCACCCGAATTGGCCAGGGACGGGAAAACGCCAAGGATTTTCTCAAGGAGAATACAGACATTGCCACTGCGATTGAGAAAGGGCTGCGAGAAAAACTCGGACTACTTAAATCAGACGAAAAGCAGGGGGCGAAGCAGGATGAGAAAACAGGCGTTTCAGATGGATCCCCATCGAACACAAAGCGAAACAGCAAAAAAGCTTAGTACCATGTCAAACGAACCTCGCCGAATGAAGTTAGCAAATTCCCCCTTGAAAAAGGGGGGAAGGGGGATTTTCAATTGCCACAGGGGTATTGACGAAATCCCCCCAGCCCCCTTTGCCAAAGGGGGAGGATGCTTACCCAACATTGTCAACTGGACAGAGCACTAATAAATGTTTTGGAAAATCGTCGAAGGGTTGGTTCGCCTCGTCTATTTCAAGCGATTTCGGCAGGCGGATCGCATTGCACAGGCTGTAAAGCTCGCGTCAGATGGTGCCGCTGATAAAGCACTCGCACTGCTCAACCAGATGGAACCAACGCTCCATCCGTCCCTGACCAGCATCCATGCGCTCAGTCGGAGCCGCATTCTCGCCTCATTGGAGAGGTTGGATGAAGCAGAAGAGATCCTTAAGGCGACTGTTACCGCTGACCCTGGCAATGACGCGGCCCAACTAGACCTGGCACTGCTCGAAGGCCGTCGATTTCGATTTCAAGACGCCCGAGACCGGCTTAAGAAACTAGCATCAGCAGAAAATCCCGATATTCGAGATCAGGCGCGCGATATACTTGCGCTTGCTGAAGCCGTGATATCCGGCGATCGGCAACGGGAATTCGAGCGCAGGGCCCTGGCTTTTGCTGCCAAGCCCATTGGTCCGAATGGTGAAACGCCGGGCATGCCGGTGAATGTAGCGCTCTTGGACGCGTGGATCGCGTCTCAAGGCGATAATGCCAGGCCCTTTGCAGACGAAATCGCCCTCCTCCTCGGCCAAGCAGACGTCCGTGCAACCAACGGACAATGGCAAGTGGCGCTTGGCATCGAAGATACTGTGATTCAACGGCCAGATGGCACTGTATTCCGCCCGTTCAAGGTCGTTGCCCACCGGTTTTCGCATTCCGATACCACCATCGAGGAGATTTTGCAGGAGCCCACCCAGTAGTGTGGAGGGTGTAAATGCCTAAAATATAATCTCTTGCTCGTGGACTATCTTTTTGTTCCCCTGATCGTCGAGCGTGACGGTTACTTTGTAGGTTTTGTTTGCCATGGGTAGGGGCAGGGGTACCGAAGTTTTGATCGTCGAAGAACACATACATTTGCAGGGCGTACCAGATAGTTGCTCTTCGACCGTTATATTGGTTCCCGTAACAGCGCTCTTGACCGATGCCTCAAGGCAACACAGATGGTTTAGGTAATGGCTGACTGTAATGCCGGATTTCCCTTTGGCAACGGTCACCTTGTCTCCACCCCTTCTTACCTGGGCACCCTTTGCTGTGGAGTCCTTCTTTTCGGGATCAGCAAGGCACCCCATGAGCGTTGTGGTCGGCTTTTTGGGCTTGACCAGGTGGCCAACCGCTATTTTTTGGGGTTGCACGAGTTTTCCCTCGCTACTCGTCTGTTTTGGTTTTTCCTTTTTGGCCACTGCCTGAGCGCTGTTCTTTACCCCAGGTTTGCCCGCTTCCTGTTGGGTCGGCACAGCCGCATCCTCCGGTGCCGGCTCCTGAACAGGCGCTGCAGCACCCGTTGCCAGTGGGGCTTTGTCTGTATCTGCCGATGCAGGGACAACCGGGGCCGGTTTAGGTTGTACTGGTGGTGGCGTAGAAATAGCATTTTCCGGGGCGACCTCGGGCGCGTCAGATGGCGCGGACGGGCAACCAGTAATAAGAGCGGCCGCACCCAGTGCGACAATGCAACCGCTCAGGACTTGATGGATTTTTTTCATGGCATGGCTCCTTTCAGAACGTGTCACAGCTATGTTTGAACCTGCTGATTGTAGATTTTTGTAAGGAAAAATACAAATCGAACCATCAGATCCGATTTGACTCAAATCTATTCGATTGGTTTTAGAGAATGACCTTGCCGGTGCGGGCATCCACGATAATGCGGTCCCGTTTGCTGCTGATGAACGCGTATGCAGGGACCAGCTCGTTGCCAGAAGCGCCGTACACCGGTTCCACGGTCACCAGGGTCACCGGCTGTTTGGATATCTTGGCAATGTGATCAGCAGCGATACCCACGGCCGAACTTGGGGCGATTATCTGATTTAGGATAGTGGCATTGCTCTTTTTCTCAACGGTAATTTGGGGCCACATAATCGCCTCAGAAGCGACCTGACCATCGTTGACAATAAGTTCATAATGGAATTGGTCGCCATTTTTCTCGATGCTGAGGCCATCGCGAACGGGCAGGTAGCGCAGTATGTATGCGACGGTTATGTCATTGGCGGTAAGTGGGATAATGTAATTCACTGCCGCGCCTTCTGGCATTTTGTTCCCGATGAAGGCAGTGGCAATTTGTTCTGCTTCAGCCTGGGTAATGGGCGTTTTAGCCATAAACTCTTGGGAGTTGCGATAGATGTCGACTTTGGGTTGGTCCCATTGGCCCAAGGTGTAGTGGTTCTGTGCCAGCTTCCTGAAGGTGTCTTTAAATGTACGTTTATCAGCCAGCAGGGTCTTTGCAACGGTTACCTGGCTATTTAACGCGGTCACTTGATCTGCGGATAGCTCTTTGTTGGAGGGGATATTACTGGGTTTATAGTCGGAGATGCCGCCATCTTCACGGAAGTAGATCCGCCAGCGATCGCTCTCGTTGCCCGGCTCATTGGCCTTGTACCAGACCCAAGCCATGGTGTGGCCGCCGGCTTCCAGATTGTCGAACAGGCGTCTTGTAACTGCCACGTCGGCATTGGCACCGTCCCACGTCACTTCCGTGTACCCCATCACACCTTTGCAGCTTGGACCCATCTTGTCATCCCAATTGCCTGTTTTCAGTGTCAAACAAGTCAGGGTTGCGACATATTGGGCAACGATTTCCCCATCATCAAAATCGTCGTAATACGTATAGGAACCTGCAGTGCAGATCGCCCCGCTAGTGCCGTGACCCGTGTGAAACTGAAACCCGACTGCCGAGTTCGTATAATTGGCCATGAGGGACTGCTTGTTGGTGTCTTGATCGACGCCGAGGTTTGTGTATCCCATCTGTTCAAATCGATCGATGGCATCCTCGCCGTCTTGTGGGTTTAGGTTATCGTTCACCCAGGTGACGGTGAAGGACTTAATATCTTCAGTGTCGGTATCCGTGTCGGTGTCCGTATCAGTGTCGGTGTCCGTATCAGTGTCAGTGTCCGTGTCGGTGTCCGTGTCGGTGTCCGTATCAGTATCGGTGTCAGTATCCGTGTCGGTATCCGTATCGGTGTCAGTGTCAGTATCCGTATCCGTATCTGAGTCTGTATCCGTGTCGGTGTCGGAATCCGTATCAGTGTCTGAATCGCTGTCCGAATCCGAGTCGCTGTCTGAATCCGAATCGCTGTCTGAATCCGAATCGCTGTCAGAGTCTGAATCGCTGTCCGAATCCGAATCGCTGTCTGAATCCGAATCGCTGTCTGAATCCGGTCCTACATTGTTATTGGAATCATCATCGTCGCCGCAGGCCCCAATGAGGGTTGCCATCATAACGATGGCAATAAGGTTCAAAATAAATTTCCAGTGTTTCATGTTACCAAACTCCTTACTTTTGTTGTGATTCCCCTGCGTGTTTAGCTATCAAAGACACCGATTTTCTGCCTAGAAATAACAAGTCGTGTAACATTATACTTTGTACGAAGTTGGAAATTCAAGGATATTTTAAGCATATTTTTTGCTGAATTCCTCATTTCCAGTTCTATTTCAGGCACCATGGATATTAATAAAAATGGAAATTAATAATGTCAGATAGTTTCTCGCGTCCGTCCTTAAAATTGCCTGGGGAATGGCCTGGATATGGCCTGTTCACAGGGACCTTCTTTTGCTATCTTAAGCATCAGAAAGAATCAGTTCACCCAAAAAGGAATGCACGATGAAAAAGAGGTTAGCTATTGCTATGGTCGCAGGATTATTTGCCATTGGCTGTGCATCTGGCACGAAACAGCAGCCTGAGATTACAACAGACAAGCCTAAACCATCAGAGGACGTGGATGTGAAGCCGCCTGAACCAGATGCCCCAGTGACGCAACCCTCCCCAAACAGTGCATCCCCTGCTCTTGAAGCAACAGACACTGATACGTCGCCGCAGCCCTCATCCCCGCAGACCGAGGCCTCAGAGGCGGACTTTGTGTTCGACCTCTATCGACAGCTACAAAAAGAACCCGGCAATATATTCTACTCGCCGTTCAGTATCTCTGTTGCCCTCTCCATGACTTACGCTGGGGCTCGCAATGAAACCGAAAGACAAATGGCTGGGGTGCTTGGCTTTGATGCTCAGGAAGCCCAACATCCAAAGATGTCCAAAACCCTCTCTGAGCTTAACAGTATCAAAAAGGTCAAGCTGTTCATCGCCAATGCTATTTGGCCGGCGATCCAATACCCGTTTAATCAGGATTTTATAAAAATTGAAAAAACACACTATAAAAGCTTTGTTCGAAATCTCGACTTTGCCCGAAAAACAGAGAAATCGCGCAAGATCATCAATACATGGGTGCGGCGTGCGACAAAGGGCAACATTGAGAATCTCATCGAACCCGGCATTCTCGATGCTCTGACCCGTCTGGTGTTGACCAATGCAATCTATTTTAAGGGAAAGTGGGAGGCGCCGTTTAATCCGGATAATACGCGGCCAAGACCTTTTAACATTGCACCTGAAAAGACCGTCAAAGTACCGATGATGAGCCAAACGGGCAAGTTTAACTATTTTGACAACGATGCCATCCAGGCCATCGCCATGCCCTATGCGGGCGATCGCCTGGCCATGATCGCTGTTTTACCAAAAGAACGCGACGGGCTTGCCAAGCTCGAAGCAGAAGTGACCACCACAGCGGTTCAGACCTGGGTCGAAAAGATGGCGATGCAAGACGTCATGGTCCTATTTCCAAAGTTTAAAGTGGCGAGTTCATTTGAGCTTTCAGCGGCGCTCAAAACCATGGGCATGACCGATGCATTTTCGAACATCGCCGATTTTTCGGGCATGTTGGACATGACCAAGGCCAAAAAAGAAGAGGAACTGTACATTTCAAAGGTGGTTCATAAAGCCGTTGTGGAAGTGAATGAAAAAGGTACCGAAGCAGCCGCTGCCACTGCTGTGGTGATGCGCAAATACGGTGGTGCAGCCCAGTTTTTCGCCACTCGCCCGTTTTTGTTTTTCATCCGCGATACTCTTACTAAGGAAATTCTCTTTATCGGAAGAATGTCTGACCCGAACGCATAAGCTGTTTTCCGGAAACCGCCCCCTGGTCATTGGGGCTACGTCCCAGCGATTAGAAGCTAAGGATGTGCGTCGTGAGCTCGACGAGCGTTCTAATCGGTGACGGGCGCCCCACTGTGTGGCATCCACAGCCACTATCGTCTGCGCCTCCCTCAGAACTGTCGCCATCTGAATCACTATCGGCATCTGAATCACTATCGGCGTCTGAATCGCTATCGCTGTCCGAGTCGCTGTCACTGTCCGAGTCGCTGTCACTGTCTGAGTCGCTGTCTGAGTCACTATCTGAGTCAGTGTCCACGTCGGGTTCTCCCACTTCTATCGTAAACACCTGCTCTGTCGGCGCTTCGATAAAGGCATCCGATACAGCGAGCTTGACATCATGCGCACCGATATCTGCCAGACCAGGTGTACCGCTTAACACGCCTGTGCCATCGCCGTTATCCGTAAACGCCAGGAAAGTGGGGGCTGACTGGACTTCAAAGACCAGGCTCGCCGGGTCATCGTCGCTCACTGTGACATTGTAGGTATATGGTGACTCAGCATGCGCGGCAGTGACTGGATCAGAGGTAAACACCGGCGTATCTGTAATTGCAAAATCGTCGATGCATATGTCGCTTGCCCAATAGCTGCCAGTTACTCCGCGCATGCGCACTCTGATCTGTTTTCCCGCATAGCTGGACAGATCGACTGTCTGTTTCAGCCAGACATCGCCGTGATCCCCGCTTAAATGATCTACTTCCTCTTCCCAGGTGCCGTCTGCCCAGATGTCTACCCACAGATCTCCCATCTGGTCTTCGCCCTCCACATCGCTGAACATGTGGTACCAGAATAACAAGACAGGCTTTGACAGGGCTGAAAGATCAAATACCGGGCCCGTGTTATGCGCGGTCTTGTCTGGATTGTTGGAGTCTGACGCTTCCACATAGAGGTAGTTGCCGTCACCTGACGTATGGTCACCATCTGGGCCAGTGCATCCGGGGATGTCGCCTATTTTAGATGGCGTCGGCCCGGTGTGGACATGCCAGTCCAAATTGTCATCGCCGAGCTGTTTCCAGAATTCTTCGAGTTGGACCGTGCCTGCCTGGAATTGATCAAAATCTTGGACATATGGGAAATCACCGATATTCCCAGGATCGGTGATAGAGAACTCTTTGTTTTCTCCAAAGACTTCGCTGTCACTCGCATTGGTTACCCTGATTTTGTAATCATCTCCGATGAGTTGATCCGCGGGCACTGTCCAGCTGAAGGTTGCTTGACTCGCATCAACAGACGCTGCGATCTCAGTATCCACGCTGGTTCCCTTGTACAATTCAATTTTTACCGTGGCGATATCTTCCTTGGCATACCAGCCTATTTCGTACGTAAATCCCCGATCCCATTGTTCGCCTGATCCAGGCTCCTTAACGGAGATTGGACTGACCTCCTCCAGGGTAAACACTGTGCCGCTCCAATAGCCCCTGTTTTGTGCATTCACGACCCAGTCGAACGTCCCGGTCTGGAATTCACCCTCTTCTGGAGGCCAGGGGTTCATGATGTAAAACTGACCGTTGTCATACCCGTGACAATCGACAAAGTGCCCACCGCCGTTGTCCCAGTGCCAGAAAATAGCAAATGGGTGCATGTCGTCTATTTCCTGCATGGATTCCTGCTCATCTGGGTAACCACTCGATTCGTATAGGCATTCAACATCCCAATTTTGGAGGATATCCCTGATCACGCGCATGGGTTGGGGATTGTTTTGCGATGTGATGAACTCCCCTGCTTCTTGCTGCGTGACATCGGTGCGACCGTAATACCAAAGTATGGCAGTTGACGCCCCAGCCCAGCACCATTGGCTGTATCGCTGTCCCACAAGGGGCACGTCCAGCACATCTGCCCGAACCGACGTTGTGAATCCCAATGACAGACAAACGAACAGGGTCGAGAGGTATATCGTTCTTTTTAATGGTGTTATTATTTTATCCATTATTGCACCCCGCTTGCCAGTGTTGCTGAGATTCTCTTTTGCAGGATCTGAATGGTTTGTGCCATCGTAGAGAGTTCCCCATACTTGATGCGGTCCCCTCTTGAAAAATCAATGAGGGTCAGGTTGTCAGGGCCCAGTTCAGGGATAGAAAATGCATAGGTCTGCGCCTGATCGCAAACGTAAAGCTTAAAAGCGTTCTGGCTGCGCGGCCATTTTTTAAAGACGGTTGTCAACTCCCTGGCAAGCGCCTTGTATCCCAGGGATCCGATTTCAAAATCATCTCTGTTTTTGTAGCGATCCACTGACATAAAAAGCTTGAGTTGACCGTTAAATTTCACCGGAAAGAGGTACGTATCAATTGGATTGCTCAATGCATCGGGTGATTTGCATTTGCCGTCCCTGCAAGCAGCAACTTTATTAGGGACAATAACGTTGAGGCGAAGTGGACTGCCCAGGGTTGCATTCTTAGCAGTCTCATTGGGGGCTAAGTCGAAGCGTTTTCTCGTGGTCTCGGTAAGTGCGCGGGTCAGGAAATCTCTAAATCCCTGCTCAGCGACCACCGTCGCCCTTGTGGTCCTAGGTTTTATAGCATCTTGAGCGCTAGCCGAAGCGCAGGCCAGTAGGACCGTGCAGACACTCACTGCAAAAAATGCAGCACAATAGTCTGTTCTGCTATGGGTAATGAGTTTCATTCTAACAACCTCCTTTGTTCAATTCTTTATTTAAATCAATCACATAAAGAATATTAATACGCCGTCTAGAATAAAACATCACGGCGAGGGCCGGCTGTCAAGCGATTTCTCTTTTTTCTGTATTTTCGACTATGTAGTGGAAGAGGGCACGATTATAAATCAAACTTTTTGAGCTTACCGGCACGGGCCAGCATACAGCCCATGAGCTCTTTGCCCATGATCCGTCCGAGGCTGCCGTTTAGGCATTCCTGTTCGGTAAATTTCTCTGAACGGTCATACCCTCTGTTGACGCTGCTGAAAATGGCGACCGGCACACTGTGGTGGGAATGCTTGCCGAGCAAGGCAGGGGTCGAGTGATCCCCTGTTACTACTATGACATCTCTTGATAGATCCATTACGTCTAGAATATCTGGGAATACTTGGTCAAACGCCTCGAGTGATTGCACCTTTCCAAGGAAGTCCTTGTCTTCGCCCTTCGAGTCTGGTGTTTTGTAATGCATGAAGAAGAACGTTCCCGTGTCATAGGCCTGGCGCAGCTGGCTTACCTTGTCTCTTAAATTACTTAGGGGGTCGCACGCGGTCATGCCGAGCAGCTTGGCAATCCCCCTGTAGAGGGGATAATCGGCAATGGCCACGCAGTCCATGCCATGGAGTTCGGAAAGTGTGGGAAGATCTGGTCGGCTTGAAAATCCACGCAAGAGGATGCCATGACCTGGAAAGGTTTTATCCAACACTTGGGAGGCCTGGGCGGTAATTTGGTTGATGATCGCAGCCGTCCTCTCTGCTGCTGAGCTGTCTGACACTGTTGCTGTTGAGGTGAGAATCGGCTTTCCCTCTTCTCCAGGATCCGTGTCCGTGATGTCAGGTGAGAGCTGTTTGCTCGGTTTCTTTAGAAACAGCACGCCCCGGTGTTCCCGAGTTGAAACAAATTTGACCCGGATACCATCTACCGTTACTTCCCGGTTGAGGCAATCGACAAGGGGCCCGGCATCAATCCTCCCGGCGCGGCGGTCCGTAACAATGCCATCCTTTACAGATGCGACGTTCAGTCGCGCCACAATATCGCCCTTCTCAATCGGGATATCGAGATCTATGGCCTCGAGAATACCCCTGCCGATATGGTTTTGCTCATCGAGGGGGTCATAGCCAAATAAGGCGAAATGGCCGGCTGCACTGCCCGGAATGATGCCCCGGGCAACTGGATATTGGTTTCCGAGCACTGTTTCTTTGCGCTGAACAAAGGCATCCAGATGGGGCAACGCCGCGTACTCGAGCTCAGATTTATTGTCGAAATTGGGGTGTCCCAAGCCACCCAAGCCATCAACAATAATCAGTAGGATACGGTTGTCACTTTGTTTTCGATATTGAGAAAGCAACTGCTGCTCTAACATTCACGACTCCTTTAAATAATAACAATAGCTTTAATTGGGTTTCTATTTCTGTCCAAGGGGATTCATTTATTTATTAATTTTGTTTGCGTATTTTCGCTCCTCGTAAAAATGCATTTTCATTCATACACGGAACCAGGCCTTTTGCCAAATTCGTGCGGTGGTTCAGTAGCAGTCAGAAATTGACGAAGTACGGTGTGCAGAATGCCGCCGTTTTTAAAGTACGCGACTTCAATCGGTGTGTCCAATCGACAACGTGTTTTCATCTCTCGAAGTTGGTCACCTTCGGATTGAATAGTGACAACCACTTCGGCCCCTGGTTTTAAGTCGTCGTCAATGTCTATGGTGTAGGTCTCTTTGCCAGTCAAGCCCAGGGTCTGGGGCGTGGTTCCTTCTGGCAACTGCAGGGGCAGCACGCCCATGCCGACGAGGTTGCTGCGGTGGATGCGCTCAAACGAAACAGCAATGACGGCCCGTATGCCCAAGAGTCGGGAGCCCTTGGCTGCCCAGTCGCGACTCGATCCCATGCCATAGTCCTTGCCAGCCAGGACAATTGTGGGTGTGCTTTCAGACTTGTAGCGGTTTGCAGCTTGGAAAATCGCCATTACCTCGCCGCTCGGTACATGGGTCGTGAATCCCCCTTCTGTGCCGGGCGCCATTTCGTTCCTCAAGCGAATGTTGGCAAAGGTGCCGCGGGTCATGACCTTGTCGTTGCCCCGCCGACTGCCATAGGAATTGAAGTCTGCCGGTGCCACGCCGTTTTCGATGAGATATTGTCCAGCTGGTGTATTCGACCCAATGGCACCGGCCGGGCTGATATGGTCGGTTGTAACGCTGTCCCGGACATACACGAGCACGCGCGCGTCGCGAATCGGGGAAATGGCCGCGGGTGTTTCTTCTAGGTCTTCAAAGAACGGTGGCTCTTGAAGATACGTTGATGCTGCATGCCAGGCATAGAGGGGGCTATCGCCACTACCAATTTGATTCCAACGGTCGTTTGACGCCTCGATGCCCTCGTATCGCTCGCTAAAGACCGCGGGTTGCATGGCTTGGCGCCACAGCGCTGCAATCTCATCTGCACTGGGCCAAATATCTTTTAGGGGCACGGGGTTGCCCTGGTTGTCTTGTCCGATGGGCTCGGTATCGAGGTCGATATCCACAGTGCCGGCAAGTGCATAGGCAACCACCAAGGGCGGGGATGCCAGGTAGTTTGCCTTTACATGAGGATTGATGCGCCCTTCAAAGTTGCGATTGCCCGAAAGCACGCTGGCCACGACCAAATCCCCGCTTTCAACTGCCCGCGCAATCGGCGGCGGCAGGGGACCTGAGTTACCGATGCACGTGGTGCATCCGTATCCCACAACGTGAAAGCCGAGCGCTTCGAGGTGCGGCATGAGCCCTGTACTCTTTAAGTAGTCGGTCACCACAATCGACCCAGGGGCAAGGCTGGTTTTGACCCAGGGCTTTACAGCGAGGCCTCGCTCGACCGCCTTTTTGGCCAGCAACCCTGCGGCAAGGACGACCGATGGATTCGAGGTATTGGTGCAGCTCGTGATAGCAGCAATGGCCACAGCGCCATGGCCAAGTTCGATTGTCGTGCCGTCTTCGAGCACTGCGGGTGCGGTCTGAGATGTTTCGCCTTGTGTTAAACCGTATCCCCGCTCTTCTGGCGGGGCCGATAGATCCCGTTGCCAGTTCGCTTTCATATTGGTCAGGGAGATGCGGTCCTGAGGGCGCTTGGGACCGGCCAAGCTCGTCTCAATGCGCCCGAGGTCGACCTCCACAACATCTTCGAATATAGGGTCTGGGGTCTCATCGGTGCGATAGAGGCCCTGTGCCTGGCAATAGGCCCACACCCGTTGGATCAGGGATGGATTCCGGCCCGTGCCGCTCAAGTAGTCCAACGTGCGGTCATCTACTGGAAAATAGCTGATGGTCGCGCCGTATTCAGGGGCCATATTGGCGATGGTTGCCCGATCTTGTACGGTTAGGCTGGAAAGCCCCTGTCCGAAAAACTCGACAAATTTACCGACGACCCCCTTCTCGCGCAGTAGTTCGGTCACGCGCAGTACCAGGTCGGTCGCGGTCGCGCCGCTCGGCAGGGCGCCAACAAGCCTAACGCCAACGACCGAAGGCGCCAGCATGTACAGGGGTTGGCCCAGTATCACTGCCTCGGCTTCGATACCACCAACCCCCCATCCGAGCACGCCCAGACCGCCTATCATGGGCGTGTGGGAGTCTGTGCCCACGAGGGTGTCTGGAAACAGGAGCGCCCCCCCTGCGGTATCTTCTTGTTGTACCACCTGGGCCAGATACTCCAAGTTGACCTGATGACAAATGCCGCTTTCAGGTGGAATCACCCGCAACCCCTCGAATGTTTTCTGTCCCCAGTGGAGAAACTCGTATCGCTCCCGATTCCGCTCGAATTCCAAATCCGAATTCAGTCGAAGTGCACTCGGTGTGGCAAATGCATCGACTTGAATGCTGTGGTCCACCACCAGGTCGACCGGAATCAGCGGGTTGATGCGCTTTGGATCCTTGCCAAACCGAGCCATGGCGCTCCTGAGGGCGGCCAGATCTACCAGTGCTGGCACGCCGGTAAAATCCTGCAACAGCACCCGGGCGGGTTTGTAAGGTACTTCGATGTTTCTAGGTGATTTGGGGTCGTAAGCAGCAAGGTCGGCGATATCCCGCTTACCTACCTGGTGGCCGTCCTCGTTCCGGAGCAACGATTCCAGCACGATCTTCATCGAAAAGGGCCATTGAGAGATATCATGTCCAACCGCCGCTGCCAGTCGGCCCAAATCAAAATACGAGACATCCCCGCCCGCTGCGATCAATTTACTGCGTGCGCCAAAACTATCTAATGAGGGTATCTTCTTCATGCTCGCCATCCTGTATTGACCATCTCAACGATCATCTTCATTAATAGGTGTTTTGTTGGGATTGGCAACCCAAAGGCCAAAACTGAAGGTATACTCATTTTCAATCTTCTGATACTCGGTATGAGGGAAGGTAATAGATGAAAAAATGGATCTGTGAAATCTGCAATTACATTCACGAAGGGGAGACACCACCGGATGTGTGTCCCATCTGCGGCGCTGGACCTGACAAATTTCGACCTTACGAAGAAACAAGCGACACACCCAAGCCCAGCTCGATAGACTCACTCGAGGATGCCCGGGATAACGCGAGAAATATCTTACAGGGGATTTGTGGGGTCTATCCGCGATGTGATGGACACCAAGACCGCATCTGCCAGCGGCAGGCTTATGGCGGCGTTATCGGCCTGGGGGGTGCGGGATCAGGTCAGAGCTTTGCCGCCAATGTGCTTGCGTTAGAGAAAATAAAATTGCGTACCCAGCTCGTGGGCGAACACTTCAGCCCAAGTACGGCGTTCGACTTCTTTGGCGTGCCCCTCGCATTTCCAGTGATGGGCGCATCGACCAGTGGGATGAGCCGCTACAACGAAGCGATCGACGAGCTGCAGTTCTGTTTGGATTGCCTCTACGGCTGTATCGACGCGGGCACGCTCAGCTTTCGGGGGGATACGTTTTTTTACACCGAGGCAGATCACCCAGGCCTCACCGCGATCGAGCAAGCCAGCGGCAGGGGGGTGCAGATCTTCAAGCCCCGGGAACAAGACGTGCTCAAGCGCTTGATCGAGCGCGCAGAATCTATCGGGTGTCCAGCAGTCGGAGTGGACTTGGACGGCTGTGGATCCACCAACATGGCCAAGGCCGGCCAACCCGTGTTTCGCAAATCTAAGAAGGAAATTGAGGCGCTTGTGCGGAGCACCTCGTTGCCGTTTATTGCCAAAGGGGTGATGATTCCCGAAGATGCCCTCGCGTGCTTGGATGCCGGTGCAAAAGCCATTGGGGTCTCAAATCACGGCGGCCGGGTGCTCGACGGAACCCCCGGTGTGGCAGACGTGGTCTCGGATATTGCCGCTGCTGTGAACGGGCGCGCCATGATCATCGCAGACGGTGGGGTGCGCACAGGGTACGATGCGATCAAGCTGCTCGCCCTGGGTGCTGATGTGGTGCTCGTGGGTCGGGATGTCATTCGCGCGGCCATTGGCGGGGGACAAAACGGCGTGGCCCTTCAAATGAAACACCTCAAGCAAGTGCTGCGAAGTGCCATGGTCATGACCGGCACCAAATCTCTCCAACATATTGACAATAAAGTACTTTTCGATGCACCCCGGGAAGGGCAGTAAAAAACTTTGATCCTGGGCTTAAATTTCTTGACAATGCTTAAGATACGGGCAATGCCATGAATATTGACCAAGTGTATTTTGTGGTCAAAAGAGCGGTGTTGGGATGGAACATGCCATCCAAGAGAGGAGAGAACGATGAGTGATGTTTACGAAAAGGTGGTAGCAAAAAATCCAAATGAACCGGAATTCCAGCAGGCAGTAAAGGAAGTGTTTGATTCGCTGACGCCTGTCTTGGACAAGCACCCCGAATTTAGAGCCGCCAAGATCTTGGAGCGCATCGCAGAACCGGAACGGGTGATCATGTTCCGCGTCCCCTGGTTGGATGATACAGGGGAAATTCAGGTGAACAAGGGCTTTCGCATTGAGATGAACAGTGCGCTCGGACCCTACAAAGGAGGGCTTCGGTTTCACCCGACGGTCAATCTAAGCATCCTCAAGTTCCTCGCGTTTGAACAGATCTTTAAAAACAGCCTGACGACCCTGCCCATGGGTGCGGGCAAGGGCGGCGCTGACTTTGACCCCAAGGGCAAGTCAGACAACGAAGTGATGAAGTTCTGTCAGGCGTTTATGGGCGAGCTGTTCCGCCACATCGGCCCCAACACAGATGTTCCGGCAGGAGATATCGGTGTCGGCGGTCGGGAGATCGGCTTCATGTTCGGCATGTACAAAAAAATGGCAAACGAGTTTACCGGTGTCCTCACCGGTAAGGGAGCCACATGGGGCGGTAGCCTGATCCGTCCGGAGGCCACGGGTTACGGCGCGGTCTACATGGCAGATGAGATGCTCAAGGCCCACGGTAAGAGCTTAAAGGGCGCTACCTGTCTCGTTTCCGGCTCAGGCAATGTGGCCCAATACGCCACTGAAAAGATCAACCACCTGGGTGGAAAGGTCGTTGCGCTGTCTGATTCGAGTGGATTCATCTACGACGAGGAAGGCATCGACGCTGACAAGCTTGCGTTTGTAATGGAACTAAAGAACATTAAGCGGGGTCGAATTAAGGAATACGTCAGCAAATATCCAAAATCCACTTATACGCCGATAGACCCCAACCTGGAATACAATCCACTTTGGGACATCAAGGCCGACGTGGCAGTGCCCAGCGCGACCCAGAACGAGATCAACGGCAAAGACGCACAGAACCTCGTAAAGAACGGCTGCTTTGCAGTGTCTGAGGGTGCGAATATGCCCACGACGCCCGAAGGGGTTGAAGTGTTCTTGGATAGTGGTGTGCTATTTGGGCCGGGCAAGGCAGCCAACGCCGGTGGTGTCGCTGTTTCTGGCCTTGAGATGTCGCAAAACAGCATGCGCCTCTCCTGGACCCGAGAGGAAGTGGACCAGCGGCTCCACAACATCATGAAGGACATCCACAACAATTCCCTCGAAGCGGCCAAGGCCTATGCCACGAATGACAAAGAGATAAACTACGTCAATGGCGCTAACATCGCCGGCTTCCTAAAAGTGGCAAACGCCATGCTCGACATGGGCACCTGGGGCTAACACCCGCATTAAAATTCAAATCGCGCTTCCCTGCGAAGCTCCAAAGGAGCGAAGCAGGGTGGCACGCATCAGAACGCCATGGTTACGGCCCGGGAAAAATGGAATACAAAGTACTCACGCCGCACCTCACTCCCTGGGGAGCCGGATCGGTTTCTAGTTGAAACCAAGGGCCTGCTCAAGCCCGGAACCGTGCTGGATCTGGCGTGCGGCACGGGACATAACAGCATCTATCTCGCCAGACTTGGCTATCGCGTCAAAAGCGTGGACATCTCAGATGTGGCCCTCGATCGACTCGATCGGTTCGCCGGGTCGAACGGCTTGGGGATCACCCCCTTGGCAGTCGATTTGGAAGATGCGGATTTCGATTACGTGCCCTATCTCGGGACCTTCGAGAATATTGCGATTTTCAACTATAAGCCAACGGCATCATTGTGGAACCTCTTACCGCAGTTACTGGTGGAAGAGGGGGTTCTCATCTACTGTACCTTCAACCTGGCGCACCACGCTCAAACCGGGTTCCCTAGGAAATACTGCCTACGCCCTGGCCAACACACCCAGCCGCTACCGCCGCTCGTATTGCACCAATACCGAGAGATAAAAGGCGAGAACCAGCAACGCGACGGCTACGTGTTCGTAAAGAGACCGGTCGGTTTTTGAGATACTTTATAGTATCTCGCATGATGCTCTGAAGTATCCTTGGAATAGAGGGGTTGAATAAAGCTCAGCCACGCCCCCAAGGCAGGAATGGGGGCATGACCGATGCTTATCGGGAGTATTCTTTGATAAAGAAGGGTGTGTTCCAGCGGGCGTCACGGATTATCCACTACTTGCTGGGGTACATGTGGTCGAAACTGATGGCTGGCTTTTGCCACTGCCATTCGCTTGGGAGATCTGCCGCGACACGATGGGATGCACTTGATGGTGCCTTGTCCATAGTCCTAGAGAGGTAGCGATTCGCTGCAAGGCTCGATGGGAGAAACAGCGCGGTAGCCATCAGGGCTACAAGAGCAAATCCCCAAAGATTGCGTTTGGTTGTCGTTTTTGATGTGCTGTGACTATCTGTTTTTGTCGTTTTGTGTGTCATTTTCCTGCCTCCTATGTTGCTTACGCCATGTCCGTCTTTTTATTTCAGCGTGCATTGTTTTTTTTATCGCCGCTGGTTTCACTCCTATGACGCCTGAGGTGGCAATAGGGTTTCCTTTTTTTTGATTTTTTTTCTCGGTCGGCCGGTCTTTGGGTGAACCCCAGGTGCTAGGAGAAAAAAATGAGCTGGACTCGGACGTTGTCGTGATTAAATCCTAAGTGGAAGCTGTTTATATCAGCTGACCACGGGAAGGTGCCTGTGAGAGTTCTTCTGTCTATTTTAGTCCTTATCGCTGTGTTCGGATGCTCTGAACATGAGCTAAGTGTTAAAAAGATAAGCCCTACACTCGGGGTCTCTCGGGGCGGTGAGAAGGTCTCAATCTATGGCTCTGGGTTCGATCAGGCGTCGATGTTCACCGTGTACTTTGGCAACGCACGGGCAAAATACGCAGCAATTGCCGGCCCAGATCGCCTCTGGGTACAGACACCCGCAGTGAATCGCCCGGGCAAGGTCGATGTGCGGGTCATAGCCGGGGACGGCACTGAGTTTCTCATGCAAGACGGGTTTGAATTCGTCACCAAGAACGAAATGGCCGAATGCGTAAATATCAGCCGTGCTTTAAAGGGCTGGCAGTGAGATAGGCGCTACGCCCCTCTGCCACTCTGGCCCTTGACCAGCCCTCCAGCGATGAGATGGGCCGCCCTGAGGGGTTCAGGCAACAAGGAGCGACTGCAGGTTAGAGCGAGCAGCTCTGTTGCTTCCGGGGCAGCTAGCCCTGAAAGCTGTGCATAGACCTGTCCCAGCGGCACTATGGGCCCTGCTTTTTGCACCAGGTGCCAGCGCCGCTCTGGTTGCGTCAAACACCCAATGGCGCGCCGCATGGCTGCAAGGTTTGGTTTTCGACGCATGATAGCCAGTACTTTGAGCTGGGTCTTTTGGTGCAAGCGATGAATATCGATGATATTAAATCCACCCAGTGCAATCCCGTCGAGCAAGATGTAGTGGAGCTGTGCGTGAAATTTGGAGGCGACGATCATCTGGGCGATCTTGTCAGTGGCATTAAAGCCGTCCTTGCGGATTTTCGTCGTCAGCAGCCCGTCAAACCACGTGCCGCCTCGATAGACCGCTGCAACCGCGAGCACATCCCCTCTAGCTGAGCGGTCAAACGGCCCATCATCGATCCCAATGCTGCGCACCCCGGATTTAATCGCCATTGCGTTTCTGTTCTGCTGCCCGTCGTCAGAATATCCAATGTTATCATATTTCTAAAACTGCACCCCACCCAGCCAGCTGAAGCCGAGCCAGAAGTGATATTGGTCGTACTCCAGGTCGTCGAAAAAGACATCGAGACCAGCCGCCGGGGTGGGGACAAGGGAGGACCAGCCGCCAACTTCCCGCGAGTTGATGAGCGGTATCTGAATGCGCGTGGTGACGCCGGGGTACCAACCCCCTTTGCGGATGTCCGAGTCCCGGCGGAATTGAAGTAGTTGGACTTGAGAGGCGAGCATCAGGCGGCCGATGCGGATCGATGGACCAAAGCCCAGGATGGACCAGCAGGCTTCGTCGTCTGGCAATTGCCGATAGCCAAAGATCTCTCCGTTAAATCCCCCATCGACGATGGGGTTCAAATTGCCGAACTGGGAGCCACTGAGTACCGAGATCACTTTATAGTCACTGTCTACTGGCGACATACCCACGGTGATCCCATAGCCGCTATTCCTAGCGTCGTGCATGCCGATGTAATTGTATTTCTTGGGTTCGAGCTGGATGACCAGCTCCTTATTCCCATCGAAGATCTCCCGCTTTTTGTGGGTCTTGTAGTGCTTGGCTTTGACTTTCACCGTGTAGTCTCCGGGTTCGACCCGATAGGAACATGGTGTTTCATCACATACTTTTTTGCCATTGAGTTCGATGCTCACCTGGGTCGGCGTGGTGCGGAATTGGACGAGGAAATCCTCGACCTCTTCTGGGTCGGCCTCTCTTGCTGGTCCATGCATCCGGTCCGGCCCAGCGTGCAACCCGCCGGTAATCAAGGGCAGCAGCATCTGGCGTGTCACCTTGCGCATTTCGCTCCACAGGGCCTCCAGGTCCTGGGCCTCGGCCTTTTCAAGACCCAGAATTCTGCCCGATCCGGTCTCCACCAACTTGAGGGTGACGGCAAACCGCAGTGCGCTCGTCTGGCGCAGCTCACCGGCAAAGACCATGTCCGCACCGAGCAGGGCGCCGATCTCGGCCGGGGCCTTGGCGGGCTGTTCGCCTGCTGGTTTAGCAGCCGGCAGTAGGGACAAGAGCTTGTCCCGAGAGACGACCGAGAAGTACTCGGGTGAGACCTCGGTGGCTGCTGCATATACCGACTCTGTTAACCGCGCCAGCTCAGCTGTCGATGGGGTGCCTCCTTCAGTTTCAATGTCCAGAATGACAACGATTTTTGTACGCTGGGCCAGGGCGGTCTGGCCGGCAAGTAAGATGAGGGTCAAGAGGCCAAAAGCAATTGGTTTGATTCGGGTTGCTGCCATTTATAAACTCCTTTATGTGTCACACTACCTGCGCATGTTTTCCCTACCTGCTGCTACTGACCCACCACTACAACAAATGGTTGCATACCGCGTCAAATGATCCGATCACGTTGCTGGTGCCGGCCCTGAAAACCTCTCCCCCTGGCCCCCTCTTCGATGCGGAGAGGGGGAAACGGAATTAAATAATTCAATGATTCAGAGTATTTTCACCTCCCCTTCCCTCGCAGGGAAGGGGCTGGGGGATGGGTTTTCGCCCCAAAAGCTATTTCGGAGTACCACCGTCCGGGCTGAATTGTTTTCAGTTGGCTCGCAACCTTTTTGGGAGGTGCTGGGTCCATCTGTTATGAGCTGGGCCATGGCCGACGGAGCTGCAGTGACCAGAGAGCAAGACACGGATGACGCGTCTTTAGTGAGACGCTGCCAAGCCGGTGACAGACACGCGTTACACCTGCTGTACAACCGGCATCACGGCTACTTGTACGCGGTGGTGCGCCGTTTGGCAGGTCAAGATGCAGACGCAGAGGACGTGGTCCAGGAGACGTTTGTCCGGGCCTGGAAGGCGCTGCCCAAGTTTCGGGCCGAAGCGTCGTTTCGCACCTGGTTGTTGCAGATCGGCGTCAACCTGTGTCGCAACATGTTTCGGCGGCGTAAGCCCACGGTGCCCATGGTTGAGCTGGCTGCGCCCAGCTCTGAGGCCGACACCTTGGCTCGCCAGTGGTTGGATCAGGCCTTGGCCCAGCTGTCCAGCAGGTATCGCGAGGTCCTGGTGTTACACGACGTGATGGAGCTGCGGCATGGGGAGATAGCAGAGATCCTGGGCCTTTCAGTGGGCACGTCAAAGAGCCAATTGCACCGGGCCCGTGTAAAGATGCGCGACCTATTGCTGACCAACAGCCATGGCCCATCAGCGGCCCGGGCTGGGGAAGCGAGGAGTTTGAGGTGAGTAGAGCTGAACACAGTTGTATTGATGCCCACGAATTAAGCGCTTATGTCGATGGAGACCTGAGTCGAGCGCGGTGCGATGAGATCGCTACCCAGATCGCCTCCTGTGACCACTGTCGACAAGTCGAGAGCGGATTGCGTCAGGTAAAAGACAATCTGGCCCGCTGTCTGCACGACCGACCCGGCCGGAATCTGTGGCCGGAAATCGATAGGCGGATCAGTGCCCAAGAGAAGCGGTTCTCCCCCTTGCGCTCGGTGTTCACCAGGTGGCTACCAGTTCCGGTTGCCGCAGCAGTCGCGGTCGCAGTGGGGTTCCTATTTTTGCATCAGCCAGCTCAGGAGCCGCCCTCATCTCGCCGTACCCTTGAGGTCAACCAGGCCTACGCAACGGCGCAACGCGCAGAGATGGCCTACCGGGATGCCATCATTTCGCTGGAGCAGGTACTTGAGCATGAGCAAGCCACATTCGATCCCCAAACATTGGCGGTCGTCCAGCAGAGCCTGGCTGAAATAGATCGGGCTATCGAGCGCTGCCGCAAGGCCATGCTCAAGGACCCCGACGACATGGCTGCCCATCGGGCCGTATTGGCGGCATATCGTGAAAAAATGGACTTGTTGTTCGAACTGGTCGGATCCCGTTTCCGACCCGAAGGAGCGTGACATGACCCCTCACGCGAAAAGATTGGGTTTGTATTTGGTCTTTGGGGCGCTGATCTGCGCGTCATACCCGGCCTGGGCCGGTCACAAGAAGCAGATCGAAGCGCACCAATTGCGGCGTATCGAAGTCGTGTTGAACAGCGGTAGTGTGCAGCTGATCGCTTGGAATGGCAACCACGTCACTGTGGAACGGGAAAAAACCGCCCTGCCCATCGACGTGCGTCAGGGTATCTTGCGGGTCGGCGCAATCCCATCCCAAAAGCCCAAGATGAGCGATCGGGTCAAGATTCTAGCACCGCAACACCTGTTATTATCGGTGGTGGTAGACAGCGCGACGGTCGATGTTCAGGGGTTCAGCAGCAGTCGCATTCAAGTCGTGACCATGGGAGGGCATGTACGGGTATCGTCCTGCTCAGCGCCCCTGGAGATCGAAACCGTCTCAGGTGACATCCACGCGCAGCATATCAAGGGCGACATCTCCTTGAAGACCGTCAGCGGTACCATTCGCGCTGAAAACATCAAAGCCTCCTTCATGGAGACCAAGTCGGTCAACGGTTCCCAGTACGTTGAGCAGATGGCCACGCGTCAGTTGCGCATGCGCAGCCACTCGGGCGAGATCACATTCGAAGGTACGGTGCCGGACAATGGGTTCTGGGAATCTGCTACTTTCGACGGCGATATGCACTTCGAGGTCAACGAGGGCGCGCCCTTGGATCTGGAGGTACAAAGCCGCATGGGACAGGTGGAGGTGGACGAAGCCGTAACCGCCCGGGAAAAAGCCGGTAATTACTTCCGCGGCCGACTGGGCACAGCCAAGACCCTGGTCAGACTGACCAGCTTCGAGGGCGCGATTACCGTGAGGATTGATGATTGAATGATCGTTACCCACTGTCTTTGACGCGCCGGGGTTTGGGTTTGAGTTTCGGCACCGGTGGCCCCATCTTAAGCGCCCAGACCTTGGGGCTCGTGGGGTTCCTTCCCCTCTCTCCATCATTCAGGTGTTTCTTGCGAATTTCGCAATCAATGCCGGGCCTTAGCGTAAGCGCACGGTCTAAATCACCATCAGCTGCCATTGCCTGAAGATCCATGGTGGCTTGGCCGCCCAGCCTGCCACTCTCTTCAAATACGAAAAACGCACCACATTCCGTGCAGTTACCGCCAAGCGCCCCGCCGCCGGTGAACACGGTCATGATGGTCGTTGGTTTTGGTAGCCATTCGTAGCAGAATGGACAACCCACTTTGTAAGATTTCCTTTTTAACGGCCTTCGTTGGCTCTTTGGTTTCAACAGCATGGTGTTAAGCTAGCAACACTACAGTCCCATCGCAACCAGTTGCTGACAATGGGTATTCCAACCACACCTTCTTTAGCCCCCTCCTCGGCCCTCTAGTCTCCTCCCCTGCCCTCTAGTCTCCTCCCCTCCCCTGCCCTCTAGCCCCCTCCCCTGCCCTCCCCCGGTGGTCAATTGGACGCTGGGGGAGGGGGAATAACGTAGCCAGGCCATGCTATTTATGGCCGATGAGGTAAAATGCAAAAAGGGTCGAAAAGGAAGCAAAAATAGTAAAATAATTTAATAGCGAAGGAATTGCTTCCTTTGGGCACCTATCTAAAGAATCGGGACGCTGTGTCCCCACTGCCCATTCTTTAGGAGGTAAGATAATGAGAATCATCACAGGAAACTGGGGTAGCATCGCATTTATCGCAATTGTATTCGCACTGTGTCTTCCCCTGCTGGGATGCACGACGGATGATTTTCCCTCTACAGATGGCTCGGCCGACGCGCTCCAAACAGTTACAGACGCCCTGAACCCTGGGCAGGTCTACGAAGTAGAGGTTAACATCCAGGATGACGGCACCCTTTACGCGATCGAGATCGAAAGCTCGGACGACGAGGAGGAGGAAGCAGCTGAGTTCACCGTTCCGGTCGATGCCGTGGCAAGTGATTGCTCTAGTTTTCAAGTATTTGGCGGGATGACCGTTGTCTTTGAAGGTGAAGAAGACGGCGACGATGACGACGAAGAAGAGGAAGAGGAAGAGGAAGGCGAGGACGACGACGATGATGAGGAAGACGAAAACGGCGACGATGATGACGAAGAGGATGGTGAAGACGACGACGATGACGGCGACGACGAGCTGGAGATTTGCGATTTAACACCAGGCATGTGGGTAGAAGTCGAAGGCTTCCTGGGAACAAACGGTACCTTTCATGCCCAGGAGATCGAAACCGCCGACGAAGAAGAGATAGAAATCGAAGCTGTGCTCGAAAACTTGGGCCAGTCCAGCTTCACCATGATCGGTCTTACCATCACCTTCGACGGCAACACTGTCGTGGAAGAAGAAGGGGATGACGACGACGACGAGGATGACGACGACGACGAGGATGACGACGACGAAGATGATGACGAGGACGAGGATGACGATGAAGATTAGGAGAACGATCTCTGGTTAGGTTCAGCGCTATATCCAGCTTTCTGGCGATTGCCTTCCTGCTCAATACACCGGCTCTCACAGAGACAACAGAACCTTGTGCACCTGCAGCAACTGTTTCAGGAGATTCTGAATTGGCTGCATCAGTGCAACATGCACTTTTGGATCGCGGCATTGTCTCCTCTGGGAGCGAGGGGTGCCCGCCGGTAACCGCAGGGGTGGATCCTCATGAGGACGGTATATTTTTAAGGGTTGAAGACCCGCACGGCCGTACCAGCGAGCGCGTTGTTGCAGACGCCGGTACAGCAGTATCCATCATCGAATCCTGGGCCAGGAGCGACTTGAGCGATCCGCTCATGGCATCCCTGCTACCCGTCGCAGGCCCACCTGCACCAGCACCTGCACCTACACCTGCAGTCGCGGCTGCCTCGACTGTTGGGACCTGGGCCTTCTTACTGGGAATCGACGGAGCAGCCTCCTATGGGGTTGATGGGTCTACCTGGTTCGGCGGTGGCCTTTCTGGCTGCGGACGGGTCGGCCCTCTCTGCCTAGGTGCGATGGCCCGGGCTGCGTATGACACCTCCCTCACAGGAGATTCGCGTCTCATGAACACGCGTCGCTTTGGCATAGACCTGCTCATCACCGTAGATCTGCCCCTCAAATGGGGGAGCATTGCCCTCATACCCGGTATCGGCGTGGGTGGGGGATGGCTGCGCATCACCAGAGATATTTATGTTGCCACTGAAGATGATGACGACGACCACGAAGATGATGACGACGACCACGAAGATGATGATGACGACCATGAAGATGATGATGACGACGAGGAGGACGACGAAGAAGATCACGAGAAAGACGACGACCCTGAATATCAATCATTCAAAAAGACGATTGATAGATTTGGGACGCGCTTAAGCGCCCATGTGCTCTTAGGCATTGAGCTCAAGTGGGGGCTTTGGGTTGTATTTGGGGTTTCAGCAGATGTACTCGTTTTTATACATACAGCTCCGTTTGTGGTTGCGAGAACCGAGATCGCTGGCGAGCCCAGAGGTTACGTGCGCGGCCTTGTGGGGCTGCGGTTTGGTATGCCATGAGTGGAAAGATCGCATTTTTACACCGTTTTGAAGGTGAGCCAAGGCAGATGTCCGACGATGCACTACTGGCAGCATGTGCCAAAGGAGATACGGTCGCACTTGGCGCGCTGTTTGACCGATTCTATCCCGATGTCTATCGCTTTATCTTTCGCATGTCTGGCTGCGATGCTTCAGATCTGGACGACCTTGTACAAACGTCCTTTCTCGAGGTGCAGCGCAGCGCCAGCCGGTTTTTAGGAAAGTCAGCTGTGCGGTCATGGATATTTGGCATCTGTGCCAATGTGGTTCGACATCATGTCCGAAGTGAAGTGCGGCGCAAGAAACTCACCGCGGCCTATGCAACCCTGCCGCCGCCCACTGAGCGCTCGCCGCACGATGAGATGGAGCGGCAGGAGCAGATGGATCGCTTAGCAGCTGGTCTGAACCGTCTTTCCCATAAGCTGCGCGTTGCATTTGTAATGTGCGACGTGGAAGGCATTTCCGGTGTCGAAGCAGCGCGTATGCTGGGTCTTCGCCAGGGTACGCTGTGGCGCCGTCTTCACGAGGCGAGAAAGGCCTTGGCCGCCTCGATAGAAGGGAGGCATGTACCATGAGAGGCAACACATGCCCATCATCAACAGCATTGGCCCGCGCGTTCTCAAACGGTGCGAGCGCCAATATATCCGCTCACCTGCTGCAATGTGAGACATGTGCACGGCAATGGACCTCATTTGAACAGGTGAAAGATCTCGCACGAGACCTGCCGACCGAGCCTCCGTCATGGGATAGGGTCGAGTCCGTGCGCAGTGCGCTACTGGCCGAGGCCTCAGAGATGGACGCGGTGAAAAAAACACCCCATCGAGCGGTTTGGAAGCCGTTGGCAATCGCAGCTTCTGTCGTGCTAGCAGTTGGCGCCTCCTTCTTGCTGATGACAACAGAGCACGACCAAGAACCAACACAAAATCCGACCGACAGCAATGGGATCCGCCTAGCCGAGATTCACCCGCATCACGGCACTGGTTACGTGGTGTTGAGATCCCAGCCAGACGAGATCGTCAGGCTGACCCATGGCACCATCACCGTCGGAGTCAAAACACTTGGGAAAAGCGAACGGTTTCGCGTTATCACCGGAGACGCAGAGGTGGAAGTACGCGGTGCAGCGTTCGCCGCGACTGCTGAACATGACAGCCTGACTGCCGTATCGGTAAAGCATGGCTTTGTTGAAGTTAGACCCACCGGTCTTGCGGTTGTCATGCTCAATCCAGGCGAGCATTGGGCAAGGCCCATGTCGATCCCTGAGCTCAACGGCTCGGATTCGGAAAAAACCGAGATCGCCCGCGACATTGCAGAACCCGACGCGGAAGAGAAAAAAAGAACGGGTAAGAAAAGAAAGAACCGAGCCGCCCAATCATTACCTAACCCGAAACGGGAACAAGAAATTGAACGGGATGTTATTGAACCGGACGTCATTGAACCGGACGACCCCCCATCAGACAGCAGGGATATTGAGCCAGGCCCGGCTGAGATTGCGTTTGGCGAGGGGTGGCGAGCGCTCCGGCGCGGGGATCCAAAGAGCGCGATACGGGCATTTGAGCAAGCCATCAGCGCGCCCGGATCAAATGACATCGCAGAGGACGCAAGCTATTGGCTGGCGGTTGCGTACGGTCGGGCTGGGGCCCATAGCAAAGCAATGCAGGCATTGAAGACATTTTTGTCATCGTACCCAGGTTCTCCAAGATCCGGAGAAGCATCGGCAATGCTCGGCTGGAAGCTGTTTGATTTGGGCGACCTGGATAGGGCGGAGCGATTGTTTCGCGCCGCTCTTAACGACCCGGTACCCCGGGTCAGGAAGAGCGCAAAGCAAGGTCTAGACGAGATAAAACGCCTGTCAAAATCCCCCTAACCCCCCTTTCAAGGGGGCATTAGAGCCCCAATAACCAACTGGTTACGTCTAACAAAGCGCTATTCTGGGCTGCTGCCTTGTGCCAGGGCCCGCAGATAAATTAGCACGGCCACACCAATGGCCAGGACCGGCACAACCATAAAGAAAAATACGAGCACGGCCATAGGCACCGCAATGACTGGCTGGTGTGCGTTTGACTGATATATGGCCTGATAAACAGCCATAAAAAAGACGTTTAAGCCCAACAGCGCTATTTCACAAATGCCCTGCAGTCTATCGACGAGCACTTGCCGGCGCGCCTCAGATGAGAGCCAATACGCCCGGTTCGGCACGGCTAACCATCTGTCCTTGAGGTGCGGCATGCGGGCGCGTAAAATGATAAATGCCAAATTGGCACACCCGATAATACAAAACCAGCCGATAAAAAAATAAGCAATGGGCATGGCTGATTGCCCCACATTGGGCGGCAGGTGATCTGCCGTGGCCAAACTCAGGGCCAGATGCATTGAAAGCGGAACAAGCCACAGGATACTGCTCAAATGATGCATCTACTATCAATCGTATTTGGACGAGTGAGCTGCGCGACTCCCCCTTTGGCAAAGGGGGCCGGGGGGATTTCGTCCATTTCCCCTGGCATTGCGAGGCGACAAAATCCCCCTAACCCCCTTTCTCAAGGGGGAATTTACTAACTTCACCCACCATAATTTGTTTGACATGGCGCTACTGACCCTTCTGTATCCCAGGCAGTAGCTCATTAATCAGATCGATGCGCATGGCAAAATTATACCCACTAAGTGCATTGCCGTTTTCAACATACCCACCCGTGTTGATGCCGATAACCTGGCCAGCTGCGTTGAAGATGGGACTCCCTGACGTGCCGCTGCTAGAGTAGGCCGAATGCTGCAGCAGGGTGTTTTTGCCAAAGTCGCCCAATCGCTGATCAAATCCAGTGACGCGGCCGATATCTCCCTTTACAAAGGTCGCCTCTGGCGCATCCTCCCGGTTGAGTCGCCCTGGAAACCCGTACAGAAACATGGGCGCCCCAGTGGTCACTTCTGCCAACTGCTTGGGCGGTGCAATGGTCACCAGGTTGGTCAATTGACCGCGAATGCGAAACAAGCCGACGTCTGGAGAAATCTGTCCGGATTTGTAACCGCTGTGAACAACAGACTTGACAATGGGAAATCGATGGGCAGGCGCGCCGTTCATAATGGCCGTTGTCTGGCGGTATTTTTCCTTGGCGAGCATCACGCAATGGGCATTGGTGGCCAGGACATCCCGGGTGATCGCAAAGGCTGTACAGAATCCACGCGTGCTACGTTGCTGTACACCTGATAAGATTTCCCTGCCCGCGACCATGAAAATGGCATAGCGATTGGCCGCGGCAATAGCACTGCCGCTTACATCGCCATAGCTCACCTGGGTGGTGTGATACACTTGAACAGGGCGACTTTTGTATGCGTAATACCCCACCCCGCCACCAATGATTAAAACGAACAAACTACTGAAAAAGACAATGCGTTTCAGGCGAGAAGATGTGGTTTTGACGCGCTTTTCAACGAGCGCTTCAAAGTAATCGGTGGATTTGCTGGTGCCCCGCGGTTGCTTCAACCCGGCCTGAGCCAGGACCCGCTCTATCATCATGCCGACTGTCTTTTCCCCGTATTTCTTGTCCTGGCTTGCCGGTTCCGTTGAACCGCCGCCTTGGGGCATCGATGCGGTTGCCCGGGAAACCGGATAGGAAAAAAACTTGTCATCTCCGTTCCCAGATGAGTCTTGTCCAGTCAAATTAGAGGCGGCTGATGGCCTCTCGACCTGCTCTGTTTTACCCTCCCAAATGGCCTGTTGCGGCACATGCGAAGGTTCGGCTTTGAACTGCACGCGAAACGTAGGGCCGTCCTTGCCGAGCTCGATCAGATCGCCAGGAGCCAGCGGAGATTCTTCAGCCCATTTACCGTTGACCAAAACACCATTGGTCGAGCGCTTGTCCACGATCACGGGGTTCCCCTCGCTCAGCATAATCTCTGCGTGAAATCCAGACACAGTCCGGTCAGCAGGGTCATCGAAGACACAGTCGTTTTCCGGATGCCGCCCCAGGCGAATCACGGTCGCGTCTGAAAAATCCTCTGCCTCACCTGCCCGCGAGCCACTGTCATAGAGAATCGTAAACTTCATCGCCCACCTAGCTAGACATTAAGTATAATGAACGCAGCGGGTTATGCGCAAGAATGCCGCCTGCAATTGAAATCGGTCAATCCGCGCCCTCTGGAAACGCAACCACCTCGTCAATGGTCGCAGCGCCGGTCAACAGCATGATCAGGCGGTCCAGTCCAAGGGCGATGCCCGCGCATGCATCAATCCCGAGCTCGAGTGCCCCGAGAAAGCGCGTATCAAAGGGGTATACAGTCTTTCCCGCCTCAGCGCGCGTCCGTGCCTCGGCTTCAAAGCGGCAGCGCTGTTCAGAGAAATCCACCAGTTCGGTAAACCCATTGGCCAACTCCAGCCCCCCGGCGTAGAGCTCGAATCGCTCTGCTCGCGCGGGGTCTGCCGGATCCAGCCGGGCCAAAGCAGCCATCGCTGCTGGATAGCCGCACAGGAATACCGGGCGATCCAGCGGCAAGCCAGACTCGACCTTTGCTACCAGGTCCGTGTCAAACCGATCCGGATCGGGATTCGCGCCTGGACGCCATCCTGCCAATCGTTCAAAGGCATCGGAAACGTCTATTCTCTCCCACGGGGGGGTTAGATCGACTTTATTTTGACCCCTCTCGATAATCGGGAATGCCCCGACAGATGTGGCTGCAGCTGCTATCAAATGCTCGCAGTCGGTCATCAGGTCGGCCTGTGTGGCCCGGACCCGGTACCACTCCACCATCGTAAATTCCGGTAAATGGGTAGTCCCTCGCTCCCCATTTCTAAAGCAATGGCAAATCTCAAATATTTTTTCGTACCCTGCGGCGATGAGGCGCTTCAGATGCAGTTCTGGTGACGTGATGAGAAATCGGCGCCCGGTCGGTATTGCATCAATATGCTGTTCAGGGGCTGGCGCGCGGACGCGAATCGGCGTCTCTACCTCTAAAAATCCAGCTGTGGTCAGGGTGCTGCGCACGCTTTGTATGATGTGGGCGCGCTTGTTCAGACGATGCTTCAGCCCCTGAAGCCGACGCCGTTCCTCTAAAGCCAAATCAATATCCGATTTCGGGGTCATTTCGCCAGCCATGTCGCTTCCTCGACTACCATCTCTTGCGTATCTTCTCCGATGCACATACACTGCATCCATGCTCAGTATCAAGCGAACCCAGGGACTTTTACTCGTCGCCGTCATTGTCGCTACAGGGTGCAGCGGGGCACGCCCAAAAGCCCTGGGCACAGCAGGACAGGCGCCAGCAGAAGCCTTTGAGCCCATTGCCATCCCAGATACAATGCCAAACGACGAAACAGGTATCTGGGAGAAAACCCTCTACCTGCTGCCGTATAAGCACCCTGACCGCCGAATCCTACGGGATCGGATCGTCACATCCATTGCCCAAGCATTCAAACGCCTTAAAGAAGACGCTGTGTCGGCTCGGCTCGCTCTGTTCGAGCGGGCGCTCGCGCTTCACCATCCAAGGGACTTCAATCCTGGCCGCATTGCACCGGACATGGCGCCTATGGCTTCTTGGATCGTTGGGGTTTTTGAACAGCGCGGGGATGAGGCAACCGTGCTCGCAAGCCTTCGGTTGCTGATGATGATCGACCCCAACGACACCACCAGCAAAGAAAAATACCTCGATCTTTACGAGTGGTCAGCATCTGTGCGCCAGACCATCCCGCATCCCGTGGACCGGCACACCTCCCTGATCGACCTTTACCGTCGCATGGTTCAACTGGTTCCAGATAGGGAAGTCGTAGAGCATGTCGCAGAGCTATACGTCATGCGCCATCAGCTCATCACGTCTGATTTCCAGGGAAAATCCAAAAACCAAGTAGCCAACATGCCCCCGCTTCAGATGCTGATGCAGGGCCGCATTCTCCAATCAGTTCCGATCGATTTGATCTACATTTTCTTTTTGGCCGGCGATCCAGCTGGTGCGCGCCCCTATTTAAATGACCTGGCCACCGAGGGTGGGCGCATTGTGGATTACCTGGCGTTGCTCGATCGCATCTTCCAGGGAATTGATGTGGCTGATAACTACTTTACGTTAGCAAACCACTTGGCGCGGGTCGACACAAGGGCGAGCCTCAAAGCAGCCATCGCAGCCCGTGCTGCCGATCGGACAGATCCCCGCTTTCCCTTGTACATCGGCAGTCTGTACGATGACCTCGACCGACCGGAATGCGCGTTCGAATTTTACGTCGAAGCAGCGACGATAGCCCCTGATGAAGACGTCTACATATCTGTTCTCGAAATGTTCCGCCGGTCCCTGCTCAAGGTCCACATGAAGGAGCTCGACGCTGCGACGGCACGTGCCATTGAATTGGGAGACGCCCTGATCGATCAGGCCACTGAGCTGTTCCCCGGAGAGGGAAGCGATGTCAAACTGGTCGTGGCTTCAGTCCTCTACATGATGGGAGACATCGAATTCGACAACGGCGCAATCGATGCTTCCCGCCGCCACCTCGCTCGGTCATTTGAAGAGATGCCCAATGTGCGGGCGCTTATCAAGCTCTCAGAGGTTCACTACCTGCTCGGTGAATTCAATCGCGGGATCGAGGTCCTGGACGAGGCGCTCGGAACGCTCCCCGACGAACAACCCCTATCTGCCTTCTGGCAAGCTATCCTGCAAGAGACCCGGGGGGACCTGATGTTCGAGCTCGGTCTGACCAAAGACGCGAAAATGCGCTACAGCGACGCCCTCAAGCAATGGGATGTCGCGGATGTCGGGGCAGATCGAGCGCCCCTCGCAGCGATTCGACGGGGCATGATCCACGACAAACTGGGGAATTATCCAGCGTCGAGGGAGGCATTTCATATGGCGGTCCGTCTAGATCCGGATCGGGAGGCCACCTACGCACAGATTCTTTCGTTCCTCGTCATTCAGAGCCGACTCGATGATGCCAAGGCGTTTTATCGCTTGGCATATAACCAGGATCAAATCGAAAATATTTGGAAAATATACTATTCGCTGTGGATCGAGGGCCTCTCTTTGAGAACCGAAAACAGCTCCTTCGATCTGGCCCAAGGCTATTTGAAACACAGCAACGGTGACACCTGGCAGGATAACTTGGCACAGTATTACTCGGGAAATATGCCCGTTGAGACACTTCGGGAAAAAGCAGCAAACGTGGGACAGCGCGTCGAAGTAGACTACTACGCCGCAGTGGTTGCCATGGCTGAGGGTAACATCGAACAGGCCCGGACCATGCTGAAACGGGTCATTGCATCCAAGCTCCTCGGTTACTATGAGTACCGCATGGCCAACGAGCTGCTGCGCCGGGATCCAGACCTCTCCGGTGCCCCGAAATAAAAAGTTAGCAACTCGATCTAAGGGAGGTGCTGCAATGCCGTTTCGATCATCACTCGCTCCGGTATCTGTGATTCGACCGTTCCACGACACCCATGTAAAGTTGGGCATACTACACTCCGGTGGTCCAGCTCCGGGTGGCAATCAAGTCCTCTACGCTGCGGCCCTACGCGCCAAAGATCACGGTTTGCCCATCATCGCGTTTCGACAGGGATATGAGCACTTGATGAGCAAATCGTCCGTAGAAATCTTAAAGAACTGGTCGATGGAAATCGGCAAAGAAGAGATCCGCTACCTTAGGGATCAGGTCCCACTCGTTCCTGGAAGCTCGAGAGCCAACCCGGGCAAGGCCATACGAACCATCGATGACCTTAGCGATCCAAAGCGGACCGCGTCGCTCACCCGCGTGATAGAAAATCTGAACGAGATGAACATCGGCGCACTTATCTCCATCGGCGGGGACGATACCATGCGCACGGCAAACCTGCTTCAGCTGCACCTGGACACCCTCAAGCAAAAGGGCGCGCCCATCGATGTATTCAAGGGGTTGGTTCACGTGCCAAAGACGATTGACAAGGACTACGTCGGCATTGATTACACGTTTGGCTTCATGTCAGCTGCAGACGCTATTGGTGAGCGCGTCAAGGCACTGCACGACGATGCCAAGGCCACTGCGACGAGTGCCCAGCTCGTCTACCACATTGCCGAAATCATGGGCCGTTCAGCTGGATGGCTCTGCGCCGCAGCTTCGATCTACGGTCAGGCCACCTATGCCATCGTCCCCGAAGACTACGTGGACCGGGGATCGACGACCATAGAAGAGCTCGCCAACAATTGCGTCGATGTCATTCTCACGCGCAAGCGTCAGGGAAAAAACTACGGCGTCTTCACCATTGCCGAAGGCCTGGGGGATCTCATCCCCAATCAAGAAGCCAGCAAAGACGAGTACGGCCACACCCGATTCGACGAATTGGAACTGGCAGCCAGATTGAAACACGCCATCAAGAAAGAATATACGCGCCGGTCCGACCTCAGCCTGAAGGTGCGATCCCGCACAATCGGGTACGATGTCCGCCAGATAAAACCCAATATCTTTGACGTGCTGCTCTGCCAACGGCTGGGCGTCTCCGCGGTCGATGCCATCTTGGAAAACAAACTCGGCAACATGATATCTGTAACCGGGGTTCTCAATCCCAAGCTGGTGCCCTTTAGTGAGCTGACCAATCCGGACGACTTGAAGGTGAGCAGCTGGACCATGGGGCAGAACGAGGGATTGTACAAGCTCATGCTATCGATGGAACAACCGTTTAAAGAAGATGTGGATAAATAGCGCTCAAGGCTCTGAATTCGAATAGACCACCTGGGCCTTGTTAAGCTTTGTCTTATCTATCATCTCTTTCAGATGAAGGGGCACCGTCAAGGTCTTAACGTCGCCATCGCTGATGTAACGCCGGTTGGGATAGCGGTCGAAATACCTCAGCCAAGCACGCAGCCCCAATCGCCCAGTACCTATCTCGCTAGCGCGAACCCGGGGAACCGAATGGGGATTGAATGCAGTTGAAGCCGGTGCTGGGGCAGGCCCTGATCCCACGTTGAGCACAGCGGCATTCGCGTAGGCATACCCGTTCGTCAAGCCGGCAGACAAGAACCGCCACAGTGCGCGATGCCTGGGGCGCTGGCCATGACAGAGGGCCAAGGCGGCGACCCGGTAGGTCGGATGCTCGGTGAGCATCTTTTCTAGATATTGCGCCTGCTCGCCAATAACCCGCTGGATGCGCTCTGGGCGACTGTATTGGCTAAGGGATAAATTGTCGTGCCCAGTGGTGTGGTTGCCCACATCCATCCCCTTAGCAACCAAGTAATTTAATTTATATGAGATCCATTTGGATTGGCCAAACGGCACCTTGCCGTGCAAAAAAAACGTCGCTTCCAGGGGAAAATCCGGATGCTCTGCATGGAATTGTTCTAAAATCCCCACAGCTGATGTTGGATCCACTGTTGGTGCGCCATTCTCTTCGATGATTCTAAAATTATCGATCCGACCGTCGTCAAAAGTCAAAACCACCGGTGTGGTGCCCGCAGGAATGCTAACGCGGTTCTCAACGTAATCGAGAAGGCTGACGGGTCGATATCCCTCTTTATAAAGCTCGACCAGATCGCTCTTAAAATTCTCCTGCGTGCGCGTCCAAGTGCGTTCCTTTTTACCAATGCGATGATACATTGCGACGAGGATCTGGCCGACCTCGTTGGGTGGCAACGTAGGGGATATCCCCTCAGCTGACAGCACAGCTTTTGCAGCAGTGCGAGCCTGATGACGCTGATGATCGGTCCCTGTCTCAGCCAAAACCACCCAGGCACCTGCGCACCAGAGGATGATCAGAACAGGCATCTTGAGAACCCGTGAGAAAGACAAAATAACGACCTCAGGACAAAAAACCATAAACAATATAATAACATAGAAAAATAGCGCAATTAGATCAATTCATCTAAACGACAGGGCACGCCTAGCATTGCGACAGTGCTTCAGTCATGAATTGCCCATCAAAATATTGACAATTGCGGAATTTTCTCGCAGGGTTGCGTAGAAGGGATACGCAACGGCCGACTGTAAGCAACCGGCCTGCCCAAAAAAAAAATGGCTCAAACCCGGCAACAACCACTACTTCTTATCGCTGATGACGACCCCGAACTGATGGGGATACTTGTCAAGCGCCTCCAAAATCTGGACTGCGACATCATCACTGCCACAAACGGCATCACCGCACTAGAAAAGATACACCGGGAACGCCCAGATGTTGTCATTCTCGATGTCATGATGCCCCAAAAAAATGGTTGGGAGGTCTGCAAGGCGATTCGACAGGACCCCGAGATCGCCAAAACAGGTGTGATTATGCTCACGGGTATTGGGGCCAGCCTGAACGAAATGACTTCCCCGCTTTACGGAGCAGATGAATACTTGGATAAGCCGTTCAACTTTTCAGAGCTTATTTTCAAGATTAAGCGGCTACTGTCTGGCAAGCGTTGAGTCGTATTCAAGCCCAGTGAAACCTATCGTGTAAGAAACTCCCCCTTTGAAAAAGGGGGCAGCAGGAATTTCGTCAATATTCCCGAAGTGTTGAAAATTCCCTTAACCTCCTTTTTTCAAGGGGGAATTTGTCAACTTCACCCAACACAGTTCGTTTGACATGACACTATTTTAGTCAGCTCTGTATGAAATCAAAAATATCGCCTGGCGATACAAACACGAACAAAAAAACGGCGAACTCTGTGGATGTGGGGGGGCATCTGGGGCGAGTTCGCCGTTCGCGCTTGTTTGATAAGCAACCATCGTGCCACGTTGAATTACAGAGACGCTCCGGGGTTCATTCAACTGATCCACAAACCTTTTGGGGCTGACTAAGGCCCCCTTGGTAGAGGGTCAATTTCTATTGAGAGTAAATTTTTCTTTTCAAATATGAAAAATTCAATTTCATCATATAAATTTAAGTGGGTCGAATATTTTTCCTTCACCTATCCCCGATGGTTGCGTTTGCACTTACCAGCAACTGCGGGGAACATTCTTAAAAACCAGTGCGTTATATCATCGAAAACGGTCGACAGACCCGATGGGCATAAACAGGATTTATAACGTCCTATCGCGATATGAATGGGATAGCCCCGTACCCTCTGTTCTGGACAGGTGGGGCAGGTTCGGCTACTCATATTTACTTAAGAAACGATAGCCTGTGGCGAGGTTTGATTTGATGGAAAAGCTACTCACCAAGTATTTTTGGATACTGAATGTCGTTACCCTGGGCGCAGTGGCCTACTTGCTCTCGAGCGGTACTGGTGAGCTAATAGCAGAGAAAATCACATCGACCCTTCCGAAAATCGAGCAAAAGAAGACGCGCGCACCCAGACCGATGGCCAGCGCGTCAAGCACGTGGAGTATCCCGGATGGCAAAGATATCCTCGAGCGCAATATTTTTGACTCGACATTCGATCCCCTGGCTGTAGACGAGGCATTGTCCGAAGACATTGATCCCGAAGATATCCCCGACACGATTCCGGGGGACCTGCCCATTGTTCCGTGTACGGATGCGAACATCAAACTAATCGCCACCGTGGCTTCCAAGCGGCAGACCGATTGGTCCTTTGCATCAGTGTCTGAGGGCAAAGAGCAGCGGCTGTGTAGGGTAGGCGACGAAGTAGCCAACCGGACGGTCTCCGGGATTACCTGGCGCTATATCTTTCTTCGGGGGCAGACTGACGAGTGTTTCATCGATTTATATGGAGATCAAAAAGCACTTAAAAATCCGCCAAAACCACCGCGGCGGCCCCCGCCCTCAAAAGCAAATCCCGACGAGGAGGACTTGGCGAATGGCATTCAAAATATCAGCGAAACTGAGAAGGTGGTCGACCGATCCGTGGTCGATAAGTTGCTATCCAATCCGACCTCGTTTATCCGCTCTGTTCGGGTACGGCCCCACAGAAAAGACGGCAAAGTAGTGGGGTTCAAACTAAGACGCTTTCGTCCGAACAGCCCGCTGGCAATGCTCGGTGCAAAACGAGGGGATGTCATCCATTCCGTCAACGGCATCGACCTGACAAGTGTGGACAAGGCCCTGGGTGCATACCAATCCCTTAGAACAGCGGGCAACCTCACCTTCTCGATCACGCGAAACGGCAAACCCACCGAGATAAATGTAAAAATCCGATAATTAAACCCCATCTTACTTTTATCGGAGATTCACTGCCGGATTGACCCGTCAAAATATCAGTCCACTATAATTGTATCGGCGTCATACCGGTGGGGAAGTATGGCTGTAGGAATCATCAAAAAAATAAATGCTTACTTTACTGAAAAGTACCAAGATCAGGACTTTGTCACACAGCAGAAAGTTCGTGTGGTTACTGCTGCAAGCTTAGCTATTATACCACCAGCGGTCATACTGCTTTTGAATCAAATATTTATCGAAACAACTGATACAACAGATCCTGTTATCATAACTGGATCAGCTGCGCTTACCGCTATCGGCATACTTCTGGGTATCCGAAAAGGTCATTTTACAAAGGTTGCCCATATATTTCCTATTGCTGCTCTGGGAGCCGTATATGCTGTGATGATTTTTGATGAGGGAGGTATTGTCGAGCGTCTCGATACTGTTACCATGGCGGTAGGATTTTTATCATTTACTGCATTGGTAATCACAAAGCGCTCTGCTGGATTTCTGTTCTATTTCGGCTGCAGCATCATCGCATTTCTACTATGCACTTTTCATATTCAGAACGAACTTAATTTTCCAAAGTCCGTTATGGCTGAGTACATAGTAGATAGCCTCTTTGGGATGGTTATGGTTGGTGTTACGTCTTATCTCGTATTTTCAATCGACAAGCGCGCGCTGGATAAGGCAACGTCGGCAACTAAGATTGCTGAAGGTGAAGCAGAAAAGAATCGGGAACTGAGTCGCACCCTTGAACTAAAAGTAAAAGATCGAACAAAGGATTTAAACGCAGCTGTAGAAAAACTCGAGGTGATGAATGCCCAGCTCACTGAGACCAGAGATGCCCTATGGGGCGAAATGCAAATCGCAAAAAAAATTCAAACGGTGCTGCTACCAGAACAAACGAAAATGGATGGATACGACATTACAGCTTATATGAACACCGCTGATGACGTAGGCGGTGACTACTACGATGTCATTAACCACAATGGGTATGACTGGGTAGTCATCGGGGACGTATCAGGCCATGGCGTGCCAGCCGGGCTTGTCATGATGATGGTTCAAACGGCCATTCACGCCACGCTTAAGATGCATCCAGACTTACCTCCCAGTGCACTCTTAAATGCAGTAAATAGAGCGGTTACTGAAAACATCCTACAAATGCGTGACAATAAGTATATGACCATGACTGTATTATCCGTCCAACACGATGGTACGATTCAATTTTCCGGGTTGCATCAGGATATACTGGTGTATAGAGAAAACGCAAAACAGGTTGAGAAAATTGAAACGACAGGAATGTGGGTTGGTGTCGTTGATGAGATTGATGGAATGGTAGTAGATGATGAAATGACGCTTCGTTCCGGCGACACGATGCTCCTGTTTACTGATGGACTAACAGAGGCATATGCGTTGGATGGTAATACTCTTTTCGGATCAGAGCGCGTTGTAGATATTTTGGCCCAATGCGGCGATCAACCAACAGAAACCATCAAAACTGAAATAACACAAGCGCTATCGACTTATAGATGTCCTGATGACGTGACGTTCGTTCTCGTAAAAAAGCACTAGCCAGGTTCTCTACCTCGATATCCACCCGCTCTTTGTGATCGCAACCTGGGGCGCTGAAGCCCACGGCATACCTAAAAAAACCAACCCCAATCATCCCTAAAAACCCGGCCCACAAAAATTTTGGATTGAAACGTCTCATTTCGTTATTTTTCATTGGACATTCCTTTTTAACTTTCCTAGGTTGTTTCCAACTGAATCTATAAATACTGTGGCTCAGGCCCGTTAGGCCGAGTCATTAGGAAAGGAGCAGCGATGAATGTAGTTGTAATGGGGGTCGGTTTCTGCGGGTCCTTCCCCATGTCCGGGGGGCTTTCTTACCGAGAGCTGATAGCCCGAGCCGCGTCAATGGCCTACGCCGATGCAGGCATCGAAGCCTGGGAGCTAGACGGCGCGGTATCTTGTGAAGAAGACTTCGTTTCTGGTTACGCGATCACGGACGAATACGTGCCGGATCAGTTAGGTGTACAACGAAAATCCGTCTACACCGTTCCCGGTGATTTCCTCCAAGGGCTTGGCTCGGCTGTGATGCAAATTAAAACAGGCGAGTATAAAATGCTCGTCGTCGAGGCCTATAGCAAGGCGAGCAATATCCTTACCAAAGAGGAGATACTCCGCTTTGCCTTTGATCCAGCTTGGAATCGTCTGGGAGTGACACCCAATTATCTGGCTGGCATAGAGATGCAACGCTTCCTGGCCTGCTCGGGATACACAGAGGCAGATGTGGCCCAGATTGTGGCTGCCAACAAGACAAAAGCCATTGGCAATCCGCTCGCACCTTACGCGAACCACATCTCCGCCGGTGATGTGCTGCGCGCCAGGCCAATCGCAGATCCCGTCACTGAGCCCATGATCGCTCGCCCGGCTGATGCTGCCGTCGCGGTGGTGATAGGCGCCGAAGATGTGGCGCTACCCAAGGCGCGCAAGCCGGTCTACATCTCAGGCACAGGTTGGTCCTCGGGCAACTCGATTCTCGAACGACGCGACCACGGTATCTCCGAAGCGACAGAGATTGCCGCGCAAATGGCATACAAAGAGGCCGGCATCGCTGATCCAACAAAAGAGCTGGACGCTGTCTATGTGTCCGACCTCTTTGCACACCGCCAGCTGATGCACCTGGAAGGGATGCTCTACCTGGACGAATCGATGACCAGGGTCAACCCAGATGGCGGTTCCCTTGCTTTTGGAGACCTCTACGATGCGAACGGCGGCGCCAGGTTCTTCGACGCAGTACAGCAACTGCGCGGCGAAGCAGGTGCGCACCAGGTCAAAGACGCCAAACGCATTGGCGTTCACGGTTGGCGCGGATTGCCCACAGATTCATGCGCAGTGGTCGTCGTGGACGGTGAAAGGAGGACAGCATGACAAGTAGGCATATGGGAAATCGGGTCGCCGTTATCGGCGCTGGCATGACCCGTTTTGTGCGCCGCGCTCAAGAGAGTTCTGGCGAGCTGGCTGCAGCAGCGGTGGAAATGGCCCTGGAGGATGCTGGTCTCACAATAGACGATATTGATTCGGTGTGTTTGGGAACAGCCCCGGACGCATTCGATGGCATACACATGAATGGTGAGCACCTCATCGCAGGATGCGGGGCCACGCGAAAACCATACCTCAGGCACTACGTGGGAGGCGGTACAGGCATCATGAGCCCAATTCACGGCTGGATGCACGTTGCCTCTGGAAAGTTCAAAAACTGCCTGGTCGTCACCGAAGAGAAGATGTCGCCCTGCAGTCCTCACCCAGCTGGCGCATTTCTCTCTATTTTTGACCACACAACCGAGCAGCCGCTCGAGTTGACCCTGATCCATATTTTCTCGATCGAGATGTGCCGCTTCATGGCGAAATACGGTTACACCGAGGAGGAGATTGCTCAGGTCTCAGTGCTGTGTAAGAAGAATGCCCTGACCCATCCAGCAGCGCAGATCGCCCAAGAGATCACAGTGAAAGACGTGATGGACTCTCCGGAACTGTCCTGGCCGGTCAAGCGCCTCGATATTTCGCCCACTTCAGATGCAGCATGCGCCATCGTTCTGACCAACGAGCACATCGCACGCACCCACTGCAAGGCACCGGTGTTCATCGAAGGCGTTGGATTCCGCTTGGACACCGCGTACTGGAACACCCGCGACTTGGCGTTCCCCAACTACGTGGCAATGGCTGCTCAAGATGCGTACCGCATGGCAGGCATCACCAGTCCGGCAGATGAGATCGACATCTGGGAGCCCTATGATCCGTTCGACTACAAAGCGCTGCATCACATGAACGCCCTGTTGCAGGACAAAACAGGACGCTTGACCAAGGAGCTGCTCAACTCTGGTCAATTCGAGCGCACCGGTTCTCACCCGATGTGCCCCTCTGGAGGCGCACTCGGCGTGGGCAACCCGATCGCAGCAACCGGCTTGATGAAAATAGCCGAGCTCTACTTCCAGTTGTCTGGGCAAGCAGGTGACCGCCAAGTGTCTAAGAATGCCCACCGCGGTATTGCCCAGGCCTGGGGTGACCTCATGCAGGTAGGTACGGTCGTGGTGATGAACTCGGAAGGCGCCATGCCTAACAGGGATAGCCGCTGGAGTAAAATGAAGAAAGAAGACCTGGCAGGTACACCACTCAAGGATGCCGGGGACGTGGCCCACGTAGAGGACAGACCAGACTTTCGCTATGCATGGGACAACGGCTTTGCCCTTACGACCTACCTGGATGGTTTCAAGGCCGGCAAAATTAGGGGAAGCTACTGCCACGAATGCGGACGGATGATGATCCCGGCCCGTGCGTTCTGTGAGGTCTGTAATCTGCGCGAGGTAAACGATTACTTCGATCTGCCAGATACGGGTACGGTCAAGACGTTCACCATTTCTAACATCAACTGGGACTCTTCCTTCCTGCCCGACGGCAAGGTCAACATCTTTGCTGTTATCGAAATCGATGGTGCGGGCGAAGACATGGGGTTGATTCACAAACTGGGTGAGGTGGATCGCAAGGATGTAAAAGTTGGCATGAAGGTCAAGGCGGTCTGGAAGAAAGCGTCCGAGCGCACTGGCAACGTGCTCGACCTGGATTATTTCAGGCCCATGAAGGACGGTGAGGACAAGGACTTAAAGCCAGTTCGAGTCAAACCCTCGGAGTTGGATGTCGAATCCGGCAAGGCATTCCCAGGCAAGATCCCGCTTTTCTACCGCTACACAGCTGGATTGGCTGGTGAGAAGTTTTACAGCGACCTTGCCAAGGGCACCCTCAGCGGCACCAAATGCAAAGAGAACGGCAATGTTTACGTTCCACCCGCCGCTTTTTGCGAAGATTGCATGTGCTCGCTCGACCCTGTGAAGGATGCAGAGGAGATTGACCCCAAGAGCGGTATGATCATTGGTTTCACCACGGTCTATGAGGATCGCAGTGGACACGAACTTGACGCTCCAAAGGTCATCGTGCAGGTCGCGTACCCGAACGCGGTGGGTTCTGTTTTTGGTACCCTCGAAGTAGCAGATCCCGAAGACGCTGAGATCGGCATGCTAGTTGAACTCGTCGCTTCCAAGAAAGTCGGCCCCGACAACATAGCGTTCAAGCCGCTCAAGTAACCTATCTTTTTAAAGCGCCGGTCTTGCTAGATGGCCTTACTCCCCTGCCCTATTGGCGGATGGTTTGCGGGCAGTTTTTGGGCGTCCGTCTGGTCATCTGCCTTTGGATTCTCGGATTGCTCGCTCGGTTCTTTCGCCTCGGGTTGTTTGGTCTCATGGCCTTTGAGCACGCCAAAGACAATCGATGGAAATGTCCGCTTTAAGGTCGGGCTCTCAAAATCCTTCATGACCATGGATTCGACAACCTCAACCTGCTGCCCTTTTTTGACCGGAGTGGCTGGAATCGCGGCCCAGACATCTGTTTCAGGCGCTACCCGAATCTGAAGATATGTATATCGAGAAGCATCGAAACGCTCGAGCACTTCTCCAACGTGAACTTTGCCAGAGGGTGCGCGTTGGGGCATGCCCTGAGGTACGACGGGCTTGGGATCAACCGGCCCGGTGGCCCGTCCCAGGTTCTCTAGCTCAGGATCCAAGCGCTCTGTTTGCTTGCAACCAGGGGCACCAAAGCCCATGGCAACCCCTAAACAACCAACCCCAATCGACCTTAAACACCCGGCCCACAGAGAACTTGGATTAAAACATTTCATTTCAGTTTTTTTCATTGGACAATCCCTTTTATCTTTTCTAGGTTGTTTGTAACAAACCTTTAACGCCAAGCAAGCATATCACTGGATAGATATGCAACATAAGGAATTCTTTTCACAATTTGCCACGCAGTCGGTTTCTAAGCCATTATCCCGAGGAGTCCCCTGTGAGCCAGATCAAAAAGGAAAAACCCATCGTGCTCGTCGCGCTCGGTGGACATGCGTTTATGCAGCGTCAGGAAAAAGGCACGGTCGAAGTGCACGAGCGCAACGCAGCTGTGATTTGTCAAAAACTGATGACCCTAATCGAGCGACAATACCGGTTGGTGGTGACCCACGGAAACGGGCCCCAGGTGGGAAACCTGCTGTTGCTCAATGAGACCGGGGATCCGTCCGTACCCAAAATGCCCCTGGACGTGCTGGTTGCGCAGACCGAGGGCAGCTTGGGCTACTTTATGCTGCAAGCCATGCTGAACGAGTTGCGGCGCCGGGGCATCAAGCGGTATGTCACGACTGTTGTCACCCAAGTCCTGGTCGACCCCAACGACCCTGCGTTCAAGGCGCCGACCAAGCCGGTGGGTCCGTTTTTGTCCCAAGAGGAGGCCGAGCGGCGTCGAGACACCCTGGGCTGGAACATCGTCGAAGATGCGGGCCGCGGATGGCGACGGCTCGTGCCCTCCCCAAAACCGCTGAAAGTGATACAGCGGCACATGATTCGAGAGTCAGCAGAGACCGGACACATCGTGATCGCAGCAGGCGGGGGCGGCATTCCCATTTGGGAAAAGCCAGATGGCCAATACGAGGGGACTGAAGCGGTTATCGATAAGGATCTCTCGTCATCGATGCTCGCCACTCAAATCGGCGCCGAGATTTTCATTGTGCTTACTGAAGTCCCGTTCATTTACACAGGGTTGGGTACCACAGAGCAACGGGAAATCAGCGCCATTACCGCTGAACAACTGCAAGACCTGCACGATAAGGGCGAATTCCCAGCCGGCAGCATGGGACCCAAGGTCGAGTCGGTCATTGGCTTCTTAAACAGAGGTGGGAAGCGGGCGATTGTCACCAATCCAGATACACTCCCCCATGCCCTGGAGGGTCGCGGCGGTACCCACATCATCGGCGGCTGCTAGCAAAAAATGAATATAATAATCGGCTGATCGGTCACCCCTGAGGGGGATTTGACCGCTCGAATAAGAGCGGTTAGCATAGCGAAAACAAAAGCAAAGGAGTGAAAAACGATGATGGTTCGATTCCTAAGACATGTCGCGTTGTTCTGCGCAGCGTGGCTACTCCTCTCAGTCTTCATGACAGGGTGTGTCTGTGTGGTCCAAGGCAAAGACCCGGCAAGACCCCGCCCGGTCTACGTGGCAGGGCCGCCGCCACCGGTGAAACAGGAAGTCATACCTCAGTCGCCGTCATCTAATTACGTCTGGGTGCCGGGCTACTGGGATTGGAACGAGGTAGACAACCAGTGGATATGGGAAGACGGCCGCTGGGCAGTCCCCCCCCAACCCGGCTATGTTTGGCAACCCTCGAGTTACCAGGACCAGGGCCAGGGCGACTGGATCTATACCCCTGGGCAATGGGTCCCATCGGGTGGCGATACAAGTGGTCAGGTAACCCCACCGATTCGCCCGTCAAGCACGGACAGCACGACGCCCAACAAGCCGGTCACGCCTCCCATCCGGCCGTCGAGCACCGACACCACAGGGCCAAACACGCCGACACCGCCACCGGTCAGGCCAACGGGCAGCGATACTTCTGCATCTGACACACCGGCAACGCCACAGGTCAGGCCGGCGAGCAGTAACGCTGAAGCGTCTGGCAACCTGGCCACACAGCCTGTTAGGCCATCTGGAGGTGCGGGCGGTTCTGTAAAACCGGAAAAGGTACCTGGGAAGCCCGTAAAACCCATCAAGCCTTCAACGCCGGACAACAAGCCATCCACGCCCGCAAAGCCGGGCGTCAAACCACCGGTAAAGCCGCCGGAAACCCAGGGAGCTGCGCCTTCTGCAGCCAAGGTTTCCGCAGCCAAGAAAAAGGTCGCGAAAAAGTGCAAAGTTGCCCCAAAATGCAACTGCGACAATAAGTGCGACCCAAATGAGAACCAGAAAAAGTGTGGTGATTGTCTGTAGGGGGCTGTCGCGAAAAGGGTAATGCACCTCACACTTGCGAATGAGGGTGTCGCGAAAGGGGTGATACCCGTCACTCCTGCAAAGGCAGGCGTCCAGAACCAAACCAAATTAAATGGTTTTATAGATTCCCGCCTGCGCGGGAATGACTGTTTTAAGGCTTTCGCAATACCCACTAGGTCGTGGATACGACTTCTGACGTTTTTTCTGCTCATCTCTGCTTGCGGGGGATCTCCGCATCCTATTGCCAGTGAAGGATCCAGTGAAAAACCCAGAGAGCATGAACCAGCGTTAGATTTTCCATTTTTCTTGGAAGGTATCCGGTACCATCTGGCCGACGTTCGGGGCCAGCCAGTGTTGTTGGTTTTGATGCGGACTTCTGACCTGGCCAGCCAGGCGTATATGCCGCAAGTGGCAGCGGCTTTTCGAAAAACCGCCGGTCAGACGAAATTTTTGGTTCTCTCCATCGAGCCGTCTGAAGCACCGTTTGTCGAAGCCTATGCAACATTCGAGAATTTACCGTTTCCAATTGGCGTGGCAGATCCGATGGTGGGTCAGGGGAGGACAGCCCTTGGCCAGGTACCCGCTATTCCCGCGACCTACCTCTTGGACGAGAGCGGACGCCCCACTGAAGCGGCACTCGGCGTTGTTGCGGCAGAAAACCTGGTGGCCGCCATTGAACAGCTCGAAGGGCGTTGAAATACTTGACATTTATCGCGATGTCGTTAGCTTGCACGTCGAGGTACCTGATGAAGCGCCAAAGTGGAGGTACGCGCGATGCCGATTTACGAATACCGCTGTGATGCTTGCGGCCACGAGTTCGAAGTGATGCAAAAAATTTCTGACCGCCCGATTCGCAAGTGTGAGGCCTGCAAAAAACTCAAAGCCAAACGACAGATTTCCCAAACATCCTTTATACTTAAGGGGTCGGGTTGGTATGTAACCGATTACAAAGGCAAAAAGCCGACTGACACCAACGGCGGCGCATCCAGCGATAAGAAATCCGATGATACACCGGCTGAAACACCAAAAAAAGAAGCCACAAAAACAGCCGCAGCCAAAAAAGAGAAGACAGCCAAAGCAGCATCTGCCACCTAGCGTCAGATCTTGAGATTTGCGCCACCTCACCCTATGGGCGTATATTTTATATATGCTTTATAAGGGAAACCGGGCCGCTACCGGCTCATCCAACAGTAGCGGGAATAGAATGACCCAACCCAAGGCAGCCGGGCACGATGCTCAGGCCAGATTCGGCACCATGGGCGGTGTGTTCACACCGTGTGTACTGACAATTCTCGGCGTGATCATGTTCATGCGCACGGGGTATGTCACAGGACACGCAGGCCTCTGGCTGGCACTCTCCATTCTGGGTATCTCCAAGCTCATCACGACCCTCACGACCTTGAGCTTATCTGCCATCGCCACCAATTTGGAGATGCGCGTCGGTGGGGTCTATTTCATGATTTCCCGCGTCTTGGGCCCGGATTTCGGGGGCAGTATCGGCATCACCCTGTTCGTGGCACAAGCGGTGAGTGTGGCCTTTTATACCATCGGCTTTACCGAGGCCCTGTTCTCCTTGTTCGATCCGCTCCTGGGTCGCATCGAGCTTTTCGGCATGACCGGCAGTGCGCTGGTGGCAAAAATTCACTTGGCCCAGATCATCTCCACAGCCATTGTGACTGGCCTTTTCCTGCTCACCTTCAAAGGGGCAGACCTGGCCATCAAGGCGCAATACATCGTGTTGGCCGTGCTCTTGTTGGCAGTGGCCAGCTTTCTTATCGGCGGTGCGCTTGCATTCGATTCAGCTACCCTCGCGGCCAACAAAAAGCCCGCGTTCTCAGAGGGCGTGGGCTTCTGGACCGCCTTTGCGATCTTTTTTCCCGCAGCCACGGGCATTACCGCGGGTGCCAATATGTCTGGGGACCTCAAAAACCCAGGCAGATCCATTCCCTGGGGAACGATCCTCGCTATTGTTTTTACTGCGATTATCTACACCCTGCAGATCGTCCTGACCGCAGGCGCCATGCCCAGGGAGGACCTCAAGGCTGCCCCATTTGAAGCCCTGCAAACCATGAGCATTTTCGGCCCTCTGATCGTGCTGGGGGTATTTGCTGCGACGTTGAGCTCTGCCCTGGGCAGCTTTCTCGGTGCGCCGCGCATCCTCCAGGCAATGGGACAGGACCGGTTGATGCGGGTGATGACCTTCTTTGGCAAGGGATCTGGAGAAACCAACGAGCCCAGACGGGCTACTATCCTCACCTTCATCATCGCCATCGGGGTCATCTGGGCCGGAGATCTCAATGCTGTGGCCGAGATCATCTCCATGTTTTTTCTCATCGCATACGGCATGATTAACCTCTCGGCATTTGTAGAGAGCAAAAGCGCCAACCCGAGCTTTCGGCCCCGGTTCAAGCTTTTTCACTGGACCACCGGTGCAATAGGTGCCCTTGGGTGCACCGTGGCCATGATAAAAATCAATGAAACCTATGCACTCATTGCTCTCGCTATCGCCGGTGCCATCTATTTTTACTTGAGAAAACAAGACATAAAGACCAGCTTTGGCGATGCAAAACGGGGCTACATCTTCCAGCGAACCCGGGATAACTTGTTGTATCTCGAACAGGCAAAAACCCATCCCAAAAACTGGCGTCCCATTCTGGTGGCCATTACCGAAGACCCAATGCGAGAGGCTCAGCTCATCCGCGTGGGTTCTTGGCTGGAGAGCAGGCGGGGACTCTATACCGTGGCCCATATCGACGAGCGGCCGGGTACGTCCCTGCCAGACAAGGTCAGCTTGCGCAATACAGGGCAAATTGAGCTCAAGCGTCTCATGGATTCAGACGGCATTGTCGCGTTTTCAGAATACGTGGTGGTTGAGGACTTCTTCGAAGGCCTCGGCACGTTCCTGCAGAGCTATTCGATTGGGGGCCTGCGGCCCAATACGGTTGCCGTGGCCATGCCGCCACCCGGCAGTGAATCCGCTCGAGTACGCTTTGTAAAAACATTGGAAGCCCTGGCGTCGTTCAATATCAATTTAACCGTATTGAAACCCGGCGACATGGCACTTTCTAAGCGCCGCCGCACCATAGATCTGTGGTGGCGCGGCGAGAACAACGGCAGCCTCATGGCCCTGCTGGCGTACTTGATGACCCTGGATAGGACCTGGTCCCACGCTCAAATTCGAATTCTAAGGATAGTCAAAGACGATCAAGAAGAACGAGAGGCAACGAAACACCTCGCCGCGCTGCGGGAGCAGACCCGTATCACCGCCCGTATTGAAGTCATCCGAACAGATGAATCCCCGCCAGACGTCATTGCCTCACGGTCCGGACCTGTGGCAGATCTGGTGATGATCGGCATGGCCGCGGCCACTGGAGATGAAGCCCGGAAGTTCCTCGACCAAATCGAACCGCTCCTCGCGCGCCTCCCGACCACCGTGCTCGTCTGGTCGGTTGGGGACGCCGATGTCTTCGCCTAGCGCTATGAAAGCTAGCGTGATGTTACGCCTGAATCTGATTGCGGCCGTTTTGTTTGGCTTCGTATAATTTTTTATCGGCAAACGAGAGCATCTTTTCATGATGATCAAAGCGATTGTTAATCGACAGACCAAAACTGATGGTTACGGTAAGTCCGACCGCTAATTTTTGCCATTCATATGTTTCGATTGCCCGCCGGATTCTCTCACAAATACGTGTCCCCGCCTCCAGTGACGTATCGTACAACAGCACGACAAATTCCTCACCACCGTATCGTGAAACGACGTCGTATTCCCGAAGATTGTCTGTAAAAATCTGCGCCACGATCTTCAGCACTTCATCTCCGACCTGATGGAAAAACGTATCATTAACTCTTTTAAAATAGTCGATATCGGCGATGGCGACGGTTAAAGGAAGCTTATTTCTCTTGGCCTGTGCAAATTTCCGGGCGAGCTGGGTCTCCAGCGTACGCCGGTTATTCAAGCCGGTTAGCGGATCCTCCAAGGAAAGCTTTTCCAGCATGCCCTTCTGAGACAATATGATCTGTTCATTTACAAAATCCCGATATTTAGCTGAATATCTGGTTCTGGAAAAAATAAAGCCGATGACCAGGAAAACGCTGCCGTTTACAAAATGCCCGATAACAAGTTCTCTGTTATTTTGAAAATAGGGGATACCCAAAAAAAATATAATAGAAGGAACTAAAAAAATGGCCAAAAGGCTTTGCCAGCGAAAAAAGACAAAGCTAGAAAAGCCAAATATGGCCCCAATAAAGACCGTAATCCGCCCGTGTATGATCTGGTCGGTTACACTAATCAGCGCGAAATTACAAAATAGGGCCATGGCATATCCAAACACAAGCCCCTTGTGCCAAGGAAGAATTTCAGATTTATTTTCCGGCCTTTTAACATATGATAATCCCCAAAACACACTGACAGTGATCAGCATAACCAGATGCTCTTGAAACAGATACCGATACCCAGGTATTTCGAGCCATAGACCGTTCTTCTTGTGCTGATAATCCACGATGAACAGGGGGATGAGGAGCAAGAAGAATACGATGGAGATGATCCTGGCGCGCAGAAAGTTGATAAATGCCATTCTTTGTCTAAACACCTGCCGATATTGTTCATGATCCGCTTCAGTCAACCAGGGGTATTTTTTATTTATTCGCGATAAAAGCATGTTGCCATTTCTCAAATAGCAGATGATTTACACCTTATAAAAATAAAGACACTCTTAATGCCAACCGTCAAATATCTCCGCCAGATTCGATCTGAATAAGCTCGAAACGGCATCATGACAATGCGGAACAAACGGTGTCATCTGGCGGGTATTTTCAGTAGCCTGACCGCGCACATGATCGTTGAAAAAAAGTAACCCGGATGGGGTTTGAGGAGCGAAGCTAAATTCAGCGTAGTGGAAGAGGAGGACCCTGGTGCAAATGGGTGCGCCTGAGCCAACGGGCCACGCGTTCGCGCGTTGGTGTTGGCAGCGACTTCGGCGTGCCCTTGGGGTCTACCCTGATGGGGACTGGTGCCCTCAGGTGATGCATTCCCTGGGGCGATATTTTCACCGATGGTCAACCAATTCATATAGCCTACGTTTTTATGCGGTCCTGCATGGTATCGCCGTTTGGACCATCCGGACTGTCATGGGAGAAATAGTTGCGTTCCCCCATGTCCTCGCTGTGCCATCGGGCCGCGCCTGTGAGATCAGCTTGCAGCGCCAGGGGATCTGCAGGACCAAACACCCCTGCCCCACCGCAGTGCGCCCCTTGGGCGCGATATGCGTTAACCAGCTCGAACACCCCGCATTCAGCCGCAGCTAAATCGCTCGGCGAGTCCTCTCCTGCCCTGGCATCGCAATCATAGAAGCCGGGATATCCATTGTTGTCTGACGCATCAAAGAGATCCGAGCACCCTGCATTTAAAACCAATGCAGCATAAAAAATATATATAAAATAAAAGATTCGTCCCACGCTACGTTCTCCATCTGATGCCACAATACCATCGCCTAGGCACCTACTATGACGGTAGCGCAGGTTTCCGTACCTCTCAACATGTTCATGGATGAGCAAGCTTATTAGTCGTTGACGAGAGTAGTTTTTTAATCAGCAACAATCCCAAGGTCTTTACTTCTGCCTGGCTATTGCTCAGCACAACAACGCCGACTTTTTCTTGTTTTACAAAACCGATAAAACAGCTAAAGCCCGCGGTGGTGCCGGTATGCCAAATAACACGCTGAGAATGGCTCTTACCCAGGGGCGAAATCCTCCAAGCATAGCCCACTTCACCATTATCGGCGTTTCTAAGTGGCGTCGTGGCTGTATCAAATAGGTCTTTAAAATATGCTCGCTCTTTTATGTGTTGTTGTTCACCGAGAAGGACCGACAGGTACGTCATCATATCGCTGATATTTGACCGGATAGCGCCTGCCCCGACAAACGCCTCAGTAAATTCCCAGGACAACACTGGGTTTCCCCCAAGGTCATAGCCAGTTGCAACAGCATCTTTATGGTCCGGAAGGGAAATTGTCGTATGGGTCATCCTGAGGTTGCTCAAAATACGTGTCTTTAAATAGGTTTCATAATCTTGTTCAGAAACGACAGATAAAACATACCCCAACAATCCAAACCCGAGATTTGAATAGTTAAACGCGATGCCGACTTTCCTATCCACCTCGTAACTGCCTAAAAATGAGAGTAAATGCTCGATTGTGTAGCGTTTATAAGGATTATGAGTATCCACAACCCTATCGCCAAAATTATCGGGCATTCTTGGCAGTGCCGACGTATGGGTAACTAAATCCTGAAAGGTAATACGTTTAACTGTGTCTGATAACTGGCCGGCATCTGATAGGTGCTCCCCAATCGGGTCATTTAAAGAGATGCGCTTTTTTTTTCCATAGCCAGCAGCATCGCAGCGGTGAAGGTTTTTGTAATAGAGCCAATTTCAAATAAGGTCATGTCATTGACAGACACTTTTGTTTCTTTATCGATAACACCATATTTAAACACATTATTATGACCTTTATTTCGCATACCAACAACCAAAGCAGAGCCTTTTGTCGCATCGAGATAGTGTTTAGCGATATTGTTAATCGTCGCATCTTTTGTAATACCATTAAACGATATTCTTTGATAACTCTTATTGAACCAAAGCCCATCGATACGATTTTGTGTATCAAAAGAAAAAGACATTTGCATTGGTTGTTTTTCGCAACTTGCCTGACAAACATACTGCGTGTCTTGATCGCTTATTATCTTATCAACAGACAGAATCTTTCCGAATTCCAAGTGCAATTCATCAAAAACACTCTTTAGCTTATCAGCCGGTAACGTAGCTGTCATCCGTTCATCAAAGTGTTTTATAAAATTTTCAGGAACTTTGTTATTATAAGCAATAACGATTTCAGCAATGATTCTTTTTCTAATAGCCTCCTTTTCGATAGAAATACTTTCATTGGAATTTGGATCAACTTGTCCTTTATTTGCCGCAGTGCTATCGTCGTCTCCTAATTCCCTATTTGAGCTTGTTGATGGAGGTTTACTCCCTGCGCAAGCGAATAACAGCACAAACAGTGGAAAAACGGTTCTATTTTTTTTCATGATCACTTCTCACTCCAGCATGTTTACTTCACTATGAGTTCGCGCAGACTATCTAATATCAATTCACTGGTCGATATTTACGCCTTTTTCTTGCAACTCTCGAATAAACGCCTCCTGCCTCTTTGGTGTAATAATCGCCACCTTATCCTTCTCTTTTAAGACAACCGGCTTGTCCTTGTTCACTATCATCAAACCAACCACATCTGAATTTAACTTGTATTTTCCGATATGATAACTGCCAAGGCTCATGCCAAAGGTTCTCCACACTGGAGAAAATTCAGAGGTTTTGTCCAGGTCAATAATCGAAACTTTTTCCAGAGTGTCCAGATTAAAAACTTTTTTTCCGTAAGGCCAGGCTGATACAACAAGTTTGTTGTTATTAATCATTACGAATGGCAAGTATGGTGGCATTATCGAGAATATAATCAAAGGCAGCATAGAAACTATTGTTATAAGTCTCACTATTAGATGTGAACTCATCAGAAAGACAAACAAACATACCCCTAAAATTAGGACCTCCTGCATTAGGAGTGGGTAGATTTTGATGGAAAATCCGTTGATACCGGAAAAATATCCCGAGCTCGGAGCCCCCGCCGGAGGCATCCCTCTGCCCGTCGCCCGGGGGTTTCCACTGCCGCAGCTCGGAGCCCG
>JASJCT010000181.1 GCA_030065855.1 Myxococcota bacterium
GAGTCTTCCTGTGCTCTCGTAAATGATCCCATTGTCGAAAACGAAACCCTGAGTGTACGCGTTGATGTCGTGAGGATAGCGCTCAATTACCGTGAAGTCGGTACTTGGGCTTCCAGCCTGGCAGGTTGCTCCTGCACCAACAAGCGCCAGGAGACAAGCGGCGTATGTATACGGGCTATCAAACAGACAGCGTTTCATACGCTTGGAAAAAGACAAATTGGTGAGAGCCGCTGGTTTTCGGTTCTTTCCTGTTGTCGGTTTCACAGCCATGTCCTTTAGATACAGTCCCGCAAGAAGTTGATTCGGAATTCCGAACTCGGCAATACCGCACTACCCAACACAACCCCTAAATCCCATTTTAGTTTCGCCGACATCAGAAAACCTCGTATGTACCGAACGCAGGTTAGTTGGTAAGTCAATCGATGTCCTTCTCTTCTCCCGCTCCTCCCACCTCTTCCCCGTTCTGCACTCTGCACTCTGCATTCTGACCCCTGCCCCTCTGCGTCTCTGCACCTCTGCTCATCGTGTTTAGGCTCAACACATGCACAGTTACTGCTACGGCTATTAGAACCAAAACCACCTGCAGCCAAAGCGCATTCACAACAAATATCGTTGAGTACCCTATCGCTACCCACAACAGAACTAGAGTAAACGCTTTCGTGCGAAATGTGACAGCTCTGTGTTCGCGATAGTTCTTGATGTAGGGGCCGAAGATGCGATGGTTCATGAGCCATCTGTACAGCCGGTCGGAACTGCGCACAAAACAAGCTGCTGCCAGGAGCAACAGCGGTGTTGTTGGCAGTAACGGGACCACTATACCGATTACTCCCAAGGTTAGTGACAACACACCGGCAACAATCAGAAAAACTTTCCCGACCGAACCCATCTCTAGATCTTTGAGCCTCCAACGATATTGCGTCGGTTTCTAGTGAGCCAACTGACTCCGAACACCGTTAGCAAGGAAAGTACAACAGGCAGAATGTTTGGGTATCGCGGTCCCAGAAGTGTAGTGAACAAGGTATCGCCAAATTCGCCCACCACCAATCGCAGCCAATCGCCATTGTTAAAGGCTCCAATAATTGCCGCCGTTCCCCCCACTATCACTGCCCACATGGCCCCGGTTGAAGTTATACCGAGGCGATTGCGGTAGAAGCTCAAGATGGTGGGAATCACAACGCCACCAACAAAGATGGTGTATCCCAGTGCTAAAGATTCGATGATTCCTCGTTGGAATAGAGCTACGACTAGAGCTAGTGCGCCTACTACCAAGACGAGTGCTTTGGCGGTCCGCAGTTGAGTGGCTGGTTGTAGCGGGCGGAGAGGTTGAACCACGTTGTTAGTGAGGATGGTCGATGTTGTCACTAACGTCGTGTCGGCAGTCGACATGATGGCAGCAAGGAATCCTGCAACGATGAGGCCTCTGAGTCCAACTGGTAGCAACTCGGCGATAACTGTTGGTAACGCAGAGTCAGTCGGCAAATCGGCGAATAGTGTACGAATGAGTATCCCCAGCACCGTGAGGAGAAACGCAACTGGTACGATTCCCAAGGCGGCTATGAGCACCGACCGCCTGGCTACGGATTCATCCTTTGCACAGAGGATTCGGGAGTAGAGGTCCGGTCCTACCAAGAACGGCAAGCCGAATATGATCGGGTAATACACCAAAAGGTCATACCAGGTGAACGATAATGAAACCGGGAAACGAAAATGCTCCGATGGTAGAGCTAATCGAGATCCACTGGAGAACCCCCACGGCGTGAACACAACAAATATGATGCAGGTGAGCAGGCCGACTATGAACAAGATTAGTTGCCAAGAGTCGGTTCTCACGACAGACAGCTGACCACCCCAGAAGGTGTAGAGAACAAACACGATGGCAATTCCCACCAACGCCGTTCCGAATCCCACGATCGGAAAGATGCTATCCAAAAGCCGCGCGCCGGCAACCATTTGCGCAGCAACCACGCCGCTCCAGGATACGGCGATCATGAGAGCTGCCGGTATTGATACACGGTCGCCATATGCAGAAGTAAGGATGTCGGGTAAAGTGAATACCGCGAGCGCCCGGATCTTGCTCGCCAGCAAGAATCCCAATGGGAGAAGCGCAATTGCTCCCGGGAGGAGCCACCATACTCCAGTGAGGCCTTGAGAGTACCCGAGGTCGATAACCCCCATGGTAGCTGCCGCCCCTAAGATGGTGACAACAAGTGAGGCGGATATCCGCCTAGTTCCGTATTGTCGGCCAGCAACCCAATACGATTCCCTAGTCGCAGATCGCGCACGCCACCCGACGATAAGCATTAAAGCCGCATAAACCGTCACTATTGCGATATCTATCACGACGAGATCTGGATTAGTAGGGGCAGTTTTCTATGTGCAACGGCTGGTTGAGGAAGATTCCTCGAACCATCTCTCCCGCAGCTACCTCCTTCTTTCCCTGGGGCACGATGATCAGGGCGTCGGCCTTTGACATCGAGTTTAGAATCCCGGAGCCTTGCGGACCGGTAGTCGTGGCGACTGGCCCACTCTCGGTCTGCCCCACGTACGCTCTCAAGAATTGTGTACGTTCGCTGGGCAGCGAGATCTTTTCTCCCACACGGAATTGAGAGGTTGCGCGAAACGGTTTTTCGTATCCCAACATCACCCGAATCGCAGGGCGTACGAACAGCTCGAAGGTGACCATCGTACTGACCGGATTGCCCGGGAGGCCGATCCACGGTGTGTCGTTCAAAACACCAAACGCCACTGGTTTCCCTGGCTTCATCCGGATTCGCCAAAACTTTATCTCTCCGCCCAGCTCCTCGAAAACGGTACGTAAATGGTCATGATCGCCGACACTGACTCCACCTGACGTGACGATCAAATCTGAGCTTTCGGCTGCAGATTGAAAGCGGCGGCGCACGTCTTCGGGATCGTCCTTGGCAATTCCCATACGGATGGGAACTCCACCAGCTTCTCTGACCATCGACAACATCGTGTAAGTGTTTGAAGAACCGATTTTGGTACCCGCCAAAATTTTTTCTTTCTCTTCCAGATCGACAACCTCATCACCGGTAGGCATCACGGCAATGCGTGGAGCACCAAACACCGGAACATCGGAGTGGGCTGTTGAAGCGAGTACGCCGATATGAGCTGGAGAGAGAGGCGTTCGGGTCTCTAAGACAACTGCACCTTTTCTCAGATCCTCTCCGCGTCGCCGAATATTTTTTCCGGCATCCCGATCGCCATCGATTCGAACACTATCGGTTGTTTGATCGGAGGTGTCTTCCTGGCGAATGACACAATCTGCTCCTTCAGGAATAGGGGCGCCGGTAAAGATCCGCGCACAATTCCCCGCGGTTACCTCCTGCGTTGGCAAAGTGCCGGCGGGAATATGTTCTATGATCTGGAGAACGACGGGGCACTTTCCTCGCACGTCTTCTGAACGTGCGGCGTAACCGTCCATACTCGAGTTATCTCTATTTGGTAGGTCGATTGGGCTCGTGATATCTACCGCGAGAACTCGCCCTAAGGCTTCTTCTATCGCCAATACTTCCTGCGGTTTCGGTCTGAGACCACTGGTGATAGTCTTTGCTGCTTCAGCGGGGGTCAACATATAGAGCTCTGGAGAATCTCGTTGTCGGGAGGTAGTTGAAATCGCGGAGCCGGTAAGGTGCTAATCAGGATCGCCTCGCAGGAACTCCTGTGCCTTTGCGAGGTCGGCAGGGGCGTTCACATTGAAAAAGATCTTGTCAGGATTGCCGAAGGCCTCAATTTCTGAGCTCGAAAGCCTCGCTGAGTTGACCAAGCCGAATATCTCAGTCAGCCTGAGATCCTCATCGACGATCTGTTTTCTGATGGTATTAACGCACGTTTGGCCATAGATGGCACATAGCGGCTGTAAGCCCCCATTTGGTCCGCTAGATGCAGGTACGCAGGCGTCGTGATCTCCCAACTTGTCGATCATGGCCGTAAGCATCTCTGAAGGAACAAACGGCATATCCCAAGCCAACACGAACACAGGACCCTCGCCTGCTACCAACGCGGTGTATACGCCCCCCAAACTTCCGCAGTCAAAAACGGCGTCTCCAACAACCTTAAGGTTGGGACACCATTCCTCTGCTTCAGGTGCGTTCGCTATGAGAATTGGCAACTCGCCTGTAGCGGATTCCAGGGATTGTATTACACGATCTACAATCCGCTCACCTCCGACTCGTTCGAGGCCTTTTGGTGCACCATCAAATCGACTTGCCGATCCGCCGGCGAGAATTGCTGATCTCATCGTAGTTCACTCAGGCGTAATAGCGAATTAAGTGTAGCCGCGCACCGATGGTCTTGCTCGGTGAGTTCCTACCTTCCAATAGACCAACCCACTGCTATCGAGAATCCCAGATGGTGAACCCACTGCGTTTCCTTCGTGGTCTCAGGATCCAGCACCGACGGTTCACCCGGGGCGTTTTCAGGATTGCTGAAGAATCCGTCCGGATATCGTAGACGCCAGATTATGTCGCGTGCCTCAAACCGAAAGGTCACACGATCTGTCGGATGCCACCAGATCCCGGCTCTCGGTCCGGTCATGAATTGGGAAGAGAACGAAAAACCGCTCACAGAATCGGCTCGTACCTTACCACCCAGAGCCATTCCAAGGCCGCCCCCAATATAGGGTATCATTCTATTCCAACTCTTTTCGCCGGTCAGATTGATGTCGATTCCCGCATCCAGCATGAGAACCGATTGAGTCGTCGTTTCTAGAACACGGTCGTCGGGCCCCACTGTTGGATCGATGACTACCCGATCCAGAGAGGCGAATGTGGTACCAAACGTTGCCGAAGCCGGTCCACTAAGGTGCAGATCGAATCTGATTCCGCCAAAAGGTCCATCGCCTGGGCCGACATTGGCCTTGCCGGTGGAGCCATCAAGGTAGCCAGCTATGAACGAAAGCACCCTTCTGGCCTTCAGATCGCTGTATGGCGATGATCCGGGTGGGTGCCCTACTTGAGCCTGCCCTTCTGTTGGGAGTCCCAAACAGATGAGAACTAGAACTATGCCCAAAACTACACGTTCCACGGTGATACTAGTGGTGTTTGACATCCGGTGAGTTGCCTCCTACAATCTTCAAGAGAACCGGAAGAATGTGGCAATCTAGCCGTCTCTACCCGCTGCTACCAGCCTGGTTCCTTGTGCTCTTGCTCGAGGCGATGGCCGGTCCAACGTGTTTGAATGCTCAGACGCGGTATAGCGTCGTGCAAAATGAGAACTTCAGACGCGATCCGTCCCCGTCTGCCGTCGAACTCGGCCGGGTTGTTTCAGGAGCTGAATTCGAAGGTATCGGTGAAGATGGGAATTGGGTTCAGATTCGGCTGGAGGGCTGGATTTGGTCCGCATCGGTTCAGAACACAAACAGAGATGGATTCGATCTTCGGGTAACCGAAGAGGGCGGCGAGAACGTTCGTGCCGCACCAAACGGCACCATTGTGGCACGAGCTGCCCTTGGTGCGCTTTTGGACGAAGTTGGGCGACAGGGGAATTGGATCCGGGTACAAAGAGTTGGTTGGGTTTGGTCTCGCGCGCTCAGCCGGGTCCAGACGAACGATCCAACCGGTTCTAACACTCAACCTTCCACCCCGGCAGATGCCACTCTCGACAGGGCGGTAACAGCCCGGCAGGCGCAGGTATTCGGCATTCCCGAGGGTGAAGAAAGAGGTGTCCTGGAGCCTGAGACTCCGGTCAGGATTCTTGCACGTTCCGGAGAGTGGGTGCGTGTCCAAACGGAAGGCTGGATGAGGGAATCAGATCTCAGGGCCGCTGCATCCGGAGTACTCGAGGGAGTGACCGGAGCGGAGGTTCGGGCCAGTCCGCAGGAGTACGTGGGCCGTTTGCTCCAGTGGACGCTTCAGTACCTTGCCATCCAGGAAGCGGACGAATTACGGGGCGAAATTCCGGTTGGGCAGCAATACATGCTGGCCCGCGGGCCCTTACCGGAAGCTGGCTTCGTATATGTCGTCATTCCACCCGATGATCTGGAAGAGGTTGAGCGGCTGGCTCCTTTGGCCGAAATAGTGATCATAGGTAGAGTAAGGGCGGCAAGCTCTCAATACCTAGGAAATCCGATCATCGATCTAGTCGATTTGGCTGTTCGCGAGCAATGAGGTGGGAATCATGAACGAAAAGCTCAAGGAAACGATTACACAGAAACTCGACGATCTAGACGATGAACACGGCCGTCAGCTACTGGACTATATGGAGTTCTTGGAGTCAAAGCACAATCGGAGTACCCGAACACAAACAACGTTTGAGCGCATTGCCGAAAACGTCGAGGGCACGTTGCGGGGAAGCCGTTTGGGTGATGCCGCCATAAAGGGCACCGAAGGGATTTTGGATGCGGCAGGCACGGTCGCTAAAGGGGTAGCAGCGGCCGGTCAGGCTGTTCTAGATGAACTCCAACAAGTAACCGGCGATCCAGTGAGTACAGAGGAGCCCGAGTCCAACGAAGAGGCGGCCAAATCGAGTTCCAAACCCGGTAGCTCTGAAGATTCGGAG
>JASJCT010000182.1 GCA_030065855.1 Myxococcota bacterium
GTCCAAGCAATTGTTTTCAAAGGTAAAATTCGATTGGACGTGTCAAAATCCCCCTAACCCCCTTTTTCAAGGGGGAGATCCTTTACCCGGCATAAAAATAGCAAAAATCGCGACATTTGCCCTTAACCGAATGCCATTGAGGCCAGGAGGGGGGTGTGGGATACGGACTCCAAAATGGTTAAGCACCCTTGGGCTGGTTCGCATGCCTGGGTTTCATGGCATCAATAGATGGGCAAAGGTGTAATCAGTCCTGACAGCACGGATCACTCCTTGATGTCCATACTGTCGTTCACCTTGGCAATCCATCGATGCATGTTTATATCCAACAATATGGTGTGATGATGCGCGAACAAGGTGAATGAAGATGAGTGAAGATCCCCATGCTCCATTGCGAGCGAATGTAAAAATGCTCGGCGGGCTACTCTGGGAAGCAGTGCGGCGCCATGAAGGAGAAGCTGCTGGAACTCTTCTGGAGGAGGCCCTTCGATTCTCTCTGGCCGGCCGGAATGGTCATGATGCAGCCAGAGATCAATTGCATCAATTGCTGGCAGGGTTAGACGATAATGACAAACTGGTCGTGGCCCGTGGCTTTGCCCAGTACTTGAACTTGGCCAATATCGCGGAGCAACACCACCGCATTCGCAGGCGGCGGTTTTACCTCCGGGACGCGGCTGGTCAGCCACAGCGGGGCTCGATTACAGAGGGGTTTGATCGCCTGATCACCCACGGGGTTGATGCACAGGTATTGCATGATTTGATCTGCGAGATGGACGTAACCCTGGTGTTTACGGCCCATCCAACCGAGATCAACCGCAGGACTGTCCTGCAAAAACACAAACGCATTGCCGAGCTGCTCGATCGGCTCGATTGTCTCCACTGCAATCCCTGGGAGCAACAGCCCCTGCTGGACGAACTGAGGCGGGAGATATCGACGATTTGGTACACAGACGAAATTTTGCGGCGCCGTCCCACACCCCTTGAAGAAGCCAATGCTGGGTTGCTCATCTTCGAGCAGTCCCTCTGGAACGTCATCCCCCAATTCGCCCGGATGTTGGACGATAGTCTGATGAAGTACACGGGAAAGGGCCTGCCGTTGGCTGTCTTCCCCATTAAATTCGGATCCTGGATGGGCGGAGATCGGGACGGGCACCCCAGGGTTACAGCTGCGCTGACCCGGCAAGCCGTGGGCCTGGCCCGATGGATGGCGGCCGAGCTGTATCTCAGGGAAATTATCGCGCTGCGATATGAGTTATCACTGCACAGCGCGAGCCAGACACTGCGCGATCGGGTCGGGGATGCACCTGAACCCTATCGGGCGCTGCTCGGTCAGGTGCGCGATAAGCTGATCCGAACACGGGCCTGGGCCGAAGCGATCAGCCATGGGGAGCCAGTGACTGAAACAGATGTGTATCTCCGTGCCGATCAGCTGAGGGCCGATCTAATGATCATCTGGGAGTCCTTACACGAGGTTGGGGCGGGCAACGTGGCAGAGGGTCACTTGCTGGATATTCTGCGACGCCTGGCGTGTTTTGGCGTGACCCTGGTGCGACTGGATATTCGACAAGAAGCAAGCCGCCATGCAGCGGCTCTGGACGAGATAACCAGGGATATCGGCCTTGGATCATATCTGGCGTGGCCAGAGGAAAGGCGGCAGGCATTTTTGATCGCCGAGCTCAACAATCGACGCCCGTTGGTTCCGAAAAATGCAGTGTTGAGCTCAGATGCGAGAGAAACCCTGGCTACCTTTGCCATGATCGCCGAGCAGGACGAGGAATCACTGGACGCCTATGTCATCTCCATGGCTGCGACCCCCTCGGATGTGCTGGCCGTGGCGCTATTGCAACAAGAGGCGGGCGTGGAAAAGCCGCTTCGGGCTGTTCCCCTGTTCGAGACGTTGGCAGACCTGCAGGGCGCAGGCCGGGCCGTGTCCCAGCTGTTGGAAGTACCCTTGTTTCGCGATCAGATCGCCACCCAGGGCAATCGCCTTGAGATCATGGTGGGATACTCTGATTCGGCCAAGGACGCAGGATTAATGACCGCGGCATGGGCGCTTTTCCAAGCCCAGGCGGCCATGCACCAGGCGTGCGAGGCGCGGGGGGTGAAGCTGACCCTGTTCCACGGTAGAGGTGGGACTGTGGGTCGCGGTGGGGCCCCCTCTCACATGGCCATCTTGGCCTTGCCCGAGGGGACTGTCGATGGTTCCCTGCGGGTGACCGAGCAGGGAGAGATGGTTCAGGCCAAGTTCGGCCTAGAGGAGATCGCACTGCGCAACCTAGAGCTGTATATCACGGCCGTGGCCGAGGCTTCTTTGGCACCGCCGCCGCCAGCAAAAAAGCGCTGGAAGCAGTTGATGGAAAAGATGTCAGCGCACGCAGTCGAAATCTACAGCCAGGTGGTTAAGAAGGACCCCAGGTTTGTCGATTACTTCAACGCGACCACACCGCTCTCGGAGTTGTCTCGGCTCAACATCGGCAGCCGCCCGGCCCATCGGCGCCAAGGCGGGGGCGTGGAGACCTTGCGGGCCATTCCATGGGTGTTCTCCTGGATGCAGACCCGGCTGCTCCTGCCCGGATGGTTGGGTGCAGGAGAGGCGCTGCGCCGCGCGCTGGATAGCGACGATCGCGAAACCTTGTTTGAAATGGTTGAGCGCTGGCCCTTTTTTCAGACCTTTGTTTCGCTAGTGGAGATGGTGCTCGCCAAGTCCGAGCCATCGATTCACGCTCGGTACGAATGGTCGTTGATCCCTGAGGATCAGCGCGCGCTCGGGGATGAATTGCGTAAGCGCCACGCCAACGCGGTTGACGCCCTAATGGAAACCGCCGGACACGGAGCGCTCCTGCAGGGCAACTCGGTCTTGCAGCGCACGTTAGGCGTGCGCAACCCCTACGTGGACCCCCTCAACCTCTTGCAGGCCCAAGTGCTGAGACAGGTGCGAGCGTCAGATGAGCCCCTCTTGTGGGATGCCTTGTCTGTCACTGTGAACGGTATTGCCGCTGGACTGAAGAACACCGGCTAATCACGACAAATGCCAAAAGCGAGCGCCGCTCGGAGCAACATTAGACTATGGTGCGACGTGGTACATATTCCCATCTATTACATCGGCCATCCAATCGAGAAGCCGAACACCGTGTGCCTCCAAGCTGTACATATCGTTAACCCATAGTTTTGTGTGCGATTCCCCTGGGAAGTAGTATACAGCGCCAAAGTCCACTTCCTTCATGTAAGACAGTAAGTCAATTAAACCGACGAGATATTTGTCTCCATCGTAGCTTGGGAATGGGCCTGGGTCACAGTCATTGTTACCGTAGGCCCAGAAAGTTCGTATAATCGAATCCTCGTAAGAACTTATCAATCCATACGATGCGTTCTTTACAGTTGTTCCCATGCATTGGATCATTGTGTGAAGGCCGCCTTCTTCCAAAGCCTCCTGGCACTCAGATGGGATATGCTCATTCAAGTCCCAAAGTGTCCGCATGTTCTCTTGCAGGCAGGTTTTGAAGTAGGGATCGCGCATGATCGGCCCAGCATCATCGATAGCGACAACGTGTACTTCATCGCCAAAGGCCTTGGCAGTGTTAATATAATGATAAGCCACACCAAAACCGCCAGCGCTGGTACCAGTCACGACGACTTTTTCTGCATTCGGAAATGTCGGCACAATGCGCGTTAAAAACAGCTTGAAATTGTCGCCCCCTACAAACTGCTGAAGGCCTTCAACGCCAGGAACTTCAACGTCCTCATTGGACCCACCATGTATATCACCCGTGCAATAGGGAATATAGATAGCATTTAAATCACCGAATGGATTTTCCGGATTGTTGAAGTCAAAGATACCTGTGGCCATGGATGGTTTCTGCGTCGCGAGGATGATGTCCGAAAGAGTGACCGCACAAGTAGATGCATTAAAGCAAGCGTTGCCTAATTGAAAATATATAAAAAGGTCATCTGAAACATCACTGTAACGCACGGAAAGCCCGGCGGTTGACCCAGACCGGCATTTTGAGCCCTCGATCGGCACCCAAATCCATTCACCTGGCTCTCCGTCCGGTAGGGGCTCACCTTCCTCAGTATCAGTATCAGTATCACTGTCAGTATCTGTATCCGTATCCGTATCCGTGTCCGCGTCAGCGTCAGTATCTGAATCGGTACCAGTATCAGTGTCAGTATCGATATCCGTGTCATTGCTAGTGTTGGTATCAGTATCGAGGTTCGTATCCTCGCCTGACTCGTCGTCGCTACACCCTGAAACAGTCCAAATAAACGAAATTGACAAGCAAATGAAAATCCATCTTGGCATATTTGTCCTCCTAATATTCGGTTACCTTTCTAACACTGGTCTAACACTGGTGTATCTACTATAATTCATCGCCTGGACTTATCTGTTTGTTGTCCTCTAATTCAAAAATAATTGAATTATATTAAGAAAACGCAACGAAATAGATGAAAACTGTTATTGTCACTTTTTTACTATTGAGAAAGATAGTACTCGAGACGGTGCATGCCGTAAGCCGAAAAATGCCTTAAGTGGATACGTATGGGTGAAGGGCTGAGCAATCCCCTCAAGAAGGAAATGAATCATCACCTGGCCTTGTAGGGCGCGGGTTTATCCCGCGCCGCGTCTGCTGCGCTTTCACATTTAGTGGCTGGGCGTAAAGCCCAGCCCTACTGGGGTTTCTTTTTCAATCAGGAATCTTAAGGGGGTTTCTCAGGGTGAAGGGAAGAGCCTTGTTTGATAGGCTTTGACAGAGAATTGGTTGGTATCTTTCAAATTAATCAGGGTGTGACAATAATAATTTTCATTCAAATTTAATTATTTTTGAGGCAACGGGTAACAAACTACTAGGTTGAGGCAATTCATAAGTCAAATTTAAAGGGCCGGAAAGCGGTCAGCGAAAGGATGCAAAAGTGGTAAGGTGGATTTTTATTAGTTTGTTTAGTTTATTATGTTGGGCTGTTTTAGGATGTGGCGACGATGATGATTCAGACCCTGGTGGAGATGCGGATACGGACAGCGATAGCGACAGCGACACGGACAGCGACAGCGACGCGGATACGGACAGCGACAGCGATTCCGATGCGGACCCGGGTAAGAACATCGGTGATCCCTGTACGTGTGAGGGTACCGGCTGCGAGCAGGACGGCTTCGACGTGCCAATTCCAAATGGAGGCACGATCATTGGCTGCGAGAATGTACCCTCAGGCCTGGCCGGATCTGAACTGGTTTGTCTTAGGAGCTACGTGGGTAACGCTGCTAACGACACGTTCTTTGCCAACGGATTTTGCTCTCTTATGGCTACGGATTGCGACGGGAACCAACTGATCTGCGACAACGCTGCATTTGGAGCTTATGCTGATATGGCCGCATGCCCAGCAGGAAATGTACTTCTTACTTATGACATTGATGTCCAGGTGGAGCTGGTACCAGGGCAGGCTCTTGAAGCTACTGTCAGCAACAAAACCTGCACACCATCGTGCCAAGTAGAAGGGGATTGTCGGGAATCTGAAACAGACCCAGTACTCAATCAAGATACTCAGTATGCCTGTTTGGATAAGGACGGCATTAAATTCTGCTTTGACCCAAGAGGTCTACCAACGGATTATACCGCAGAACAATTCTAAATAGAAAAGTAACTACCCAGAAGATCGGTTCAATACGTTTTCTGTTTTCTTTGCTCGTTCCGCTCCCATGAATATCCGTCTAGTGAACTTTTTTAAGTAACTAATGGTTGAATCGATGTCCAACGCACCGATGCAGGCCATCTCAATACCTTTTTGGTTATCTGGATTTAACGACTCATAAAACGCAATTTTGGGATATTTCTTCAGCATTTCCTCTGTAACAGGGGCCACATTGCTTTTGATTGTTTGGTTTTTGTCTCCAAATCCAAAATCGACAAGACCAGTTTCTGGATCGAACTTATCACCGTACATGTGCTTGGCAACCATGTGGCATATATCTTTGAGTTTCTGGATCTTGCGATCATGTCGCTGATAATGGGGGTAGTGATTTGCCAGATTATTCGCAATCACCAGGTACGTCCGAAAACTCATCGAGATCATAAACCAGTAAGCATTGAATGGATGACGTAACAAAAATCGGATCAGGAACGCAAATATCGTCGGAGCCATGGGGCTATTTCCAGCGGCATTCCGCTGCCAATAGTCGCGATGGCATACAGTATCACCGCAAAAGAACACATGCACTTTGCGGTTCTTATACGGCAACGTCATTATTTTAATATTGGCAAAAGCGATGAGCCGTCCCGTGCCCCTCTCACGCCAGTGAAAAGTCCCTGTCTTATCGCCCAGGTCCTGCTTGAATGTTTCATAATCCGAGTTTTCATAGTACTCGAGAAACAGCGCATGCATTTCTTTTAACATCTGCTCAGATATATCAGCGAGAGGTACGAGTTTTGAGGTTATCTTTTTGGGTTTAAATAGCATCCGTTTACAGACTCCTTGCTTTTGGCTCGCAGTTCCGCCACGATGTTTACAACTCAATAATGGTCATTGCTTATAAAGGCCAAAGTGTTTCAGGGAGATTGAAATTATATGTATATTTAATGACAATATTGATTTTCTTTTATGTTAAATCACGCGAGTCCAATTATTTTTGGCTCTCCTGCATTCGTAGTGGGTAAAATGAGGATGACGAATGGATAATATTTGTTTAAAAACGGTGAGTTGCGCCCTCAGCCCGTCGCCGAAACAAAATGCCGCAGTTCTCACCCGCGTCAAGGGTACGCTTCGCCG
>JASJCT010000183.1 GCA_030065855.1 Myxococcota bacterium
CTACAATCATGGAGGCTGCAGACCGGGCACAGGAATTGGTTCGTCAGATTTTGGTTATGAGCCGGAAGGCTGGTACCGAGACCGCGCCAATCCGGATGAGTGAGGTAGTAGAGGAAGCACTACGGTTGATGGCCGCTACACTCCCGGGCACCATAAAAATCGACACCGATCTTAGAACTAATGCTCTGGTTTTAGCCAACGGCAGCCAACTCCATCAGGTCGTGACGAATCTTTGCACGAATGCTGGGCACGCAATGCGTCGGAAGGGCGGGATCCTTCAAGTAAAGCTGCGGGAGTTAGAGCTGGGCGAGGGAGACTTGGAACTCTATCAAGATCTCAGTGCGGGGCTCTATGTCGTTCTCGAAGTACGAGACACAGGCCCTGGTATCCCGGAAACTGTACGCAATCGCATATTCGATCCGTTTTTCACGACAAAAGCCCCGGGAGAGGGATCGGGCATCGGCCTTTCCGTAGTTCATAGCGTTGTCGTTGCAGCCGGGGGAACGGTAACGGTTGATACCGAGATTGGTATCGGCTCCATCTTCCGAGTGTTCTGGCCCGTAGCGGCTGGTGCTGAGCTACAAACTCAGAGAGCAGATTCCAGCACTGTTGAAGGTAGAGAAAGCATCATCTTCGTGGATGACGAACCGATGCAAGCCGACCTTGCCGAGCGTATGCTGGGTAAGATGGGATTCCGTGTTCAAGCATTCACAGATGGCTACAAAGCTTTGGATTGTTTCAAAGCGGATCCTGCGGGATTCGACCTGCTCATAACCGACCTAGCGATGCCTGGATTGACTGGAGAGGCGCTTGTCGAAGAGGTACTCCGCATTCGGCCAGGTTTCCCGATAGTTGTCTGCTCGGGACACTTCGAACAGGACGTCGAAGAAGATGGGCTGGCTGTCGGAATCCGAAGATATCTTCTCAAGCCCCTTCGGTGGCGCAGTATCGCCGAGGCGATTAGAGAAGTATTAGATGAGGAATGAATCCATCCATCAATTTTTTATGATCGGCTTCGGTATGTCTGAGGTAGCTATGAGCCGCGTTTTATTAGATGCGTTGCAGAGACAGGAAACTTCACACAGACTGAGCTGCCGACATCTATCGTAGTATCACGGATCCTAGCCCTGTTGACGGCCGCAACCACGGGTACTCCACAGTCGACCATCACACGACAAAGCGACTCTTCTGGTAGCACTTTCGATACGCGTCCAAACAGAACATTGGTGCCCGAGTTTTCACTAGAGTCTAGCCGCTCTATTACGTCTATTTCTTCTGAGCGGATAGCTGCATAAACATCGCCACTCACAGCGTAGTCGCCCGAAGCTTGGATACTGATCTCACCACAATCAACTGTCACTAAATCGTTCGCTTCACTCGCTACACGACCAGGTATAATCGTTTCGATTCCAACGAACCTCGCAGTCTCGAGAGAGGTTGGCTTCGAAAAGACCGAATCAATCGATCCCACCTGGGCCACGGAGCCACGCATCAATACCGCCACACGATTACCAAGCGTTATTGCTTCCCCTCGATCGTGAGTGGCAAACACTGTAGTCACATCGGACTCTGCCAACACATCTCGAAATTCCTGTTGCAGATTATGTCGGGTAGGCGCATCTAAGGATGCAAAAGGTTCGTCGAGCATTAGAACTTCGGGATTTAAAACCATGGCCCGAGCAAGGCTCGTCCGTTGCGCCTCGCCACCCGAGAGTTTTAGTGCCCGCCTGTCGGCAAGGTGCGAGATAGACAACCGCTCCAGCCAATCGTTTACACGTTTTTTCACCTCTACCTTTGGTAGGCGGCGAAACCTGAGTCCAAGTCCAACGTTTCTCGATACACTCATTCGGCAAAGCAGTGGCTGTTGCATTACGGCTGCCATTTTCCGTCTGAGTTCTAGCAAGCGAGCTTGCTTGCCGAAATCAACATCTTCACCATCAAAGACCACTCGACCGCACTCTGGTTCGATCAACAAACCGAGGAGACGAAGCAGAGTCGTTTTCCCCGAACCGTTTTCTCCCAGGAGGGTGAGGATTTCGCCGCGTTCGATTGCTAGATGAGGTACATCGAGTACGCAGCGATCGTCATAGGCTACCTTGGCATCGAACAGTTCAACGATAGGCCTGGTCATTTTGCTGCGCTACGCTGCTGGAAGTGAGTCAACAACCAGGTAATCAGGAAGGTTAGCCCCAGTAGAATCAGGCTCAACGCAATCGCCACTTCAAAGTTTCCCTTGCGCGTCTCCAATACAGTTGCGGTCGTTAGAACTCTAGTATGGCCGAGTATGTTGCCGCCCACCATCATGACGGCACCAACTTCAGATATCACGGCTCCAAACCCGGCGATCACGGCTGCAAGCATTGGGAGTCGCGTTTCCCACAGCAGCACTGAAAGCAATTGTAGACGAGAGGCCCCGAGACCTTTGAGCTGCAATATGAGCTTCGGATCGATCTGTTGAAGTGCCGCCATCGTGAGTCCAGTTACTACTGGGAAGGCGATAACGAACTGAGCTAGCACGATAGCTCCAGGAGTGTAAAGCAACTCCAAAAATCCAAGCGGACCACTTCTCCAAAAGGTGATGCTCACAAACAATCCCACAACAACCGGCGGAAGTCCCATGCCTGTATTGACCAGACTGACAAAGAAACCACGGCCTCGGAAAACTCGAAACGCGAGAAAAGCACCAAGCGGCACTCCGAGTAAAAGGGCCACGAGTGTCGCTAGTCCGGATAGCTCGAGCGATAAAATCGCGATTCCTACTACTTCGGGATCGCCCTGGAGCAATAGCGAAATGGCTTCCGTCACACCTTCCCAGATCAGTTCCATGGGCTCACCTGTTCAGCGATTCCTCGTCTTTACCGGCGTCGGCAAAAAACAGCGGCTCGCCATAACGATCCACTCCAAACACACGGATGATTTCCTGGGCTCTCGGTCCGATCAGAAAATCACTAAACGCTTTGGCTCCAGCGGCATTTACGCGAGGGAAACGGCTTTGATTCACTTCCATGACGGAGTAGATGTTGAGGAATTGCGGATCACCTTCAACATGAGGAACCAAACCTGTGGTTTCCAACGTGGATAAATATGTACCTCTATCGGTGAGAACGTAGGCTCCAAGTTCAGCGGCTATCTGAAGTGTTGCCCCCATTCCCTGCCCCGTGGATATGTACCAATCACCTTCCGGCTCGATTGAGGCAGCGGCCCACAGATCCAACTCTCGGAAATGTGTACCTGAATTGTCTCCTCGACTTACAAACCTCGCACCTGAGGAGGCAATCAGCGAAACACTTTCAGCACCGTCGGCTTTGCCGTTGATACCTGCCGGATCATCTTCGGGACCGGCAATCAAAAAATCGTTGTGCATGACGAGACGGCGATTAATCGCAGAACCAGCTTCGACAATCTCTTTCTCTCTATCCGGAGCATGTACTAATAAAACATCCGCGTCGCCGCGGCTTCCCATCGCCAGCGCCTCGCCGGTGCCGACGGCAATAGTCTTTACGACATATCCGGTCGATTGTTCGAAGATGGGTATGAGCTCGTCGAGCAAACCGGAATCCTGAGTGCTGGTGGTCGTAGCGAGAAGGATGTCTTGTTGATCTCCCGTTCGCTCGCAACCGACTGACAGAAGACAAAGGGCCAAGCCGGCTACAATCCTTGCCTGGCGGATCATCCGAGTTAGACGCAAAGCGACCCCTTTAGGTAGTACGGTTGCCCAAGTTACCATCACCATGAATTTAACGAGGCGGTATCTACAGTGTCCGTTGCTCTCGGGTCGTCTTTCTTCCGAGAGAAGTGGAACACTTTAACCCATATGAAGCTCGTGAAGGAACCATGACATCCAACTTATAGCAAAGGGGCGGCCAAATGGTGCCGCCCCAGCTAGACAATTGTGTTGCCCCAATCACATCAGTTCGTCAGGTCCAGCCTGACCTTCTCCGCCCCAGCCAAATAGATGCCGTTGAAAAAGAACTTGAACGTCCCATGTGGCTGAGCCCGGTGTAGGACCTCGGGCCCGAACAGGTAAAGCGTCCCCTCACCTACTTGAGCCTGAGCAATCGCCACACCTCCGTTTAGCCGGTGTTCACCCATCGACCACCCACTACGTAGTGGATTGTCTTTGTCAAACCATGCAACGGGAGTTACTCCTCCGCTCTGAGCATCCGGACGCAGACGGAAGACAGGGCTGTTGCTGAAGAAAACATCAATTCGGTCATCTAGCCCGAAGGCTAGGGGAATCGTGTTGTCCACGCGAGCTTCGAGTATCGATGCAGGTACGTAGTATGTGTCAGGGCTGAGCGGCGCACCGCGATCGTCAGTGAGGTGGTTTTCAATCGGCAACTCCAAATGGTGGGCCAAAACAGTTGAATTGCCTATGGTAATGATTGTTCCACCGTCTTCGAGAAACTCGACCAACCTTGGCACGGTTGTGGCGACTGTAACATCACCCAGCATGTGTTGATATTCGTCAGGTACCTCATCCGGATCCAGCTGTCCACCAAAGTATCGTGAGAAGGGATTCTCCTGCCCATCGCGCCTTGGTATCCCCCCTGTAACAAACACCAAAACATCAAACTGGTCCTTGAGATCGTCTTCGTCGAGATTCTTCGGATAGACGAGCTCATATGGGAACTCAAACTGTTCGAATATCCACCTTGTCCAGCCGGACGGCATCGAACCGCCGTACTCATCCCACAAGCCGATTCTGACCGGTTCTAGTTTATATGCATCGCCACCCGGAATAGAATTCAATCCATCAAACGACACGCCTAGCTCCGCTGCCATGCTGTCCAGTATGGCGGCGGTGGATGCTTGCGCTGGGATGTACACGCTTCCAACTGGATAGTCGACGCCGTTCGTCCTCGTTTCTTCTCCCAACCAGTAGACATCATGTCCTGCAGCGAGTAAACGGTTTGTGACAACGGCGGCGTCGTTTATCGCATGATCGAGAAGAAATCCAGTTGCGTTGCTCCCATTGCTCACTTGTCCTGCCGCTGGATCTGCAAGACCAGAGATCGCCTCGAACGGTCCGTCGAAGCCTTCAAGAATTCGATCGAACTCCACACCCATCTGGAATGCCAAGGTCCATCCAGCATTGTCATACGGTGGCGTCGGAGGTCCACCTTCGTATGCGAAGTTGTCTGGGTGAACCTGAGGTTCGAACATATCGAGGATATGCGGACGGAATGCTTGCGCAGTTTTTATTACATACGATCCAGCCGGATATTCAACGTCTTCGACCTCAAAGTCACTCGTAGCTCGAAGTACCGTCACCCCATTCTTGAGAAGTGTATTCACAAATTTGGTGGCGGTTGGAAAATCAGCTTGGTTCGAGGGAAGGATATACCCCCGGGGATCGCGATCTTCTGGTTTATACAACTGCTCGTAGTAATCGATGGGGACACCTGCTGAAAAATATCCAGCGAGGGCACCGGGAAGGTCCGGGGCTCGTGGAATGGATGTATCAGCATCAATAGCGGCCATCATCTCTTCCACTCGCTTGGGATGCGGTGTCCAGCTATCGCGACTGCCGCGTTCGATAGAGTTCCTACCCATCTGATAGATGTTGTATAGAACTGTTTCACGATATCGTGACGCAAAATCGAGCACTGCTCTATTTGCCGTCATTGAATAGTCAATCGATTGTATGAAGTGCCATTCTTGCGGCGCGATTGGTAATGGCATATCGATTGACGGCAAGTGCCTATCTGGAACGAACGGAATTTGAATTGGGGTTGGATTACCCACTGTTTCTGTCAGGATTCCCAACATGTTGTGGAAGTACGGCGTAGTGAGCAATGCTCCATTCCACCACATTGAAAACGGACCACCATTTCGTAGAGTTGTTCCACCTTTACCTTCCGCTATGAACCGATAATGCATTGCGCTACCAACCAAGTCATGACTCATCACGAGAAGGGGATCGAAGTTGTAGTTAAACGGAGCAACAAATGGAGGAGCCCACATAATCGTTCCCGATGGTCCCACCTGATGATGGTTATACATCATCTGCGGAATCCACTCATGGTACAGTATCCGAGCCATATTTTCTGTTTCTGGTTGTGTCACCATGTATGAATCGCGGTTGTTATCGTGGCCCGTGTACTTCTGGTATAGAACAGGAAGTCCCCTGGTAGACCTTTCGGTCGGTTCTGGATTTCGCATATACCAGTTGGACACTAGTTCCATTCCATCAGGATTAGCGTTCACCAGAAGAATGATTATGTCATCCAAAAACCGAAGCGTCTCAGGATCGTTTTGGCTCAGGAGTTGGTAGGACAGTTCAATCAGTTGGTGCGACCCGACCACCTCGGACGCATGTAATCCGCCATCTATCCAAACAACTGCGCGGCCCTCTTCAGCTAACTCTCTAGCCAGTTCGTCAGTGAGATCTTCCGCTAGCGCTAGTTGTCGAGAAATATCTCGGAAACGTTCCAATCGTTGATGGTTTTCGGGAGAGGTGACGATTGCCATCAATTGGCTTCGCCCTTCGGCTGTGGGTCCAATATCCTGTAAAACCATTCGTGGTGATTCGTCTGCGAGCGTCCGCCAGTAAGCTACGAACTGAGTGTAGTTCGCAAGTTGATAGTCGTCACCGATATTGAACCCAAAAAACTCCAGCGGTGTCGTAATTTCTTCTTGAGCATTTACCGGGAGAGCGTACAACGCGGCGGTAGCAACTATCGCGAAGATCGTAATGGAGAATCGTATGTGCCTCATGGTATCTCCTCACAGAAAACCA
>JASJCT010000006.1 GCA_030065855.1 Myxococcota bacterium
TGTCAAAATCCCCCTAACCCCCTTTTTCAAGGGGGAGATCCTTTACCCGGCATAAAAATAGCAAAAATCGCGACATTTGCCCTTAACCGAATGCCATTGCCCTTTGCCAAAGGGGGAGGCTTTTTACCCGACATTGAGGATTGGACAGAGCATTAGCTCGCTGGGATGCGGATGGAGAAACGGGTTTCAATCCGCGGTTTGCTCGATACGAGGACGGTACCACCATGGGCCACCGCAATGTGCTCGACCAAGCTCAGCCCGATCCCAGATCCCCGCTGCTTTCGCGTCTTTTCTGACGGCACGCGATGAAACCGTTCAAAAACCCGCTTGATGTGTTTGGCGGGAATCCCAGCGCCCCGATCAAACACATCGATGTGGATCATGCCTCCTTGCTGGTAAAGCGATAGGCCAATGAGATCCGTTCCCTCGGCATACTTGGCCGCGTTATCAAGCAGGTTAACAATGGCCAGTGTAATCGCATGCCCGTCCACCTTTACCATGGGAAGCCCGGGAGCGACGTCGTAAGTGAACGGTATTCCCAACGCATCGAGTCGTGGCCTAAATGCCTCGACACCTCGCTCTACCGCTTCAGTGATGTCTCCCATCTCAAGGGTATACATGCTTTTTGCCCGTTCAATTCTCGCGAGATCCAAAACATTGTCGATGAGTGATCCGAGCCTGTCTGTCTCACGAATGATCACCTCTGCATACCGCCCTGCTTTGTCTTCTTCCCTGGATCCCTCGTCCTTGGTTTTGGCCCTGGTTTTGCTGATGAGAAGAAGCTCGCTGAACATGCGGATGAGAGAAAGGGGGGTCTTTAGTTCGTGGGAGACATTTGCAATGAAGTCGCTCTTTAATCGACTGACACGGCGTTCTCTGACAACGGATAAATACAACACGACAAGACCGAAGGCGATAATCGCCAGGGCAAGGGGAATGAGCATCACATTGGAAAAGTATTGAGCCCGGGCCTTGGCCCGCGAGCTAAAAGACGCCTTTGCAGTCGGGGCGAGCTGTAGCTGCCACTTGTAAAAGGTCGATGGAAACCGCCGCGCCACGATAAACTGCCCCCTGTGATCGATTTTACGGCCCAAAATAACCCTGTTGTGGTCATCAACGACGTTGGCCACACGATCAGACCCGATATTGTCCAGGAGATCTGCGAGCAAGTTCTTAACGATTTCCTCAGTGTCGTACAAAAGTAAGGCCGTATAGTCCCAGTTCCCGTAAAGGGTCGTAAAATGGGTGATTAGGCGGTATTCGTCCCCAATAAGGCGGTGGACGTGTTTGTATTGGTCCAATGATTCATATTTGTCGAGCAGGGGAACAACTTCGGCCGCGGTGAGGTCTCTTAGGCGATGCACTGCCGCGGGGTCGCTATCGCGATAAAAAAAAGCAGCGATGTCGCCGAAATCATCGATAATCGCAGCTCCCTCGACGAGGCTTGAGGAATGCAGTGCGCTCTGCCACCGTTCGCACGCGGTATCGAGACGCGCCGGATCTATAATGCGAAAAAACGTATCATCTGTCGTGCGTATGATTTCTTCGACGCGTTCGATCTTTTCCCGAGTAACTATCAATGTGCTTTCAGCGATGGATCTTTCACCCCACTCGCCAAACCGAACCGCACTGCCAAAGCTGATGGTTGCCAAGAAAATAATGGCCACCACCACAGCTGGAAAGAGGATGAAGATGCCGTTTCTAAGAAGAAATCTCACACTTCTAGAATTCCCGCTCGGATCGGAGCTTCCTGCCCATCAGGGTGCTCACGGCTTCGTTCGGGGTCACCTCCCCGTCCAGGAGACGTGCGACGACCTCACAAATCGGCATTTCAACGCTGTACTTCCTAGCAAGGGTCAGTGCAGAACGGGCCGTCTGGACCCCCTCGGCCACCATTGTCATGTTGCCGATGATGGTGCTGATAGGCTCTCCGCGACCCAGCCGAATGCCAACCGAAAGGTTGCGGCTAAGATGCCCCGTGCATGTCAGCACCAAGTCCCCCATGCCTGCCAGGCCGGCAAGGGTCAGGGGGTTGGCCCCGCAAGCAACGGCCAGACGAGAGATTTCAGCCAGGCCCCGAGTGATGAGGGCTGCTCTGGAATTGAACCCAAGGCCCATGCCCTCGGCAGCACCTACGGCCAGAGCAATGACGTTCTTTAGGGCACCGCCGAGCTCTACGCCGATCACGTCTTCGGTGGTGTACACGCGCAGTACAGGCGAAGAGAATACCGCCTGTACCTGATCGGCCACACTCTGATCAATTGACGCTGCCACCACTGCAGTGGGATGCCCAGCAGCGATTTCCTTTGCAAAGCTGGGTCCGGAAAGAAATGCCGTGCGATGATCGCCCGCTGCCGGCAAGATCTGGCTGTATACCTCTGACATCAGCAGCGCCGACTCGATCTCGACGCCTTTGGACATGCAAACGACAATCGCACCTGGATCTAAATATTTGATAGCTTCTTGCCAGACAGACCGCAGCACTTGTGCGGGTGTGGCCGATACCACCAGGGAAATCTGAGAGAGGGCATCTGCTAAATCGGTCGTTGCACAAACCGCTTCTGGTAACCTCACACCGGGTAAAAAAGAACTGTTGACATGGGTTTGGTTGATGGCATCGGCGACCGACGTTTCATAGGCCCACATCGTGACCTCACGGCCATTTTCTGCGAGCATTTTGCCCATGGCTGTTCCCATGCTGCCTGCCCCAATGATTGCAATGCGCGAATGAATCATCATAAAAGGATAGGCCAAGCGGGCTGTTCGTGGCAAGCTGTCAAATCAATGATCGCAGCGTGCGGTTTCTCTTTATTAAGGAGACTTGATTGAACACATCGGAAAAGGGCGATCTATCTCGCAAGCCGGGCTTCAACCGACGGACCGCGCTGCTCATTGCGGGGTTTGGGTTTTCTGGTTTTGGACTGTGGTATATCTTTCGCGATATTCAGTTTAACGAGCTGCTGGCCTCTTGGCATCGGATTCGGATACTCCCCCTCATCGGCACCGTGGTGCTCTACTGGAGTGCCATGTTGATAACCCGATCCTACCTCATCAAACACCTGTTGCGCCCCATTGGAGAGCTGTCCCTTGGCAAGGCATACCGATACATCAGCATCGGCTTTCTGGCCAACAATATCCTGCCCATGCGCATGGGCGAGGTGGTTCGCATCGGCGGTATCTCCCGCGCTTCAGGCATTGGATTTGCGTCTGTTACCGGCGCGGTTGCTGTTGAACGGCTGCTCGATCTCGGCATGGCTGCCCTCGTGGGCGTGCTGGCGGTCCAGGTCGCACCCCTGTTACCGGAAAGCATCCGTTTCGCAGTACTCGCCTCAGGGGCCGGACTGTTCTGCGCGTTCGCAGCTCTCGTCGTACTGGCCAGGCGCGGATTAAAAGAAAAACCTCGGGGAACGGGTAAATCCCTAAAAGTAACTATCTCTAATCTCATTGCGCGTTTTGCAGCCGGCTTGGGTGCATTGGGCACGTCGCGCGGGATCGCTGGCGCAGTGGCACTGTCCATGTCTTTTTGGGCTATGTTTGTTTTGATGATGCTCCTTCGCCTCGTCGCCTTTGACCTACCACCGAGCCTGCCGATGGTTCTGGTACTCATCACCAGTATCAGCCTGAGTGTAACCCTACCCTCTGCCCCGGCCTATGTGGGCGTGTATCACATATTTGTTGTCGGTGCGTTAAGGTTGTTCGACGTGGAAGAAAGTGTTGCGGTGGGATTCGCCGTATTCACCCACCTGGTGGATCTGATTCCCGGATGCCTTATCGGACTCATCTCAATGGCAGTGGAAGGGCTTCGCATGAAAGATCTTAAGCAAGAGAGCCCCAGCAGGCATGCGTCCATTACTGCACCTTAATGTCTAGACCACCTCCAAGGGTGTTGCAAAAGCCCTAAAAAAATACTGTTTAAAAAATACTGTTTAAGGATCCGACCCAGCGTACCGAGTAGAAATATAGGTGATTCATCTGATGATTCTTTTAATCGTCCCGCATGCGATGTGGAAAAAACGAGGTATATTTAGAATGTTACACGCTGGTCGTTATTTCGGGTTTAAAGGGCATTGTCGATGAGCATCCAAAGACAGCGCGCTCAATCTGTGGTTTTTACCGCTTTTCTCTGTTTTCTTTGGTCAGTGTCTGCCCGCGGGGAGACCGGGGATTACAACCTACATCTGGAGGTGGGGCCAGGACTCGGACTCTCTGGATGGCAAGCAGATACGCTCGGCGTTGGTATTTCAGGTGCCGCGCGATTTGAGCTCGCTTTCTTCAACTGGTTCGGCGTGGATATCGGCGGGGGATATCTCCAGTTTTTTAAGGCCGACCATCCCCAGGGATACGAGCAGATCGACCGCGCCTATTGGTATAGCGGTAGCCTTGGTGTTCGGTTTCGTCTCCACAACGATGAACAAGGGTTTTTGCTTCCGTGGAAAAAAACCCCGAACCACGCCGGTAATTTGTGGGGAAATGCCTGGATAGACCTTCACGGAAACTACTACAACACCGGCGATCTCAACCGATTCGGAGCAGATGTGGGCATCGGAATGGCATTCTCATTTGTTAACGGACTCCAAGTCGGGCCGTTTGCAAGAGGCGCATATGTCTATCAACCCAACTCAAACAATGCGCGTGACGCCAAAGATGGCTGGTTTCTTTTGGCAGGTCTCAGTTTTTCGATCTCGATTCCCCCTGGCAGCCAGACACTGTCCGATACTGACATGGATGGGATCTATGACCCAGATGACACATGTCCGGAGAAGGCGGAAGATCAGGATGGATTCGAAGATGACGACGGGTGTCCTGATGAGGACAATGATTTAGATAGCATTCTAGATCGGGATGACAAGTGTCCGTTAACACCAGAAGATGTGGATGGTGTGGAAGATCAGGACGGCTGCCCAGATACGGACAACGACAGCGATGGTATCCAAGACGATAAGGACAAGTGCCCGGCAGAACCAGAAGACAAAGACGGGTTTCAAGATGAAGACGGATGCCCGGATCCGGACAATGACGGCGATGGCATATTGGATGCGGTAGACCAGTGTCCAGACGAAGCAGAGACCATCGACAAGTTCGAAGATGAAGATGGCTGTCCAGAAAGCGACAGGGATGAGGATGGTTTTGCCGATGTGCGCGATATTTGTCCGGACGAGCCCGAGACTGTCAACGGCGTTGAGGATGACGATGGCTGTCCAGATGAAGCCCTGGTAGAGGTTAAGGAAGATAAGATCCTCTTGGGAGAGCGACTTTTCTTTGATTTCGCAATGACCAGAATCAAAACGCGCTCTCGCAAGATATTAAAACAACTCGCAAATTTAATAAAAACCCATCCCGAGTACCTGGTCATATCTATTGAGGGTCATGCAGACACCAAGGGTGCATCCGAATTCAACTTACGGCTCTCTGAACGCCGCGCGCGCCGTGTTCGGAAATACCTCATCGATCTCGGGGTCGAGCCAAATCGGCTGATCATCGTCGGGTATGGGGAGAGCCAACCCTGGGTGGATCCAAATACAGTGGACAAGCGGTTCAAAAACCGACGGGTCGAGCTGGTGATCAAAGAGATAGACGAGGAATTGGCAAAAAACCCAATGGCAAAAGAGACCAAGGAGGCAGTGCAAAAGAAAGCCAAGCCAAAGGCGCCTTTGGCAAAAGATCCCCCCTCAACTGAAAAAAAAGCCGGCGATGAACCAACAAAGCCGAAAGTGACGGAGCCACCCCAATCCAACACGCCTGCTGAAAAAGAAACTGGTTTTAACGTGGAGGATAGCCCCTATGACTAGAAGAGCTCGTCTTATATCGTACATGGCGCTTGTGGGGCTTTACGCAACTGGCATCCATTCCTGCGGCGGATCCGTGGTCGGCGCCCCTTGCGAAGATGGGTACACCGAGTGCGCGGACGGGTGTTATGATTTTAGTGCAGATCCACAGCACTGTGGCGGCTGCAAGACCGTCTGTGCGCCCAATGAAAGTTGTCTTCAGGGCGTATGCGGGGTTTGTCCCCAAGGCACCACAGCGTGCGATGGCGTTTGTGTGGACCTGCTCTCCGATGAAAGCAATTGCGGTGCTTGCGGCACCCAATGCGACCCTGGGCTGGGCTGTGTTAACGGCCAGTGCGAGACCTGTCCCTCTGGCACCACACTCTGCGCAGGGGAATGCGTGACCCTGTCGAGTGATCCCATGCACTGCGGTGCGTGCGAGAATGCCTGTAAAACAGATGAGTCATGTGTCGACGGAACCTGCGTTCTCGAGTGTGATCCACCGACGATCCTCTGCGGCGATGAATGCGTGAACATTGGAACCAACGCAGACCACTGCGGCACGTGTTACAATGTTTGCCCGCCGAGCGAGCCCGTCTGTGTCAACGGGAGTTGCGAGCTCGTTTGTCCGGATTGGATGGAGCTGTGCAACGGCGAATGTGTGAACACGGATTTCGATCCTGTAAATTGCGGCGCCTGCGGTGTGATCTGCCCTGACGCAACCCCTGTGTGCCTCGACGGAACATGTGTTTCCGAGTGCCCGCCGCCCCTTGTACTATGCGATCGGGACTGCGTGGACCTAGCAGACGATCCCCTGCACTGTGGCGCGTGCTTCAATATCTGTCATCCCGACGAAATGTGCGCCGACTACACGTGCGTGCTCGACTGTGGAGATCTAACCGAATGTGCGGGCGCGTGCGTCAATACACAGACCGACGCGCAACACTGTGGGGAATGCGGGGCCGCGTGCGACATCGACGAAGTATGTATCAATGGCTCGTGCGAGCTCGTCTGCGGAGAAGGCCTCATCGAGTGCGACGGTGAATGTATCGATCCCTTGACCGATCGAAATCATTGCGGTGGTTGCGGTATCGAATGTGGCGGGGATGAGGTCTGTGCTAATGGCACGTGCATTCCGGATTGCGGCGTTCTCACCTGGTGTGGGGAAGATTGCGTGGATCTGAACTCGGACAATGACCACTGCGGTGCCTGCGGCACAGCGTGCCCGAGTGGTTGGTTTTGTGTCAGTGGGGATTGCGAGCTCGATTGTCCCGTTCCCTTTGTGGCGTGCGGCACCACATGCGCGGATCTGACAAGTGACCCCTTGCACTGTGGCGAATGCTTTAACGCCTGCGAATCTGGCATTTGTGATGACGCTGTTTGCCGCGCAGAGAGTGCGGGACACCTGGTGGCGATCGGTCATGATTTGACAACCAGTCACACCACCCTACGGCGCATCATTGGCAATTCGATTTTTATGTCCCTCGAGAGCCCAGTAGAGGTACTCGCATTCACCGCGTTTGCCGACACGTCTGCCGGCGGGCAGGTGGAAAAAATCGATGCGGCCATTTCAGATTCAGCTGCCGCCCTTGGACGGACCTGGCGTAAAACCCAAGCTACTACAAGCGCGCAAGTCATAGAAGCCCTGCTGAGCCACGATGTGTTCCTCGTCTACTTGCAGCAGTACGCCTCAGATGCCCAACTCAACGAGATTGGCAATGAGCTTTTCTCTGTGTTGAACAGCTTTTTAAAGGTCGGCGGCATCGTCGTGTTTACCGATGCTGACATCGAAGCCAACTCAGGTACGGCAAAAATATTTGATGCGGCAGATCTCTTCCTCTGCACGTCAGTACACGATGTCAGCAACGCCACAGCAGTGGTGACAGTGCCCGGAGACGCGGTTGTTCAAGGGACCACCACGACCTACTTTGCCACGGAAAACAGTGCCTTCTTTTCATCGGACGAAGGTGTCGTGGTCGTGGCTCACCAGGCAACCGGCAATCCGTTGATCATTCACAAGGTATTCCTTCCCGAGGGTAAGCCCAAGAAGAAGTAAGGCCGCGCCGACCGTCGCTCAGGGGAGAGTGTTGCAAAAGTCTCAAACCTGTCATTCCGCGAAGGCGGAATCTAAAAACTTTTTTATTTCATTATTTTCTGGACTCCTGCCTTCGCAGGAGTGACGTAAATTACCCCTTTTGCGACTCCTGCCTTCGCAGGAGTGACGCGCACTACCCCCCCTTCGCGACATCCTCCTGGACTGAAAAATCACCTGCGGCTCGGAGGTGTAACCGTGCTCAGCAGGTGGGCCACGTGTCGCATAACCCTCTGGTCCTTAATAATCCCCTTGTGATCGGCGTCTTCAAAAAAGGTCACGCTATCTGCTTCAGCCATGGTCTCAGGGCGTGTCAGGCTGGCCTTGCTTAAAATGCCGTCGTTGACCTCGCCGAGACGCTTGTCCGGCTTCCCACCCAGTCCGTAGATATAGTGAAACGCAGTGCCGGACGGCAGGGGATCGTCGTACAAATGGGCGAGGAACGCGCTGCCGTCTGCCACGTCTTCCCAGCTCCCAGGTGCAAAGCTCCGCTTGGATTCGAATTTTGTCTCCTCAGACCCACCCCAGGGATTGGCCACGCCGATGAACAGGGGAATACGGGGCAGGTTAGTCCCATCCTCATAGGGGCGAAGGGCTTGGCGCGTCACCAGCCCGCCCATGCTATAGGCGACAATTGCGACCGCTTCTGTTTTGTATCGGGCCGCCATTTCTGACAACTGCTGCCGCAACATGGCCGCGCTCCGGGCAATGGACAGGCCGGTGGGGTAGAAACAGAGCCAAGGTTCGTACCGCGTTCGATCCAAAGCGTTAAGCAACGAGCGAAAAGGCCGGGGACCAGTGGAATGGCCATGGACGAGCACCACTGGCAAGGTGCCAGGCCGATGGGGCGCATCCAGGAACATCCAAAACCCAATGACCCGGGTGAATCGCTCTGCCTTTATCACGCCTGTAAAAATCGTCTTGGGGCCGAATATCTGTGCATCGAGATCCGGGTAGCCATTGCCCCGAGCCACAGCTCGGGTGAGCAGTACGCTGAGGCGGTTTTCACTGACTGTGGTGGTAACACAGGTGATAGCGCACAGGTACACCAGACCCCAGACACCCAACCATCGAGGGTTGTATCGGAACGCTCTGGATCGTGGCATCACAAGCTCTCCAAAAGTTGGCGCTGGGGTATTGACGCGACCGCACTTATACACTGAAATCCCATACGATGCGAGTCGTCGTGAATAGTTCCATGTTGGGCTGTGCCCTTATCCCAGGCCTGGTGTTACTCATTGTCTTTGATACACCCGCAATCGCGTCATCCCAGGACGCACCCCCTGCGCCCACCCCCCTACGCGTCCTGGTTTTGGACAGTAGCCGGAAACCGCAAAGCCAAGCAGCCGTGAGGATCGACCTCGAACTGGCGGGTGGAGAGCTAAAAACCTTCAATACCGAAACCGATCGCAGCGGCATTGCCCGCTTCTCAGGGCTTCCTACTGATTGCCGCACCGTCCAGGCCACAGCCCGCTTTAGAGATGCGGTGCGTCAGAGTCGCCTTCGAACGTGCAGTGGGACAGAGGAGATGTTTATCGTCCTCCCAAATACTGACAAAGCTCGAGCAACTGTCGTCCACAGCGATCTGCAGGGCAACCCCTTGCCCCCGTTCCCACCGGGCCTAGGCGAAAAACCGCGATTCAGAGATCCAGACTATGTCAAAAGATACATCGATCCCGGTATTATCGGCATGGTGTTACGCGCGGGTGCGGGCTTTTGCACAGACTGGTCTGGTGCCGGCACAATGGGCTGCCTCGATGGCAGAACCATTGGATTTAGTATTGATGGCGGCGCCCATCTGTACCTATTTCAATGGTGGAAACTGTCATTCGCCCTGGGCGGGGTAACGGGTTATCGCCAGGATCCCTCACCGATCTACAGCCCTGAGGACGACCACACGACAAACCATCTCATCACAGCAGGTCCGCGTATTTACGTAGACGCCGACGCAGGGGATTGGGTGTTTGGATTTGACGCCGTGCCAATGGGCGCTGTGGGGCGCATAACGAGAAATAGAGCACAGGGCACATCAAGGGGCATGGACGCTTATATCTCGGCCGGTCTCTACCTCGGCTGGCGCGCCTGGGGCCACGTACCCATCGGGTTGGCCCTCGATCTCTTTACGGTAATGACCCTCTCGGAGGATCAAAACTTCCCCCCGGGATCGATATTGCTGAGCGTCTTTGCGAGCCGCAGGATAGGCCCGGGGAGCGTGTTATTCGAGTAGTTTATCTTTACTCGGGCAATAATCACCCAGTGTGGATGGATGAATCGGTACAATTAGTCTGAAATGTCTACGTGGACTTTTTAGCAGTGATACGCCGCCTGTATTCAGAAGGGGTTGTGTTCTCGTATTTCTTGAACGTCACGTTAAACGATGATTTGCTGTTGAAACCCGAATCATAGGCAATGTCGAGGATGCCCTTTGAGCTGTTCTCGGGGTTCTGTAACCGCCTTTTGAACTCGTTGAGCCGATACTCGTTGATAAAGGAGTAAAAATTCTTGTGTAGTTTGATATTGAGTACCTGAGATAGATAATTGGAAGGCACAGAAAGGGTCTTTGAGATCGATGATAGGGTGATATTCCCATCTCGATAGGGCTTTTCCTCATCCATATGCGCGATGAGCTTGGCTGCAAACCGCTCAAGGGTTTCGTCATCCAGCCTGCTCTTGGTGTACTTTTGGCTCAGCTCTTCGCTAACTTGATGCAGCTCTTTGGATCTTTCCTCTAGTAATTCTGCTATTTCGTTTTTGAGTGTGCTGAGTCGATCAGCCTGAGCTAAAGAGAGCAAAATAACCTGTAGCATCAATCCAATTTGAATACAGTAATCAGTAAACAAGTTGTGCGGCAAATACCCATTCACCGTGAGTAGGAAAATGATGAGGCCTAGCAGAAGGACGGTCCAGGCGGTGAGCAAATACCGGGCTGAGCTGAGGTTTTTGACGAACCATAAATAACCTGAGGCATACAGCACTGCTGGGGCCGATACAAATCCAAGCAAGGACAGTAGTTTCTCACCTGTCCAGTAGGGCAGAAAAAACGGCCAAATCATTACAACTAGGCTGGCACCCATGGTGATGTTAAACACACGGGCCATTATTGGCATATACCGATCTAGTTGGAGTAACTTTTTAGGATACAACATCCCTGTAAAACACATAAGACTCGCAAATACATGGTCAGCCAAATTCGTCCAGGCCGGATACTCGGGCCAAAAATATTCCCCTGACAAGCTATAGTGAGAAAATAAAAACATGAACGACGCTGCCACGTATGCAGCAAAATAGAGATTTATGGTCTCGCGGACCGGTAAGAAATAAAAAAGCGTGTAGAGAAAGATGCCAGCCACAATGCCAAAAAAGATGCCATATAATAACTGCCGGTCTCTTTCTGTTTCGAGGAGCGCTTCATTTGAGAACACGTTGAACTCGAACTGCATTGATCCCTTTGTCTCTATGCGAATGTATGCAACCGTGCGACACTGCACCGGCAGGTCAATGGGAAACGTAATCTTGCCCATGCGCATCGGGCGCTGCGAAAAAGGGATGAGATCCCCAGAGCGTTGGGCTGAATAGCCGCCCCTAGGGTTCCTTGTGAACAGGGTGACATAGTCGATGATTGAGTTGGTAAACTGGAGGTACCAGTTGCGGGGTATCTTTTGACGGTTCTCTACTTCCATTTTCAACCAATAGGCACGATCTGAAAATCCATGAATAATCGGTATGCCTTTGATCTCTTCAAACCGTTGCTCCCAATGAGGCGTCAACACATCTTCGATGGTCAATGAAGACTCTGGGTCAAGCAACATCAAGGCATTATCCGTTGCGCGGTAGGAGATCTCCCCTTCATTTAAGATAAGCGGATCAGAGTGCGCACATGGAGCCACGAGCAGCAGGTAAAACAGGGTTAAAATAGCAGGCCAAAGTTTACGTGCAAGACAAGGCCTGCGTTTAATACGACATCTAGCTCTGAGCATAATGTTTGATCATGCATGCCATGGATAAACCGTCAAGACGTAGACTTTTTGGCATTAATCCGCTGGTTGTCGTTCAAAGGGATTGTGTTCTCGTACTTTTTAAACATTACGTTAAATGACGATTCTTTTCTCCTATTCGTTTGTTTGGCGCTTTTATCACTCAATAGATTATTACAAATCTCAGTGCATCTTTCTGACAAAGTTCGTCATAAAAAAAAGGATTTGCAAGCGTCGATGATAACGTGATTAACCCCTGCGCGGGAGTCAGACAAGAACCCCATCAGATCCTCACGCCATAGCTTATCGCCCTCCAGACGCATGAAACCGCGGTTGTGGTCCACATCGCCGTGGCCGCTGCAAAACAAGCTTCCGTCCATGGGATCGGCATTTAAGCGCCCGCAAATGAACGCGCATAACAATAACACACCAAATGCGAATGAAATTTTCAAATGAGCCATATCCTATTTGCGGCCACCCAGTCGGGTCACCTCATCCAGTAAGAGGGATTGTGTTGTGACCTCATCGAGCGGTATTGTCTTAACTTGTTCAATGGATCCTAACCGTTCCAGCTCGCGCAAGATCAGCGCTTCCACTGACAACACATCCAGGGTTCCATGGGAAAATAGGACCAGCAGCTTCAATTTACCCAGTGACAAGGGGTGACGCACTGCGTCCGAGAGCTGAATGTGGCCATCTGTGCGTCTAATGGGAATACTCAGCGGATTCGAACCCTTGGTTTGGTATGCAGGATAATACCAGTAGATGTTCTTTTTCTCGTCGACGGCCAAGACCATCAAATGGGAAAAGCTCTTTTCTTTGGAGCGGTTTACGTATGCAAAGGCCAGGACATCGTTCGGGTCTACCTGGACCGTCACCGGTTCATATGCGTCCCCTGCAGCTTTAAAAACTTCAATGGAAACCCACTGGGACGGGTGTTCTCCAGCAGGTCCACGGGCTTGAATGCCAGGGAGGTCTGATAAGGCCCTTTCCTCAGCTGCGTAAAAAAGGTGGCCCTGCCATGCCACCACAGCCAGGACTGCGACTGCCACACTTGCCAGTTCGAACCACAACCACCTGGAGCAACGGGGTACTTTCTTTGTTAAGCGTTCTTTTTCGGCCTGTCCGAGGTCGATGAGTCGGCGCAAGTCATCAGGGAGGGCCCCATCATCGAGCTCCCCTGGAAAGGGTGCGAGCTGGCTTGTCAGAACCACTATCCGTTGTTTCCGCATCTGACACTGCAGACACCTGCGGAGATGGTCCCGCACCTTGACAGAGCGTTGTCTTTCAAATGCGCCGTCTTGGTATATTGCTATATCCCCTATTGTTGGACACGTCATCATACCGCTCTGATGCACAGCCTATTCAAGCGTTTTTTCGACCGGCCCGCACGAGCAAAAACAGATCGTCGTCTCCCAAATCATCGAGAACTGTCGAAGAGGCATCCTCAACAACACTCAGCTCAACCCGTCGCATCGTGTGTCTGACTACTCAATATAAATAAAATAGCGTTGGGAGCAAAAAGGTTGCAGCTCAAGGAGAATCTGCTGGGTCAAGCCGCATTTTTTGCCTCTGAGCTGGCCAATGCGTGTGATGCTACCCGCAATCATACTCGTCCGGGATATCACAGCCGTTGTCCTCAAAGCAGTTGCAAAGTGCGTTCACACAATCCGTCATGCAATCCGATTCGGTCATATCGCACCCATTCAGGCAATCGGCGTATTCATCGCCACACGCTTGGACATCCTCAGGCGTACAAGCAGCATCGTCGTCGTCATCACCACAGCATAAAGCATATACTCCAAATGCAACTAATACTATAAACAGCACATACCGTGATTTTTTCATTACTTTTTTCCTTTCGTTTAAAAAATGAAAAGATTGTCCACTTCATGTAGCCAAATTGCAGATTGAATCCTGCCAGATTCATTTTATGAGGCGCGACCTTGTCAATTGGGAAGAACGATCCGGCTGAAAAAGAACGTTTGACCCAATGGGTTCGAACCGATCGCCTGTATAGATAGCAAGTTATCGTTCTGTAGATTTGCCGTTGATGCGGCTATTGGAAAAAAAAGCGCCTTTGGCAGTGCTGTTCGACACTGTGGTGTATGCTAAAGAACCTGCTGTCTTTTCTCGAAGCAAAAAAATGTTTGAGACTGTGAATCCGGCTTGATAGGGTACGATTCGATAGCTGACGGGTTTGTTTTGATAGGGACGTTTATTTAGGACTTGATTCATAGGGTATTTGGGTCTCTTATCCTCACAGCTCGGAGATACTGAACCAATCAATCATCAAGGAGAACTCATGGCAAAGGGTAGTAGACATCCCAAGGGCCTGTACATTCTGTTTTTCACAGAGATGTGGGAACGCCTGGCATTTTATCTGATGCTGGGGATTCTGATTCTTTATTGCAAAGACACGGAACGTGGCGGCTTGGCGATGACGCTGAGGACTGCCGCGGAAGTTTTTGGAACATACATGGCCTTCGTTTATTTCACTCCGTTTTTTGGAGGGATGATAGCTGATAGATACATCGGATACAGGAAAGCAGTGCTCATCGGTGGATTGCTCATGGCCGCGGGACTATTCTTCCTCGGCGTGCGCAGCGAAATGACACTGTATGTGGGGCTGTCGCTTATTTGCCTGGGCAACGGTTTGTTCAAGCCCAATATTTCAGCCATGGTCGGCAAGCTATACGCTCCGGGTGATCCCAAACGCGACGCCGGGTTCAATATATTCTACATGGGCATCAATATTGGCGCAGCAGCTTCGGCCCTGCTGTCGGCACCGTTGCGTAATATGTACAGTTTTAACACGGCGTTCGTTGCCGCCGGCGTGGGCCTGCTGGTTGGTGTGACAGTTCTGGCGGTCAACTGGAAGAAATTGGCTGCAGCTGACATGCGGCCTGAGCCGACGCCGGAAGACGTTACCCTCGGGAAGATTTTCAAGGTTATTGTCTTGCCCGCCATGGGTTTCGGGGTATTGGGATGGTTTATCGGGATCAGGGTCGACGCCATCTCGAACTCTATTGGTTACATTACCTTTGCTTTTCTCGTCGGCATGTTGCCGGTCATTTTCTATTTAGGAATGCTGGTCAGAAACGCCAACCCCAAAGAGAAGCCGGGAATGAGCGCCCTGATGCCAGTGTATCTGGCCGGCGGCATGTTCTTCATGGTTCTTCACCTGAACGGCGGTCTGATGACCGTTGTTGCTGAGAACAACACAGACCGCCAGGCTGAGTGGATCGGAAACGTACCGCTGCTTAAAAACAGCTATTCACAAAAGGCCATGCCCTCTTACTTTCGGAACGCCGACCCGGATCTCCCCAGACCTGCTCCGGAAACGCTGGTTAAGGTCGATCCTGATGTCGAATCGATGTTTGGGGCGCGCATGTTGGATGAGACCTCTCTCAACGCCATTGTGGCCAAATACCCAGATCTAAAAATAGTAGAAAAGCAGGTTGCCGGCGAAAATGCTTCAGGCTTCAGTGGCAATCTGGCATGCAAAATTTTTAAAGACGGTGTTGTGTCTGTTTCGAAGGGCAAGGACTCTCACGGTGTTGAGGTCACGTCTGTTACGAAGAAACCCGAAACTGCAACACCCTTGCGTACCATTGCGTTGGTACGGGAAACAAAGGGTGTAAGATACTCCGTGATACCAGTGTCGGAAAAGACATTCGATTTGGTTTTCAACGACGCATCTGACAATCGTCTCGAGCCGGGTGAATCACTGGGTCTCGTTAATGCTGAAATGCTCACGGCGTTGTTCAATCCTGTCTTCGTTGTTCTATTCACGCCGGTTTTAGTTGGATTTTTCGCTTGGCGAGTACGTAAGAAGAAACAGATTTCAACCCCCCGCAAGATTTTCTACGGCATGATAATTACAGCCATTGCTTTATTTATAATGGCGATCGGTATGTATACGGGAGAGGACGGCGCAACCAAGATATCCGCTATGTGGATCATCATGTTCTATGCGGTGATTACATTCGGGGAGCTGTGCTTGTCACCCATGGGACTGTCGCTGGTAACCAAGTTGGCGCCAAAACGTCTCGTAGGTCTCATGATGGGTGGTTGGTTCCTTGCCAACGCTATCGGAAACAAAATGTCGGGCTTTATCAGTGGCCTCGTACCTACTACCAAAATCTTCCTTGTTCTGGGAGGACTCATTCTATTGGTTGCTGGCTTTATCTTCATCCTCTTGCCCAGACTCGAAAAAGCCATAAAACAATACGGCGCGTAGGCCACTGAGATATTGAAAAAAAACGGTAGGGGCAAAAAAGCCTTAAAGTATGAGGCGCACTATTCCGATCAGTTGGGTGGCGAGGCTGCTCTGGCTGTTGCCGATCAGGTCACACCCGCAGGCGCCTGAATCCTGCTCAGCACCATTCCCGTCCGAGTCGCTGTCTGAGTCTGAATCACTATCTGAATCACTGTCCGAGTCACTATCCGAGTCGCTATCCGAGTCAGTGTCAGAATCAGAATCCGTGTCTGAGTCAGTGTCTGTATCTGTATCGGTATCGGTTCCAGTATCTGTGTCCTCCTCGCAGCTCTCTTCTGGATCAGCAGCCCAGATCTCGACGTCGTCGATGTTCCAGCCGCATCCTGCCCATGCGCCGTCTGTCGTCCCCATGGTCCATCTGAGGTACACCGTGTCTTGACCATCCGCGTATTGGGAGAGGTCGACTTCCATCCGGGTCCATTCGCTGTCCGTTATTTCTGCGCTGTTTTCCCACACATCAAACCAGTTTTGCTGATCCGTGCTAACGCGGATATAACCGTGATCGTACTCTGAAACTTCCAACCCTAGCCAGCGCCAGAACCTTAAGGAAACACCGGTCTGGTCTGAGCAGTCAATGGCCGTTGTGGTCAGGTGCTCCTCGCCCGTGTCGTGGGCGTAATCCCCGTTCAAGTTGACCCCGTACACATTGCTACCTGTATATCCGGCCGTGGGATCTGGGCTCCCATTGTCTCCACCTTGGCCAGTGGGCGTGCCAAAGGCCCATTGACCCTCTGTGGTCCAACCGGGATCTTCGTCAAGATTGAAGCTGTGTATGAGCTTGCCCCCTTCGATTTTAAGGGATATGGGCCGCTCTGTATCGCCAAGTCCATCTGTCGTGTTTTTGAACTCGACGGTTGCTTCGTAAAGGTCGGATGGGTACTCCAATGTGTCTTCGATAAGGGTAAAGGTCACCTCTTTGGTTTCTCCCACTGCCAAGGTGCCGGACGTAACATCTGCCTCGAGCCAGTCCACATCGATATTTATTTCAAAGTTATAAGCCGTTTCTGGACTGTTGTTGATCACCGTGTACACAGCCGAGGCTGGCTCAAACGGGCCGCAGTGGGGTCCCAAGAAGTTCTGAGGATCCCGGGGTTCAACCGAGATACCGCCCTTGCCTTCGTAGTGCATCCATGCAGACACGCGGCCAATGGCCGCAGCCCCGTACTTGAAGCGCCCGTAACCGCCTTCACCCCAATTGGTCCCCCAGGAGTTTTTCATATTCCAGTATCTCTCGGGTTCGTTCCACCCGGTAACGGCCACCGCGTGATTGGGAGAGCTGCATCCCCCTTCGAAGATACCACCGTTATAGCTGCTCAATTCCCCGTTGGCACAAAGATTGACCCAAATGGCACCGTGGTTGTAGATGGCCTCCTTCATGGCTTCCACATCGCCGTTGCCTGGAATTTTGCCCCAGTCATCTGCCACATATGCCTTCTCGTATGGCCCGTTACAGGGTGAATCAGACGCTGTATAGGGAAAGGTCTCTTCCAGGGGTGCACCTGGGCCGCCTGAGTCTTCGGCAACATCGGTCAAAATGTCGTAGGGATACCATCCACCACCGCATCCGCCATTGTCACTGGAACACGAGACCAAGTATTGCTCGGATAAATCAACCTCGACGCCGTCGTTGTTTTTAATAATGGTCTCGAACGTGGCCATGGTGGCAAACGCCCAACAGCTGCCGCAACTTCCCTGGTTTTGCACCGGCGTGCATCCATCGTTGTCACACCAGTTAAATATCTCGGGCAGGGGTGAATTGGGATCCCCTCGAGTTGCTTCTGGCGGCGGCACATAGACATCCAACGGTGGCAATTGGAAGTTGCCCCGATATTTTCCCTCTGCATAAAAGCGAAACGTCTTGCTCGCCTCGAATTCTTTCTCAAAAACCCGCTTGTACCGCAAGGTTAAGCTGGCCGGCCCCTTTGCCGCGCCGCCCAGGTAGATCCGCGTCTTCCCAGCGGCGCCAATGAGGTCTGGCGGGCCCTGGATGTATCGCTTGCCAAGTACCTGGATGTTCGAATCTTTAGGCGCTACGACCTGCCAGTCATACCCGGTGGTGATATTAGAAACGAGCTCGATGGCCACGGCCTTGTCCACAGGCAGGGGAATGACTGTTCCCTCATCCTGCTCACCATAAACGAGGAGAGATCCCTCAGTACCTGCGTTTGCTGTACAAACCACGGTAAGAACCGATAGATACAGCAGCAGGGGCACAGTGGTCCGCAGCCTGCTGATTTTCTTTGCCCAAGAAACAGTGTTAAACATTTTTTTGCCTCCTTGCCGATTTTTCACCTTCTCTTTTATATCACGAATTGGACACAGATTACATCGGTTTAAATTTAATATTTTCAGCATATAGCTATTTTATTAGCGGTTTATTAAGCAATAACACCTCTTTTTCCGAATAATATTCGCCATCGATGAAAATCCGTCGATAATACTAAAATTATGACAACAAGCAATGTATGAGTTGACTAGAAAAAGAGGGCGGATGTTAACCGATATTGAAGACTGGACGGCGTACGAGGTGGATTGAAACTAGCGCCGACGAAATTGGAACGATTTCCTACTTCACTCGAATCCAGGTCTGGGTGCGGCCGAGAAGAGAAATGCCGATGAAGCCGCGGACATCTAATTTTTTGCCCCCATCTACGAGCTTTATCTTACAGCGGTAGGTCTTGCCGTTGTCCGGGTCCATGATATGCCCATCTTCCCACCATTCAGAGTCGGCCTTTTTCAAGTTCCACATGATCATCATGCCAATGACCGGCTTGTTGTGGTGCTTGCCCTTGCACTTGTCGCACAAAGGGTTGGGCTCGTCTGGATCGATAAGCTTGATGATTTTTCCGTAGAGCACGCCCTTGTGCTCCCAAATCTGCACGTGGGATTTGGCCTTGTTCGAGTTGTCATCAATGGTCTTCCAAACACCCACAGGGGAGCTACTTTGGGCCAACGCAACCTTGCTGTAACCTGCGATTTGTGCTGCGATGAGTACCGCTAATATCCCAGCAGTCATAGAGACAGGCATGTTGTTTTTCATTTCCTCTCCTCCTCATTTTACTTTATGACGCGATTTCGCAAGAATAATTCATCGGGACTGTGATATCCACTTTCAAATCAACGCCCAATGCGCAAACGTGGCCCCTGATACCCCCAGTCCCCAGGGCTGACAGGTGGGTTATTGGGAATTTTCAGTGGTCTGGGTAGGCTCGTTTACAGAAGGGTACTTGAGGATTTCCTTCCGCGCCAGCTTCCACGCCTTTTGAACGATCCAGGAGAGGGACCGATCCTGCCGGTTGGCCTCTCCAGTTATTTCCCGCAGCATGTCCTCTGGAAAATAGAGACTTTGTTTTCGTTTATCGCTCTTTGCCATTAATTCATACCTCCGCTGGGGGTATTCTATTTGTAGGTTTTTATCCTACAATGACTACGTTATACCACCTTCCCCTGCTCCGTCAACGGGAGTCCTATGGTTGCTTTTTTAACGCTTCACAGAAAAGTCGGGTCAGATGGATACGAGAAAAATCACCACCAACGACTCGAACTCGACATTGCGGTGCGGGATAAACCCGCACCCTACAGCTCGGTGCGCCACTTGGGAGCGGTACTTCTTAGAAGATTCGTTCTGGGACAAAGACAATATCTCCGGCCCTTAGGACAAAGTTCTTTTCAGTCCCCTGACCGATTTCTTCGACCGGCACCCGGAACCTGATTTTCTTGTTGTCCGTAACCCGGGTCACTGTGGTATCGTTTGTCCGCGCCATGGCTGTGAATCCGCCGGCAATCGAGATAGCCTCGACAATGCTCATGCCGTCCTGGTAGGGAAACGTCCCCGGCTGTTTTACTTGGCCAAACACCGATATCTTCTTGCTGTTATATTCCTTTACAAAAATAGATACCTGGGGCCTTTTTAAGAACCCACCCTCGATAAGTCCTTTTTCGATGGCCTTTGCCACGACTCCGGGCGTCTGGCCGTCCACGCGAACCGTCCCCAAGAGTGGGTAGTCGATGGTCCCGTCAGAAGCGACCCGATAGGTACCTGACAGGTCCTTTTCTCCATAAACCCGTACATCGAATACATCGTCTGGACCAAGCGTGGTATCTGGCGGTGACGCCCCATCATCAGTGACATGGATCGGTGGCGGTGCTGTCGTCCTACAACCGACTGCCCCCCATGCAATGGACAGGATGAGCCCACCCAAAGCCGCGAGCACCGCTATGGTAGAACGCTTGACTTTAAAAAAAGAGCAGCCTTTAGATTCTGGGAAATCGGCGATCACAGTGCCCTCGCTTGTCTTGGAGCTAGTAATGGACGCGAACGCCGCCCATCGCCTCGAACTTCAAAAATTCCACGGGGACACCGAGTTGCTCTGTCAAATCCGGATCATCGTCCGGATCTGCGGTGGGCACTTGAAAGACATTCTCATAATCGCTCACATTGGCTTGAAAAACCCCGGACGCGAAAAAGGAGAGCCAATCCGTGGCCCGAGCTTCGATGAGCAGTGTCGCCCCAATCCACAGTTCATTGCGTTCTGCAGGAGGGGTCGTCACATCTGGGGTTGTGGTCGACACAGTGCTGTACTCGCGATAATAGACATCTCCTTTAAGCGTTGCGAGGACAATCCCGCCGAACATTTGTTCGTATTTTAGGTAACCACCCGTAATCGTGTAGAAATTCGAATAAAAGGAGTCCACAAAATCGCGTCTGCCGCCCAAGCGAATATTGGCCGTCGGTAGAATGAAAAACATGAGCTCGCCATGGGCCAGGAATCCATCAAAGTCGTCGCCTGTATCGTAGAAACTCGCCCCATATCCCGCAAACAATGATAGGCCAAACCTCGGGGTTAACAATCCCTGTAACCCCATGTGGGCGCGAATGGGCAAGGAATCCACATTCGGTGCGATATTGATGGCAGCATCCGGTGCCGATTCTGGCTCATTCATATAAATTGTGGGAGAGAAGTTGATCTTTGAAATAAGGGCCGTCTTGGGCAGAATCCGCCACGAGGTGACCAAGCGAGTGTCGTGGACGTGCTTATTGTTTGGTTCGGCCAAGAAGTCATCCTCATAGAGCAGGAGCATCATCCGATAGCCGAGTTCAAAGCTGAGCGTCCCCCCGCCCGGGCTAAAGCGAATACCTGCCCCAGGACGAATTTGGTGCCAAGACCAATGCTCCTCACCTGATTCGTACGGAATTAGGGAGCGAATGTAGGAGCCGTCCAATAACAGGCTGAAAACGCCTTGTGGAAACAAGACAAAATGAAAATGCGTATCAACGCCGAAGTTATCCTGGTCATCGACCGCTGCATTGTCGGAAAAATACATATCGTAGTAAGTGGCGAGGCCAAGTCTAAAGTCCAGCTTTGGCGGTGTAACGCCGAGCGCACCATCGTCCTCGATACGCCGCTTTTTTGAGCGCGTGGCGAGGTCGACATAGGGCGTAATGCGCAACCGGCCCGCTCCGGCTTCGTTCTCGGAAAGACGCAGGGCATTGGAGTCGTATCCACCTTCAACGCCCAGTCCGGGATGCAGTACCAGGCTCTCGCCGAGCAGAATACCCGGTCCCTCCCGCGACGAACGCTCTGGAAGCCAGGCTTGGGCAGCTACTTTAGTAGGTAAAAAGAATAGAAATGCTGGCAACAGCAGCACTTGTATCAAGTTGAGCTTCTGCATCGTTCTAATAGGGTTTTCCCATTCGAAACCGTGCCTTACCTAATTGTCGCTAGCACATCCAACGCTTTTGGAACCGATTTCCCCCTATCGATACTTGCTCACAGTAGGAAATGGGTCCACATCTACAATGATCACCACGGGCACATCATCTGCAGGATCATGCGGTGTGATGTCGTCGTCCACTGTGACAACTGTTTGGGTTTGTCCCAATAGCACATCGATATCACCAACACAGTTCTCTGCTTCGGCTCTGAGTCCTTCTATCTTTGATACGTATATTCTTAAAATCGCAAATTGTTGGTTGGCCGTATTGGTATCCCCGGATCCAACCGCCAATTTGAGGGTCTCGGTCCTTTCTTCGATACCGACCAAATTCACGCGTATTTGTGTCAGCTTGTCATCTAGACAGTCGATTTTGAGCGTATCTTTTTCCTTCCGCGCCTGATCGAGCATGTTCTGGACGTGGTTGGAAATAATGCGCGCACTATCGGTTTTTTGCTCGATCCACGATATCTGCTCTTCGCCAGAGAGGCTTTTGTCACTGCGTATTTTTATATCGACGCCGCCCGATGCTTCTGTCCCGCTATCGTCGGCGCGAACGCTTCCGTAATCTCCGGAAACGACAACTGACGCGGCAAGACCGACGACCAGCAACACACGCCTAATTGTTTTCATTTTCGCACCTTTCACTCTTTGCATTAGATACGCAGCTTCCAATGCCCTCTTGCAGTTCCGCGCGACTGCCCCAATCTTTTAAGTGTCCTAGACTGTACTTATGAATTACATAATTTAACATATTTTTTCAACCCCAGCTAATAAATTTAACGCATTTCCTTCTCTGTGCCACGCTTGTACTGTTTTTAGCTCCGGCGCCCTATTCTTTAGCTCGATAATATCTCCCCCAGTTGCACTTTTTTAGTTAAGACAAATTATTGAATGGCGCGGAAAAATCAATTCGCCGGTGTAAACATAAATGGATACTCGACCGTCAAAGCACCCCCATCTGGCTGAGGGAATCGAAACCGTTTAAAAGCCGACACAATGCAGTTACCAACTTCGGGGGTCAACTCGTTGAGGGTTGTTCTCGCTGCGCTGACCTTTCCGCTTCCGGAAATCGTAAAGCGAACAGTAACCTTCCCGCCCAGTGTGGGATCTCGCCGAAGGGCACGTTCGTAGCAGCCCTTGATGGATCCTAAACGACGATTGACCACTTTGGCCACTTCCTGGGGACTAAGCACGCCTGTTCCGTCCACTGCCGACGGGTTTCGCCGCTTTACGTTACCCCTTACTTTGCGCTCCTGGCCCGCACCAGCAGTGGCGACCTCGACATCGCCCCCCTTCATCTTTAGTTGGGAGATATCTGCGGCTTCACCACTTCCTTTTCCCCCAGCCGGGCCGCGCAATGCGCCGTTCTCACCGGTGGCGACACCCACGCCGCTGACCTGGGCCAGGAGCTCATCTTGATCCGCACCCACGTCACCGCCCCGCAGCACGTCGACAATTGCTCCGTCAGCGCTGCCTGAGCCCAAGCTCCCCAGAATTTTGTTGATACCGCGCTGGGCCAATTGCTCGGCAAGTGCTGCCCGCCGCTCCGCCCGTTCCCGTGCGATCTCTTCGGCAGACTTTTTAGGGCCTGTATTTTCTTCGGCTTTTGCTTTAGCAGGCTTTTTTTCCTCTTTTGCCTCTTGCTCTTTGCTCTCTTCTTCCTCGGTCGCTTCACCCTCGCCGTCTTCTACCTTGATTTCTTTCTTCTTCTCAAAGGTGGCGTCTCTGGCAGCAATCATCTCTTGGTAATCGAGATACATTTCCCATTTTGAACGCACAGGCCAGTCGTTCACCTCTAAGTAGGTGAAAAAGGCAGCATGCAGGACAAAGGAGACAATGTAACAGGTCGTGATGAACCACTCGATATTCTTGAAAGGGCCGCCGCGCGCTGCAGCTGGCAACTGTGGTCGCGGCTGAATCGGGGGGGGCGCCACAAACTGGAACAGGATCGTGGAATCGCCAACGATGATTTTGCCGCGCGACTGTTCGTTGAGCTCTAGTTGATAGGTTTTGCCTTTTTTCTTGGCAATGCCGCTCGTTCGAAGCTCTGTGAGCTCCTTCACTTCACCTTGAACCGCGACACGGCCTGTCATGGGGTCAGTAAAGTGAAGCGTGTAATCCCCGCTGGATTTAATTTCGAATATATCGAAGCGGCTGGGCAAGTCACTCGAGACAATGACAAAGGTGTTCTTTTCGGACTGGCCGATGGATACGGTATCCCGATTACGGATAATCCGCTCTTCAACGATTTTGCCACTCTGGATGATGCCGATGCGAAGTACCTTAGGTACATTCTCCGACACAGCAGCGAGAGGCCGCCGGGCTGGGCTTTGAGAGGGTCTTGAGGCTTGCCGGGGTCTGCCCTTTATCGCTTTTTTAGCAGTGGCCTTTGAACCGCTTGCCAGCCCTCGTGATTTTGGACTCGTCTCCACCATATATACTTGGTATCCTCGATCCTTTTTATGTAACTTATAATAGCTGCGGCAAGCACTTACGTGAAAAAACCCCCTAAGTACATCAAAATATTAATCTATTTTTTTGGGCCGCCCCCTTCGGCTGCCACGAATTTGAATTTCTCAAATTCTGCTTGCCCCGCTGTATATAGAACCTCCGTCACCAGGCGATAGGTCGTCTCTTTATCTGCGACGACGAGCGCAAGCCCCTTGAACTGCTGTTGGGCACTGCGCGCTGCGATCATCTTCAGGTGTTGCACTTTCTCCTTGAGTTTGTCGTAAAGCGGATTAATAAGTAGGCCCTCTTGTCCATCGCGCTTCATGCTTTCGTCCACAGCGCCATTTCTTAAGTCCGCCACTTTGACATCATCCACCTGGATAGATCTCTTGGAGATACCGATTACCACAGCGTCGACGAGTGGGGATTCCGATGAGGACCTCGCTAGTTTCAGTTCATCTGATTCACGAATTTGTACTGGATCAGAACCAAACGACTTAAGGAGAAAACACAGAATAATGGTAAAGGCGTCCATCAAAGAGTTGATGAGCAGCTTAGATTTTTCAGACTCTCGTTGCCTGCGCTTTGCCTTCTTTGCTCTTCGCTTTGCAGCCCAAAGAGCATCTATGTCATTTGCCGATGGCGTTTGGGGACTCATGAGGCTTCCTCCGTTTTGTAATTGCTCAATACTTTGAAGAGGTAGATACCCTCTCCTGGTGCACCTTCACCTGCTGCTCAGCGTGCACCCGGGGTTTACACCACACCCCGGGTCAGGGTGACATCGGGAAACAGCTCGTTGGTTTCCTCGCCTCTCGAATAGTCCATCGCGCGAATCAGCACCTCAAACTGAATATCATCCTCTGCACCTAAAATGAGTTGCCGCTCCTCCCGATGATTCTCCTTGAGCTCCTTGAGTCGCTTATTGAGCTCCTCATAATCCCAATCATCATCCTTTTTGGGAATATCCGGACCTGCTGAAGCAGTCTCTGTCGCCATTGACATCCACGGCAACCGATAGCGCGGATTCACTTTGAAGTGAAATCCCTGGTCCGTAATCATCACCGTTAGATTGAGCTTCTCAGCTTGATCCGGAGGCGGCTCAACAGGGGCATTTGTCATTTTCGGTGAATTTACCTCAAGGGTAATAAACCGAACAAATACCGCACCGTAAAGCAACAGAGGAATGAGCATACATACCAAATTCATGATTGGGATCAGAGGATCCCCTTCATATTCATCTAGGGGTCGACGTTTCACCGGCATTGGGTCATCTCTCCTTGCTCAGTGTGCATTCTCATGTTCCTAAAAGCTTGGCCGTGTCTGCTGCGGGTCGTGCAAGACCTCCTCAGTCAGACTCGTTCATCTACTGAGCGCTGCCCGCGCGCACTCGGGAAACGAGCAGGTTCTCGAGCTTCACAGAATACTGGTCGATTTCCTCGAGAATCTTCTTCGTTACAGCAGCGAGAAACATCTGCGCCGACATGCAGGGAATGGCTACAATCAGGCCGAACGCCGTCGTGTTCATCGCGATGGAAATACCTTTTGCAAGGGCTGCTGCACGGGCGTCTGGCGCGGCAGATTCCAAAGCGGCAAACGCTTGGATAAGACCGATAATCGTTCCGAGAAGTCCGAGGAGCGTGGCCACGTTTGCAACACCACCGAGGGTCGGGGTTCGCTTGGTTACCACAGGTACGACTTCAAGCGTAGCTTCTTCAATAGCATTGGAAATTTCCAACTCACCCTTGTTCGCTCGGGTCAGGCCGGCTTTGATAACCTTTGGAAGCGCTGCGTTGGGAGCGGCATTACAAAGCTTGATGGCCCGGTCGATATTGTTGGCCATCACCAACTTTTGAATCTGCCCCATGAACGCTTTGGCATTAATGTTGTACTTGAAAAACAGGAAGATAAAACGCTCCACCATTATGCCCACGCCGATAACCATCACGAACACGATGACGTACATAAAGCCACCACCGTCTGAGAATGCCTGTGCGATTCCCTGCATCTCTGTTCCTCCTTGAGTCAGCCACATCGCCCGCGTCGGGCGATGTTTTCTTGATTGACGCCATTAATAGAAAACACATTTCAACTGCTTATGAGCAATTGAACGGGATGAATCCTACCACATCGGTTTTCGCTACACCAAGGGAAAAATCAACATTCATGCAATTTACAACGATATTACAATTTAATACCATATCAGTACTAATCAACTTCCATGCCACACCCTCAGTGCCAATCGTCCTCTTCTTCGGTTGCTGATGCATCCTCGCCGGCAGCTTCCTTGGCCTCCCGCTCCTCAGCTCGCTTGGCCTCTTGCTCCTTCCGCTCTTTCTCTGCTTCGAGACGACGCTCCTCCCGCTTCACCGCTAGCTGCACCTCTTTGAGATATTTGTGCACAGGGTCGTTTTTGGACAGTTGAGATCCCATGGCGGCCTTGTACTGGGCAAACAGGCGTTCGGCCTCGTTCAAGCGCCCCAATCGCTCCATACCGTCCAGCTCATCTGCGACGTAGTAAAGCAACCCCATATTGAATACCGCGCCCTTAAGTCCAGCATCTAACGACATTGCGGTTTTGAAGGTCTCTTTGGCCTTTTGCCACTCACCAGCGCCCCGTAATGCACTGCCATAGTTGAGCTGGAGCTTGGCCCAGGACGGCGAAATCCGGGTGGCGCGGTGAAAAATTCCTCTGGCCTCTTCATAATTTCCAGATAATAAATACATGGTTCCAACATTGTTCATTGCTTCCACATAGTCCGGACGCTTTTCGATGGCCATATTAAAATCGCTCACCGCGGCGGCCTTTTGCCCTTCGTCGAGCTTTATAAAGGCCCTCAAGAAATAAACCTCTGCCTGATCGGGGTCGATCTTTAGAACTTGCTCAAAGATAGCGCTGGCAAGCTCGTGTCGGCCGAGCCTTAAATTCGCCTTGCCCATGCGCAACATGGCTTCAGCGTTTCGCTCGTCTTGCTTGAGCACCTGCTTGGCTACTTGGATCCCATCCTGATATCGCCGGGCTTCGATGAGCACATTGGCATAGGCGTTTAGGATGCGGGTGTCCTTGGGGTACTGGTTAGCCTTTTGCTTTAGGATCTCGACCGCCGCATCGGTGTTTCCCTTGCGAACCTCCATGTTCGCATGGGCGCGGATGGCCGGGAGGTAGTTGGACTGCATCTCGTATGCACTCATATAAAAGGTCTTTGCGCCATCGTCATCGCCTTGTCGCTCTGCAATGACCCCCAAGTTATACGCAGCCTGATGGGCGCGGGGATCGATCTTCAACACCCGCTTAAATTCCTGCGCGGCCTGGGCCAGATCGCCGGATTTTGCTGCTGCCACGCCCTCGTTGTAGATCCCCCGGGCATCCTCGTTCATTAGGTGTTCCGGGGGCGCTGTTTCGCCCTCCCCGGTCGGTACCGCATCACCCGTGATCGCGTCGCCCGTAGCAGTCGGCTCCCCAGTCCCTGGTGCCCGATCCGGTTTTTTCTTGGCACCCCCGCAGGAAAGGATCAATCCTGCAAAGATCATCGCTCCTGTGAAATATGATAGGCTCCTGATCATCACTTAACCTCTAGCGCCCACGGCGGCGCCGCAAAGGTGCTCTGCTCGGTCTCGATAATGCCGTTGTGTTGCCGCGGATAATTTTCAGGATCATAGGCGTTCATGCGCTCGAGTGCCAGTAGGGTCCACTCGTTGCTAATATTCCCCTTCTTGGCGAGATCGACGGCGAGTTTGTACTCGGCTTGTGCCTTTTCTTCGGCACCGGCCACGTACTGCTCCATTGCCGCCCTAAACTTGTCTTCGTATTCCACCATTACCATTTCGCGATCTTCCGGCGGCAGTGACTTCAGCAGTCTTTGGGTTTTCTTATCCAATGGCGGCAAGGGGATGTTAAGCAGGGCCTTGGCATACACTTCATAGGCATAACCGATGCGAAACTCGGCTGCCAACGACCATTCCGGGCGCCTGTATTTTTGGACCTCCCGATACCGCGCCTCAAAGTCCTTTACCTTTTCAGCGCCCTCTTTGATTTTGGTATCAATGGCCTTTTGAGATCCAGCGATGCGGAACGATTCAAACCGGCGCATGTCCTGTTCGATGAGGAGGAAATGACTTTCAGCTGCGTATTCCGCGGACATGGATCCCGGTTCATTCACCAAATCATTGTAGTGCGCAATGGTCTGGGTCCAGGCCTCCTTGGGCATGCGTCGTCTGCGGACCTCCTGGTCTGCTTTGCCCATGCGATAAGCGGCCTTGACGACATACGGACCTGCGCCAGTGCGCCCCCGCTGCCGCTTGATGAAATCCTCATACGCATCGATGGCCTTGCGCCATCGCTTTGCCCTAAAATACATATCTGCGGCATTAAAGGCGGCTTCAACGCTCTTGGTCTCGTCTGCTTCCTCCCGGGCGTAGCGCTCCCAGTATGGAATGGCTTCCATATAGCTCTGCAGGTTGGTCAGAATGTAGGCGGCGTTATAGATGGATACAACCCGGTTTTCATAGTCTCTGAAGCGCTCCTCGTCGGCTAGGATGCGATAATTTTCCACGGCTTTGTCGTATTCAAAAAAGTTGTTTGCCGCCGATGCCTGTTGGAACAGGCACTTGCCCACGAATTCGCTTTGAGGATACTCGGTCACGATACGACCGTAGAGCTTCATGGCCGAATCGAATCGCTGGGCGATCTCATAGGCCAGGGCTGCGTTGTGGAGCGCTTTGTCCGCGTCCGGGTGATCAGGTGCCTGACCCACTGCTGCGACGAGCGCGTCACCCGCGCCACTGCAAACCGTCGCGTCTCGGTCTGCCATGCACTTTTTGAGGGCGTCCAAGGCGCGTTGCATGGCCACATCGCCCAACACGGTCTCAATATCGATGACATCTGCGACGCCGGTTACGGCTTCCACTCCTTCAGTGCTGCATTGGCGTTCTTGCTGCAAGACGGCGAGCCGCTCTTTCTCGTCGAGGTCGTTCAAGTCACTGGCCATATTCATCATAATCTGCCAGCTGACATAGGCCATGGGATCCTTGTTGCAATATGCGTCGTACAATGCCGAGTATCGCGTTCTGGCCTCTTCCCAATGCCCGTAGCGAAAGTAGGTCTGGGCAGCCTGGTATTTGAATTTGGCCACTTCTTCGTGTTCCGGTACTTCTTTGGCAAAGGCCTCCTTTTCATTCATTAATTCTTGAATGAGGTTCGGGATGTCCAACCGGTTCGGTTCGGGGGGGTCTCCGCTCAGTTCGGGCGGCTGTTCTCGGACAGCAAGGGCACCGCTCGCGGTCTCCTTTTTGATCATTTCCTCTAAGCTCACGATCACCATGTAAGCCGCGTCCCGCTTGTACTTCACATCCAGGTTGGAGTCTCTAACGCGCGCGTATTCCTCTTTTGCAGCCGCGTGTTGCCCGGACCAGAACAGGGTTTCGGCCAGGTTGAAATTGATGTCATAGGCATCGGGCGTGTCTGGATTCTGGGCGATGAACTTCCGATAGGCCTCAGCCGCGAGGTTGTACTCATCGATGGCCCGTTCGAGCAGCTCGGCGTCCTGTGCTGCCAGTCCGCGCTGTCTAAGGGCCTGTGCTGTTCTATGGCGGTTATAGGCAGCCCCGAGCAGGGCATCCCGGGCCATGACCGCCACTTCGTTCTGCTCCACTGGATGGTCTGCGTTGGCCTGCCACCACTCGCTTTCGGGTCCGTAATTGTCGAGCTTGCTCCGCTCGGCGATCTCCTTATCGAATTCGCGCATCTTGTTGTACGTGATGGCTATTTTTTCCTGGATAAACGGGGACTGAACGCTAAGCGGCCATTTTTTCAAATAGAGCTGCCATACGGCAATGGCTTCCTCGTTTTTTTCGTTATCAAAGTAAATATCTCCAAGGCGCTCATACACCTCTGGCGTCCATTCCCGATCCTGGGGCATTAGGGCAGAATCCTGCAGGCGGTCTACACCGCTCACACTGTCGGGCATCATGTCCAGGTTCCAATCTTCGGTAAAAAAGCAGACAGCGAGGTACTGGATGGCCTCTGGACGCATGCCAGCGCCAGTTTTCTCCGGATCAGCGCTTGAAAAATCGACCACCTTGGAAAAGGCCGAGATCGCCTCTGGATACTTATCCGCCTTAAAGTAGCTCCAGGCCAGCTTGTAGAGCCCCTTGTCGTAGAATTTATGAGAGGGATCTGCGATGAGCTTTTTATATGCTGAAATCGATGTCTCAACGCCGTACCGGGAGGTGTCGTAGTCAAAGTGGTAGTTGCCCACCAGCCACCAGCTTTCAAAGTAGAACCGGCTATCTTGTGTAATGGGTTTGCAACCGGCAAACGGATCGACAAAAGCGCCCTGTGTTGGCTGCTCAACGCCTGTTGCCAAGCTCGCAGCTGGCCGCTGAGGACTTTCCGGGCCTGCTGACTTTTGTGCGGCAAACGCCGCTGCGTCGTACTTGTACTTATTTGCGCACACGATGTTGAGCCACGCCAGCCGCGCTTCCTCCTCTTGCCCGGTTTCGTTTAAGCAATACCCGAGGACGTAATAAGCCCCGTCAATACTGCGATAGTCCGGGTACCGATCGATGAGATCCCGAAAGATGCGGATGGTGCGATCGAGCTCTTTTACCGGGGGATCCATGCCCTCGGCAGTGCCCCTGTCCTGGGCCTTTGCATAGGCTTCCAGCTGATCCTGGTACTGAATGTAAGAATCATCGTAATACAGCTCGGCCAAGCGATACATGGCGTCGGGCGTGTAGACCGGATCGTTTGGATACTTTTTTAGAAACTCCTCAAAATACGCAATCGCATCCTTGCGGGTCTTCTCGGCCAAAACTTCTTCTGCGTTAATGCGATCTTGGTAGGAGATATCGATATGCTCGCGGCGCATTCTATATACGCGCTGGACCATACCGTCGACGACTTCGCGAAAATCACCGGTTCTGCGGATGAGAAGCTCGAGATCTTCAGCGCGCTCCTGATCCAAATCCGCGATTTCCTCTGGCGTAGGGGAACGTTTCATTTGGGAAATGGCCGATGGGGCCGCTGACTTTTGCTTCCCCGAACCGCCTTTTTCCTCCTGAGCAGGTGCGACGCGCGCGGCGGCACATCCTATCAGGAAGGCCAGAACCCACTCTTTTCGGCATGAAATCATTGGTATTTTATTCACCTTGCCTGCTCTTTACTTCATGGAATTCGTCGTCCAGCACTTTAATGTCGTTCAGTCGTCCCTTTGTTAGTTCGCTGATACGGCCCGTGTGCTCCTCTTTTTTGAGCCAGGCCACGTCGATGAGTCCCACATCTGCCTTGAGCACCAAGTCGCTAAACCGCTTGCGAACATTGGAGATGTTTTCTAGCGCCACGCCACCGACCACAACTTGCGCCTCATCGTTTAGGAGCTGGAGCTCGGTCTGATACGTCGCGACCCGCTGCCTTTCGGTGCGTACCTTTTCCTTCATCTCACGGGCCTGTCGCATCCCCTCGTCTTCGACGTCCCGCACAAATCGAGAGACAAGTGCCTCGGTATCGTCTATGGCCCTGTGGACGCGCTCAATGCGCTGGCTGACATCGCCCCCGCGAGCCCGAAGCACCGACCGCTCCTGGTCTGCCAGTGCGAGCAGGCGCTTCTTAGTCTCTTCGTCCTTTTTATCACCAGCATCGCCGACACCGACCTGATATTGCCCGCTTTCCACATCGGTTTTGAGAACGAGGAGTGTTTCCCGCATACCTGTGACAGCTTGGCGTTGGCGACCGAGCTCTTCCTTCATGGTAGCGATACTTTCTTTTGATACGCCCTCGGTATACCGCGGATCAGAGACAAACCGCTCAATCGCCACGACCATCGCCAAGAGTTGATCCAGACGAAGCTCACTGCGGACAAGCTCACTGCGCATCTCAGTATAAATCCGCTTGGCATCCTCCTCCCGCTTCTCGTACAGGGCGTTGCTCGTCGGCAAAGCGGCCACTTGCTTTTGAAGGGCAACTCTCTCGCTTCGAATCCGCGCCAGCTCGGGCATGCCTCCAGCGCTCGCTCCCTCGGCCAGCGCCATCAGGTATCCGCGCAACTGAGCGAGTCGATTGGATATCTGCTGACCGCGCCGCATGGCTTCCCGCAGCACGGGAATGGCGTTGATGCCACTCGGTCCATTGATCACCGCATCGAGCAGGTGGACGAGGCGCGCTGTCTCGCGCACGTATTCTTTGGCCGTTCCCAAGTCACCGGCCAATACCAGGGCCCGTTGAACCTCTTTTTCCTCGTTTACCCACTTGACTGTCTCCTGGGGCAACATGCTGGCCACGTCCAGGCTTACGAGGTTCTTTTCCACGAGCTCGTAAAAAAATCTGCGCGTATCCGGTTGGTTCTCGATGATATCCTCGAGCTGCTCAATAATCGGCGTGAACTGGACGACGACTTCGTCAAAAACCTTTTCCGCTTCGTCGTAACGCCCTGTCCTCAGGAGAAGGTTGCCCCGCAGCATCTTGGCCCGGGGGATGTACTTGCTATCGGGCAGGGCCACGGTCAGAAACTCCAAGGCCTGCTCAGCCCGAATGGTGTCGCCGGCGCGTATCAGCACGGATGCGGCCTCGTACAGCGCAGCGTCGAAGTAGGGAGAATTCTCAGCAATGCGCTGGTAGGCCTGAGATGCATTGGAGACAAATCCCTGCTCATAATGAAGTCTCCCGGCGCCCAAATTCATCAAGTCAATGACTTCCTGCTCTTCTTTTGAATTTGGCTGGTGCAACTGGGCTCGGTTAAACACCTGGATGGCTTCGTCGAACTTGCCCTCGCGCGTCAGCGTGACACCCGTCATGTACATGGCCTTGAGCACCAGCAATGGATCTCCCTGAACCGCGGCAAACGCTTGTCGGGCTCTTGCCAGATCTCCTTTGAAATACAAATACTTAGCCTGTACATAGCGGGCCTGTGGCGTCGGTGATTGGTCCAGCTGGCTGAAATATTGCTCAATCCCCTGGAACTTACCGAGGTGAATGGCGATTTCGATGAGTCGCTCGATCGACCGATGGCGGAAACGGGCCATGCCAGGGCGATTCACTTCGTCGAGCACCCGCTTAAACCACACCTGTGCGCCGAGATAGTCCCGGGTGAGAAACAGGGCATCGGCGTAGAGAAACAGGGCGTCGGCATAGGCCGGGCTGGCCGGATAGTTCTCGATAATATCCATGAAAATGACCGCAGCCCGTTGATAGTCTTTTGTGCGATAGAAATTCTCCCCATCGATAAGCCGTTCCGAGATGTACTGGGTGCTTTTGTAGGAAGCTGTTTTCAGATATCTCGGGGCAAGTGCGGTGGCCTGTTGGCGCAGCTCCTCTACCTCTGTCTCGATGTCGCCGATGTCGATGGCTGGCGCCTTGATCGGGAATGCGATTGCGGCGCTCAGGGCGAGCCCTAATGCGATCGCTTGTGCGCGAGGGGGGAGCATGCCTATTCCTGCGCTTCCGGGGATTCTTTCGCGTCCCCTTGCGGGGCAGCGCCACCCTCGTAATCCGCAGTATTCATTACGTAGCGGACGTCCGGTCTCTCCTCAAGGGGGGTGGTTGCGCCCCCTTTTTCGTACCCGACTACTTCCAACCGCAGTGCCTTGCCCTCGGTCACCGTAAATGTCCGGCTGGAACGGGTTTTAAACGAATACCCCTTGAGATAGGAAAAAATGCCATACCCGTGGCCCCGGAAGTGCAGCACCGCGCTCAGAATGTGATCTCCCGGCATTACCGGTCCGTCGAAGAGGTTGATAACATCTCGATCGGCAAGGCTTTCGCCCTCATCTGATTTGTTGAAAATCGGTGCGCCGTCCAATAAAAACGACGCTTTCACGAGGCGAAAGGACCCGCCCATCTCGTTGCGGAAGACAATGGTCGCTTTGGCGCCGGCGATTTTTCGATCGAGAACGGTTTCAGCCAGTAGGCTGAGCCGGGCTTTAGACCGAAAGATCTGCTCTTTCAATCGATTGACCCGATCCTCTAAATCCCGCAAGCGAACCGTGTACGCACCCGTACTCGTGCCAGTGCTCTTTGCTGCCGCTGCTGGTGGTACACCTGTCGGCACCTGGCCCTCCGTTTCCGAGGCCGGAGGCACCTCGGCTTTTTTCTCGGGCTCGGCTGTCTCTTGATCGCCTGACTCAGCAGTCTCGGCCTTGACCGGTTCCCCTTCGGCCGCATCCTGCGCGGCTATTGAAGCTGAAACAAGTCCCACAGTGCATATTACAAGCGCCCATCTCAGTGATTCAAACATCCTAAAACCCCTTGTGGTTGGCGGCCATGAACCCCCGTCAGCCTTCAATATTCTACTGTGTTTAAAGATATGATCAATAACCGACATAACCGACTTTCTCGTTTTATGTCAACGGATGATAAAGGTTACCCCACCCATCCAAAAGCCACAAACCCCAAGGTTTTCTTTTCTATCGCTTACTACTATATTTATAAAATCATTAAAAAACGAATCCTCTCCCGAAATTCGCCACGGGACCAACGGGTTCGGATGGTTCATTTAATTGTTTACCTTTACAGTCATGGGTCAAGGATTTAGTCTTTAAAATAAAAAAAGCAGATCCTTTTTGGCGTTGGTGCGTCCCTAACCTTAGAGGATGCCTGGGAAGATCGGGTGGCTCACATGCGACGAAGTTCGAAAGTCAACGCCCGGTGAGACCGGGTCTGGAAACAGACGAAGATCTGATGCGCCGATTTCAAAAGGGTGACCAGGGGGCGTTCGAGCAATTGTATTTCCGATACAAGGCCCCAATTTTCTCGTTTCTCGCGCGGCAGTATGCTCATGGAGAAGCAGCAAAAGACCTCACACAAGAAGTCTTTGTTCGGATCATCCGCTCGGCCCATTCCTTTCGACACAATGCCAAGTTTGCCACTTGGATTTATACTGTCGCTCGCAACCTGGCTATCGACAGCCTGCGCAAGACCAGGCATCGCAAGACCACATCCCTTGACCAAAATAAGCAGGAAAACGGTTCCCATTTCGAGGCGCAGGTGCCGTCGCCGGATCCAAGCCCAGACCGGCTCATGGCCTCGGGTCGCCTTCGGGCCGAGCTCTCCCGGATCATCGCCAACCTGCCCGATGATCAGCGCGAGGTCTTTCTGTTAAGGGAGTACTGTGGTCTGCCATTCTGCGAGATCGCCCGGGTTGTGGACGCCAAGGAGGGCACTGTTAAGAGCCGCATGCGGTATGCGCTCACATCCCTTCGCAGCGAGCTCGCAGAATGGGCCGACTATGCGAGGACATTGCCATGACTCGGGATTGCGATCGATTTAACGCATCCCTACTGGCGTTGGCCTATGGGGAGTTGCCCCCTGACACCGCTGACGCCCTGCGATCCCACGCGGCCGGGTGTTTGAAATGCCGGGATGCCCTGGAGCGCATTCTGCTCACGCGAAAGCTGGCCGCTACCTTGCCCGTGCTGGATCCGGGCGACGATATGGACAATTCAATACTAGCAGCAGCTGCTTCAGCAGCAGCTGCCAGCCGATCTGAGGGTGGGGCGCAACCCACCCAGTCAACTGCACCGGTTACCGTTCGGGCTTCTAAGAGAGAACGGTCTTGGTTTTTACCGGCACTCCGCGGATTTCTGCTGCGGCCTGCCGTGGCCACGGCCATGCTGGCCCTGCTCGTGTGCACCATGTCGTTTTTTCTGGCCAACGAACACTGGTTACCTAGCGCTGATACCCCGGTTGTCCCGAATGAACCGCTTGCCACAGATAATGAGAGCTCAAAGGCGTCAGCCAATAAATCGCAATTGCCTGGCCAAGCACCTGACATTGGTGCACCGGCAAAGCCAGTCATCCCGGAACGAGAAGCAGCCAAAAACAAGGGCACCGGGGTCGCAGCTGCCACCCCCTACCAGGGGCCTGCGCGCCCACTTCCAAAAAGGAAGTCGCGCAGACGTCCATCACCCGGTTCCGGAGCAGCCGGGTCAATGCCCAGCCCAAAAATGGACGCCCTCAGCGATATCGAGGCAGCGCCTCAAGCACCGGCGCTCGCCAACACAGATGTCCAATTTGCAGAGGAACCCGTCGCAGCAGGAGCGGCAGTTTCTAAACGTCCGGGACAGGCCAACAAGAAGGCATCCGTACCTGATCTTCAGCCAGATGTTCGGGATGCATTTGACCGGGGTATGGCAGCGTTTGCCCGCGGGGATTGCCAGGCCGCTGTTCATACCCTGATTCGCTCAATTGACATACTTCCGTCTCATTCATCGAGCATACCGGTTGCCATACATCACATTGCTAGGTGCGAGAAGCGAAGGGGTCGGTTTGCCAGGGCGGTTGTGTGGTACGGGCGACTGCTCGATGGGTTTGGGTCCTATGCCAAGAGACCCGAAGCGCTATGGGAAGCCGCAGCGTGTCACCGCCGCCTGGGTCAGAACGAAAAGGCCAGGGACCGGCTCATGGCCCTAAGAGAATGGCCTGCCTGGCAGGGTCGGGCCCTTCAAGCGCTGGATCAGTTGCCCGAGTAGGGAACCTGAGCAATCGCCTGACATTTCGATGACATAGTGTGCCTACAAAAAGGCGATGGTTCAGTTGTGCGAACAAGCGGCGAATGTTAAATAAACGTCCCCGGATGAATCGGGTGTCGTCCCACAAGGGACGCTGACCTAAGACAGTTGCATGAAATCGAGCTTCCTGGGTATCGACATCGGTGCCACAAACGTCAAGGTCGCCCTTTTAGTAGAAGGTGCGGTTGCCAAGGCGCATGTGCTGTCCCACGAAGGCAATGTAACAGCAGCGCTTGATACGCTGATTGAACGATGTGCGTCAGATGGGAGTATCACCTCTATCCCAGCTGTTGTCACCGGTACAGAGGGGCGCCATCGCATTGCCCTGCCAGACGTCATTGCCCCCGTTGCCGTAGAAATGGGTCTCAAAGCGAGGGACATCTCTGCCCAGGCCGTGGTGTCCATGGGCGGCGAGGATTTGGTGGTCTACGCGCTAAACAGCCAGCGCCAAATTGCCCAGATCTATTCGGGCAACAAGTGCGCGTCTGGCACAGGTGAGTTTTTCCGCCAACAATTGGGGCGAATGGATTTGACATTCGCCGACCTCGACAAGATGCCGGCCGATGCCAAGTGGCACAGCCTTTCGGCGCGCTGTTCGGTCTTCATGAAATCGGACTGCACCCATAGGCTCAACAAGGGCGAGGCAACGCCGTGGGATATCGCCCTCTCCATGTGCGCGGCCATGGCGGATAAAGTGTCTGATTTCCTAATAAAAGCGCGGATATCCAAGGGCAGCGTGGTTCTCATCGGCGGTGTCACGCAAAATCGGTTTATCCTAAAGGCGCTCAAGGCAGCCTGGCCAGAGGTCACCTTCATCGTACCGCCTGAGGCGCCTTTTTTTGACGCGTTTGGCGCCGCCCATCTCGCAGCAGACATGGGTGCACCCATACCCCCCAGGGCAAACCTCTTTAAGCGTTCAAAAGCAGATTCATTCAGTCGGTTTCCACCACTTGCAGATTTAGATGCCAATGTTTGCTATGTCCCGTCGCAGCGCGAGGCATACGACCCAGAAGGCGAGTACATCCTGGGCGTGGACGGGGGATCCACCACCACCAAGGTGGCGCTCGTGAATGCCACCTCCCTGGCCATTGTCGCCGACCATTACGGACGGACCCACGGCAAGCCCATCGAAGCCCTGAAGACGTGCATCGACCAGGTGTTGGATAAACTGCCCGTTGGCGCAAAACCGCGCATCACCCTGGCTGCCACGACTGGCTCGTCCCGGGAGCTGCTCGGCGTATTCCTGGAGACCGCCGGCATCTACAACGAAATTATCGCCCACACGGTCGGTACCCATTATTTCAACCCCAAGATCGACACTATTTTCGAAATTGGGGGCCAAGACGCGAAATATGTCTCCTTGTCGGCCGGCGTTCCCATCGACTATGCGATGAACGAAGCATGCTCAGCCGGCACGGGATCCTTCCTGGAAGAATCAGCCAGGGGAGACCTGAACATCCCAGACCCGGCTGACATCGGCCCCATTGCGCTAAATGCAACCGCACCCCTCAAGTTTGGCGAACACTGTTCAGCGTTTATCAATTCAGATATCCGCAAGGCGATCCAACAGGGCGCATCCAGGGAGAATATCGCGGCGGGCATCGTATTTTCTATTGTTTCCAACTACTTGAATCGGGTTGTGGGAAACAGGATGATCGGGGATCACATCGCCCTGCAAGGCGGCGTGGCCAAAAACCCGGCCGTGCCACTCGCGTTTTCGCGGGTTACGGGTAAATCCATATCGGTCCCCCCTGATCCAGAACTCATGGGCTGCTTTGGGGTCGCCCTCTTGGCGCTTAAAAAATACAGCGAAGGCCGACTGGAAAAGGGCGTGTTTTCACTCAATGAAATCCGCTCAAAACAAATTCAGACCCAAGGCAGCTTCAATTGTTCGGCCTGTGACAACAGGTGCGAGATACGAAAGCTAGCGGTGGCAGGACATCGGTATCCCTTTGGTGGCAGGTGCTCCAAATTCGCTATTTCACAACGCCGCCGAAAGGAAAAAAATCCCAATCCCACAGACTATACGCAGACCCGAACCCAAATGCTCCTTACCGATTTCACGCCTGACGACAAAGATTTCAAAGCGCGCACAGACAGGGTCGTGGGTGTGCCCAAGGCGTTTTCGTTCCACTCCCTGTGGCCCCTTTACAAGTGGTTTTTCCATACCCTGGGCGTGCCCACGTTGGTATCAGAGACCTTGGCCCCAGCCGGCATTGCCAAGCTGGAAAGCAACTACTGCTTTCCAGCTGAAATTGCCCACGGCGCCATTCAGGATGTGATCGACAAGGGCGTCCACTATGTATTTTTGCCCCATTTTAGAGATATGCCGTCCATGGAGCCGAGCGTGGAGCACGGCACTGTCTGCCCCCTGACCCAGGGGCTCCCGTTTTTTGCTCGCCGGGCATTTGATCTCGAAGATGGCCAAATTTTAAAACCACTCGTGTCGTTTAAAAATGGCTGGGGCGATGCAAAACCCGCCTTCGAGGCCATGGCCGAGCAATTGGGCTTCAGCGCTTATGAGGGAGGAGCAGCTTACGAGCTGGGTATAGAGAAACTCCGCGGCTTCTTTCGCGCGTACCGCAGGCTCGGAGAGGAGGTCTTGGCCCAAATCGCCGCCGATCCAGACAATGTTTACGTAGCGATCCTCGGCAGGCCCTACAACGCGTTCACCCGGGATGCGAACATGGGCATCCCCAGGAAATTCACGTCGAGGGGCGTCACTGTCGTCCCGTTCGATATGATCTTCCACCCAGATGCGGACATCTTTCCCAACATGTACTGGTACTACGGCCAGCAAAACATGAAGACCGTTCAGGAGATCCTCAAGACACAGAACCTCTACCTCTGTTGGGTCACCAATTTTTCCTGTGCACCAGATTCCTTTATGCTGCACTACGTCCGCTGGATGATGGGCGGTAAGCCATACTTGGTGCTGGAAATCGATTCCCACACCGCAGACGCAGGTGTTGACACGCGGGTCGAGGCCTTCCTCGACGTCGTCGATAGTTTTCGGCGCGTGGGCCGCCATCCAGAGCAGCGTTCCTGGACCCGGCGGTTTTCGTTTGTTCCCAAAAAAGAGTTTGCCGACATTGTCGATAGCAAGACTGGCGAGCGCATCGATATTCGCGACCCGCGGGTGACCTTTGTCATTCCATCCCTCGGAGATTTGAGCACCGAGATTTTTGCAGCCGCGGCCAAGCGGTCCGGGGTTCACGCGGCATTTCTTCCGGTTCCCGATCTGCACTCCACCCAGCTCGCCCGGGAGGTTGCATCTGGCAAGGAGTGCATCCCCTCGTTGCTCGTGCTGGGGACCATCCTGGCATTTATCAGGCAAGCGCCTGCGGTAGAATCCAACAATCTGTTCCTCATCCCCATCCCTTCTACTACGGGGCCCTGCCGCACGGGCCAGTATCGGGTGTTTTACGAAAGGTTGTTTGAAGAACACGGATATGAAAACGCGGTATTTTTCTCGAGTGAGGCAGACAATTCCTATCGGGAGCTCGGCCCCACGTTCAATCGGCTGGCCTGGTGGGCGCTTGTTCTCGGCGACTATTTCACAGATGTTCGCGTGGGTATCCGGCTCCTGGCCCGGGATGTGCCGAGTGCGATGGCGCTCTTTGATCGCACCTGGCAGAACGTGGTCCATGGCATGGAGACCGGCCAGGAGGCCCTGGAGGCCGCCCTTGAACAGGCCGGACGAGACCTCTGCGCCATTCCCCGCAAGCGCGCGCTTGAAGAGGTGAAAAAGATCCTGATCGTCGGTGAGATATTTGTTCGCCGCGATACGTACTCTATCCAGGAAATCAACGATCACCTTATCGAACGAGGCATCTATCCCAAAGTGACCGATATCACAGAATGGATTCGGTACACGGATTTCAACAGAAAGACAGCAATGGCCCATCCAAATAGGAACGGCCAATCCCCCTTGGCATCCCGCGTTCAGTTACTCAAAGACAAGACCATTTTCCAAGTGGAGAAATTTTATAAAGACATGGTCGAACACAAGGTCGCTCGGCACTTGATGCCGACGGGTCTCGTGGTTCGGGCGCCCCATGACATGAACGCAATTATGAAAAACGCCGCGGCAGATTTCATCGATCCCGCCCTTGAGAGCGAGACCACCATATCGACCGGCGTGGCTGCCACTGCAATGCAGGACGGGTTTTCCGGTGTCGTCATCATCGCCCCGTTTGCCTGCCTACCTGGCCGGCTCATCGAAGGGGTGTTTGCCCCGTGGGCCAAAGCCCGGAGTTACCCGGTGTTGACCCTGGAAAACGACGGCCACCCTTACCCGCCGAGCACCCTTGCGAGGATGGAAATCTTTGCCCACAACGTCCTGAGGTTTTCAGGGGAACGCTAAGTCACATCGTTGCTATTGGCGCCGCTCACAGCGTCTTGGCTGAACCGGTCTTGCTCAGCAAATCCCTGAGCCGTAGCCCGAGATAATATCGCCCAAACCGAAGCAGTGTCACTGGATTGTCCAGGAGCAGGGGAAACAATACGGCCTGTTGTGCGCGCAGCCCCAGATCGGCGTAGCGAAATCCTCTGTTATCTGGGACGAGGTATCTGAGGATTGACCGAATGGGGGCGGGCGGTGCTAGGGAAACAATACAGCGCTCCGGCACTGCGCCAGGGGTTGTTTCGCTGAGGAGGGATAATGCCAGCCAGGCACCGCGGGTGCATTCCCATTCACCAGCCCGAAACACAGCGCGATCCAGGTCAGCCCTGCTGGATTTGATGAGCAGCTCGAGATCGCGCAGTTCGCGTTTGGGGGCGATAAAGGAATGGGTGATCATGTGGATGACTGTGTAGAGCAGGTGGTCTTCTGTTGCCAGACGCCGGCACGGCGCACCGTCAAAGGACGAGGCCGTTGTTCGGCGCCATAGGGTGTTGTAATCGATTGGATGCCGCTCGGGTTGAATCAAGTAGCGATGGGGTTCAAAGAGAATGCGCTCATTGGCGCCGATATCCAAACTGAATCCAGTGTCGTAGAATTCCCGCTCCGTTGCCCCGCGGCCCTTTAGCTCGCGCCGAACAAAGCCCTGGTCCGTCAAGAGGTCACACGTGCGCGTCCAGTCCTCGGGGCGAACCAAAAAATCCACATCCGCGAGCAGCCCCCGGTCCTCCCCGTCGGGATATACGCTGGTCAGTAGGTGGGCCCCTTTGAGCGGTGCCACGTCAATGCCGATGGTCGCGGCAGCTTCTAAGAATCGGCGAAAATAGTGAAATAAAACAATGTGTTGGGGGTTGTGGGGCATAGGTGGCACAGGGATGACAGCCAAGGGGGGTCAGCGGTTTTTTTCTTCTTCTTTAAGGGCGCGCCTTAGGATCTTGCCCACATTGGTCTTGGGCAATTCATCGCGAAACTCGATTTGCCGCGGGACCTTGTAGCCGGTGAGATGCTCCTTGCAATAGGCCTTGATCTCGTCGGCTGTGAGGGCCGGGTCCTTTTTGACCACGAACAGCTTGACCACTTCTGTGGATTTAGGGTCGGGCACACCAATGGCCGCCACCTCTAGTACGCCGGGGTGTCCGGATGCCACGTCCTCGACCTCGTTGGGAAATACATTGAACCCAGAGACCAGAATCATGTCCTTTTTGCGGTCGACGATCTTGAAGTACCCCTGCTCGTCCATGATGGCGATGTCCCCGGTCTTGAGCCACCCATCCGCGGTGAACACCAATTTTGTCTCCTCGGGCTTATTGTAATAGCCCCGCATTACTTGGGGTCCCTTGATGCAAAGTTCCCCGCGCTCCCCTTGTGGCACCTCTTTTTCGCTCTCATCCCGGACAGATACATCGGTCGAAGGAATGGGCAGACCAATCATGCCGTTGTACGCTTTGAGGTTGAGGGGGTTGATACAAGCGGCCGGAGATGTTTCGGTCAGGCCGTAGGCCTCGATCAACGGTACACCAGTGACTTGCTTCCACTTTTCAGCCACAGGCCGTTGGACCGCCATGCCGCCACCCAGGGAGACCTTATTATGAGTGAAGTCGACCTGAGCAAAATCCGGATTGTTCAACAGGCCGTTAAACAGGGTGTTTACACCGGTGATCGCTGTAAACTGCCAACTCTTGAGCTCCTTGACAAATCCTGGAATATCCCGCGGATTGGTGATCAGCACATTGAGCCCACCAATACTGGAGAAGACGAGGCAGTTCGCCGTGAGGGAGAAGATATGGTAGAGGGGCAAAGGCGTGATGACGATTTCCTCACCCTCTTTAATGAGATTGGTTAACCAGGTTCGCGCTTGGAGCATATTGGCCACGATGTTGCCGTGGGTTAGGATGGCGCCCTTGGCTACCCCTGTTGTACCACCGGTGTATTGAAGAAAGGCAATGTCATCGTGGTTGAGGTCGACGCGCTTGAGGCTGCTGCCAGCGCCAATTGCCAGCGCGCTTTTAAACGGCACTGCGCCCGGGATATGCCACGGGGGGACCATCTTCTTTACGCTTTTGACGACAAAGTTGATGAGGGCGCCTTTTGGAAATCCCAGCATATCGCCGATCTTGGCCACGATGACGTTTTTGACAGGTGTGTTACGAATCACTTGTTCCAACGTGTTCGCGAAGTTGGCCAGAATGACAATCGTCTCAGCACCTGAATCCTTGAGTTGGTGCTCGAGCTCCCGGGCCGTGTATAGGGGGTTGACGTTGACCACGGTGAGCCCGGCGCGATGTGCGCCGAACAGGGCGATGGGATACTGGAGCACGTTTGGCATCATGATGGCCACCCGGTCGCCCTTTTTCAACCCCAGCTCGTTTTGAAGGTATGCCGCGAACTGTCTCGTCAATTGATCGAGGTCGGCATAGGTTAATATCTTGCCCATATTGGCAAACGCACCCTTTGCGGGGTACTTGGCAAAGCTCGACTCGATAATGTCGACCCCGGATGCGTATTCGCCCATATCAATCTCGTGGGCCACCCCCGGCTCATATTCCCCATACCAGACTCTGTCCATTGAAATATCCTTTCCTTGGGTGCATAAATTGGCCGGTCATTTTATCTGTATATCGTTTGGTAGGCAATCCCTTTATTGCAATCCTTGTATTATTTTTCAACCACAACGGACATGAATCTTAGTCACTTCCAGATCACCGAATAAAAATCGACTGTGACTGAACACATCGTGCTATTGTGGGGCCGATTGGATATGGGTCATGGGGTGGTGGGTGAGGCGTTTCTGATCGACAGGAGAACACCATGAGATTTCCAATGACGTGGCTATGTCTTGCTCTTTGTTGTCTTTTCTATGAGGGGTGCGACGACAACACTAGCGGTACAGAAGATACACCTTCAGATACTGACATCGACACGACCTCGGATGTAGAAACCGACATAGGAGCAGATACAAATACCGAGACCAGCAGTGACGCGGATACTGAGACCACTATTGATACCGAATTTGATACAGCTACGGGGACAGAGACAGATGCAATAGATACAGATTCCGATTCTCAAACAGACATAGACAGCGATACCGATACTGGTACGGGAATGGATACAGACTCTGAAATAAATACAGACACTGAGACAGAGACCGACACAGAAACAGATATCGATCCCCTCGGGGTTCCCCAAAATGTGATGGCAGTGGCTAAAGACAGTGGGGTTGATGTCAGTTGGAGTCTGGTATCTGGAGCGGCTGGTTACAACTTGTACTACGCAGAGGAAACCGGTGTTGCCCCAGACAGCTATCAAAATCTGATCGGCGGCACAAAGATCTCCGATGTAACGAGTCCCTGGCCAGTTACCCCGTTGAGCAATGGGGTGAGATACTACTTTGTCGTTACAGCGCACGATGCTGACGAAGAGAGCAACCCATCCCAAGAGGTCTCGGCCATGCCAGTCCTCTTATTGCCCGATCCCGAGCCCCTGTACCCCACCTTTGGCGCTGACTGGAATGACTACGTCAAAAGCGGCGAAGATGCGGCATGCGAGGGCACAGAGGCTGGCATAGAGGCTTGTCTTCACGCGGGTGAGCAGCGCACGGTGCCTATGCCACTGGTGACCTGCGATGGCGTGACAGCCGAAGACGCCTTGGGGGCGTTTCACTGGACATGCGATAATAGCACTGATCCGGTCCGCATTGTTTCTATCGGTCTAAAGCAGGATCAGGATAAATCGCTTTCGAACCTGATAGATTTTGACTCGGCGCGCTTTAGACCAAACCGCCTCAACGTATACCTAAACGGTGAGCCGTATGGCGCCACCCCGGAGAGCGACACCTGGTGGCACAATCCCATTGTCATCAACAACAATGGCGGCACCTTGAACGAACAGGGAACAATCTATCTCGTTACGGCCGATGCGCCATTTGATTACGCCGTCGGTTCCAACGAGGTCGGGCTCGTTATACAGCCCGGAGTCACATTGGCAGGTGCATCAGACCCGGAAGCAACAGCGGTTGTGAGCGACAATGGCTATCGCTTTTTTTGGATGGAAGGGACGATTGACCCGACAGGGTCTGAACGCAGCGTTCACCTCAGTTCGGTTTCTTTTTCAGTGCTCCGAAATCTCGTCGTCAAAAAAACGAACAATGGAGACAATGCAGAGGCCATTACCTTGTCAGCCTGCAAAAACCTAAAGATAGCCGACGTGGTTATATCTGAATCACCCCAAACCAGCCTCAGGCTGAGTAGTGTCAGCGACTCCAGGTTTGAAGGAATAGAAGCCGTGAATGGCGGTCAACACGGTATCTACGCTACTGGCGGTGCGCGCAATTTCTGGCAGCATATCCGGACGGCAAGTAATGGTGGAACGGGATTTTACATGTCGGGTAGCAGTGGTGACACTATCATCGACTTGGTATCAACGGGAAACGGCACCGGCAGCAACCATCACGGGGTGAACCTTACAAACTGCAGTCAAAATCTCATCATCAATACAACGGTTGCAAACAACCACGGCGCAGGTTTTTTTATGGTGCAAGCCGCTGAAAACAACACGGTCTGGAATCTATCAAGTGCAAATAACGGGGACTATGGGGTCGTGGTCTCAGGCACCAGCGGCGGTCCGGTGTACGCGCGCAACAACTTTCTCGCCAATATCGCGGCTATCAACAATGGTAGCGGCAATGAAACCAGCGGGTTTTTTGGCGGTTATATGAGCGATAACAAACTCTACAACCTGGCTGTCGCACATAATCAAGGATTTGGTATCTACCTCAAGGAGTGCGAACAAAACATCTTTAGCGGGCAATTGAAACTTGGAAACAATACAAATCTCAATTGCAACATTGACCCCAATAACGATATTACCGGTATTGACCATATTACCTGTGAAAACAACGGGGATTCCAATGCGCAGTTAACCATCGACACCAGTGCTGGGGATAGCTTTGTCGGAAAGGTTATCACAGATGATTCAGTCAACCCAGACGATACCGACGGGCTCGGCACCTATGATGAAATTGTGGATTGGACAGGGTTTCAAACCCCGTATCGTGCATGGGGCAGGGAGCACGCCGATGCCTTCCCGGCTGCTGGCCACCGGTTGCCTTGTACGAGCGCCGATACCTGTCGTATCTGGGACTGGGGCCTAACGAACGAAGATGCGGTCCTGCGACGTACAGTGGTGGGATTTGAAGATGGCAACAGCACCGTTGTGCATCGATGGCTGGCCGCGGATCAGAGCGCATGCACGGATATTCCCGGTGCCTCCTGGGACGAGGTGGGTAGCGCATGCGAAACAGTGTTTTTAATGGGCACCATGGAACTGATGGATGACAGCGCTGGAAATGAAAATGCTGTATGCGAGTCGGGGGAGGCATGTGTGGCAACGCCCAATATCGGAAGCTATCAAGGCCATGGTGACCTGGTTTTTACCCAAAGCATCCCCAGCGGCACGACCGAGCTCACCGACATCGATATCTACACCTACGAAACCAACGGTTATTAGGGACGGTTCGTCTCAAACCGACGCTTATGAATGACGTGTCCGCCTACGCCAAGCCTCCGGCGGGATCTTGGATGCTCGAAATCCAACTCGAAACTGGATAACCACGCCGGAGGCTTGGCGTAGGCGGACACGTCAAAACTCAACTTATTTATTAGAATCTAGTCTTTGCAGATGTCTAGGAGAATCCCAGAGACGTCACTTGGCGGTCAGGACAAAGTGTTTATCCACGGTACCGACCATGGCGGCGTTCACTTTAACACTCGCCTTGACCGCACTTATTTTAACCTTCTTATTCTCTTCGGTCCCCACACCGATGATAATGCGGGCTTCATCCCCACTTGAGTTGGATTTTCTGCCGGCGGACAGATCTTTTTTAGCCCGGATGTGAATTTCGTTATCGCCTTTGTGCAGCCAGGCTGAAATTTCCATAATGACCTGGGGGTCTTTGGCCACGATGGTCTTGTACTCGACGCCGTTGACAGCCACCGTAAAGCTGTACTGGCTGTTTTCCGACGGTTGGGTGACCAGGTAATACTTTTCGGTCAGTGTGGGGTTGGCTCCCCCTCGGCTGTTTGGTTTTGAGGCTTCCCGTGTTGAGGCGGCCGCACCAGCGCTGGGGTCAATGTGTTCTACTTTGTAGCCCGGTGCAGAAATTCGCACATTGCCGTCCTTATCGATAGTGACGGTTGCGTTGCTGATGGTCTGGTTTCTCACCGCACTGATATCCGCGCCGTTGAGATACACTGACCTGGCAACAGCAGCGGTTGGCAGGGTCAATCCAAAAGCCATAATGATAAGGGCGATATACTTCATTGCTGGTCTCCTTTTTTTAAACGACGCATCCAACATTTGGACGCTTGGACAAGGGGAAAATTCTGTCCACATCGGTAAACGCCATCCCGCTGTTTTCCCTCGACATCAGCGCTTACCGAGTTCCTCCTTCATGCCCATCAAGTGATACTTTTTTCGCAGTGCTTCCAGGTCAAAAATTTCAATCTTTTCGTCGACGATGCGCAAAAAGTGGTTCTCTCGAAGTTGCAAAATACCGTGTTTTACAGAATCCACATCGAGCCCGATGCGTGAAGCGAGCTCTATCGGGGAGATGTTCAGCAGAATGCGATCTTTTTCTGGTGGTGTACTTTGGGCCAACTTTATCAGTGTATTCACGATTTTGCTCAAGCTATCGCGCAGCATCATATTTTCGATGCGCTCCTCAGCCGACTGCAGCCGCCGAATCAGCTGGCCGAGAAGCTTGACCGCCACATCTGGCTGATCCCGCAGCAGCTCTTCAAACCGCTTGGCCTCAAATGCCAGCACTTTGCAGTCTCCCAAAGAGACAGCGGAGCAGGGATGCCGACTGCCTCGGATAAGGGCGGTCTCTCCACAGATATCGCCCGCTTTTAAAACGACGATATCCCTCTCGACGAGACGGACGCGCTTTATCAAGCGGACCCGTCCAGCGACAACCATATATACTTCGGTGGCCTCTTCGTCCTCGACGAAAATCATTTCGCCCCCGGCATAGGACCTGCCGAAACGCTCGAACAGTCGCTCGTTGTTTTTGTCGGTTTCCATGCTACTGCCCTGTCCCGTCTTCAAAGCCGAGTAAAAGGCCTCCCCCTTTGGCAAAGGGGGCTGGGGGGATTTCGTCATTTCCCCTAGCGGTTTGATGTGACAAAATCCCCCTACCCCCCTTTTTCAAGGGGGAATTTGCTACTTTCACCCGACAAAACTCGTTTGACATAACACTACCTCAACGGTTTCCGCCCGCAGGACGGCTGTGTACATCTCGATGCGCTATGCGCTGTTGTTCTCTTTTTCAGCAAGCGTCTTTTGCAGCGCGGTGTTTTCGCTTTCCAGCTGAGATATTCGGGAGTCCCTGAACTTCAGCTCCATTTCCCACGCGGCGATGTCGCTCTCATGCTCGCCGATCTGACCCTTCAAATCCCTGAGCTCTCGCTCGAGGCGCGTGGCCCGTGTTTCCCGCTCCTCCAACTGGGCGGTCACCGATGTGAGCAGCGCGGCTTGATCTTCATACCGCTTGTCCTCGACCACGCGTTCCTTTTGGATCGCTTCGATCTCCTCCTTGAGTGCTGCTATTTCTCGAAGTGCATCTTCACCCGGGACTTTGTTTTCACTTTTTTGCGTGGCGCTCGCCAGCGCCTCTTGAGTCGATGCCAACGCCTGCTGGGCTGTGGCTAGGGTCGCCTTGGTATCAGACAGCTCAGCCGTAACTGAATTGAGCGTGGAGATTTTTACCTTTGCTTCATTCATCGCGTTGCGTGTCACTGACAATTCTTCTTTGAGCTGATGAAGCTGGCTTTCCAAATGCTGGCGGGAACGGATGGATTCCTCGTGCTCACGCTCGGCCAAGGAAGCACGCTCCTTTGCTTCTGAGAGCGCGACTTCACAGGACTGCGCGTTCTTGCGCATCTCGCTGATGCTGTCTTCCATCGAATGGACGCGTTCTTTTTCGCTGGTGAGTTCAGCCCCAACCACTTTGATCTGTTCTCTGGCCGCAGCGAGCAATTCGCTTACCTCGGCAGCGTGCTTTTCCATCTCGACCAGGGAGGCCCCTGAAGTCGCCATCTCTTCTTTGCGCGCTTCCAACTCCGCGACCTTCTCGGAGAGATCCATACTGCGCTGCTGCTCTTTCAGCCAAGCCTCTCGAACGTGCTGCATTTTGTTGGACAGGAGGGCGACTTCATTGCGAAGGGCCACGAGGGCGCGTTCGTTGGCATCCTGCTGGGCCATTTGCTCGGCAAGGGCCTCTTCCTTAGCGACCAACCGTTGGCGCAGGTCATTTGCTTCACCCGTAACCCGGGCCGCGTCGGCACCGGCAAGGCGCGTTCTATTGGACTCGTCTGCCAGTTCTGCGCGAAGCACCTGCATGGCCGCTGCCATACCGTCGTTACGACTTACCTGTTCCTCGAGGCTCTTCTCGCTCTGGTGCAACTGCGCCTCGAGGTCAGAGACGCGCTCTGCCAAGTTGTTTGCTTCTTTTAGCTCCTCGGCCAGCTCACGTCGCACCTGTTTTTGGATATCCGCTTCAGTGACTTTGAGAGAGGCGAGCTCGGCACAGGTTCCCATGAGCTCTGTTTGGGTGGCTTCGAGCTTTGCTTCAGCGTTATTTGATCGCCTGATGGCCTCGTCTGTCGCTTCTTCTGTCTCAGAGATCCGCTTTGTGCTATCTGCCATCCGCAGTTCGAGTTCGCTGAGTTCATTTTCCAAGCGGGTGCGCTCGGTCGCTGCGGCAGTGACCTCGTTCTCCAGGGCCTCGATACGGTCTCTTGCCTTGGTCAAATCATCTGACAGCTCTTGGGCCCGGGCGGTTTGGCGCTCGGCCTCATCTTCGACCCTGCGGGCAGTGCGCTCCTCTGCTGCGAGTTGCTGCTCCAATGCTGCGACCTGTTGCTCTGCCGCTTCATTGTCAGATGCGAGGGCAGCGCACTTTTCCTTGAGCGTATCCTCGACTGCGGTAAGTGCTTCGATCCGAGCGTTGCAGGTTGAAATTTCTTCTTGAAGCGCTTCCCGATGGCGCCGTTCCTCGTCCAATTGCCCAGACAGCACGCCTGAGGCGTCCCTTGCGACCGTCAGCTCCTCCACGTGGTCCCGCACGCGGCTGAGCTCTGCTTCGAGGGACGTCACCTGCGCCGTGGCCCGGATAAGGGCGGCATCGGTTTTTTTCCGGGCATTGCGTTCCTGATCGAGATCTTGCGCTGCAGCAGTCACCTGCGCTTGCGCATCGGCGAGGTCTTTTTCGAGTGCCTGCGCCCGCTCCCGTTCGAGACCCAGCTGACCGTTCACCACGTCTAACTCTTCTCCCAGACGCTTGGCCCGCTCTTGTTCACCAGTCAACCGGGTCGCGGCATCTTGTTGTCGCTGGATCGCGTCCTCGTATCTCGCTCTCAGCTCGGCGGTTTGCCACCGCTCTGCCTTGAGTTCCCCTTCGAGCTTGGCGATTTGAAGATCTCGCTGGTGTATTTCAGCGTCGCGCGCTGCCTCCTGGTTGCGGTTGTCCTCGATTTGTTTGACGAGCGCATCTCTATCTTCTCGCGCCTGATCCAAATCCGCTGCCAGCCGACCAGCGTCCTGGCGGTTGGTTTCCAGCATCTTCTCGGCCGCTTCCAGCGCTAGATTCGCCTCCAGCCGGGCGCGCTGGTGACCGAGCTGGGATCCCAAAAGCCCTGCTTTTTCGCCCTCGAGCTGATCGATTTTCGCAACGAGCTCAGCATCGGCAATGTCGCACCTTTCCAGGTCCACCACCAGATCCCTTACAATTGCCTCCAGGCGGACCACTTCCTCCTGTGTGCGGCCGAGATCAGCTGCTGCAGTGGAAAGGCGCGCCTCCAGGTCAGCGGTTTCTTTTTCAAACCCGGCACGTTCCTCGTTTACAGCATCCAGTTGACCGCGGATCTCTTTGAGCTCGGACTGCATCTCGGATGCTCGCGACCCAGCCGCGGCCTCTTTTTGCGCCAGCACCCGCGCCTCGTCTTGCAGTGTTTTCTCCCGTTCCCGAACCTGCTTGAGCTCTGTAGCGTGCGCGTCGTGCTGTTCCCGGAGCCGATCTAGCTCGCTCGCATCTTCCCGCATTCGCTCCACCAGCTCGTCCCGGGCCGCCTCGGCCGATCGGGCCCGCTCTTCGGCCTGCTTTAGCTTGACCGCTGATTCTCTCGCCTTTGATTGCAGGTCCATATCGGCACTTCTGCGGGCAAACTCCTCTTCCAGCTGCTTTTTCTGGGCCGCCTTTCTCTCGTTATCGAGCTCCTTTGCCAGCAGAACACCTCTCTCCCGAGCCGCTTCAGACTGCAGGCACTCCTCTTCCAGCTGCTTTTCCAAAGATTCTATCCGGACGCCCCGGTTACCGAGTTCGAGTTTTGCCTCCTTGAGCTCGGCATCGAGGGACGTGACCGCTTCTTTTACCTCGCGCAAGGCAGATACCTCAGCGCGTTCGGACGAAAGGGCATCGTCTAGGGCGCGGCGTTCAGTCTCCATTTGATCGCAGGTGGCGCGCAAGCTTTCAACTTCGGTCTTGGCCGCTGCCAAGGCTGCCTCGTCCGCCTCGCTCATCGTCGCATCAGCCAGCGGAACTTGAATGATCGCATACGGATCTAACGCCGCCGGGTGTTCTCCACAGACCGCGAGGAACCACTCTATCTCCTCGGCCTCATCTCCGACGAGGCCGCTGTCCAAGCTTATGGCCAGGTCTGGTGCTTCAAATGACAGGTCTGCAACGGCATAGCCGACAAAAGGGGATTGGCCTATCATTTGCACACTTGGGAATACCGCTGCGAGCGCATCGTATACTTCGTAGTAATCCGGAGGCCGTACCTGGGGCCCGGGGCCCAAGCGCCGATCACAGACCGAATTTGGCACAGCAACCACCGCGTGCCCACGGGGACCGATCACGCGCCGCACCTCGTTGAGTGCACTCGCAAGGGAAGCTATCTCGGTCAAGTCGGCGATGATCACGAGGTCGTAAGAGCCATCTCTAAACCTCAAATCTTCGTAAGACATTACCTGCAGCTCTTGGCTGGGTGCGCTTTCGCGGTCAGGCCACGGTGTGGCGGGTTGTTTTTCGGCCACAGCCGTTACAAAGCGGGCGCGGCAGTCAACGATGAACTTAACAAGTTCGAAATTGTCTCCCAAAATGAGCACACGGCGATGGGCCAATAGCCCCTGCACGTAGGAGAGGCGGGCCTTGGCGTGCACAGCATATGAATTATCTTGGTGTAAATGATTTGCTGGCATGATGTCCTATTCAGTAGCGATGTAACAACGACAACAGCGGGGCGATGCCGCATTGCCCTCTTTATAAACAAACTGGAAAAGTTATTATACGCAACTTTTATAGAGAAGCAGATACCCAAACATCTCTTTAAGGGCAAGAAATGGATTTGATGAGGGATGTCAAATAGCTGCGACATCGCTCCCACCTTGTCCCAAGAGGAAAAAGCGCGTAAACAAAGAACGAAATGGGAACTGTTTTGGCGTAGAGGTGCAACGATGAAGAAAAAAATCCGCGTATTATCGAAACTTGCCGTCGCTATGGTGCTCCTTTCAGGCTGCTGTGGCCACCCGCCCGAGGTATCGACACCGCCCCCACCTCTAGCGCCCGAGCCACAGCAAGATGCAATGACCCGGGCAGCACCGGCAATGTCGCCCACAATCTCGATTCACGACGACCGGCTCGATAACGGCCTGAAAATACTCATCTTATCGGATCACAGCGCGCCGGTAGTAACGGTTCAGGTGTGGTACCGCGTGGGCAGCCGAAATGAACGCCCGGGCATTCGCGGCCTGGCACACTTCACAGAGCACATGATGTTCAAGGGATCGGCCAATGTGGGGCCCGAGGATCACGCGCGCATCATCGACGCAGTAGGCGGTACTGAAAATGCGTTTACCAGCGAGGATGTGACGGCGTATCACAATACCGTGCCCTCGGATAGAATCGAGCTTGCCATGGCACTCGAGGCCGAGAGAATGACCGGCGCAACACTTGATGAAACCCATTTTTATAAGGAAAGAGAGGTAGTAAAAGAAGAGATCCGGCGCGCCCTTCAAAACAATCCCATTGGTGTGTTGTTCAAAAAATTTCGCGCCGTGGCCTATGAAAAACACCCCTACAGTTGGACGCCCGGTGGCACGCTCGAAGATCTGGATCAGATCTCCCTCGAAGATCAAAAGGCATTCTACAAGACCCACTATATCCCCAATAATGCAGTGTTGGTGGTGGTGGGCGATACCACCCCAGAAGCGGTGAAATCCCTTGCCCATAAGTATTTTGGATCGATCCCAACTGGGCCATCACCTGAGGTGGCATCTATTGCAGAACCCGAACAGACCGCCTACCGTCGGCACGAGATACAGCATCCAACCCAACTTCCCATTGCCATCGGCGGATATAAGGTGCCAGCTGCTGCTGACCCCAATTCAGCCGTGCTAGAGGTGGCAGAGGTCATCCTGGGGGACGGGAAGAGCTCGCGCCTGCATCGAAAACTGGTGCGGGAAAAAAAGCTCGCCGTCTTTGCCGGGGGGGTCAACATGAAGATGAAAGACCCCGGGCTATTTTTGGTGTTTGCCGGATACATGCCAAATGTGTCAGCTGAAGCCGTGGAGCATGTACTGATCGAAGAAGTCACCCGGCTGGCCGAGGAGGGCCCCACGCCAGACGAACTCACCAAGGCCAAAAATCAGCTAAAAGCCCGGTACACGTTCAGTCTCACGTCACTCTCGCGCGTGGGATTCGAGCTGGGTACGGCAGAGCTCGTCGAGGGAGACTATCGTCAGTTTCTCAAAGGCGCCACAGCATACGATGCCATCACAGCCGAAGATGTAAAACAGGTGGCCCGTCAGTACCTGAACAAGGATCGGCTCACAATGGCCGTTCTCAAGTCGCCAGAGGCAGGCAAAGAAAGTGAAAAAGCCGCGGCCTCAGAAATCAGCGAGGCCAAGGTTGAGACCACTACATGGCCCACGGCAAAACAGTTTTTGGACCTCGGAGACGCTGCAGCTGGACCGATTGACCTGCCACCCATTGCCCGAAAGACCCTTGCCAACGGGCTGGAGCTGATGGTTATCGAACGACGCGAGCAACCCGTGGTGTATTTTGACTTGACAGTGGCAGGTGGCCGGCTGACCGATCCCAAAGGCAAGGCCGGCCTGGCAACCCTGCTGATGGAGATGTTCACCCACGGGACAAAGACCCGCACTGCAGAAACGATTGCCGAAGAGGTGGAGCGTCTAGGGGGTGATATCTCGGGCCATGCAGGCCAGGAGAGCTTTGGGATACACAGTCAATTCCTCGCCCGCGATTTGGAAAAGGGACTGGCGATCTTTGCAGATGTGGCCTTGAACCCCACCTTTCCGGCCGATGAGATGGACAAAGCCAAACAGCCGATCCTGGCCGATATTCAGATGACCCGAGACAGTCCCATCTCCATGGCTATCGAAAACATGAACTATTCAATTTTCGGCTACAACCACCCCAGGGGGCGACCCAAAAGCGCGGCCACCCTCTCTTCGGTAACCGTTTCGGACTTAAAAGCCCAGTACGAGCGATACTTCCAGCCGCAGCAGGGGCTGCTCACCGTGGTCGGAGATGTCAATGGCCAAGAGACCCTTAAGATCATCGAGGCGGCATTTGGCAAGTGGCAGGGGCAAGGGGATGCAGCACCATTACCTCCAGATCCGAGCTCAAAAGCGGTAAAAACAGTACGCCTGGTCGACAAACCCGATCTGACCCAATCCACCATTATGATGGGGCATTTGGGCATTGAACGCCGGGATCCCGACTACATTCCCCTCCTTTTGGGCAACTACGTCTTGGGCGCAGGTGGGTTTTCATCCCGGCTCATGAAGAATATCCGATCTAAGGGCGGCAAGACCTACGGTGTTGGTTCCCGGTTTCAGTCCGGGCGGACCAGAGGGCCGTTCTTTGCCTATACGTTCACGCGCAATCGAGAGACCGGTGCCACGATGCAGATGATCCTCGATGAAATCAAAAAAATAAGAAAAGCGGGCATTACAGCGGCCGAGCTTCAGGCAGCCAAAAACAACCTGGCTGGCAGCTACGCCATTGCGCTGCAACCCCCAGAGGGCATGGCTGATGAGCTCGTAGAAGCCGCCTTCTACGGCCTGGGTGACCATTGGGTGCGCGACTATCGAAAAGCCATTACAGCGCCGACCCTCGAGGACGTGAACGCAGCGCTTAAAAAACACCTTCAGCCCAGAAAGCTCGCGTTCGTGGTCATCGGCAATGCAAAAGAAATCCAAAAACAGGTCCGCACATTCGGCCCCATAAAGAAAGTCGATTACCTGGCCCCCGTGCCCGACGAAGAGCGCAAGACCCCATAAAATCCTCACCAGAAAACTCAGCAGGGAAGGGTGAAGCCTTTTGATCGTGAGATCCCAATTATTAATCTATTATTGGGAATAGCTTCCCACGTTTCTCCATTCCATCATTCTTGTCCTTTTCCTGTTGCGCATTACCGCCCATGCGCAATAAACATTCTTTAATGGAGGTGCTGTGTGAGTAATTCATCAAAAATCAGACGAGATGTGGCTGAGGACTATGCAAAAGCCGTGACTGCGCCGAGTGGCTGTTGTTGCGGCGATCCCGTGCCCAAGGGTGTGGTCGTTAAGATTGCCGGCTACACAGACGCGGAGATAGGGTCGCTGCCGGCTGAGGCGGTTGTCAATTCGTTTGGCTGTGGCAATCCCCTGGCCTTTTCTTCGGTTGAGCCGGGTCAGGTGGTGCTGGACCTGGGTTCAGGGGCTGGCATCGACCTGCTCCTGGCTGCAAAGAAGGTCGGCAAAGAGGGCAAGGTCATCGGCGTGGACATGACCGATGAGATGATCGACAAGGCCCGGGAGAACATCACTGCAGCCGGCTTAACCAACGTGGAGGTGCGCAAGGGCATTATCGAGGCCCTGCCCGTGGATGACGACAGTGTGGACTGGGTCATCTCCAACTGCGTGATCAACCTCTCCCCGGAAAAGCACCGGGTATTTCAGGAGATAGCCCGGGTCTTGAAGCCCGGTGGGGCCATGCTGGTGTCGGACATCGTGGCCGAGGACCTGCCCAAATCGCTCACTGAAAACCGCCAGGTCTACTCGGCCTGCCTGGCCGGGGCCATCAGCGAACCCGCCTATCTCAAGGGGTTGACCGATGCCGGCTTGGTCGACGTGGCAGTAAAGGACAGGCTCGTCTACGACGAATCCCAACTCGTGGGGCTGATCGGCTCGGAGCTGCGGGAAGTGGGCAGTGCCTGTTGCTCGGGCAGCGACGTCAACCAAGAGCTCGCCCGCAGGTTTGCAAAGGAGCTCGCAGGTAAGGTCGCCAGTGTTAAAGTTTTTGGAAAAAAGCCGGTGTAAATCAGACTAATTCGCCACCAGGGTCACGTTGTCGATGTAGGGGCCACGGTCTTCGGTGTTACCGTCGCTATCAAATTCAAACCGTATCTGGAATTCACTCGACATATAATTCGATACGTCGAACGTTATGGTAACCCAGGTGGTGCCGTCGCCGTCGTAGGTAGCCAATTCATTTGGCCAAGTTGATCCACCATCTTCCGAAACGTAGACCCTCAAAAAGTCGAAAGTTGCTTCGGTTTCGTACCATAGCCGGAATTGGAGACTCACTGAAGAACCAGCGCAGGCAGATAGATCCATAACCGGCGAGTCAGCGTTTATTTCCAAGTTTGAACTATAGTCTTCGTCCAGATTCACGCCTATCAAGCATCCGCTGTTGAGTGGCACGGTTCCACCGGTGTTGTTACCCACTTCCCATTCGGATTGCAGGGACCAGTTTTCCATGGAGCAGGAGCCGGAGATAGCCCCTTCGAAGTCAAAGGGGTGGTTGTCCAGCTGTGCAATGGCTAACTCGCATGCGGTCATTGGCTCTGCATTGCGACAGCACCTAAACCCGATTTGATCCATGAAGAATCCCGTCTCCTCTGCTGCCCAGAAGTCGTAGTCACAGGCCAATCCGGTCTGTACGGTCTTGTAGGACCCGCCGCGAATCAACCGTCGCGCGCCTTGAAGCCCCAGGGTCCATTCCTCGGCATTGCCAGACAGATCCCAAACCTCGTCGGTGGACCAGTCAGCCACACAGTCCAGGGTACCGTCGGCTGCCGTGCCGGTGGGTATCATAGCGTCGTCAGTATCGCTGTAGGCTGCGCCGTTGCACCTGTCCTCGTTAAAGGTATCGCTATACGGATAGGTGAGCGGGGTTGTAGATGAATCTGCGATGTTCCCATAGGCACAGGTGTAGAACCATTGGGAAGTCGAGCAGAGATCCCAGCAGGACGCTGGATTGCTGTCTGCCTGTGCCAGATCCATGCTACAGCTCCCGGGTTGCTCGTTAAGCCTTAGGCAGGCAGTGCGGGCGTCTTCGAAGGTAATGCTGGTCCACGGAACCACGTTCGGCTCGGAACAGGGCACGGCAAACGCCCGCTGCCCCATCGACGCATCGGTCGCGTCGATGCGGGAGGCCTCGTACTTGAAGATCTCCATGCCGTCGAAGCTCACGGTAGCTGCACATCCCTGCACCCCGTCGTCGGTAATGCCATCGCAGTCGTCGTCCACGCCGTCGGGTTGGCCGCTAGCACCTTCCTCGCTGCCCGGTGTGGGATCCATGTCGAGTTCGTTGACGAGGTCGCAGACCGCGCCTGTTTGACTGCTGTTACAGCAAATCAGGTTGCCGGAGGCACTGCTGCTTGGATGCTTACAGAGGACGGTGCCGTTTACATAGCACTGGCCAACTTCATTGTTGACGCAGGGGCCGCCTCGAATATACGTGCCATAGGGGCTGTGATCTTCTGAAATAAAGGCCTCGTCAATCTGGCCGTTGCAGTTGTTGTCCACACCGTCGCACGTGGACTCGGTGGCGCTGAGGGAATTTTCGTCTGTGCCTCCGGAACCGCAATCCACTGCTGCGCAGTTATACTGGCACATCCAGCCGTCTTCGCCATAGCAGACAGGCGAGCCATTGCCGCTGCACGCACCGGTCGTGTTGCAGATGCCCTGTGGCTCGATCAGGTCTGCTGCCTCGTCCACGCCCTCGTCTCCTGCTACGCAGAGTACGGTGGTGCCGTTGTAGGGACAGTCGCAGTCGTTGTCCACGCCGTCGCAGATCTCTGGCGCGCCAGCCCCTTCGTCGGTGACGCCGTCACAGTCGTTGTCGATGTAGTCACACGTGCCAACGTCGTCGCCGGTTGCCGTACAGGTGTACTCGCAGCCGTCGCTCCACACGCCGTTTGTGTCGTGGGTACCCACGGGATCGACACAGCTCGTGATGGTGCAGGCACCGTCCACGCAGGAATACTCGGCCACGGTGCTGTGCACCGTATCTGCACAGTTGTCATTGCAAGCGCTGCAGTGGGCCACGGTGCCGAGCATATCCTCGTCTGTCTGCCCGTCGCAGTTGTTGTCCTGTCCGTCGCATTCGGTCTCGTAGTCGTTGGGTTGCCCCAGGGCGTCGCACTCCACGTAGTACTCGGGAAAGGCACCTTCGCCCAAGCAGGGATAGTCGCACATCCACTGCAAGAACCCTTGGCACGTGGGCACGCCTTCGGAGCAGTTGGCATTGCAAGTACCCCCAGGGGCCGTGTCAGTGGGGTCTTCATCTGTTTCCCCGTCGCAGTCGTCATCCACGCCGTTGCATATTTCCACATCGTTTTCCAGGGGCTCATCGCAGACCTGTGCCCCGCCTTGGCAAATGTACGTGCCTTCCAAGCACAGGTCGCTGTCCCCGTCGGTCTCCCTGTCGCAGGGGGTATCGAGCCAGCCCTCGTCCACACCGTCGTCGGCGGTGGTGCCGTCGCAGTCGTCGTCCAATCCATTGCAGAGCTCGGGTCCGGGCGTTACTGGGCTTTGGCACGTATTGGGGTCAGTGCCGTTAAAGGATCCCTCCTGGCAGCAAATCCAGGAGCCGCTGACGCAATACTCGAGGTTGGTCCCGCAGAGCCCACACGGGTCTCGCGTGAGCCCCTCGTCTGTTAGGCCGTCGCAGTCGTCGTCGACCAGGTTACACGTTTCAACCACCGGTCCCACATCGCCAATACACGCGGTCCACGATGTCACGCCGTCCTCTACAGCGTCGCAGGTTTGCGCGCCCTGCTCGCACCGGCCCTCGGCCGGACTGTCTGTATCACATCCGAAAGTCGTGACCTCATCGGGCGTATCGCACCCGCCGCAGCGGCGCTCAAGTCCCTCGTTGACATCCTCGATGCCGTCGCAATCCTGATCATACCCGTCGCAGGTCTCGGGCGTTTCCACTACCGGTCCCTGGTCGCCGATGCACTCGCTCCACGCAGCCCCTCCGTCTACGGCCACGCAATTCATCACACCGACCTGGCATTCTCCCTCGTCCGGGCCTGCATCGCTGGCCCCGCCGCCGCACGACAGGACCAAGCCTTCGTCTGTCTCGCCGTCGCAGTCATTGTCCCGTCCGTCGCACTCCTCCTGGGTGGGGGGTACGGTGGCGATGCAGTCGCCCCACTGGTCGTTGCCAACGCAGGATCGAATGCCCTGCTGGCACAGCCCCTCATTGGCCTGGGTCGCTGGATCGCAATCGTCCGGCGCATCTGGGAAGGTCACCGGGTCGCACCCGCCACAGGGCCGGGTTACCTTTTCGTCGGTCAGGCCGTCGCAGTCGTCGTCCAGGCCGTTGCAGTCCTCTGCTGTGGGCATTACACCGCCGGTGCACTGCCAATTCCCATCCGAACAGACCCACGTACCAGGCTCGCAGATACCCGTGTGCGGATCCATGGGGTCGCCGTTTTCATCCGCGCCAGGCACGTGGCTGCACTCGCCAACTTCCAACCCAGAATTGACCGGCGGCGCCGGGGGAACCGCATCCTCGTCGATTGGCCCGTCGCAGTCGTCATCTGCACCGTTGCACTGCTCAGGGGTGGGGAGGATCTCGCCACCGCACGCGCCTGCTGTCCAGTCCCCACCCTCGGTGGGATAGCCGCCCCAAGCGCCGACGCGACAGGTCTGGGCCCCTTTCATGCACACGCCGTGGTTATAGGCCTCTGCCTCTGGGCCGATGAGCGTGGCGCAAATCCGGAATAAATCCTCGTCTGTATTACCGTCGCAATCGTCGTCTTCGTTGTTGCATTCTTCAACGACTTCAGGCGTGACCTGATTGGTGCAATTGAGATACCCGTTCTCGCATGCCAGCACACCTGGCGAACAGATGCCGGCGCACTCGTAAGTTCCACCGGATTCGACACATCCATAGTCTGCGTCGTAGCACTCGCCACCGCCACCGGGATTGCCGTCGTCGGCAATGCCGTCGCAATCGTCGTCTAGGTGATTACAGACCTCTTCGCCAGTAGGGGTGCAGCTGTATTCGCATCCGTTTACAGTGTCGGTATCGATGTCGAAGAATCCTTCCTCGCATTCATCCCAGGTACATTCCCCGTTGACGCACAGGGCCACTGCATGGTCGAATCGGCATAGACGCTTGCAACGGCCGCAGTTTAGCGGATCGTTTTGAAAATCCTCGTCCTCGTCCATCTGGCCGTCGCAGTCGTTGTCGACAGGCACATACGAACCATCTCCCAAATCCGCGCCATCGCACAGGTCCACAGTGGCGTTCACCTTGCAGAAATATTCGCAGCCATCTGTGTCGGAGTTGTTCACATCCCACCAGTGGGCAGCGCAGTCCCCCATTTGGCACGTGCCCTGGTTGCATATCCCAATAGCGTGCTGATACGCGCACAGGACATTGCAATCCCCGCAGTTCTGGGCGTCGGTCATGAGGTTGACATCTTCGTCTGTTAGGCCGTCGCAATCATCGTCGATGTGATTGCACACGGAATCGTCGCTATCCGAATCACAGACGTCCGTATCTCCGTCCGTGTCCCCGTCCGTGTCCGTATCCGTGTCTCCATCCGTATCCGTGTCCGCATCTGAGCTGGTATCGATAATATTCGTACTCGTATCGCCCTGATCTCCAAAATTGTAAGGCTGCACTTCGCAGCCCAAGAGGAACACGGCCAGCATACCAATGGAGATCATCACGACCGCGCCGTTCAATCGACGTCGACCAAAACGCACGGCGGCGAGCAACAGCCCGAACAATACGGTGGCCAAGCCCATGGCGCTCGACTGCCCAGGGTTCGCACCGGGCACGCTCGTACACAGGCATCCGCCCAGGCCAGTGACGAGCACGTCGCTCATTGCAGGTGAGGTCTCCTCGTCTGTGCTCGTGCTGGAATCCGTATCGCCATCTGTATCCGTATCTGTATCAGCATCCGTATCAGTGTCGGTATCCGCATCGGTATCCGTGTCTGCATCTGTATCTGCGTCCGTATCGACATCTGTGTCTGTACTGGACTCCTCGTATTCGTGGCACCCACCATTGATGCACTGCAGGCCATTGGGGCATTCAATATTCCAGCAGGGATCCTCCACACACAGGCCGTCCACACAGACCTGATAGAATTCGCAGGTCACACCTACGCAGGGGCCCAGGATACAGTCGCCTGTCAAGGGATCGCACGTCCGCGGGGGCTCACAGTAGACGCCTGCGCACGGGTCTGCGATGCACTCGCCCTCAAAGCACCCCCAGCCAACCGGGCACTCGATGTCAACGCATGCATCCACGCAAAGCCCGGCGCTGTTGCAGTACTGACCCTCGCTACAGGTGACTTCGAAACAGGGATCTGGTTGGCAAACGCCGCCCACGCAGATCGTGCCGGCCTCGCATCCAATGGCCCAGCAATCCGTGCCGATGGGTTGACAGGTGCCGTCCTTATCGATGCAGACCTTTCCGCTCGGACAGTTGACGCCGTAACACATGCCCACACACTCGGCTGGTCCTGCCTCGCAATGGCACGGTGGCACGTGCCCCGCATCGCACCAATAGGGGTTGAAGACACAGGGCAAGGCTTCATCAGAGGTTTCGAGGCACACATCGGAAACACAAACTTGCACCAGGTTGCCGTCTTCTGTCTCTATCCACTCACAGGTCTCGCCAGCCGGACATTGCATCTCCTGAGCGATGCACTCTTCTGCGCATTCGCCCTGGATACACAGGCTCCCTGCTGGGCAGTCCACTATCAGATCCTCATCGGTCAACCCGTCGCAGTCATTGTCGATGCCGTCGCAGATCTCTTCCTGGGGATAGGGGGCGTCGCAGACCCACTCCCCATTGATGCACATGAAGTTGCCGTCTTCGCAGATACCCACCGGCTCTCCTGATGGGGAGTTGTTACAAGTATCGCCCACTGGGAGCTCTTCGTCTGTCTGGCCGTCGCAATCGTTGTCCAGTGCGTCGCACACTTCCTCGCTGCCGTTTATATCACCCACGCATTCGTAGTCGCAGACATCTGGATCTTCGCTCTGCAGCCGGCACTGGATCGTCCCCATTTCGCAGACACCCACGTCTGAACCGCAGGGTTCGCCCACGTAGGGCAGGTCTTCGGGCTCGTCAGTGAGACCGTCGCAGTCGTTGTCCAGGCAATCGCACTCTTCCAATTCGGGTTTCTGGGGCTCGATACATTCGTTGTTGACCACCTCGACACAGCACTCGAGGCTCACATTGCCCTGGCCGTCGTTGACGCAGAACCACCAGCCCGCGTCGCAGATGCCCACGGCTTCTTGGCACAGCTCGCCCACCAGTTCCAGGTCCTCTGGCTCGTCTGTCTGGCCGTCGCAATCGTTGTCCTTGTTGTCGCATTGCTCCAGCTTGGGACCGATGGATCCCTGACATACGCCGTAGTGGGCCACGCCCGACCCTTCTTCCGCGTCGCACCAGGAGACCCCCTGCTGGCACTCCCCTTCGTTCGGGTCGTCGATCACGCCGGCATCTAATGCATCTGCACAATCTTCAACCGGATACTGGTCCGGCGGATAGAGCACTGGGTCGCACCCGCCGCAGCGGAGGAACAGGCCTTCGTCGATAATATTGTTGCAGTTGTCGTCAAACCCGTTGCACACCTCGGGGAACCCTTCCCCGTCGCAGACCCAGTCGCACTGATCTGCGTCGCACACGTAATGGCCGCAGTCCGCATATCCGCACAGGTCATCAGTTTCTGTTGGGTGCTCCAGCAGGTAGCCGATCCAATCGGTCCCGTTGCCGTTCTGCTGGTCTTGGTCCTGGGTTTCGTCGGTAAGGCCGTCGCAGTCGTTGTCCAGGCAGTCACACACCTCGTCCATGGGCACCTGTTCGTTGCCACATACACCCTCTTGCCACGAGGCTTCGTCTTCGCCAAAGCCCCATTCGCCCATTTCGCAGGTCTGAATGCCCATATGGCAAATACCCACGCCGTCTTCGTAGGCCGCTGTCTGGCAGGGCTGGGTGAGGAATTCGTCCGTGGCGCCGTCGCAGTCGTTGTCCGCAGCATCGCACGTCTCTGGTTCTGGGACCGCTGTGGGCTCGCATACGCTGCCGTTATAGCTCAAGCAGCACTGCATCACACCGTCGATACAGAAGTACTGACCGTCCTGGCAGATGCCGCACGGGCCCGGATCTGTGAGGTCCTCGTCGGTGAGGCCATCGCAATCGTCGTCCAGGAGGTTGCACACCTCGGTCACCCCTTCGGTGGGATCCGTGCACGTCGACCCGTCCCAGCTATCGCAGCAGGTCATGTTGAACGGCGCGACGCAATACAAGTTCGCGTCGCCGCACGGGCCGCACACATCCCCGACAATCCCTTCGTCGGTAAGGGTATCGCAGTCGTTGTCCTGGCCGTCGCAGATCTCGGCCGTGGGCAAGGTCGCTGGGTCGCAGGTCCCTGGGTCAGTGCCGTTATAGGACCCCTCGATGCAGCACTGCCAGGAGCCGACGATACAGTATTCCAGACCATCGCCACACGGGCCGCACGGGTCGGCGGTCAGGCCCTCGTCGGTTAGGCCGTCGCAATCGTCGTCCAGGCCGTTGCAGGTGTCTGAGGCCTCAGGGCCAGTGCCGCCGATGCACTCCCAACCGTAGAGGGGATCCGCAGGTGGATAGGTGGTATTTGCCGGGTCGCATTCCAACCGACCGGGGGTGCAGATACCTTCGCCCGCAGCGCCGTTGGGGTTAATATCGCAGGTCCAATCGCCGCCGGGTGGCGAGACATCCTCGTCGATGAGGCCGTCGCAGTCATCGTCAAAGTCGTTACATGTCTCTGCTGAAGGAGTGGTCGCGCCCTGGCATTCCATGCCAGATGCGCCGGTGCACACCAGGGTACCGTCGTCGCAAGGCGGACCGCAGCTACCGCCGCCGAGTCCTTCGTCGATATTGCCGTCGCAGTTGTCGTCCCGACCGTTGCACGCCTCGTCAGCCGGTGCTTTGCCGCCCACGCAGGCCTCCCAATTGCCGGGCAGGCTGTAGTTGCACGCTTGGCGACCGGCAATGCACTCGCCCCGGTCCCGATGGGCGTCCAGGGTGCAGTTGTTGGGCGGGCCGCTGTAGAGCGCTGGATCGCATCCACCGCAGACCTGGTAGATATCCTCGTCGGTCACGCCGTCGCAGTCGTTGTCTGACCCGTCGCATACGGTCTCGTCCTGGACTGGTTCAATCGCGTAGTAGCACTCGATCGCACCGTTATTGCACTGGATCACGCCGATGCAGTGGTCTTCAGTACCGGGATAGTCAGAGCAGGCATCGCCGATCTCAGCGATCCAGCTGGTGCCGTTGCCCGCGGCCAGGTCTTCGGTTTCAGACTCGTCTGTCAAGCCGTCGCAGTCATTGTCGAACCCATCGCAAATTTCAGACGTGGGGCTCACAGCGCCGGCACACAACCAGCATTTGTCTGCAACAGTATCCGGATCTGTATCCGGATTTGAACACCCCACTGCGCAGTACAGATTGCCTTGGCTGCAGATGCCCTCATTGGGATCCCCAGTGGGACAAAGGTCCGTGCCCAGGTCACACCCACCGCAGGCCACGTTGTACAGCTCGTCTTCGCGTTCGGGATCGTTGTAGGTCCAATCCCCCTCGTCGGTCTGACCGTCGCAGTTATCGTCCTCACCGTCGCAATACGTCTCGATCGGCATTTCGCACACGATCTGCTCAGTGGTGGGGGAAACCCCAGCGTTCACCGCCGCGTCAATGATCCCAGCCGGGTCGCAATAGGTCACCCCGTCCTGGTATCGAAAGTCCTCGTCGATCTCCCCGTCGCAGTCGTCGTCCAAGTAGTTGCAACTCTCGATGAGCAGAGAAGAGGAGATAATGCTGTAAAGCGCTGCAGAGAGCTCCTCTTGGGAAGTAGCGGAAATGGCCGCGCCAGTGCCCCCGTTGACCGCGATGTCATCCAGGTCATCAGCAAGAGCGGGTGTATCGGAAAGGGCGATCACGTGAATATCCACATTAGCAGTGTAATCGATGCCTGATCCCTCGGTGGTGTCTGCAGTCACTTCCAAAGTATGGAGGTTAGTGGCCGCGGCTTCAGCATCGCTCTGTTCGTCACAAGTCTCACTACCATCTGTAAGCAGGATGACCGAATAGGGCCTGCATTGAGCTGTCCCAAGTTCTGCTGCATTGCTTGCGTTTTCTAGGTCATAAGTAAAGACATAATCGAGATAAGTCTCTGCATTATTCATTGATCTCGCAAGTGGTGTTGAGCCATGTCCTCGCAGCTCTCGCTCGTTCCCATCAATGGTATCTGCTCCTGAGAACTCGTGGTGATTCATCCACATCAGGATCTCGTCACGCGTGTCTGAGGAGCCATCCAATGAAAACGGAACAGGCAACCAGTTGACGAAATTGGGATTTCCAGGATAAGTCGCCCAATCTTCGCTGACGTTACAAGTATTGCTACCGCTATATGGAAGCCCGTCATCTTCGTTGTTGACTTGATTATTTTCATACCAGGTATCGCTGTCCGTTAGGTTTACGGCATCATATTCTTGAAGATACTTTTCAAGGGCAAACTCGATATCACCGGTCGCAAAAATCATCTGTCGCATGGCCTCTTTGGCCATGTACATGCGGCTGCCCCCGGTCCCAGGGCAGCAGAATCGACTGTTCCAGGGATCCCAGCTACCGTCCCCATCGGTGGTACCTCCTGATATGTCAAATGTCATACTCCCCGAAGTATCGAAGATAATTAGAATTCTCGGTTTTATTTGGGTCTGTTGGGCGTTGGCGTCCTGCGATTGCAGGGCGATGATGCCCGTCGCGATGATTGACCACACTAGGTAATGGATAACGCTTTGACCGATGCGACCCATAATTGCCTCCTCGCCGTCTTGGGCAGATGCGTTTAAATCGCAGGGGGGGTTCCTTTCCACCCTGCTCTTATTTCGCTCGGATGTCTCGCACGATGGTAACTTCTTAAAAATCGGTGACAAAAAAGAAAAAAGATGTAGGGCAGTGGTTTATCCCCAGCCGTAACACCGCCCCGTTCCTGGGTTTCCGGCGGTGGATAAACCACTGCCCTACAAAATAGCTGATGCTTGCCACGACTTTTTGCGAAGTTACCTGCGGTGGTACTCATACTGTTTTAGTTCCCGCTTGACTGCTTTTTTACGGGTTTATTAGCAACTATATTGTAATTTTACAGTATTTAAAAAAATAAATCAGCAATAAAACATGGTAGCCATTCAACTATATTTAGTTCGTCATAGAATACATTAAAATCTACCACCACGCACAGTATAATTTTCCGCCTGGATGATGCCATTGATAGTCTATCTCTCTGGTCCTTGTTTTAGCCCCCTCCCCAGCCCTCCCCCGATGGACGCTTGCTATTCCTTGAGAGCCCCCTCCCCAGCCCTCTCCCGGTGGACGCTTGCTATTCCTTGAGAGCCCCCTCCCCAGCCCTCTCCCGGTGGACGCTTGCTATTCCTTGAGAGCCCCCTCCCAAGCCCTCCCCCGATGGACGCTTGGACACTGGGGGAGGGGGAAGCAGAATAGAGATTTGTGGATGGCAGGGTTCACCATGACGGAATTCGCTGAGAGACAATGCCATAAGCGAACATGATCCAACCAATTTACGTTTCGACATTCCCCTCCCCCAACGTCCAAGCGTCCATCGGGGGAGGGCCAGGGTGGGGGCGTCCACAGGCAGGGCCAGGGTGGCGGCGTCCACAGGCAGGGCCAGACTGGCGGCGTCCACCGGGGGAGGGTCAGGGTGGCGGCGTCCACCAGGGCAAGGCAGGGAAAAAACTGGCATTTCAGGACCGGAACTAGTTAAACCTGATAGAAGAATGCGCCGCGCCTTTGCAAAAAAGATGATCTGGCTCTTGGGCGGGATTGGGACTGCTTGTCTGTCCACAGGCCAGGACGGGGGATGCAGCCAGCCGCTGCCCACCGCGCCTTGTGTTTGCGATCCAGCCCCAGCGCATCGATTGTTGCCCGATACCTTTCCCAACACGCCACAGTCCCGGGATAGGATCCATGGCGGCACGGTGCGCATCCGCGTTTCTCAAGAGCCGAAGAGCCTGATCTCATCGTTGGATCCAGACCCGGTCACCCGATTCATTGCAGACCATACGATTTTTCAATCCCTGATCTCAGCATCAATGGACACCCCAGGGGTTGTACCTGCGCTCGCCACCGCTTGGACGGTTGACGCGGCCCACACCCGGTTTGAATTCACCCTCAATCCCGCAGCCCAGTGGCACGACGGCACGCCGGTGACCGCTGCAGATGTGGCGTTTACCCTTGCGCGGCTAGTGGACCCGGATGGACAGATCCCCCTTAGACAGAGATTTTCCCATATCGACGATGTGACCGTGCTCGACGAGCATGGCATCGCCGTTGACCTAGACGCCCCTAGGCCTGGATTTCTGAGGCAATTGGCAGCCCTGCCGATCTTGCCGGCCCACGTGTTTGGCAACACCCCCATTGCTCGACATCCATCCATTCGCCGACCCATTGGATCTGGTCCCTATACCCTCGCTGCATGGCAACCCGGCGTGTCGATCGCGCTCGACCGCGCACCAACCTGGGCCGGCCCATCGCCCTATTTTGATCGGATTGAGTTCCTGGTCATACCGGAAGACCGGGTGGCCATGCATCTGTTTCAGCGGGGCGATGTGGATATCGTTCCAGACCTTCCGGGTTATTTTCAGCCACCCCATGATGTTCAATTCATCACCCATCGACTGCCCCGGACCGAAGCGATGGTGTACAACATGTCAAAGCCGGTCTTCTCAAGAGCGGCAGCGCGGACCGCCATGGGCCTCCTGATCGACCGCACCGCTATCCGCTGCTCGATTCACAAGTGCCGGGCAGATATAGCAACCGGACCATGGCCTGAACACGAAATACTTGATCCCGGTATGACAAAATCCCCCCAGCCCCCTTTGAAAAAGGGGGCGCATATGGAAGCCCCTTTCGGAGAGGAGGAGTATTTGAAATCCCCCTTTGAAAAAGGGGGTTTGGGGGATTTCCACTTCGACCCACAGCGGGCGACAGATCTACTGAGCAGAGACGGATGGACCGATAGGGACGGGGACGGCACTCGCGACCGCGGGGGGATGGCGTTCTCGTTTGAGCTGATCCTACCGGATCACGAACGCGGGTTCCAACGCACTGTGGCGGTGATCCGCGACGACCTCAGCCGCGTGGGCGTTGAAATGCGCGTGGCAACAATCAATCACAAAACATATCTAAACCGACTGCAGTCCGGGGATTTCGACGCTGCAATGGTGGCCTTTGACACGGGCTTGCTGTTCGATCCCTGGTCCATGTTCCACAGTGATGCCCACGGCAGTGCGCAAAACTACGCAGGCCTCCACAACCCTGAGATCGACCGCCTATTGAACGCGCTCGAATCGGTCGCTGTAGCACCGGTCAGATTGGATTTGTATAACAAACTCAATATGTTGATAAGTTCAGAGCACCCGATGACCTTTACCTTCAGGCCATATTCGGCTGTTGTGGCAGCCCAGGACATTCGCGGTATTGCAGTGACAGACGGCCATCTCGATGTGCTGACGCTCAGACGGGATACATCCCCACCGGCAACACCCAGATGATCAGATACGCCATATGGCGACTGCTCGCCACGATTCCCACACTTATTGGTATCAACTTAGTGACATTTGTGGTCTTAAACCTCTCGATGAAGTCCCCTGATCCCCTGGATGCCGAGCTCTCAGGTGCTGCCTCAGGGCGCGTTCGTTTGCTCGGACTTCACTTGCCCCTGTTTATCAATCTCTCGATTGACGACGCACGGGCACGGGCCCAATCTGAAATCGCCAAACTGGGGTCTGACCGGGCTTTTCGAGAAGCTGAACGAACCATCGCCAAAGCAGGGGGTGCCTGGTTACCCTATATCCTCCCCCGTCTTCCCAATATCTCGTCTCACCAGCGGGAACGCGCGCTCAACGCATTGGATCTCGTGGCCCGACGCATTGGTCTCAACCAAGCCTTGAGCGTCTCTTTGGATCGGGCCGCGTTCTGGGAGCGCTTCTGGCAGACCCATGGATCTGATTTCAAACCGGTCCGCGCGGCCAGGCTGGTAAGGCGCCTCATCAAGCGGGAAGACCGACTGGCCGAGACCGAGCTGCGCCAATTAGACACGTTTTCCCTACCCCAACTCATGGCAGCCCTAGACGAGGAAATCCCCATTGCATCAAAGGTGCGGATTATCACTTTGATCGAGGATATCACCGGCCTCTATGATCCCATCATTCCCACCGCATCCCAGGAAGAACAGGCAGCCACATTAGAGAGGTGGCGATTCTGGTGGTGGGAACGCAAAGACAGGTACACAGTTTTCGAGGGATACCGAAACATCACCGGCGCCTTTACCGAAACCCGGTATTTCAAGTGGCTGGAGCGAATGGTCACCCTCGACTTTGGCGTGTCTGTCAGGGATGGCCGGCCTATCCTCACCAAGCTCGCCGAACGGTTACCCGTGACGGTGACCCTGTCCCTGCTGGCCCTGCTGTTCGCCTATGGCTTGGCGATCCCGCTCGGGGTTGTCTCAGCCGTGCGGCGAGGCGGTCTATTTGACCGCGCTACGACCGTGGCGCTGTTCATCTTGTACGCGTTTCCAGCCTTTTGGATGGCTGCGCTGCTGATGCGGTACTTTGCCGGTACTGGATACTACGACGCGCTACCGGCTGAGGGGCTCGTTCGCAGCAGTGCGGATCTATGGGTGTGGTGGCGCCGCTTACCAGATCTATTCTGGCAGCTATTTCTCCCGGTATTTTGTCTCTCCTTCGTGCCCATGGCCATGCTCACCCGGTATCAGCGCGTGGGTATGCTCCAGGTGATCAACCTGGATTTCATGCGCACCGCCAGAGCCAAAGGGCTGAGCCGAACAAACGTCATTCTCAGGCATGGACTGCGCAACGGCGTCATCCCAGTGGTCACAATGGCTGGACTTCAAATCCCCTACATCGTTAGTGGCTCGGTCGTCATCGAGCGCATCTTTGGCATACCGGGCATGGGCTATGAAACCTTCGAAGCATTGAAGGCTCACGACCAGCCATGGCTCATGGCAGTCGTCACTGTGACTGCGATCGTGACGTTGTTCGGCGTGGTGGCAGCGGATGTGGTGTACGCGCTCATCGATCCTCGGATCGCACCTGGCTTTCGACAGGGAGGTCGGCCGTGATAGATTTTCGCCCCTGGCGCCGTTCGCGGCCGCCCGTTCTTGCGCGGAAAAAAAGGTCCAGTTACCTCAGCAACTCCCTCAAGCGATTTGCCAGGCAGCCGTTCAATATGGCTGCCCTGCTGTACCTCGGGATTATTATCACAGCAGCCCTGTTCGCGGATATCCTCGCCTCTGACCATCCCATTGCCTTTTCAACCCAAGGGCAGATGCGCATCCTCCCGGGTGTGTTTCCCGGGGAACAGCCCGATGCATCGCGAATTCCTGCGGTACTTAAGTCCATTGAATCCAATGGCGGATGGGCGCTCCTGCCACCAGTGCCCTATGGACCGAATCAGACCAAGGTGTCTGGACGCATCGACCTATTGCAGCCGCCGGGCAACCACCACTTGCTCGGCACGGACGACAAGGGGCGAGACGTACTGGCCCGCATCATTTACGGTGCCCGGTCCGCCCTCCTGGTTGGATTGGGATCCGTATCCCTCTATCTCCTGGTTGCGGTACTGCTCGGCGCGGTTGCTGGCTATTTTGGCGGCCGCGCCGATCGGGTGGCGCTCCGTCTCATCGAGACCCTCACCTCCTTTCCCACCTTTTTTCTGATCCTGGCGCTGCAGGGATTGATCGGAACGACCAGTCTCTACCAGCTTATTTTGATCATCGGGCTCACCCGCTGGACCGACGTGGCCCGGCTCACCCGAGCCGAGGTCCTGCGCCTGGCAAACGAAGACTACGTGGCCGCGGCCCGAGCACTGGGGATCGGGCATGGACGCATTCTTCTCAAACACGTGTTGCCTGGGGCAATGGGGCCGGCCTCTGTCGCCGCCACCTTTGGCATTGCCGGTGCTATCCTCATCGAATCGACCCTCAGCTTCCTAGGCTTTGGTGCGCCGCCCACCACGCCGAGCTGGGGCCAACTCCTCACCGATGGATTCTACAACGAAGGATGCTACTGGCTCGCGCTCTTTCCGGGTATGGTCCTCTTTTTAACGATTCTCTCCATCAATCTGGTCGGCGAAGGCCTCCGCGACGCCCTCGACCCGGCGAGTTAGGGCTCGCGCAGAAATAACGTCCCAGTTTTCGGGTCCAGATGTGTGTCGGATTTGGTGGTTGCGATTGAGCGAAACCACAGGCGTAGCAGCGCTACGTCGAGGATTTTGCGATTGAGTAACCGCCAAAGACGGCGTGCAGATGGGTTACGAAAACGGGACGTTATTTCTGCGCGAGCCCTTAGTCACCGAATTGCTGTTCTTCCCGTTCCTGGGCTTCCTTGCACTTGATACACAAGGTGGTTTCAGGTCGCGCTTCCAGTCGCTTGGGATGTATCTGATCTTCGCACTCCTCACAGACTCCGAAAGAACTGTCTTTGATTTTCGCCAGCGCCTTGTCTATTTTAGAGAGAAATGTTCGTTCCCGCCCGCGAAGTCGAAACTGGAACGACTGGAGATATTCACTCGATGCGAGGTCCATTTCATCGGGAAGATCCGCGGTATCCAAGGTCATATCGCTCTCCAGCGTCTGTCGCGCATTCTTAAGCAGCATTTCCCGCTTTTCGATGAGTATTTTTTCAAATTTCTCTAGATCTTTTGCCTTCATCGACAATCCCTCCGGTATCGTCGTTTTTGGACCGAGCAACTTAAGACGGTATTCCCCACCCTGTCAAGTAGCAGATATTAAAATGAATCGTTTGCAAAGGTAAAGGCGTTAATGTCGAAACGCGCGCTGGCCGGTAAATACCATTGCCACTTTAGGGGTTGCTTCATTACAGGCCCGTATCACTTCAGCATCCCGCATCGCGCCCCCTGGCTGTGCCACAGCCGTAACGCCCTGCTGAATGCCCACGTCGACGCCGTCCCGAAATGGAAAGAAACCATCTGAAATCATTCGCGATCCTGCTAGTCCCCCCTTTACTGCTGCGGTCTCACGGTCGATGTGGTGTTTTTGAGCGGGATCCCGCTTGCCCTGGTCGATCTCTAGGGATAATGCATTGTACGGTACATTGTGCTCTTTAAAACAAAGGCCATCTGCGTACTTGGTATATGCCTTTTGAACGGCGATCTGTGCGCAGCCAACCCGATCCTGCTCGCCTGTGCCAATGGCCACGGTTGCCCCGTCTTTGACAAAGATCACGGAATTCGAAGTAACCCCGAGCTCGATGTTCCAGCCGAATACCAGGTCTGCATATTCGTCAGGTGTGGGCGCGCGCTCGCACCGCACGTCCCCGGCTTTTGTCTTGGCAACGGCCGGAAGAAAGTCATCTGGGGTCTGAATGGCAGATATCTGAGACTGTTGTGCGATAATCCCGCCGTCCATTAGGGATTTAAACTCGATATAGCGGGTCGATCGGTGTGCCTCGAGGCGGTCAATTCTCGGAATTTCAATGATTCTCAGGTTTTTAGCCTTTTTTAAGTGATCGATAACCCCTTCTTCATAGGAAGGTGCGACCACGACTTCCACAAAATTTTCAGCCAAGAAAGCCGCGCTCTCCCGATCCAGCGGTCGATTCACGGCCACGCATCCCCCCATGGCAGCGAGTCGGTCTGCGAGGAATGCCCGCTGTATCGCATCTCCGGCAGTGGTGCCTTTGGCAACACCAGATGGATTATTGTGCTTCATGACTGTGGCGGCAGGTGTATCCATCAGATACTTTAGAATATTGAGCGCAGCATCGATGTCTGTCAGGTTGGTTTTTCCGGGGTGCTTGCCGAACTGATGCATCCCAGCTTCGTCCAGGGCAGATACGAGCCCTTGGCCCGAACTGATAAATCGACAATCTCCTAGAGCGAGATTGCCGCCGACGAGTTCGTAAAGCGCTGCTTCCTGGCCTGGATTCTCTCCGTAGCGCAGGCCTTTTGCTTCTGTTTTTTCCGCACCTTCTATTTGCCACGACCGTTTGCGATACTGGAGGCGCTGATCGCCAAAGGAGATGGTCATTTCTTCTGGAAAATGATCTTGCAAAATGGTCTTGTAGGCTTTCTTGAGGCTCGGCATGTATTTCCTCCAATCCAGCTGTGGTGTCGCGTTTTTCCAACGCTCATCTGAGCGCACACTAACCCTACTGGTAGTGCTGATGTCAAGAGGCGCTTGCGGCCTGACTGTTGACCCACTTTGGTTTTTCGTACGGGCCCAACCCCTAGCTGATATTGACATGTTATGCGTTGGCGATTACGAGTGCGTTCATGTGCAGTGCAATGTCTGATCAAAGCCAGAAGCCAAAAATTGCCGTGATCCTGGCTGCAGGGCTCGGGTCGCGGCTTCATACCGACGAAGGCCCGCCCAAGCCGCTGACCCAGATTGGAAAACGGGCCCTAATCCTTCGGGTGCTCGACCGATTTTTCGAAGCAGGGGTTAGCGAAGCGGTCGTGGTCTTGGGCCATCGCGCAGACGAGGTGCGTGCAGGCATCGACGCTGGGAGTGCCAAGGGAACCATCTCTTTTGTCCACAATCCGAGGTACACAATGGGCAATGGGCTTTCCGTGCTCGCCGCTCGGTCTGTGGTTAAGGAGCAACCGTTTTTTCTCTCCATGTCAGACCACATCTTCGATAGCTCTTTGATAGAGGGGTTGGCGCGTGCCCCGCTTCCCAAGGACGGGCTCGTGCTCGCTGTGGATCGCAAACTCGACAGTATCTACGACATGGACGATGCCACCAAAGTGCTGACTAATGGAGATCGTATTGTAAAAATCCACAAGGCCCTCGATGTCTTTGACGCCGTAGATACAGGGCTCTTCATGTGCACACCGGCGCTATTCGACGCGATCGACCGCGTATCCAAAAGCCGGGAAGACCGGGATTGCTCTTTATCAGACGGCGTCAAGGCACTGGCGAATGCGGATCAGGCGCGCGTATACGACGTGGGTAACGGTCGGTGGCAGGACGTGGACACCCCCGGATCCCTGGCCCATGCAGAAGGCCTGTTTCTAAATCAATCAATCACTACCACCTCAAAATCATCCGGTCGCTCTCCTTGAACGAGCGGCAGTTTCAATACAGTGCTCAGCAACGTTCAATCTCATTTGAAGACAGGTGCTAGGTTCACCGAGGTGAGGGTGCTGATTCTCGACATGCCAAGGACGCCAAGTGTTCTGAGAGGTATTGCTCCCGTTCTTTGAGGTCGGGCAATAGGCCGCTGCTTTCAAAATAAGCTGCTGCCCGATCATAGCTCGCATAGACAGCATCTTTGCCGATGTGAGGATCCAATTGATATTTATTTCTTAAGGCGGTTAGCGCGATGGTCAGCTCTCTCCTTGGAGAATCCACGAATGCGTCCCGTTGCTGCACCTCTTTGCAGTCCTCGGGGATGAGGGGTAACTTGCGCTGTGTCGAGAGGGTACGAACCTCCCCGTCTGAAAAGGCCATCAGCGGACGGGACCACAGCAGGTTGTTCTTTTCAACCTCCAGTCTGCAGGTAACGCGGGTCGAGAGGAACATCATTGCGGCAAATAAAGAAGGGCTCGCGTGCTTTATGGCACTCATATCTCCCTGCCCAGCACTGATGAGCGCCAGCTCTAAAAACCATCCAATACTGTCATCGAGCGTCAGCCCAACACAGTAAACCGCGTCCTTATACTGGTGTTTTAAAATCTGTCGGCTGAGCAGCGTGGGTTTGATTACCATGGCGCACTGCTTGCAGGGGTTGTCACCCTGCAAGATACTGTCCGGAAACTCAGTACCGGCGTGAACGCGCGTATGTATGAACCCGCGCCGTGTCCAATATTCGATGGCGTCGTCTACTTCTTTTTTTCGAGAGGGGTCTGGCGAGTCGTAAATGAACCTGGGAAAGATTACCGTAATCAGCTCTATGGCAATGTCCTTGCGAACCGTATTCTTGTATTCATTCAGGAAATCACACAACACAGAAGCGTCTTTTCCCCCTGAATACGCTACTACAATGCGGGATCTATCAGCAGGTATCAGATCGTATGCATCCACAAATGCTGCGAACTTCTCGAATCCCCTGTTGAATATATCCCTGCTCATAAATGACTATCTCCTCCTAATTTTAAAACCCTCTGATGATGCCTTCTGTCATACCACCTAGCAACAAAAAGCGAACGTACCCGGTGTCTTCGGATGGTATAAAATAAAAAACAATGCCCCCAATACCCCCCAATAACCCTACTTGGGGAGTTGAATTTCAGAAAAATTCAAAAAGGCCTTGACAGATAGGTTTACAAGTGTAAACCTTTTATTATTACAGCTGTAAACATGGGAGCATCAATGTCGGACGAAATCAAAATTGCCAATGCCGAGATGGAGATCATGCGCATTTTGTGGCGCAACTCCCCCTTGTCGGCCAAGGAGATCAAGAAAGCGTTGAGTGAGCGGAAAACATGGGACCCGGGGACCATCAAATCACTGATCAATCGGTTGCACACAAAAAAGGCGATCGGCTTTGAAACAAGGGGAAACCGTTACTTTTATTTTCCGTTGATCAGTCAGGAATCGTGCATCCAGGCCGAGACCGAATCATTTGTCTCCAAATTCGGCGGTGGCCTGCTCAAGACCGTGGTGAGTGCCTTTTTGGATAGTGAATCACTGTCTGACAAGGAGATCGCAGAGCTGAAACAATTGCTCGACGAGAAAGGTAAAGGGACCCCGAAATGAACGCGTTCTACGAACCGTTTCTAAGTTGGCTCTATCTCTCCACTGTGCAGGCGAGCATCTTGATTCTCGTCATTTTTTTGCTCAAGGCGGTGATTAAACACAGGCTGACAGCTAACTGGTACCATCTGCTCTGGACCTTGTTGTTGGTTCGGATGGTGTTTCCCTGGGGGATCGGCGGTGGTTTCGGTGTGGTCAGTCTGATTCCCACAGAAACCCAACAAGAGGTGATCGAGCTGACCAGGCGCGACATGTCCCTGTTCCAACTGCTTACACCAGCCACTGGTCCGACACCCCAAGCTCCCTCAGTCAACCACGAGGTGGCGCAACTGCCAGTCCAGACGCTGACCGGTGTCGAGACCGATCGATCACCGACCCACTGGCTGGGTCTTGTGACCTCGATCGTTCCCCCGGATCTGCGGCTCATTGGTGTGCTTTTTCTGATCTGGCTGCTGGGCTGTCTCTTTTTTACAGGCCTGTTCGTGTATCACAATCTGCGCTTTGTCTCACGCATTAGCCAAGGAACGGAAATGACCGACCAGCGATTGCTGTCCTTGCTAAAAACCTGTCAAAAAGAGATCGGCATCCGGAAATCTATACGAGTGGTCGTGACCCGCCACTCAATGGCGCCAGCGGTTTTCGGTCTGCTCAGACCCAAGATGGTCTTTCCAGAGCAGCTGATCCGCGAACTCGGCCACGATGAGCTGCGCCACGTCTTTTTGCACGAGCTGGCCCATGTGAAACGCTACGACATCTTGATCGGTTGGCTGATGATCGCGATGCAACTCTGCCATTGGTTCAATCCCTTGCTGTGGCTCGCGGCGAGGAGCATGCGCCTCGACCGAGAGTTCGCAGCGGATGGATTGGCCCTGTCGATATTGAAGACAACAAAACCCAACCAGTATGGAAAAACAATTCTGAACCTGGCAGAGCACTTCGCACACGCCGGTCGGCTGACGCCTCGTGTTGGCTTCGCCGGCCTGATCGGCGTGCTTGAGGCGCAATCTGCCATAAAACGGAGAATAAAAATGATTGTCAGATTCAATCATCATTCCTACAAATGGTCGCCCGTCGCCGCTCTGGTGCTGATCACCATCGGTTGCGTCACCCTTCCCGACGCCAAGTTGGATACCAAAGAGACCAGCGAAACAGAGGCTGCTGAAGATCAGCGAGGCTTGCCCGGTGATTCGTCCGACAACCACGCTGGGGGATGGACACCAGCGGTGCAAGCAGAGGCTGCGGCGATCCTCGATGAGGCTGGGGGGCGGGAGTTATACGCTGATCCTCGCTATCAGACCGACCTCGAAGCGGGCTTCGCTGCAAAGGATCGGTTTTACGCCAAGGTGATCCAACAGCTGGCCGGGCGGCCCGATAGTGATCCGGTTAAACACTCAATCTATTTCCAGTTTGTTCTGAGCTACCTCAAATATGCCGAGGTAGGCGAGAGCATTGAAGATTCGGCAATGTACTTGCGCAAGGCGCTGAAGCTACTACATCAAATGCGAGACACCACGGATGATCAACCCAACCGAGGGATCTACCATCTCGCCATTTTCGAAGCGTTGAGAAATCTGCATCGCGTGGCACCGAATGACACTGCAGCGACGGTCGAAAAGCTAGAAGAGGCAATGGCGGCGCTGAGGGCAGTGACACCTTCGTTCAGCGCTGGGCACCCGGAACGGCCATTCGTCTTCGAACGAATCGCATACTCCCAGGCCCTGTTGGCCGACATCGTTCAAGACCCAAACCGAAAGCTCAATTACCTCAACGGCGCCCGGGAGTTGCTGACAGAGGCGCTCGAGGACATATCGCCTGAGATGCAACAAAAGATGCCCTTATCAACGGCTTCACTGAAATTTGGACTAGCTGCCCTCGCGGCGAGAATCGGCTGTTTCGAACAGACCGCAAACGAAAAGATCGTCGCCGATGAATTCAACAGAAAAATGGTCGACATCGATCGTCTGATCGACGATAGCGCCCCTCCGACGAATCCTGCAGAGTCGGATCAGTGGGGACGCGTGCTGTTTCAATTTGGCGAAAAAACCAAAGGCCTGGCTCAGACGATAACCCTACAGAAAACACGCGCTGAGCTCAAAGACAAGGCCCGTGCATACTATCGAGCGGTGATCGAGAAATCGCCACAGTCCAAATACGCACTGAACGCTGCGATGCTTCTGGGGCACTACTACCTCGATGACGCCCAAGACCACCCCAAGGCGATCGCCGCCTTTGAGAAGGTGATACAACGGGGTCCCGCGGCCAATGTGAGCTACCCCGAGGCCCTCTACCAACTCGGAAAATGCCACCAAGCTATCCAGGGCAACGAGGCCAAAGCAGCTGAGCAGTTTAAAGCCACAATCCAGTTTGCCGAGCAAAGGACCCGCCACACACAAGCCAAAAAATTCGCTGAGCTCGCCCGACGAGAGCTGTAATCTGACTGTTCATCATCGTCCCTATCCCTTTGGATTAGCGCGTGTGCTTGTCCGGTAGGCAGTAGCGGCATCCGTCAAAGCCGAGTTTTTTGGCCTCTGTCCACGAATGCACTTCAAATCTGTTTTTGACCCGAATCCGCCGTGTATGCGAGCAGAAGGGTTTGTGCGCTTCCATGGCGGTAGGATTGGCATTGCAGATGAGCGGCAAGCACCATTCACAGGTGTCGTAACTGCACTTTTTGGCCTGACTGAGGTCGTGCAGCCATACTTTGTTCTTTTCCGCGATCCTCGATGCATGGCTGCAAGATGCCAGGTGCACTTCCTTAGTGGCTTTGTTGCCGATGAGCGACCGCACGGTAATGGGGATGGACACGCCGATCACATGGGCGGCAAACCCATCAATGGGCAGCGCAGCATTGACCGGGGATATGGGCCCGCGAGTGGGGTGGGTTAGCGTGAGATGTCGAGCAATAAGCGCTCGCGACCTGGGATTGAACCGCAACGCTGCTGCCTCGAGCGGCATATCCACCCAGTAACTGCCGTTGCCAATGTCCGAGCTTGGCCACTGAATGCCGATGCCCAATGGGCTCACAAATACCACCCCATGCGCCCACCCCGGGCCGAGCAGGGTGCCGTCCGTGTCTTTGGGCAAGACAGCAAGGCGAATGGTTGTCCCGTCAACAAAGTACCCTTGCACTTCTGACGTCGTCGGATCTGCCAGATATCCCACGTGCACTTGTTTGCGACATTCCTGGACAAAAGCCTGATCCTTACCTGCCGTTCGTTCGAGCAGTCGCATCTCCCTGCGGCATCCTCGGCTGGTATAGTGATAGGGCAGCCCGGCAATGGCTGTCCCCAACACGTTGTTTCGCTCCTCCAAGGAGGATGCCCTGATGCCGGAGATATGTGCATCAATGGTGTATTGCCCCGGGTCTGAAAGCGGGATTTTTGCTTCGTAAATACCCGCGCGTCCGGCGACCTGTTGTTTTTGTATTAGTTTGTAAGTTTTGCGCTGCTCGCCGGTGATTGCCCGTTGCCCAAAGAGGGACCGCACGACCTGGTCGGCCAGATGGGGGGTATCCCGGCTGTCTGCGCTCCGGGAGCGCCTGAGCTTGCGGACCAGATCTAGATTGGCGGAGATCATACAAGCCACGTCGTGACCAGGCCAGTGGCCTGGGGAGCAAACATCTGCTGTAATCTTTGCACCGTTTATCGCTTTATTGCCCTGCCTGAGCGCGATCTGCAGGGTGGCCATATCCCCTGGCCTGGGTTTGGCAGGCGCCAGCACTTCAGCGCGCATGGTCAGTTCTGCCTGATGGGCCAATGAGCCGAAGGCGTATGAACCGGATTTATTCTTTGTCCGCGTCACATGGGCCTCCCAGTTGCCGGCCAAGCGGTGGTCGTGCCCTGGGATGGAAAGGGGCATATCAATAATGTACATTTTATATAGAGCGCCCTCTTTGTATACGATGCCGGCACCGGGATTGTGATGCTTGGGTGTAATAACACCGGGCGCCCCTGGCGGGCGGATGACAAACCGCCACCCTGCACTGCGCGTATCAGGTGCATCGAGGAGCATGTAAAAGACGAGCTTGTCCTGACCCAGGTGCGCCTTGACGCGATGCACCTTTGTTTCATTTGGTCCTAGTGTAGGATCGAGGGGCGCGGTTGTCTCTACAAAATCAAATGCCTCTGAAAATCGATTGATGAACCAGTGCTGCATCTGGGTGCTGTAGTCGACCGGGTCGGTAATGCTCTTAACATCTGTGGCAGCCACGCCACCCACGTGTGCTGCCACGTCGCCGAGCTTTGCCACATAGGCAGCCCCGGTAAAGACCGCGCAGGCAAAAATCTGGGTCTCCGGATCGATGGTCACGCTAGGGTCGGCCTCGTCCTGAAACCAGAGCCCAGGGGCGACGAACAGCTGATCTATCGTGGGATCTCGATTCTCCATACCGTCGGTAAGGACGAGGATCATACGCTTGCGATCCGCGCCAGGTTCGGCTTGGGTGATCAGCTCTTTTCGACACAGCAATAAGCCAGCGCCAAGGGCTGTGTAATGCCCGGGCGCATGTGCCATGCCCACCGGGGTAATGTCGCTCAGATGGCTGTGCACAGCGCCACCGTTCAAGGAGAAATCTTTAATATCCATTGGATCTGAGTCGTCTACAAACGTGCCGGTGAATCCATCTGGATAGGCTGGATCAGCTGGCGCACCTGGCGGATTGGGGTAATTGTCCCCGTAGCCCGCACTGTCGTGACCCCAAAACCAATAGAGGCCCACGCGATGGGCGTGCATTGGGTTGAGCGGGTCATTGTCCACGTGCATGCTGTTTGCTGCGTCCACCAGGGCGGCAAAAATTTCAGCCCCGCTGACAGCCGCGGTCCAGCGGTTGCCGGCCATCGATCCAGATCGGTCGAGCAGGATAGCCACGTCATAATCGTCCTGCTGATCTGACACAGCCAGGGTGAGGTCTTCCCAGTTGCCTCCGTTGATCAGCACGCCGTCCCGATAGTGATTGACCCGCACGGGAATTGTCTGGGTAGTGCCGCCCCATCCCTCGGGAATGTAGGTGACCGGGCTTGCGATTGTCCGCAACCACCTGTGGAAGTCATCGCTGCTTGGATCGAGTTGGAACAGACCCCCAAAAGCCGGGTCCAGCTCCCAGGTCACAGTATCCCCTGGCAGAATGGGTTCGGGTAGGATCCCGCCTGCCACGCCAATGTGGCATTCATACCGCCGGTTTTCTGTGGCACTGGGCAAGGTGGGGCTGCCGCCTGGGACGGCAACAATGCTGACGTGACCTCTGACCCGCGCTGGCAGATCCACCGTGCCACTCGGCGCACCGCCGTGGCTCGTTCGTTCCATCGTGAATGAGACGAGGCCGCTGTCGCCTGGATTTAACCCGCCCAGTGCCCATTGCACGGTCAATTGCTTGGCAGTCGTGCTGTGGAGTGAAATGGTCGATATGCCCACACTGGCGCTAAACCCGCTAAAAGTCCAATCAGATACAGCGTCTCCTAAAACAGCAATGCTGGCCGTCCCGTCCTCATCCACAGCCTGGGTCTCATCTACTGGGATGCGCAGGGGGTTTGGCGTCAGGCGCCTGAGCGCGAGGCCCGGTGCGCTCGTACCAGAAAGAACAGATACAGGGCGGGTGCCATCTGCAATGGTCAGTGTAAACGATCCGTCAAACCCAAACGCGGCATCTGCAAAGCTAAAATCAGTAATGCGCCCCTGCCCCAGGCCACCCCCGTCGAATTCAATGGCAGTGTCTGGATAGGCCACCCCATCCACCTGGATGTCAGACGGGCTGAACCCATAGGTTTCGGCAATCGGCACGTTGGGGCCGCCGCCAGTGACGTCTTTTCGCTGCTCAGCAAATAGGGTCCAGGTGTTGTGGTCGAGGCGCCTGAGGGAAAGGTCGAGACCCCCGATATAGCACACGGGTCTGGCCCCGTGGCCAATGGACAGGGTAAAGGTGCCGGTCTCGTTCCAGGCAGCCGAACCCGGCCCTGCCATTGAAAGACCGCCATAGTCGTCAACTGAGATGCCAACGTCATCTGGAATGCCCACGCGCCAGTCCGGCGTTCCAGGGGGATCGGTCATGGGATCGTTGGCCGGGGCCTCGAACACGTATGTGCCCGGATCCACTGCTGGCAACGCGGATCCACCGGCGCTTTGGTCAGCAAAGAGGGTAAACCCGGTATGGTCGAGCTTGCGCAGGGATAGGTCGAGGCCGCGGACGATACTCACCGGCTGGGTGCCGTTTTGAATGGACAGGCTGAACGTGCCGTCCCGAAACCAGTCATTGCCCGTGCCTGCAGAGATCACCGACATGCTGCCCCGATTGCTGAAAGCAATATCCAGGTCATCGGGGATTTCAACTGATCGCCAGTCTGGCGTGCCCGGTGGATCGGTCATGGGATCGTTGGCTGGCGCGCCAAAGCTATAGGTACTCGAATCCAGGTCTGAAATGGGGCTGTCACTTCGGGTCTCCCCTTCAAAGAGGGCAAATGCAGTGTGTTTCAGGGTCCTCAAGGAGATGCTGACAGTGGCGTAGCTGTCCCCTTCAGTGGCATTGCTGATCCTGACGAGCAGGGACCCGTCGATCAGCGCGTCAGTGGCCCCGTCGCTGTTGATCCAGGCGGGGATAGTCCAGGTCAATTTGGCGTATTGGCGGTTGGGATTTGAAAACCCAACCGCATAGTCGAAGTCAAAGGTCGTCCCAGCAACAAAATTGCCCGACATGCCCTCGACGCTCCAGCTCCACGGGTTGCCCGGCGTTGGCGCGATTTGCTCAAAGAGAATGGGGTTATCCTGGGCAATCGTGGTCCCGCCCGCCACTGCAGCAAACAGTGTATACACATCGTTCTCAAGTCCCATCGCACACCTCCTAGCAGAAACTCCCCCTTGAAAAGGGGGTTGGGGGGATTTCGTCAATTTCTCCGCTGTATTTTATTTAATTATCCCCCTTGCCCGCTTTTTCAAAGGGGGAATACTCAACTTTATCCACCAAAACACGTTTGACATGCAATACTGGGTTATTTTTGATGTTCGTAGGCGCCCATATCTGCCGGGTCAGTGCCGGTCTTGGGGCGCGGGTTGCCCTCCACATCTTCGTCTGGTGCCGCCGCATTGTTGGCCCGGTCAACACAGGGCGACTCGGCCTGCAGGGAGAGATCAAAAAGCTCGTACTTATCTGTATCGATCACCCACCCAGATACATCGCCCCATATCGTGATGCTGTTGGCTGCGTTATCCATGATGTAGTACAGGCGCTTGTCGGTTTCGGATGGTTTGACATACTTTCCAATTAGCGCATCGATTTCCCAGTTCCCACTCGAGCTGGGCACGGTAAAAACGGTGCGGTAGGGCGCTGTGGTCGGCCAAACCCCGTTCCATTCTCCTGTGCCGTTGAGCATGGCTGTGAATGCGGGATATGCGGGTGGGGAGATATTGTTGGCGCTGTCATATCCTTCGCAGCTCGTATATCCCTCTGTGCACGACGAGCAATCACACCCGTCCTCGATATCGCTAAAGGCCACATCGGCCGACGCGGATTGGTGCAACGTAATGTCTGCCTCTTGTTTTTCATTGCCCCAAACGATGGTGTTGACCACACCGACGTGTGCAATCGCGCCATCGGCGAAAATAACACCAGAGTTGGTGTTGGTCGGCTCATCGCCGACCGCATTGGCAAACAGGGTCGCGTTGATCAGGTTCACCGTGCCCCGCCGGGTGTAGACCGCCCCACCGCCGTAGTACTCAAAGCCCCTGGCGCTGTTGCCAATGGCGACGACATTTATCAGGTTGGCGGTGACCGATCCAGGCAGAGACGTATCCACGTACAGGGCACCGCCAGATAGGTAGGATCGGTTGCCAGAGAACACAGCCCTATTGAACGTCACGGTTGTCGGTTCGGCAATGGCGTACACAGACACGGCACCCCCACCGGTTTCAAGTGCATCTGCAACGGTCTGGTTATTTGAAAAGAGGCAATTTCGAAATACCGGGGTGGCCCCATCTCGAATTGCCACAGCCCCGCCGCGCAAGTGGGCGCTATTGTCTGTAAACACGCAATTGAGAATGCGGGGGGATACATTGCCGGATATCACCATGCCCCCGCCTTGATTGTGATCTGCGTCTGCCTCGACGCTCTCATCTGATGCATTGCCGCCGGCAATCACAAATCCGTCGAGCACAGAGCCGTCGTTGCAGCCAAACTCGCTGTCACAGGTGATCACATGGTAAACTTGGCCTGCCATGTCCGCGTTTTCGTGGCCGCTGATAATCGTTATCTTGGATCTGGGATCCCGCAGGTCGAAAGTATCTCCGTTGGAAAACCCACCGTAAAGGGCCACGTCACCGGGCAAGCGGATGGTATCTAGTTTAACGTCGACCAAGACATAGTAGATCCCCTCTGCGACCCAGATTTCACAGGGATTCTCAGCACAGGTCTCTGGTACGGTCTCGATCGCCTGCTGGAGCGTTCCGAACGCCTGTTGCCAACTCGTGCCATCCCCGGTTGTGCCTTGCTCAGCATCCACGTAGATGATGCGTACCTCACAAACCGGCCCGGTCCAGGCTTCTTCGCAGCGACAGGTATCATTGTCATCACAGACGCCGTGACCGCTGCAGTCGATGCCCTGACAGATCCCACTGCCGTCTGCAGTGCAAATATCATCCGTGGTGCAGAACTCGCCGTCATCGCAGGGCGTATTGCCTGGCGCGCCTTCGACCACCGGGCCTGTGGTCATCTCGCAGGTTGCTGGTTCGAATCGCTCACATTCGTCGGCAAACCCGTCTGGCTCGGGAATATCTGTCCACTGTCCAGCAGGATCACACCACGCCTCAGGGGGCTTGCATGCGCCCACGTCCATACAGGTGCCCGTGGTTCCGTGCGTGCCTGGGCTCTCTTGACACAGGGTGGTGCTGTTCCATCCGTTGGGCTCGCCGACCTGGCGAAAAAAGGTCAGGGCATCGCAGGTGTAGGTGCACTCAGGATCGCTTTGCGGCATGGCATTGCAATAGCCAGCTCCATTGCATGCAATACACCGGGCAGCTGGGGCGCACATATGGGCAGTCCCTGGCCACGCGCAGGCATGGTCTCCATTGCACACACCATTGCATTCGAGGTCATCGCCAGATGCGTCAGCGGCCACACACTCCGCTTCAGGGTCCACGTCTGGTATGTATGGTTCACAAAGTCCCACCAGGTCCATCTCGTTGGGGTCGACACTACCGGAGCCGTCCACATCTCCGCCACAGGTCTCGCAGATCCCATCGCACGGCGCGTTGCAGCAAACCCCATCAATACATATCCCGTGTTCGCAGATACTGCCGTCCCCATTGCACGGGGTGCCGTCTGGACAATGACGCGACTCGCACGCGCTATCTGCATTGCACACGCCCATGCATCCCGCCTCAGGTGTGTCGTCTGGACACTCCCCATCGTAATCTTCACCATCTGGCACAGGAGTACAAATCCCAATACTGCCAGGCACATTGCACGAATAGCAGAGATCAGTGCAGGTCGCATCGCACTCCTCGTTGGTATCTGTGTCCGTATCTGTATCCGTATCCGTGTCTGTGTCGGTATCTGTGTCCGTGTCCGTGTCCGTATCTGTGTCTGTGTCTGCGTCCGTATCTGTATCCGCATCCGTGTCCGTATCCGCGTCTGTGTCTGCGTCGGTATCCGTGTCAGTGTCTGTGTCGGTATCCATATCCGTATCTGTATCCGTGTCTGTGTCTGTGTTGACCGATGCATCGTCAACAAAGTCAAAGCCCTCAGTATCGACTATCAGGCTGCAGCTAGATATCCAGACTGCCCAAAAGCAGCAAATTAGGGTGCGTATCTGACGCATGCTAAAACCTCCCGCTGAATGCAATGCCGGAAAGATCGGGTCCTGCCACGGGCGCAACCGTCAGTTGGCTTGCGCTCTGGTCATTCCGCTGGTTGCCTCTTCGGTAGTGAATAATGAGGAGCACGGCGCCCCCTATTGCCACTGCGCCACCGAGCGGCAGTAAAATATCGGTTGCAACCGCGAGCGCATCTGCCTCATCTGCAAGTCCCTTGTGCTGAGCATCGCACTGATCCTTGTCAGGGCAGGCATCGGCGAGCTCGTTGTTCTTGCCGAGCGCCAATGCGCCGGTGATCACACCGCCGGCCAGGATGGCCGCGCCGCTGCCAACAGCCACCCAGCCACCTGTGCGAAGTGCAGATCGCGTGTCCTGAATCTCGGGTTTTGCCTCAATCGATACTGCTGGGGAAGGTGGACTTGGTTTGGGCTGGGGACCCTCTTCTTTTAGCGGTGCTGGCTCGGCGGTTGGTGTCGGCTCGACTGTCGGGGTTGGCTCGGCTGTATCCATCCGAACGGTCGTGGTGATACCGCCTGCAATATGCACGGTCTCTTTTAAAACCGATTCTCCATCTCGGCTGAGCGCGACCTCGTGGGTGCCTGCTGCCACGCGCAAAGGTCCTTTGAGCGGGGTGGTTGCCCGCATCCGTCCATCCACGGAAAGGCTAAAAACACCATCGGCCACAACATCCAAGGTTCCCACGAGGGGCTTGATACGCCTGATTTCAGCTGCGACCGACTCTTGCCGTTCTACCGGGACATCGTCTCCTCCCTCGACGAGATAGGCCTCAAACGACTCGAGTGCCAATCCATAGTGTTTTGCAGCAGCTTCGCATTGACCGATGTTGTAGAGAAGCTTCCAAGTGGGCCGAAGCTCATATGCCTTTTGAAATGTTTCGGCTGCTTCCTGATACCGCTCTTCCCGAAACAGGGCAACCCCCTTCTTGTGCAACGCCCGCGCCTCATCAGCGTCCACTTGTCGCGAGGGTGCGGTGATACACGCGACAACAAATGCAACTTTGAAACCGACCCACAAAGAGGTTCGATTCCGGTCCGTTTTCATCATGGGTGCCTCATTGCTTGCAACAGATGGGCAGCAGGCCAGTATCTGTTGTAAAAATATACTGGTATTCAAATTGATCATTATATTAACGGCGCTCGGTGCACCGGGCAAGGGAAAGATGTTGAGACAATAATGGCCAATGTCAGCCATTGACCGAGGCGGCGATGCCGTCTAAAGTCGGTGGTGAGCGTATGACGTCTTAAAAAGTCGCGACAGGCGAGCTAAGCACGGTCAATCGCAAAATGGAGGTATTATGTCTTACACTGTCGAACAGGCCCTACATCTCTATAAGAATCTTCCCATCGACGAGATGAGCCCTGATCTCTTTAATACCGTTGTTAAAGTATCCCTAGATAGTGCAGGTGTCAGCATTTCTGAACTCAAGGAGATGGCAGAGCAAAAACAGGATAACATCACCGAGGCAATCATGGGGCTGCAGGGCGAAATTTCAGCGGTTGAGGAGGCCGCGACAGAGAAAAAGGAACAAATCGTGCAGTTGCAGAACGAAGTTTCATCGCTTGAGGAGGCCGCTGCCGAGAAAAAGAAACAAGTCGCTGACAACCAGGGCAAACTAGAAGATATCGCCCAATTGATAGGTCTTTTTGAAGAATGATGTGGGTTAAAAATAAAAGCGCTTGGTGGCCAAAGTGGCTCTTTCTGGCGGCACTGTTCATTGCGCTCGGCTGTGGTCCGGGCAGGTATGGCTTCTCTCGATACTACGCGCCAAATGACGATGAGGCGCCGTTTGACAAGCAGGCACGGGAATACGCATATGGCGTCGTTGCTGCCAACCCGGACGATTTCGATGGCCAGCTCATCGCCTGGTTTGGCATTGTTCAAAGCGTAAGACAAACACCGGACGGCCGCTTTGCCCTGCGCCTATCCCACAACAAGCACAAAGAGCGCCACCTCTGCGCCGACGAGGCCAATTCATCGTGTCGCGTCACGGTTCACTTCAACAGCTCAGGCGGGTTTTCAGCACTGCTGAAGTTAAACCCAGAAGATCTCGTGCCCGGCCTCGATAAGGTGCAACCCGGCACCCTGATGCGGGTCTTTGGATACGTGCGCTGCAGGCGAGACGAGAATGACCAGATGGGCTGTGACTACGACGAGCAGGGCGGTATTCTTCTGGATGGGGTGTTTTATCGCCAGTGGCCCGCAAGATACTACGTCACAACGCGCGCTGCCTCCTCAATGCGCCGGTAAATATACTGAATAAACGTGCGATGGGGTCGATCTGGCCCGGCTATTGCGTCTCCTCGATCTCTCCCACGAGCCCCCTTGCAAGATAGATGAACCCCATGAGCATGAGCGCGAAAAGATAGGGCCGGCTGGGCTGGATGCCGGCGGACCAGATGCAAAAGAGCCCGAATCCGATACGGCGCGTGTGGGGTGATGGCGGCCATCTTCTGGAGGGAAGAATAGAGGAGCCGATAATGAGCGCACCCAGAAAAAACGCGGCGAGATAAAGGGGCGTTCCATGGGGAATCGCCATGGTAATGCCGAGCGTCCTGTACGCAATACCGATCAACTGACCCGTGCTTGGCATAACTGCGACCAAAAGGATTGCCAAGCCGGTCACCAGGCAGGCAAAGACCAGCCCTAGGAGGTGGGGTCGCTTGATAAAAGCCCAAACATAACCCGATTTTAAAATGAAAAAGCCAAAGATAGGCGTTACTAAAAAAAGGACCTCGGCCAGGAGGTAGGCATTTTGCAGGATTGCCTCGGAGATATCCGAATTTGCGGCCAGTCTCTCAAAAGCCGCCAGGAGCTGAACGATGCCCAACGCCAGAATCAGGCGTTTGCGACTTGAATCGATATTTCGAAGCGCCACAATGACGCTTAAAAACGCGGCAGATCCGGCAGCGGCCAAATAGGCGTAGAAGATGAGTCCCACCGATACCGGTCGAAAGATAGCCACACAAATGATCGGCAAATAGAGGGGCGAGATAAAAATGATGAGAATGCGCAACGGCAAAGGGCCAAACCCAGTGCTGCTGGCAATGCGTGGCAAGCTCGCGCAGGCCAAGACCAGGGTCATCGTCGCCACAGCGCTCATGGCAAACCGACCCGACGTGGCGAGCCAGCTCAGCGCACCACTTGCTCCCACATTGGTGTACAGGCCCAGAGAATACGCCAGTCGGTTAAAAATAATTTCCCAGAGACCGACGATGACGAGAAACCAGGCAGCACTTGACAGGTCAATCGCCCTCGTGTCCGCGCGGCTTCTATGCGCTGCGTTTGCTACGACAATCTCTTCCATGTGATCCAAAAATACCAGAACTTTCGAACATTAAACGCCAGCATTGTAATCAGCACCAGGTAGACAAGTGCCACCCAGGCCTTGTCCAGGGGAATTCGGTCTGAAAACAGCACCCAGTCACCGGTCTCGACAGTTGCGGCAATGTTGCCCAGGCGCGATGCAATGTCGCCCAATTTTTCCTTTTCTAGGAGCGCTTCGAGTGCGGCCATTTGATCCAGATGCCCTTTGAGTTGAAGTGGATACAGGTTTTTTTCAATCAGATTGAGCGTTGCCCCACTGAGCCCGGCCTCGAACGCGGTCGGATCTTTTTCTGGCTGGCCTGCGTTAAAAGATACATCGAGTGCTTTCAAGTCCGCGACCACCGTCATTTCCCGCATGCCCGGAGTGGCCTCAAGCACTGCGATCTGTTTTTGAACTGCCTTGAGGGCGTCTACGCCTTGATTGATGCGTTTTAGAAGTGAGCCAAATCCACCTTCTGGTGCCGATGCAGGGCCGAGCATTTGTTCTATCCGAGCAATGGAGACGATAATTTTCTCTTCTTTGAGCTCTTTGGGAATTTGACCGAGGATGTCCGGCTCGAGCACCCACCTGTCAAATGCTTCTACAGCCTGGGGACGCAGGCCGGCGAGCTTTGCCTGAAGGGTCTCGAGCCTGGTGCTAAGGGCTGTCAGGGGCGCGATCAGGGTCTGGAAAACAGGTGAGTTCTCTGCTGTAAGCCTGGCCCTACCAACAGCTTTGTTCTTTTGTGGCCCGTTCCTAGCCGTTGTTTGTCCAGCAGTGGGTTCGGATGCCTGAGGCCCAGCATCTGCTGGTCCTGCATCTGCTGTGGTTGCAGGCTTCGGGGTAAGGAGAATGGCTTCTAACCGGCTGAGGTCATTGGCAATTTTGCTACCGTCAACGGATTGGGGATCAATGGACGATGTGGCGAGCGCGGCTATTTTGTCAGCAGGTGCATCTGCAATGGCTGCTTGCAGCTGGGAAATCCGCTTTTTTGTCTTCTCTATTTTTTCTCCAACCTCGGCGTATTCGCGCAGCAGCCGCTGCTGACGCTTTAATTCAGCCGCTTCAGCGCGCTTCTTATTCAGTGTCTCATAGGCAGTATCGAGGGCTTGGCGATCTTCAGCTGGGAGGGCGTCAATATGTTTCACCGGCCCGGCGGCTTTCACCTTGAGCTCGTTAAAACTGAGGGAGAGGATTTCGGACCGAAGCGAACTAAGGGCAGCGCGATCTTCAGCGCGAAGCCGATCTTTAGCATCGCTGAGCTTGCCCGCTTTGGTTGCTAGCTCCTCCAGTAACATACTGGCCACGCCAATGTGATGCTCCCGCAGTGCAAGGCGGGTATCTTCGAGTGCGGCGATCTTTTGTCGGTTCGCATCCGCGTTTTCGCCACTTGCCACCTTGTCTTTCAGGTCCGCGATTGTCTCGTCCATCGGATTTTCCGATGCATCGAGGAGCGCCACACATTGCTCGGCAGTGTATCTCTCAATGCATGTAAAGAACTCGCGGCATTCGGCCAAGCTGGCTTTACCCAAGCAATGGTTGCACCGCCTAAGGGGGTGTACTTTTAAACAATCGTAAAAGACGAAAATGCGTTCATAATTTGTGTCGATCAAATCCGCACGGCTTACCAGGTGTCCTTCAAAGTGGGATGGGGGACCTGGGCGAACCGGGTTGACCGCTGGATCTCGGAATGCCTTGTGTTCGTCTGACTCCTTCCATTGGACAAAGAGCTGGGGCTTTCCAGTGAGGGGAAAAAAATGGCGCGTATTGTCGCTCATTGAAAACCACCTGATACCATCCCTAAACTCGATGGCCTTACTCATGAGGGGCAGGCCATCCAAGGCCACAAAGGTATTGGATGTGAGCGTATTCAGATCCAGATCCGCGGCTTCGCCGAGTGGGGTCGGTGGTTCAGTGATCCGGGACAGGAATTTGAGCTCTGGAAAGAACCACACGAGCATGGCAATGGTCAAAGCGATCACGAGTCCGGTAAACACGCCGTAGCGCAGACTGGGCGGTGGCCCTGCCATGGCGAGAAGCTCCTCGTCAATATCCTCATCCATAGCATCAGTCGACACTGGGGAATCGGGTTTCATTTCGATGTCGGAATTGGACATTTTTTTGTCTTTTAGCGCGAGAAACCAAAAAAAGCGCTGCCCAGACGGTTGGGTCGTGCGCTTTTGCTTCCGTCGTGTATATCATCTACCGAGTGTGCTTGTCCAACCACAGGGAGCCGTGATAGGTCACTTGGATGCGCCCTACCCCATTCATTTTATTTGCCGCTTTGCTCGCGTGCGCAAAAGCAGATCCAAAGACGCCAGACGGGGCATTTGCCATGCTCGCACCTTGCGTCGACAGGTCAGATGCGCGCTGTCTTTACGAAGGACTGGACCGGGACAGTCAGTGGTCTGTCCAGACCATTTATCGCGCGCTCTCTGAAATTTCAACACTCGCCAATGCCACCTATCCCGACAGCAGACGTAGGGATGCGTATGGATCCTGGGCTGGGTTATCAAAGGCGCCTGACCCGGCCGGACTCTTCGAGGCATACTGCCGCCAACAAAACTGTCTCGACCGCATCAAAAAGGGATTTGGCGCTGTTATTAATGTAGTGAAAAAGAGCCGGAACGCGGTTTTGTTGGAAACAACCCGGGGTGGGCAGTTCGAGATGCGCCAGGCAGAAGGTCGTTTTGGACTGGCGCTGTTTCAGGAAGCACTTCAGAGGGAAAAAATCCGCGTTCTGGATCGGCTCGGCCAGGTGAAACAGGATGCCCGAGCATTCGACGAAATGAGAAAAGCCGGCAACATGGATGGGCTGGGTTTGGAAACCAGGGAGTAATCACATGGGGATCGATTTATCGCACATTGGATCGCAGATAGGTCCGATTCGAACCACTTACAACTGGCGAGACGTGGCGCTCTACGCCATCGGCTTAGGTGCAGGGCAAGAGGATATCGACTATCTCTTAGATGACCCGCCGCCCAAAGTGCTGCCGACCTTCGGCGTTGTGACGGCGTTTGCCCCGGTTTTCCAGGCCCTGAAAAGAACAGGGGGCAACCTGGTAACGCTCCTGCACAGCGGCCAGCGCACCGAGCTTGTGGCGCCGTTTCCCAGTGACGGCGAGATGCAGACCACGGCCCGGATCGACGGTATTTGGGATATGAAAATCGGGGCTTTTGCGGCCATTTCCACGACAACCGAGGTCAACGACGTACTGACGGCAAAAACCACCTGGCAGCTGCTCCTCCGAGGAGAAGGTGGATTTGGTGGCGCCCGCCCGCCCAAGCTATTGCGCACCAAGCCTGAGAAGGATCAGTCTCCGGACTTTGTCGTCGAAGTGCCGACCGCGCCGAACCAGGCCCTGCTCTATCGACTGAACGGAGACATCAACCCCATTCACGCCAAGCCAGAGGTGGCCCAGGCCGCGGGGTTTGACCGTCCAATTTTGCACGGCCTGTGCTCCTACGGCATTGCCGCGCGCATAGCGCTCAAAGAACTCGCAGGCAATGATCCTGGCCGATTCAAAGTGTTTGAGGCGCGCTTTGCCAAAGTCGTCATGCCCGGCGACACCCTGATCGTAGCAGGCTATCTCCTCGAGTCGCCGGGCCAGGCAGCGATCACGGTCACAGTAGAACAAACCGGCGAACAAGCCATTGCCAATGCCCACTTCGAGTTCAAGCCTTAGTGCTTTTACTCCCAATTATCCGCTTATTATGAGGGATGCCATTTACCAACCAAAGCCCCTATTGCTCAAAACAAAATCGAAAAAACGGCTCACTCCGGCTTTTTTTTTGGCAATTCCTGCCAGTCAAGGGCTTCTTCAGTGGCGATGTGGCGGCCTACCTCAATACGGTATCAGCAAACCTTTGAACCTCAGGCCGTGATCGCTCCAGGACGAGGCTCTGTCTCAGATCTCGGATAAGGATCTAGCCGGATCGACTGTGTCATCGTGCGGTCTCCCTTCTATTTCCTCACGGAACCTGCCTAAACTGTGTGAACTATTGGATGACGATTTCAAGTCCAAAAGCGACAATGGTAGTTTAGCAGAGTCTGAAAAACCAGCTCGCCATCACCGACGAAAAGGATCCATCAGGCCACAAATCGAGGCATCCGGGCTCACTAAGAGCTCAGGGTACAAATGCATTCAACGGGAAATCGTCGAAGGCACCTGTTTATACGTGGTATTAGCTATTTTCGTCCCATTTCCCCACTTATTTGGAGATTATTTAAACCTCTGTGAGCCAAACCATATTCATGATATCATTTATCTTTTTTGACTTAGTCACCTTAGCGACTAATAATAGCATTAAAAATATGTGCTTTTTTCTTTATTATACTTGACCGCTGGCTTTTTTGGTGTTATCGGTTGAGTGTTAACTTTGTTTGCAAAATAAAAATAGAGCCTATGTGAAAAATTAAATAGGGAGCGGATTTAAGTAATAGAAACATGGGTGGGAACTAAAATATCAAAAGATATATCGCCTGGGAATAGCAAGGGGGATGGGGAAAATAAAAAAGAGGCTCGTATTCAATTCATAAGATAATTTTCAATAGTGTACTATTGATTTATTATCACATATAAATTTGCATTTGATATTGTAAATTATTTGATACCCTAATCGAGTAACAGAGAGAGATGACAACGAATACCAGATAATAGCAATGATGAATCATAAATTAAAAGAGACTTTAGCTCGCGCCCGGCCTCCTCCAAATTAGCAAATATTGTTATTGCGATGAGCTGATGGCGCAACTTATTGATTTAAAAAGGATATCGCCCGATCGATATCACTGTTTTGCCGAATTTTCGATGCAGGCAAACCTTTCTTCTATGTTTCGCTATTTAGATGAAAAACTTAAATTTTACGGTTTTTAATGTAAGTCATGTTTGACAATCTTGATAAGATCATAAAAAAGATCTTATGAATCAACTCTGAAAGGAAAAAGAAATGAAAAAAAAGATAACTTTTCTCGTGGTCGCTATGCTGTTGGCAGCTGGCACTGTTTCAGCGGATGAAAAATTCTACACTGGCGCTGAATGCATGTTTGCGTACCCAGATTCCAATACGTCCTTAGATCGTTCTGCCCATAGGTTTAAGAACAAATCTGGCCAAGCAGAATGGATCTTTTGTCCAGTAGTACGAGATACAAACAATACCATGAAAGAAGCACATATCGTTTTAGATTCCTATAATTCCAGCAGCCCAAAAATCTGGTATCGCTCGGAGACCGGAACTAGCACATATTCATGGACCTACAACTCGACCACATCTCTAGGAAATGGCTATAAACGATACAATTGGACTACAGATAGAAGCATGGGAACCGATGCTGGGGTAGCATTCAGTTTCCCATTGGACGCAAACAAAATCGTTTACACATATAGGTTTGAGGAATAGTTGATAATTAGATTTTTTGGCTTTCCTGCATTATGTGTGGGTAAAACAATGTAGTCGATCAATGGATATCACTCATAAATACAAGCAGTTGTGCCATCAGCTCGTCGTTAAAACAAAATATTGTAGTTCTCGCTTGGGTCAAGGGTTCGCTTCACTGCTTTACTCCTTTGACTCAGGCTCAGAGCTCGGGATGGATTTCCAATCCAGATACGTGTTCGCCAAACTCAACTCACTCTTAATTCATGCGGTCCAGCCTTTTCCCTTCTCGGGAACGCTTAAAAGCTCGCGGAAACTTGCTCGCAGAACATTCATAGAGAAAAAAACGATATTTCAATTTTCCACAGAAAGGTAGAGGGATCAAAATGTCAAAACGGATTATTGGGGCAATTTCTGCCATTTTCTTTGTTCTGATATCCATGGCTTTGGGAGCTAAGTTGTTTGGTTCACAAAATGATAGGCCAGATGAAAAAATCAAAATGGAGATGGCGCCTACCAGAAACAACAATATTTCTCCTATCAAAACAATCCAATATCAATTGACGTCGGGGAACATTTCCGACGATGAGTTACACGATCTGAAACGTCGAATTGAAGCTCTTGAAAACAGAGAAAACCAAATCGATACTTCTCTTGAGGATGTGCCGATAGAGATTGAAGAAGAAGAAAAAGATCCAAGTGCAAGATATGATGCAATACTGAAGACTGAACTTGCCAGAGTCGAACAGTTTAACGAATCTTTTGAATCTGAAGAACGAGACGAAAAGTGGGCAACGGGTATGGAAGACGCGATCGAAACAGAGTTTGACGACGGTGATTATCAGGGATCACAGATCTTTGGACCAGAATGTAAAACAACTTTTTGCAGAGTTGAAGCAATGCATGAAAGTGAAGATGCGAAATTAGAATTCGAACGAATAGGCGGGGTGCTTCCCGGACATTTTTACTTTCAATTTCTTGGGAATAACGAAGACGGCAGCATAAATAGCGTCGCTTATTTTATTCGAAAAGAAACAGCTGACCAAAACATTATTAATAATTTTTTTTCCGGACGCGAGTTAACAGAGTAAGCAAAATCTAGACCTTCGCTATTTTCTAAACAACGATAAAATCTAGATAATCCATTTTTTATCTATCGGCCAAGCTATAAAGGCTAAAAGAATAAACACTTAAACCTCAAAAAATGCGAGGTGCCAACCCCAAATTCCTCACGACAATGGCCTGCGGAAAAGGGCAACCCAACAGCCATTAGGATCGTGAGCAGGCCTGCAGATCGGAATGCGATCTCAATGGACCAGGTGCTGACCACTGGTTGGGAGAGGATCGGGGAGAAAAACATGCCGAGAAACATGGCGGTCGAGCCCCAAGTTACCGCCCCAAGTTACCCCCCAAGTTACCGCCCCCCGAGTTGCCGCTCAAAGATCCTGAACATTTTTTTTTGCACATCGTGCGCCCCCCGAGTTGCCGCTCAAAGATCCTGAACATTTTTTTTTGCACATCGTGCGCTTTTTTTGGAAACGATCTGCCCCCGAGTTGCCGCTCAAAGATCCTGAACATTTTTTTTTGCACATCGTGCGCTTTTTTTGGAAACGATCTGCCTCGAGTGGCCGACAAGAAGAGTATGGGAAGACGAATCCGTACTTTCGAGCCCCCGAGTTGCCGCTCAAAGATCCTGAACATTTTTTTTTGCACATCGTGCGCTTTTTTTGGAATTAACTGGCCAATTTGTCCGAGGCGAGGTAGTGCCTGAGAGGTGAGTTCAAGACAGTCGTAGGTTAGAGATATCAAGCTTGAGTCTGTTGATGCGTTTGATGAGGAGTG
>JASJCT010000184.1 GCA_030065855.1 Myxococcota bacterium
TGATGGAAGGCCTTGAAACGGGACTAGCTCGTTTTGCTCAGCCCTTACGCGGACTTCTTCACTCACTCAACCGCAATACGCGAAAGGGATCGCGGAAAAACATCGCCGCGCACTACGATCTCAGTAACGAGTTCTTCTCGCTCTTTCTCGATCGTACGATGACTTACTCTTGCGGGATCTTCGAGCGAACCGACAGCTCGCTGGAAGAAGCATCGATCGCTAAATACGACCGGCTCTGTCGGAAGCTCGAGATTACTGAAACGGATCATGTAGTGGAAATAGGTACCGGCTGGGGTGGATTCGCCATTCATGCTGCTCAAAACTATGGTTGCCGAGTAACCACCTGCACCATCTCCAAAGAACAACACAAGCTGGCAACCGAGCGTATTGCCGAAGCTGGTTTATCTGATAGGGTGACGGTGTTGTTACGAGATTATCGCGACCTCGATGGGGATTTTGACAAGCTGGTGTCGATTGAGATGATCGAAGCTGTCGGCCATCAATACTTCAAAACATTCTTCGAAAAGTGCGCCAGCCTTCTCAACCCTCACGGTAGGGCGGCGATTCAGGCGATAACGATTCAGGATCGATTTTATGAAGAAGCCCGCCGTGAAGTGGACTTCATAAAGAAGTACATCTTCCCTGGAAGCTGCATGACGGCTGTATCGGTGCTATCAGATGCAGCAAGAGATACTGATCTACGACTCGTGCACTTGGAAGATATTACTCCACACTACGCCCAAACCCTATTGCGATGGCGAGAGAATTTTCTCTCAAACTGGAAGCGTATAAAGCCGTTGGGATTCTCCGAAGAGTTTAGAAGGTTGTGGGAATTCTACTTCTGCTACTGTGAGGGCGGCTTTGAAGAGGCGGTCCTTGGAGACGTGCAGATGCTGTTCGCAAAACCGCATGCTTCGGGACAAGTTGGCGTACTCACGCCGTTGGCCAAGGAGACCTAACCATGTTATCGCTAGTTCTATACGGTTGGGCCATCCTGGTTATTTGTCTTGCACTGCTTTGGGTAAGGCAACTAAAAACCCAAAACGCTACTAGTGTCGACGTAGCCTGGGCAGCCGGGATCGGGCTTCTGTCACTCGTGTACATATGGATGGCACCAGCAAACGTTGAGATCCGCTTACTTGTAGGTGGACTTGGAGCGTTATGGGCACTCCGGCTCGCATGGTTTCTATTCACTGCCCGTGTTGTTAAAGCCACCGAAGAAGACGGACGTTACCGGGCGATGCGAAACTACTTTGGTAGTAAGGCAAACCTATTTCTGTTTTTCTTCTACCAGGGTCAAGCCGCCGTCGCCGTTCTGTTTTCCCTACCGGTTTTGGCAGCCATTATCCACGGATTACTTGATGCTTGGATGGCAATCGGTGTGGCTGTGTGGTTGATTGCAGTTGTCGGTGAATCGATCGCTGACAAACAACTCGCATACTTCCGTAGCCTTCCCGAGAATAGGGGTTCAGTCTGCCGAGTAGGCTTGTGGAGATACTCCAGACACCCCAACTACTTCTTCGAATGGATTCATTGGTGGGCATACGTACTAATTGGACACGGTGCACTACTCACATGGATAGGTCCCATAGGCATGCTGCTTTTCCTCTTTCGATTAACTGGTATTCCGTACACAGAGAATCAGGCGTTAAAGAGTAGAGGCGATGAATATCGGGATTATCAACGCAAAACTAGTGTATTCATTCCGTGGTTTCCCAAGGAGTCTTAGTCATGTTTCCATTGGGTATTGAGTTAGCGGAGAGAGGATTGGTGCCAACGCCATTACTACGTAGCGGTATCAATAGCCTCTTGGCAAAACGTCTTGCCAACCTCAGGTCTACCGACACGGATGATAGGTTCACGAAGGCAGCGGAATCGATGCCGATCGCCATCGAAACCCAAAAGGCAAACGAACAACATTACGAACTACCACCCGACTTCTTCCAGCTAGTTCTGGGATCCAATTTGAAATACAGCTCGGGTTTATGGACCGAGGATGTGCAAGAATTGAGCGAGGCCGAGAAGGCCATGTTGGATCTCACAACCAAACGCGCAGACATTGCCGATGGCATGAGAATCCTGGAATTGGGGTGTGGTTGGGGATCTCTATCGTTGTTTTTAGCAGCGCGTTATCCAAACAGTGAAATTGTTGCGGTATCAAACTCGGCGCCGCAGCGAGAGTTCATCGAGGCACGAGCGCCGGCCAACCTCTCGGTTCAGACAGCGAACATCAACGAATTCTCACCTCCGGGAAAATTCGACAGAGTTGTCAGCGTAGAGATGTTCGAGCATATGCGGAACCACCGCGAACTACTCGAGCGAATATCGAGTTGGATGAATCCAGAAGCAGCTTTATTCGTACATGTCTTCTGTCATAGAGACCATTCGTATCTATACGAGACCGACGGGGAAGACAATTGGATGGGGCGATACTTCTTCACCGGCGGTATCATGCCGTCTTTCGATTTACTTACTCGCTTCGATGATTTGTTCACTCTGGACCAACGATGGATCGTTGACGGTTCTCACTACCAAAAGACCGCTGCTGCTTGGCGCCTAAACCTCGAGAAAAACAAAAAGAAGGCCATGGCATTGTTTCGTGAAGTGTACGGACCGGATGCGACTAGGTGGTATCATCGTTGGCGCATTTTTTTCCTTTCGTGCGAGGAGTTGTTTGGCTATAGCGGTGGGACTGAATGGTTTGTCGGCCACTACCGGTTACTACCTCGCTGATTCGATCTATCATGCGCGAATATATCCTCGAGCGGCATCAATTCGTACCAGGAGACCTATCAACGATCTTTGAGTTCTTTGAGAATCCTCACAACCTCTCCAAGATCACACCACCATGGCTCAACTTTCGAGTGGATTCAGCGTCCGACGAAGAAGTCAGGATTGGTACAGAGATCAGCTACAAAATCAAATGGTTTGGCTTGAGCCTACGATGGAAATCTCGTATCACGGAGTATGAGTCAAACGCTCGATTCGCCGACAAGATGATACTCGGCCCGTACAAGAGTTGGTACCATGTACACCAATTCCGATCGGTGCCTGGAGGAGTTGAAATCGTAGATACCGTCAAATACCGGCTACCATTTGGACCAGTTGGGAGACTCGCCCACTTCTTGATTGTATCCAAACAGTTGAAATCCATCTTCGACTACAGAAAACAGACTATCGAACGCCTGTTCTGATCAAAATCCATAACGAAAAAAAACTGAAGGCCGTAGGTAGGAGAGTTCTCAAAATCTGCTACGACGAGTGGGCAGTGAATCTTGCTTGTGATTTGGACGGTTCAGGCAATCACATAAATCAGCAAAATCCACTGCCCTGGGGTCACCGCAGTCAATCTTGCGTTGACTGCGGATTAGCTCTTGTGTTCGTTAGAACCGGATTGCCACGCCGGCTGAAAACGGCCACACGCAAGAGTTAGTTGTTCCAACTTCAGCCTCATCCGAGAAAGCAATATCTCCCTGGGGATTCAAGAATAGGGTGACATTCTCAGTCGCCGCGTAGCCAATCTTCGCACCGGCATTGATGGCTGGATAAGTGAAACTTGCAATACCATCTATATCAAAATGAAGCGCACCGCCGCCCGCGGTTAGGATCACGCTCCATGGACTTTCGCTGCTACCCAAAACGTCATAACCAAACTTCCCCATGAAGTGGTAGACATTAATATCTGGTCCACCAGTAGTAGCGTTCGGGTGAAATCCGAAGTCGGCGTCGGCTATAACCCATATCGATGGGGCAACGTTAGCGCCGAATCCAACTCCGAACGCCGGGCCTGGATCTGCAGCATCGGTGATATTAAAGGTTGGGACCGCAAAACCACCGCGCCCCTCGACGTAAAACTTGGTCTCTTGTGCTGCGACACCCGTCGTAGATATCACTGCCAAGGCCACCATTAGCATTCCAATCTTTGAGAATTTCATCTTTTCCTCCCAATCGTTTTGTGTTTTGGTCGCCCGCGGACCACCAGATTCGAAGGTTGGCCGCCTCGACATGAAACAATTTGTCATTCAGGTTCTTGTTTGTCAAGTCTTTGTCTAGGTAAAATATGTTTCAATATGAAATTGTCTATTGATTGTCCAACATATTACAAGCGATGCTTCTCCCAGATTGACTCTGTAGGGAGGTTTGGTGAAAAGCAGTTTGGCCTCGAAAAACCGTTGCTTCCTGCTTATTCACGCGAGCTGCTTTTCGGAAGGCGAAACCGGTGTCAGGGGAGTCGTTTTACCCCCTTGACTACCGGAAATAATCGATCAGAATCATAGTACGCGGACCGGGCCTCCGGTTGCAGCGGGGTGGGTGGGAGCGATAGACCCGAATTGCTCGGGTCTCGCTCTATTGCGACCCCGAGCAGCAGCAACAGGAGGCAACCGATGGCGCCTACCGTATCAGGTAGTTCCCTCACCATCGAACAGATCGAAGCCGTCGCACGTCGTGGCGAAAAGGTTGAGTTACACCCCGACGCGCTGGAGCGGATACGCACATGTCGTGGTTTCATTGAAGAGCGGATAGCCGCCCGTGAGATCATGTACGGAGTAAACACCGGAATCGGAGAGTTCTCGGAAGTTGTGCTCTCCGACGACCAGGTTCGCGAGTTCCAGAAATACCTGATCTACAACCACGCGGCCGGTATTGGCGATCCCGCTCCAATCGACCATGTGCGGGCTGCCATGCTGCTCCGCGTGAACGTCCATGCAAACGGAAATTCTGGGTGCCGGCCCGAGATCACGGATACGCTGATACAAATGCTCAACCGTGGCGTTTGCCCGGTGGTATGCGAGAAAGGTTCGGTAGGGGCGTGCGGTGATCTCGCACCTATGAGCCAGATCGCACTTCTAATGATGGGAGAGGGAGAGGCGTTCTATCAGGGCGAGCGTTTGCCCGGTGGTGTAGCACTCGAGCGGGCGGGCATAGCGGTTCCAGGGCTCAAAGCGCGCGACGGCCTTGCAGTAATAAACGGCTCCAATCTGCTAAATGGTATCGGCGCACTTTCTGTATACGACGCTGAACGTTGGCTCAAACAGGCAGAAATTGCCGCGGCGATGTCACTCGAAGCTCTGAAAGCAAATATGAAGCCCTATGACGCCCGCATACATGAGTTGCGAGGGTTCAGGGGAGCAGTGACCTCCGCCGCTAATCTGCGCAAGATGATGGAAGGTTCGGATTTAGTATCTGGAAAAGAGAAGGTGAAAGTCCAGGACGCGTACAGTATGCGATCCACTCCACAGGTCATAGGTGCAGCGCGCGACCAACTGCGATGGACACGCGAGCAAATTGAAATCGAGGCAAACGGGGTGGGAGATAATCCCATCTTCCTCTCCGAAGATCAAACGGTGCTTACTGGAGCAAACTTCCAGGGAACACCAGTTAGTTTGCCGATCGACACCCTTGGGGCCGCCATTACCATGGTGTGTGTGCTGAGCGAACGGAGACTAAACAGACTCACCAATCCCGCCTTGAGTGTTGGCCTTCCGCCATTCTTAACAAAAGGAGCCGGTATGTTCTCCGGCCTAATGCTCAGCCAGTATACCGCTGATATGCAGATCGTCGAACAAAAGACACTGTCCGCGCCGGCGTTTATTCAATCGATACCTGCTGCAGCCGACCAGGAAGACTTTGTGTCGATGGGTATGAACTCTTCGCTAAAAACACGCCAGATTCTCGATACAGCCTGTGGAGTGCTAGGAATTGAATTCAACGCCGCTGCTCAGGCTCTGGATTTTCGTGATTATACCCCTGGAGTGGGGACACGTGCAGCACACAAAGCAGTCCGCGAACATGTGGAATTTCTGGATGTAGATAGACCACTACACAAAGACCACAACGCCATTCGCGATGCGGTGAAAAAGGAAACGATCCTGGAGGCTGTCGAATCAGAGATAGGGGAGCTCTCCACTTACTGAGATCTCGTATGCGAATAGAAAAACTCGCAGCGCATACATGTCGCTACGTTTACGATAAGCTGCTCTTTATGAGCGATGGGGAGACAGGTCATGACAGCGAACGCCAAAGCAACTCTCTTGAAAGAGCTTCAGATCGGCAAAGGAAGCCCACGTCCAGTTAAAGCTCCGCGCGGATCCGAGCTTCACTGCAAGGGTTGGTATCAGGAAGCTGCTCTGAGAATGCTCTGCAACAACCTCGATCCTAACAACGGTGAAAATCCCGATGAACTGGTTGTTTACGGTGGTAGAGGAAAAGCAGCCCGCAACTGGGATTGTTTCGACGCAATTGTTCGAACGCTGTTGGAACTCGAGAACGATGAGACACTACTAGTACAATCGGGTAAACCTGTGGGTGTGATCAAAACTCACCCGCATTCACCTCGAGTGTTGATTGCAAACTCCAACCTGGTAGGAGCCTGGGATAACTGGGATTACTTCAACGAACTCGAAAAGAAAGGCCTGATCATGTACGGCCAGATGACGGCGGGTTCGTGGATCTATATCGGTTCTCAGGGGATCCTTCAAGGGACATATGAAACCTTCGCCGCCCTAGGCGAAAAACACTATGGATCGGACCTTTCTGGTAAGATCGTGTTGACCGGTGGACTCGGCGGAATGGGTGGAGCCCAGCCGCTCAGCGTAACGATGGCAGGGGGAGTCGCTATCTGTGTAGAGGTTGATGAAACGCGCATTCAGCGCCGGCTCGATACAAAATATTTGGATGTTAGCACCGAAAAGCTCAGTGAGGCGATAGCACTCGCGCGAGAGGCTGCCGATGCAGGCAAACCGCTATCCATAGGATTATTGGGTAACTGCGCAGATGTGATACCCGCGGTCGCCGCTATGGAGGATTTTGTTCCTGACGTAGTAACCGACCAAACCAGCGCTCATGATGA
>JASJCT010000185.1 GCA_030065855.1 Myxococcota bacterium
TTGCTTGGACAATTGAAAATCCCCCTGCCCCCTTTTTCAAGGGGGATTCTTTTCTGGCGATCCTACGCTATAAAAACACCCAAAAATCCTTAACCGAATGCCATTGCCTCACAGGGAAGGGGGCCGGGGGGATGGGTTTTCGGAAAAAGGGCCCTTTCGGGACGGGAACTAAGCTAGCCTAAGCAAATACGTCAAAATCCGCTTGCGCTAAGTCCGATAGATATGGTAGGGGATTGAAAACTTTCCCATAAAAGAAAATTTAGCCAAAAAACAATAATTTATGCATTTAATCGAATTTTCTATTGCGCATACTCCGATAGATATAGTAGGATTAAGCTTGGTTGGTAATTCAATGCTCTGCTGAATAGCTGAATAAAGGTGGTGACGTCGGATGAGGCTTTCAACGCGTGCCCGATATGCATTGAGAATGATGGTGTTCATCGCCCGACACGCAGACGGATCCATTGCGGTCAGCTTGAGTGATGTGGCTCAAAACACCAACGTATCCCGCCGCTACCTGGAACAGCTGGCCATCTCCCTAAAAAATGCAGCCCTTATCAGAGGCATTGCCGGTCGAAAGGGTGGGTATCTCCTGACCCGGTCCCCATCAAGAATCACCCTTGGCCAGATAGTCGAAGCCGCAATCGGCCCCATTAATATCGTCGAATGCGTGTTGCGACCGGAATCCTGTATCGAAGCTGACTACTGCGAATGCCGCTGGGTATACAAAACAATCAACGATCGCATCATCGCTGTATTGGGCGAGCTCTGTTTGGACGACCTGGTCGCTAGCCCTGCACTTCACAAAGAAGCAGACCTGGCCCCCTGGATGTCCATTTGCCCGACACTGCAAAACATAACAGCCCAAGCATCTGAGGAGGAGACATATGACGGTAGAGAAAAATGTCGGCAGTAGTGTGATCCGTCTGGCCAAAGGCGATATCACCGACCTCGACGTCGAGGCTTTTGTCTACGATGTTATGGAGGATGCCAAACTCGGCACAGGATATGGCAGCGCGATCATGGCCAGGGGCGGTAAGGTGGTCCAGGACGAACTGGACGCAATTGGCAGCTGCCCCAAAGGGGCGGCCGTGGTCACATCTGCCGGTCGGATGAAGGCCAAGTTCATCATTCACGTCAACGGTCCAAAGTTCCACGAGCCCGATCAAGAGGGCAAGTTGGCCCAGGCCGTTCAAAATGCCCTCAAGCGCGCCGATGAAAAAGAGATCGGCCAGCTGGCCTTTCCACCTATCGGCACTGGCTTCTACCAAGTCGATTTGCAGATGTGTGCCCGCGTCATGGTCGACGTGGTCACGGAATACCTAAGGGGCAATACCGGGATTAAAGAGGTGATTTTCGTTGGCTTTGACACGCGGGAATTCAATCCCTTCAAGGCCAATTTGGGAGGTTAGAGCAATGGAAAATAGCGCGTTACATACTGTTGAAGTGATTCACTGGGTCGCTCTATGTTTCATGGTTACCGTATATACGATTCGGCTCTTTTGGCTGTTCAAGTTCAACCCGGGCCGAGACCGGCAAAAGCCCGGTGATATGGGCACCACATCCCTGGGACCGGCCATGTATTCCATGGCCAACGTTGCGATGCCCTGGGCCATGGAGAGTACTAGAGGTGGCAAGGGATTCTTTTTTTGGGTGAGCTTTGTCCTGTTTCATATGGGCGTGGTCGCGGGTATCTCCCTTGCGATCTTTAGCTCCCTGACCCCGTCGTTCTTTGAGACACCGATGGTGGCCTATGTGTTCATGGCCGTGCTGGGCATGGCGTTTCTCATTGGATTGATCCGCATCATCCGGCGGCTGGTTAAGCCGGTGATGCGCCTCATCAGCACGCCGGACGATGTCTTCAGCGTGTTCATGATGACCGGTTGGTTCCTCACCGGCGTGCTCGCCCAGGCCTACATCGGCGGATTTGTTACAGATGTGACATACCTCATCGCGTTCCTAGCTGCGACGAGTTTCTTCTTGGTGTACGTCCCATTTTCAAAGATTTCCCATTATCTCTACTACCCGTTCACCCGGTATTACATCGGCAAGACGCTCGGCCATCGAGGCAGCATGCCCGCGGTCAGAGGTTAGGAGGAACCCATGAGCAAGAAAGATACATCTTACAAAGTGCAAAAAATGATGGAGCTCCTGCCGCCCAAGCTCTCGCGCCAAGTGGTGCTCTCCCTGGTCGGTTGCGTCCACTGCGGCATGTGCAACGAAGCATGCCATTACGTGCTCACCCATCCGGACGATCCCAAGATGACACCTTCCTTTAAGGCAGACCAGCTGCGCAAGATATTCAAGGCCAATCACGACTGGACCGGCCGGGTCTTTCCCGCGTGGGTCGGCGCCAAGACCCCAGTGACTGACGAGGATCTGGAAGAGCTCAAGGATATTGCCTTCGGCACCTGCACCAACTGTCGCCGCTGTACCTTCAACTGCCCAATGGGTGTGGACACGGCGACCCTCAACCGGGTCATGCGCGGCCTCTTAACCCGGGTCGGCGTGATGCCCGAAGGTGTGTGGCTTGTCAGCAAGGACTCCTGGGAAATCGGCAACCAAATGGGCGTGCTCAAGGAAGACTACGTTGAGACCCTGGAATGGATCTCTGAAGAGCTCGTCGACGAAGTAGGGGACAAGCGGGCTGAGATTGCCATCGATAAGAAGGATGCCGACGTGGTCTATACGATTAATCCACGCGAGGTGAAATACGACCCGAGGACGATCACCAACGCCGCGATGATTTTCTACGCTGCCAAGGAAAACTGGACCATGCCCTCTTTTGGTTGGGATCAGACAAATTTCGGTCTGTTCTCCGGAGACGATGTCATGGGCGGGGCCATATACAAACACCTCGAAGAAGCATTCAAGACGCTCAAGGGGAAAAAAGTCGTCATCTCGGAGTGCGGCCACGGGTATAGATCCACCCGGTGCGAAGGGCCCAATTGGTCTGCCACGGATCAGGACTTCGTCATGGAGAGCGCGGTGACGACCATGCTCAATTACATCAAAGAGGGTCGCATCAAGGTGGATAAGACCAAGAATTCGTTACCCATCACCTTCCACGATTCCTGCAACAATGCGCGCTCCTGCGGCCTCTACGAAGAGCCCCGGGAGCTCCTTGAACTCGTGTGCACGGACTTCCGGGAGATGTACCCCAACCGGGCTGAGAATTACTGCTGCACAGGCGGGGGTGGGGCCATGTCCATGTCCGAATACACGCCCAGGCGATTAAAATCAGGCCGCGTTAAGGCCGATCAGCTCAGGGAAACAGGCGCCAAAATCGTGGTGACCTCGTGCCACAATTGCGTGGACGGCCTAGGGGATCTCATCAAGCACTACGACCTGGGCATGGAAGTAAAACAGTTAGTGGACCTCGTGGCAGAAGCCCTGGTCCTTGAAAAACCAGCGGTCGTGCCTACCGAGGCACCAGCGCTCGATGGATACAAGGTTCTGGTGGTTGACGACGAGCCAGACATGCGGACGTTCCTCTGTACGGTCCTGGAGGACAACGGCGCGGTCGCCATCCAAGCCGCAGATGGGGATGAGGCCCTGCTGCTGGCGCGAAAGGAAAAGCCCCACCTGATGACCCTCGACCTATCAATGCCCGGTAAGGACGGCGGCCAGATCTACGAGGCTGTGAGAAGGGATCCAGACATTTCGTCCCTGCCCGTGTGCATCGTTACGGGCCGCCCCGAACTGCGCCGGTTGATATACGACCGGGATGTGGCAAAGCCTGAGGGCTACTTGGACAAGCCGGTTTCGGAAAAGGACATCCTCGTCAATGTTCGCAAGATTCTCGAATTGGGCCCAAAGGACGCCTAGCCCATGACCGACCTGTACCGCCAGTATTTTCGGGATATGCCCTGTTACCTGACCGTGCAGGACCGCAATTTCAGGGTCATTGACGCCAATACGAGATTTGAAGAGGATTTTGGCAATTGGGCAGGCAGGTATTGCTACCAGGTGTACAAGCACCGATCCGAGCCGTGCGAAACCTGTCCGGTGGAGCAGACCTTTCGCGACGGCCGAACCCACTCCAGCGAGGAATTTGTCACGAACTTGAGCGGTCAGGAAATATCTGTGATCGTCTACACCACGCCCATCCGAGATGCGTCTGGCAAGATCACCTCGGTCATGGAGTTGTCGGCCGACATCACAGGGGTCAAGCGTCTGCAGAGCCAATTCAGGGATAGCCAGCGGCGCTACCAGCAGCTCTTTAACGAGGTGCCGTGTTACATTTCGATTCAAGATCCAGAGCTCAACATCGTTAACGTCAACCGGCGGTTCAAGGAGGACTTTGGCAGTTTCTTGGGGTGCAAGTGTTACGATATTTACAAGCATCGGCAGGAGGAGTGCGAAATTTGCCCGGTCCAACAGACATTCGAGGATGGCCAGGTGCATCGGAGCGAAGAGGTGGTCACGACCCGGGACGGCCGACAGATGAACACGCTCGTATATACCTCGCCCATCTTCGATGCCATGGGCATGATCGATCGGGTGATGGAGATGAGCACGGATATTACCCCTATCCGAGAGCTCCAATCTCAGCTCCAGTCCATCGGCCTGCTGATAAGCTCTGTTTCCCACGGCATCAAGGGGCTGCTCAACGGCTTGGACGGGGGCATGTACCTGGTCAACTCAGGAATGAAAAAAGGAGATAATAAGCGGCTCACCCAAGGGTGGGAAATGGTCCAACGTAACGTGGAGCGGATTCGCAGCCAAGTGCTCAATATCCTCTATTACGCAAAGGAGCGGGAGCCCAATTGGGAGTCGGTTTCAGCAGCTGATCTGGCCTCGGAGGTCTTGTCGATCATTGCGGCAAAGGCCACCGAGCTCGATGTGGACCTCGATGATGACGTGGCTGATGACACTGGTACGTTCGAAGCCGATCCCCAGGCCATGCGGTCGTTGCTGCTCAACTTGCTCGAGAACTCCCTCGACGCTTGTCGCGTAGACAACAAGAAAACAACCCATGCGGTAAAGTTCGGTGTTCGAGGAACGAGCGATACCGTAGTATTCACAATAGAGGACAACGGTATCGGCATGGATCGAGAGACGAGAGATCGGGCGTTCAGCCTGTTTTTCTCGTCCAAAGGCGCCAAGGGAACGGGGCTCGGCTTGTTTATCGCCAATAAGATTGCAAAAGCCCACGGTGGGCGTATCGAGCTCGATGCTGAGCTGGACCGGGGGTCTGCGTTCACCCTCACCATACCCAGGCAGAGGAAAGAACCGGTTTTAGAAGAGACCAATAACGAAAAGGGGAAAGCATGACAGGCGAGAAAAAGACAGTTTTGGTAGTTGATGACGAGCCAGATACCCTGGTGTACATTTCGTCACTGCTCGAAGACAGTGGTTATGTCACCGTAACGGCCAAGGACGGCGAAGATGCCTTGAACAAAGTCAAGGCGTCCAAGCCCGACCTCATCACACTGGACGTGACCATGCCGGAAAAGAGCGGGGTTCGATTCTATCGAGACATGAGAGAGAGCAGTGAATTCAAGGATATCCCCATCATCATGATCACCGGCGTATCCAAGGATTTTGAAAAGTTCATCTCCACGAGACGTCAAGTTCCACCCCCCAACGGCTATCTCCCCAAACCCATAGACCGGGCAGCCCTTCTAAATCTCGCAGCAGAGCTCACAAAGTAATCGGGCCCTATTTGATGCCCTGCCCTTAACTGACAGCCAAATTAGCCATGAGGGTTTGGTGCATTAGATGCCTCGAAGGGGGACAAAATCAAGTACTAGTGCTTGACCCAGATTCCCTTTGGTGACAGCGGTTACGATTCAGACCGGATACAAAGGGCCGTCAGAGACAGCGGCATGAAAACAGTGATTCCTTCACGCTTTCAAATTAAGGGAAAGAGATGTATCCTCACGGACTAGAGCGCCGACCGGTTTGAAAACGCAATAATCACGCTGCCTTTCTCTGGGCGATCTCCAAGTTTTGAATCATGGCGGCGCGTCTCAGGTCGTAGAGGTTTTTTCGCACGCCCAGATACTTGGCGCAGTTGCCTTGTCTTTGTCCAATGTGAGCCAAGCGATGTTCGACTGGTACACGTTGTCTGAATTTCTCTCGCCCCGAAGGTGTTTTCATCATACGCCGAAGCTTTTCCTGACGGGGTTCATCCTCTGCGATGGCGACACTACGACCTGCTCCGAGCTTCGCTGATGTACACCGCTTCCGCATTGCACAGACATCACACATCTCTGCGTTGAAGTAGATGGTGCGCCCTAAAGCTAGCGGTTGAGTCTGTCCTTGGGGACAGGTGATTTCCATCGAATGCAAATTGATAGCGAAGTCCTTCTTGGTAAACATCTCCTTGTTCTTCGTGTTGTGTGGTGTCCATGGTTTGCAGAAGATAGCCGCGCCTTCCTTTTCAATTTCATCAACGGCCGGACTTCCCATATATCCTCGGTCAAAATGAGCCTCACCAAAACGAATAGATTGATGAGCAATGTCGCTCTTCAACATGGGCAGAGCTTCATGTTCAGGCTGGTTGGCGGGCGTGATGGCGCAAGCGACAATGGACTGACTCTCCAAGTCCGTCGCGACGTGGCGTTTGTAGCCTTTGATAGTCTTGCTCTTAGATTTGCGGCCATGTCGCATCTCCCCGTCCGCAACAGAAATGCGCCGATCCGCTGCAACACCTTTGATGATGCGAAAACCACCACCATTGGGGTCTGGTTCGAGATCTTGGCCCAGGAGCTCTCGAAGTATTTTCAAAAGTTGGTCAAGTGGTGGTTGCCCCGCTTCTTCGGATAGATTTTCGGCGACCCACCTCTCAAGGGATAGAACCTGTCGGGCAACCACCACTTGACCAACTTTTGAAAATACTTCGAGAGCTCCTGGGCCAAGATCTCGAACCAGACCCCAATGGTGGTGGTTTTCGCATCAT
>JASJCT010000186.1 GCA_030065855.1 Myxococcota bacterium
CACCTCGATCTCGCAGGATTCATACGCTCCGAGAGCTAGCTCCAACATCCGGTGAAGCAACAGCGAATCATCGACTACTAGGACCTTTTTTCGCATAGCCATTCCGGTGTAACAGTATCGACTCTGAGCATTCTCTACTTGAACAGAAACCGCTATTTCAGCTGATCTGTGTCAGTAGCTGTATATGCTTCTTGGGCCCCGAGATTCTATTGAGCCGGGGACCTGTTTTGTGACCTTCGAGCACCGATTTTCTCGCACACCACCAGCGGTGGTTAACCTGCAGTGCTTTGAATGCAAATTTCGCTAAAAGAATTCGCTGAATCTTGTGGTGGGGCGTTGGTGTACTGTGCTTGTTGCCGAAGATGTTTTTTCCGAGTGGCGAATGATACGCCAGCCGAATTCCCCAAATCGGTCTGTCGTTTAGGAAAACACCGATCATCTCGCACCTATATTGTCGGAAAGCACACCCCCAACACGATGCTGACGAAAATACCCAACCCCCAGCCCCACGGACGGGCGTGGGCAGCTTTGTCTACTATAAGACAGTTTTGTGAGTGGGCCAAGCCAACCAAGCGTCGGTTTTCATTGGTGGCGACCGCAAGCGGCTACAGGATTGTAGTCGCTGGCGGATTTGTCAACCATTTCTCTGTAGAGTGGCCTGGGAATGGCCGGTATGATACGGATGCTGTAGCGTTTCACCTTCAGAACGCGGACAGCCTTACGATGAAAATTTATTTGCTGCAATGGGTCCTAAGGTGCCTGTACTCGGAAATTGAGAGCGCCGTCAACACCACTTAGCTCAACTACGATCGTCCACCTGCCAGTTGCTCCCGTTTCAGTTGAAAAGGTTCCGTTGTCAGCGAGACTGCGCGAATAAACCTCGATACCATTCTCATCGGATATCCGAACGGTCGCTGATCCGGATAGGATTTCGGCCGATTGGTTTACGTTTGCACGAGTGCCGGTAGTCTCCCACACGTATGTAAGTGTCTGGGATACATTGTTCAGAGATGATACTTGCCACTGAAAGGAATCGGTTGCGTTTCCCACCTCTAGAGAGTTGTCCGGGCCGATCAGATTAGAGCTGCCACATGCTGATATTGCTCCCATCAAAACGATAGTCAGTAGAGAACTTCGCTTGAGCATTATTCTGTCGTATCTCCACAGCCTTAGTGTATTCAGCAACCGAGTCATGGAACTCCCCATCGTAAGCGTAATAAGGTATACAGGTATCTATATATCACAATATACCTAGATTATGTCTAATAGCCAACAGCTAGCAGAGGCTGGGAGACCTTAGCTCGAGATCTATTTTGATGCTTGTAGTGAGCTTATGAATTGAGTTAGGCGGATATATCTGTTCAATGGATCCAGAAACTCGTTTTTTGGGGAAATCGCGTTAGTTAGGCCTCGAGAATCGCAATTGGCTTCTTGAGAATGGCGCCCAAGTTCGCGACGGAAATACTAGACGCTCACCCCCACCTGCTTCAGAATGTTCATAGGCCCCGCTTTTCTCACCAGGTCGAGTTCTTCTTCATTTCGTACGAGTAGCGAGCCTGCAAAACCCAGTGCGTTGACAGAAATAGTCGCGAACGACTCAACGGTTCGTGGCACCAGCATCATCCAGTCATTGGTGACCAATAAGTTGTACGGTTGGGTGAGATCTGAAATGTCGACGGCTGCTAGCATCTCCTCGTAAATGCGGCTCGTTTCCCGACCTGCCTCGTCAGGATCCAAACGATCACAAAACGTTAGCGATGCTACGAGGTTTTGCCACGGTAGCTCCTCGACCGAACCAATAGCTTCTCCTAACTCTGCACTGGTTATTAGCTGATCTAAGATGAGTTGGTTCGGCAATCCACCAAGCGGAAGCGGTACCTGCTGGAAGTGTTTGTGTGGCTGACTTGCACCGGCGATAGTCCCGGAATTGTAGAACGCCAGTCCAAAAAACTCGCGAAGACACTTCCACGTCGCTGAGAAGTCTCGGGCCGTGAGCAAAGATTCCTGGTGTTCGAATTTTCGAGTCACAATGAGAATGTGGTGCGTCAGAACATTGAACTTGTTCAAAAGGCAGACGTGTGTGTTTGATATATCGGCGACGTACATGTCCTCTTCATAGGGTAGGAACGGATTGGTACCAGTGGCACCCTGCATGACCTTAGCGATACGTTTGCGCCGGATCGAATCGACCAGGTGTATTTGAAAACGGAGACCCTGATCTTTGATGACTTCGATATTAGTCGGGATGTTCTCCAGGGTACCCTGGTCTATTGCACGATTCGAACGTGCGACTACCATATCCCACAGTGTCCCTGGCTTAAAGAAAGAGTTCCCCATCCAAGTCTCCCCTGGGGTAATCAATGCGCGACATCGTCCGTACCTGGGAGTATAATGTGCAGAGTCGGCTTTGGGACGACCGGAGGCTCGAGCGCGTTAAAACACAGCTAGAAATCTGACTCAATTTGACGATCGCGAGTAATTGATGGCCAAGCTCCGCAAAGAACTAACGCTTTATGGTTTGACCATGGTTGCCATCGGCTCATGCGTGGGATCGGGAATATTCCTCACGCCCTCGCAGATAGCGGCCCATCTGCCGTCGCCTGGATTGATCCTCTTGGTATGGGCTGTTGGTGGCGTCATCGCGTTGGCTGGTGCGCTGACCTTCGCCGAGTTGGGATCGATGTATCCGCAGGCCGGTGGAGTATATGCGTATCTCAAAGAAGGATATGGAGAGCTGTTTGGATTTCTGTATGGTTGGGCCTATCTGCTGGTGATAACCTCGGGCGCCAATGCCGCACTCACAATCGCTTTTGCAACCTACCTCGCGTTTGTTTTCCCCGTTTTGCAGGGTAGCATAACGGTCGTAGCGATACTCGCACTGGTTTTAGTGACGATTGTGAACATTCTCCGCGTGAAGGCCGCGGAGATGTTTGCCAATGTGTTCACCGGTCTCAAGCTCCTGGGAATAGCGGGATTGATAGTCATCGGTTTGCTATGGGGTGATGTAAACACAATGCTCCACCAGGCCGGTGAGGTGGTGACAGAGGGAGGATTACTCGTACCGTTCGGTTTGGCGCTAATAGGTGTGCTTTGGTCGTACGGTGGCTGGCAACACGCGAGTTTTGTGGCCGGTGAAACTATCGATGCTCATCGTACAGTTCCGCGAGCGATGATCATAGGTGCATTCGTAGTAGGGGCGGTTTATCTATTGATCAACCTCGCCTATATGTTCCTGCTACCTGTATCCGAGATCGCCGAGTCAACCAGCGTTGCAGCGGACGCCATTCAGACTATTCTGCCGTTTGGTGGCACGGTCATCGCAATTCTCATTGCCATTTCGGTTCTTGGAACAGCCGGAATCTATACACTCTCTGCGCCGCGGATTTACCACGCCATGGCGGAAGATGGGATCTTCTTCAAGAAGTTGGCTGAAGTGCATCCGAAGTATCGAACTCCTGTTAATGCCATCTTGATTCAATCTGCGTGGGCTATCGCGCTGCTCATCTTCTGGGGCACATTCGAAGACGTGATCACCTACGTTGTGTTTATGGACTGGATCTTCTTCGGTCTCGCCGGTGCTTGCGTGATTCTCTTCCGGTTTACCAGACCAGATGTCGAACGGCCGTATTCAACGTTCGGCTATCCGATTACTCCGCTAATCTTTGTTGGAACGTCAGCTGCATTTGCTGTGAACACACTCATCGAGCGTCCGCTGCATGCATGGGTTGGATTGATCTTTACGTTGGTCGGCGTGGGAGTGTTTTTGCTGTTCAAGAAGAAGAGAATGATGGATGCTGCATGATGATGGTAAGGAGCGGGGAGCAGGGTGCGGGGAGCAGATGAATATCGAATATTGAACAAGGAATACCGAATATCGAAGTGATTGGAAACTCACGATTCCTTGTTGGACATTGGATATTCAGATTCCGCTCCCAGCTCCCAGCTCTCCAATCTCCACTCTCCACTCTCCACTCTCCATTCCTAAGGGCTCTTGCATCGGCCTGTACCCCATAGAAATTCCAAACCATCCACAAACTGGAGTTTTCTCATGCGGGCTATAGTACGTTTAGCCGTTTCCTATACTGTTCTAGTTCTCCTCACCACATCTCAAGCACTATCCCAAGAACGTGTTCTTACGCTGGACGACTATGGGTCGTGGAATAGAATTCGGGCCGTTTCGATATCGCCAAACGGAGCCTGGGTTACTTACAGCTACGAGCCAAACGATGGAGATGCCACTCTCTACATACGTGAACTGAGTAGCGACAAAGTCTTCGAAAGGACGAATGGTTCGAACGTAGCGTTCTCCGCCGATTCTCGCTGGATAGCTCTTTTCACCAGCCCCAAAGAGGAAGAGGCAGAACGGTTGAGAGAGCAGCGGAAACCTGTACCGCGGACGTTTCACCTCATCAATCTTTTTACAAACGATTCGTTGACGATCGAGAACGCCTCGTCGTTTGAGTTTGCTGAGGGCGGTGGTTATGTCGCCGTTCTAAAGACCCAATCAGACGACGATGCCGAACACGATGGAGCAGACCTCGTCCTGAGAAACCTGGCCACCGGTGTAATACAGGTAGTTGGCAACGTTACGGACTTTTCCTTTGATGAGTCTGGAAGCAAACTTGGCTACCTCGTCGATGCCGCCAATGCATCAGGGAACGGCCTATATGTAGCGGAGCTCGCAAGCGGAAGAACGTGGCCGGTATCTACGGACACCCTCACGTATTCGCAGCTTTCGTGGAATGAAGATGGAACCGCTGTGGCGGCTCTGGTTGGAGCCAAGCCCGATAGTCTTACGCAACGAGAGAACTCTCTACTAATAGCTTCGGGTTTTGCAAACGGCTCGCCGGACCTCGAAATATACGATCCCAGTGAAGACAACCGATTCCCTGAGGATATGGTTCTGAGTGAGTTCAGCGATCTCGATTGGAACGATAACGGATCGATTCTCTTTGTCGGTATCAAAGAACAAAAGGAGGATCCCAAAGCGGCCGAAGACGATGAAGATGAAGAGGAAAAAGCAAATGTCGACGTGTGGCATTGGGCCGACGAACGGATTCAATCGGTTCAAGAAAACCGGGCTGGAAGAGATAGACGACGGACCTGGCTTTCGGCGTATCACGTTGGAAACGGGCGCTTGATTCGTTTGGAAAATGACTCGATGCGAAACGTCACAGCGCCGGAAATCGGCCGCTGGGCCGTTGGTGAAAACGACGCCACCTATCGGTTTGACCTGACCCAACAGGGCGGACGCGCCGACTACTATCGCGTAGATTTGCGTTCTGGTGAGACTGAGCCAATCGTTGATCAAATTCGGATCGATATGGGGCAATCTCCTGATGGTGAGTGGTTCATCTATCAAAAGGAGAGCGAAATTTTCGTACACCATCTCGAAAGTGGGAACGTCACCAATCTTTCCGAAGTTGCCGGCGTAGACTTCTTGAATATGCAGTACGACATCGTGGCTGAGCGTCCTGTCTACGGTGTTGAGGGTTGGTCCGCCGATGGTGAGTCCGTAATACTTCGCCATCGCTACGATCTCTGGAACGTGTCGCTGGAAGGTGAATTTGCATCCAACCTCACCGGCGGTATCGGCACCGCAGAGGATATTCGATTCAGAATCGTGGACCTCGATCCCGACGAAGAAGCGATCGACCTGAACGAATCACTCCTTCTTTCAGCATACGGCGAATGGACCAAACGGTCCGGCTACTACCGGCTTTCCCCAGGTGGTACACCCGAACCACTCATCTTCGAAGACCGCATGATCGGCAACCTAATATTCGCTGAAGACGACACAGATCAGTTCATTTTCACCAAACAGACCTTCCAAGAGTTTCCTGACTGGTGGGAGTCAAACAGCAACTTCTCCAATCCACGCAAATTCACCGATGCCAATCCGCAGTTGCCTGAGTTTGCATGGGGACGAAGAGTGCTAATCGATTTCACCGATCAAAGAGGAAACCGACTACAGGGTACCCTTGCACTTCCAGCCAACTACCAGGAAGGGCAGCGATACCCGATGATCGTCTATATCTACTCGTTGATGTCTCAGAATCATTATCGGTTTTCAATGCCTGTGTACGACGATCGTCCGCACATGTCCACTTACGCTAGTAACGGCTATCTGGTGTTCCAACCGGACATTGTGTACGAGGCGGGTAAACCAGGAACCTCCGCTCTCGATGATGTCACTACCTCCGTGCAGCGCGTGATCGAACTCGGCTATGCAGATCCGGAAAGAATAGGACTACAAGGTCACAGTTGGGGAGGCTACGAATCGTCGTTCATCGTAACACAGACCGATATGTTTGCCGCAGTTGTTACAGGTGCGCCGCTCACAAACTTGATGAGTATGTACAACATCCTCTATAAAGGCACAGGTAACCTTAATGGGCCGATCCTCCAATGGTCGCAGGGGCGAATGGACATTTCACCCTGGGAGGATTTCGATGCTTGGGTGAGGGAATCACCTCTGCATCATGCGCAGAACATTTCGACGCCGTTCGTGATATTGCACGGAACCGATGACGGAGCGGTTGATTGGAACCAGGGCTTGGAGTTCTATGCCGCGGCACGCCGGTTGGGCAAAGAAGTCATTCTGTTATCCTATCCAGATGAGCCACACCACTTACGCGAAGAAGCCAATCAAAAAGATTTCCAGATTCGCATGAAGCAGTTTTTCGATCATCACTTAATGGGAACACCGGCACCTGATTGGATGGTTGAGGGGGTGCCGTATCTAGATAGAGGGCGGAAACCCTAGAGAGATAGGTGCAGCGAGCAGGGTGCAGCGAGCAAAATATGGTGGGGAGCGGGGAGCAGGGAGCGGGACCAGTCTAGGTAGGGTAGCTCCCCTTGGGGGTTCTGGTTCCAAGATTATAAAAATGGAGCCGGGAGCAGGGAGCGGGACCAGTCTAAGTAGAGTGAGGTCCGATGTGAGAAATCCCAACACCGGAACTCGAACTCAATCCGTCTG
>JASJCT010000187.1 GCA_030065855.1 Myxococcota bacterium
ACGATCCATCTAGCTACGGCCGCGGTAGTCAATGCCGTTTGGGATCTTCTTGCAAAGATGGAAGGAAAGCCTCTTTGGAAGTTGTTGGCGGACCTGACGCCGGAAGAGCTCGTCGCCTGTATTGATTTCAGTTACATCACAGACGCCATAACGCCCGAAGAGGCTTTAATCATCCTTCAGAAAAACCGAGCGTCTCGTTCGGAACGAGAATCTTTTCTGAGGGAAAACGGATATCCGGCATATACAACCTCGGCTGGATGGTTGGGTTATTCAGACGACAGAATTCGTCGACTCTGCAAAGAAGGCATTACAGACGGTTGGAACCACTTCAAAATCAAGGTAGGACTAGATCACGAAGACGATCTGCGCCGTTGTCAGATCATACGCGACGAAATTGGCCCCCAAAGAAAACTGATGCTCGACGCCAACCAAAGGTGGGATGTAGACGAAGCCATAGCCTGCATGGGAGATCTAGCAGATTTTGATCCATGGTGGATCGAGGAACCAACCAGTCCGGACGATGTTCTAGGGCACGCCGCAATCGCAGAAGCGATAAAGCCGATAGGAGTTGCAACAGGAGAACAGTGCCAGAATCGTGTGATGTTCAAACAGTTTCTTCAGGCGAATGCATTACAGTTTTGTCAAATCGACGCAGCGCGGCTTGGAGGAGTAAACGAGAACCTGGCCGTTCTATTAATGGCGGCTAAGTTCGGAGTACCGGTTTGTCCGCATGCAGGCGGAGTAGGCCTGTGCGAATACGTACAACACCTCGCGATTTTTGATTACGTGTGCGTGAGCGCAACACTCGACAACCGAATCGTTGAATACGTGGATCATCTGCACGAGCATTTTTTTGATCCGGTAAAGATTAACAATGGTTGCTATGTAGTTCCTGAAACACCCGGCTATAGCATTACGATGAGGCCTGAATCTCTGACAGCTTATAGCTATCCAAACGGTAGCGCCTGGAAGACGTTGCTATAGCAACGAGGAAGGGAAACATCATGAACGAGACAAAATTCCGGTTGGATGGAAAGCATGCCATCGTGACAGGGGGTGGTAGCGGAATCGGCAACGCGATCGCGCGAACATTCGCTTCGAACGGAGCTTTCGTGCATATCGTCGATATCGATGAGGACGCAGCCAAGGAAACTGTTGGCACAATAGAAAGTAGCAGCGGATCCGCTTCGTATCATCGATGCGATGTAGCCAACCGATCTAACGTGAAGGAAATCTTTGACGAAATCATCTCTTCCAACAGGATCGAAATCCTCGTAAACAATGCTGGGATCGCTCACGTTGGCAATGTAGAATCCACCACCGAAGACGAATTCGATCGAGTGTTTTCTGTCAACGTGAAGGGTGTGTTCAACTGCATGTTCGCATGCATCGAACATATGAAAAAATCTGGAGGTGGTGTTATCCTCAACATGGCATCGATCGCTGCTTCAATCGGACTCGAAGACCGATTCGCCTATTCGATGTCGAAAGGTGCGGTATTAGCTATGACGTATGCTACCGCAAAGGATTACATCGACAGCAACATACGTGTGGTTTCCATATCTCCCGCGCGGGTTCACACTCCATTTGTAGATGGTTTTCTGAGTAAGAACTATCCCGGTCGCGAGCAGGAGATGTTCGACAAACTATCGCAAACTCAACCGATCGGTCGTATGGGAAGCCCTTTGGAGGTGGCCGATCTTGCTCTGTATCTGTGTTCAGATGAAGCCGGTTTCGTAACCGGCACAGACTTCCCAATCGACGGCGGATTCCTAAGACTCAACACATAAACCCGGAGTTTGAATGAAGCTCATTCGATGGGGTGCACCAAACCGAGAAAAACCCGGAATAATCACACGCGAAGCGACACGTCTCGACGTTAGCAGTTTTGGGGAGGATTGGAACGAAGAATTTTTTGCCACCAACGGATTAACGAGGCTTCAGAGTTGGCTGCAAGAAAACAGCAGCAACTGCCCTACTATCGAAGACTCCGTACGCTTGGGACCGTGCGTCGCCCGTCCGTCAAAAATCATCTGTATAGGTCTAAACTACGCGGGACACGCTCGCGAAACCGGCGCTCCCGTTCCGGAGGAAGTAGTCGTCTTCTTCAAGGCCACTACCTCACTCAGCGGCCCAAACGACAACGTTGTGATTCCACCAGGATCGCAGAAAACCGATTGGGAGGTTGAGTTGGCGGTGATTATCGGCCGCCGCGCGACTTACGTTACCGAACAGGATGCAATGGACTATGTAGCAGGGTACGCTTTGCACAACGACTATAGCGAAAGAGAGTGGCAACTCGATCGAGGAGGGCAGTGGGTAAAAGGAAAGAGTTTTGACACCTTCGCGCCTATCGGCCCATACATGGCCACCAAGGATGAAATCCCTGACCCACACGATCTGCCGCTCTGGTTAAAGGTAAACGACGAACTGCTTCAGAATAGCAATACCTCAGACCTAGTGTTCGGGATTCCCGCAATCGTAAGCTATCTAAGCCAGTTTATGACGCTTCTACCCGGCGACGTGATCTCCACAGGCACCCCAGCCGGTGTGGGGCTTGGCTTTGATCCACCTCGTTTCCTTAAACCTGGTGATGTTGTTGAGTTGGGCATCGGAGGATTGGGAACATCACGGCAAACCGCAGTAGCATACGATCCCAGCGGAGAGAGCAAGGGCTAATGCGCATTGATGCGCACCAGCACTACTGGCGGTACGACCAAAACCGCGATACGTGGATAACCGATGAGATGTCCGTTCTCAAGCGAGACTATCTACCCACGGATCTAAACGAGCATCTTTCTGATCAGATGATGGATGGATCGATCCTGGTGCAGGCCGATCAATCGATCGCGGAAACTGAATTCTTGCTGGAGCTTGCCGAATATTCTTCGACCGCCATTGGGGTTGTTGGATGGGTGGACTTAGTGAGTGAAGATATTGAGAGACAACTTGATCGGTTTACCCAGTTTGAAGCGTTCCGTGGGGTAAGAAATATAGCTCAGACCGAGCCCGATGATTTCCTGGCCCGCGACGATGTAATTGAGGGAATCGGAAAACTACGAGCCTATGGGCTCACTTACGACATCTTAGTGTATCCCGAACAACTACCTTCGGCGATCAGACTAGTGCAACGATTGCCCGACCAACCATTCGTACTCGATCACATCGCAAAACCCAGTATTCGAGATTCAACTCTTTCTCCCTGGTCAGATTTGATATCAGAACTCGCGAGTCACGATAACGTATGGTGCAAGGTGTCGGGGCTGGTGACAGAAGCAAACTGGAGATCCTGGAAGCCGGAGGATTTTCGCCCTTACTTGGATATCGTATTCTCTGCCTTCGAACCGAATAGACTGATGTTTGGTTCAGACTGGCCAGTTTGTCTTTTGGCAGCCAGCTATGACGAAGTAGTGGGATTGGTAAACGATTACTCCAGGCATCTCTCTGAAACCGACCGACGATCGCTTTTCGGAGGCACCGCCCAGTCATTCTATGGAGTGCCACTTCAAACAGCATAGGAATCTTTCCAATGGACCTCCAACTCAACGATAAAACAGTGGTGATTACTGGGGGCGCAAAAGGTATCGGTGAAGCGATAGTTCGTTTACTCGCCAAAGAAGAGGCGATACCTGTTGTCGTTGATCGTGATTCCCATGCCACAGACAAATTATGTGAAGAACTAGTCACAGCAGGATACCGATGCGAAACGGCTGTCGCTGACCTGAGTGAAGACGGTGCCTGTGAGAAGGTAGTAGCAACAATCAAAAAGGTCTCGCCGCATGTCGATGCGCTCGTCAACAATGCGGGGGTCAATGATCGAGTAGGTATCGACGATGCAGACACCGAGATGTTTCTGGGCTCGCTTCGCAAGAACCTGCTCCACTACTATGGGATGGTACATCACCTATTGCCCGACCTAAAGAAAACGTCTGGGCCGATCGTAAACATCGCATCGAGAGTTGCGTTGACCGGCCAAGGCCATACATCCGGCTATGCCGCTGCCAAAGGCGCGATTCTAGCGCTCACTCGGGAGTGGGCCGTCGATCTTCGGCATTATGGCATTCGTGTGAACGCTGTGCTTCCCGCCGAAGTGATGACCACACTCTACCGCGAGTGGTTGGACAAACTCCCCAATCCGGAAGAACATCTGGCAAATATCAAGAAGATGATTCCGCTCGAGAATCGAATGACTAGGACCGAAGAGATTGCTGCGATGGTGGGATTCCTTCTATCGCCCCAGGCAGGGCATATCACTGGACAGCATTTGGTGGTTGACGGCGGATTTGTTCATCTGGACCGGAGCCTGCACTGACTAGTTCTATCCCAATCCCGATGTAAATCCTTTCCTCTTTTTGAGAGTCACTCCGTTGGGTGTGCAGGGATAGTTGCTTCAAATAGCTCGTTTAAGCGATCCATTTTTCAAGAAGGTCGACGGTGATTTCGTGATGTGATGCGTGGTGTTGGGCCTTACCGGATCGCAGGGCTATTGCCTGCGGAGACTGGTGTTGAATTCCGAAGTCCTCAGCCAGCTGTGTGGAAAGGTCACGATCGCCGACTACGTCAACAACGTATAACGGGATATCAGGATTGCGGCCGGCGAACCGTTCAATCTGTCGCTTCACACCCATTGAAATGGCACAGAACGAACTATGCTTGTAGAGAATCGCCGTATCCGCTGCCATAGCCTCTTCGAGAGCACCCTCATCCGCAAGGTTCTTGAGTTTATCAGCCATGTTTGTCCCGTGTTATGGCATCTCCTAAAAGATCGCCCGTTGTGCTTAGTATTCTGAAGCGGTTACCCCACTGAAACCTTGCCGCTCTTTATCCGCAGAACGTAGTAGTCGTATTCACAAACTAGGAGGTTTGGGCCAACGAGGAAAGATTGGTCGAGCTACTAAGGAGTTGTCGCGTCCGCAAACCTTGCGTGCCACTGGTCTCACCGATAAGAATGACTGGATGACATCCTTTCTGGAGTGTGGTCCTTTCAAAGCACAGACGGACGATGGTCGAGTTCTCTTCGACAATGTTTCGATCTCGATATCCGATTCTCAGAGTGTCGCCGTCGAAGGTGCATCAGGTAGCGGGAAATCGACGTTACTACGGCATCTCACAGCGATCACCTACTCGCCGAAAGCTTCGCGACGCCTAGAAGGTAAAAGCTACGAGGGCTCTAGTCTGCCCATGTGGAGGGCAAAGGTTACGCTTGTTGCTCAAGACGCACCAATGATTCCTGGATCGTTGGAGGCAAACCTGGTTCTACCATTCAGGCAAAGAGCTGGTCGGAATAAAATCTATTCAAAAGACGCAGCCAGGAATCTGCTTGGGAAAGTTGGTCTTGGTTCGGTACCGCTAGATAGAGATATCAAGCTTCTTTCCGGAGGTGAACGGCACCGCGTTGGCTTGGTTCGTGGGCTGCTCTGGGATCCACCGGTGTTGGTTGCAGATGAGTCGTTGGCAGGGCTTGATCCGGATACAGCAAAGGTCTGTTTTGACCTTTTACTAGACTATGCCCAAAAGCCTGGCAGGCTTTTGGTGTGCGTTCTGCACTCTCCCACGCTCACAGAGCGAGTGACTACGCGTCTTCGCCTAGTCGACGGCAGATTGGAAGAGGGATGATGGCTGACTTCATCCAGCTAGGTCCCGTAGAACTTGCGATTGCCTCGCTGCTCGTAGTGTCGGCCGGTGTGGTTTCGATCATACTCCGACTAGGCATGGAGCGACGCCTCGGCATCGCCGCCATTAGGACGGTGCTGCAATTGGGGCTGCTTGGTATAGTGTTAGAGCGAATTTTTGCCATCCGTCATCCACTGCTCGTTCTTCTGCTGCTGGTGCTGATGACAACCTTCGCTGCACGAGAAGCGATCGGCTCCGCATCGCGATCCTACCGGGGCATCTTGATCGATGCCTGGCTAACCATGGCGGCAACCTGTCTGGTAGTAGGCGGGGCCGTAACTCAGCTCGTAGTAGGCGTGGAGCCATGGTATGAGCCTCGGTATGTCATCCCATTGATCGGAATGATTCTAGGCAACGCCCTGACAGGCATCTCTCTTTGCCTCGATCGATTCATGGACCATCTAGATGTTAGATCTTCCGAGGTGGAACTTCGGATCGCCTTCGGAGCAACCCGACGTGAAGCGCTAGCGGCACCGCTCCGAGACGCGGTGCGGACAGGTATGATCCCCATCATAAACTCAATGGCGGCGGCTGGCATTGTTTCACTTCCAGGAATGATGACAGGCCAAATCTTGGCTGGATCGCCTCCGCTCCAAGCGGTCGCTTATCAGATCGTTGTCATGTTCATGATCGCAGCTGCTGCAACAATAGGTGCGATGATCGTCGTGGTTTTAGCTGCTCGCCACTTTATCGGAGCTGACGCCACTTTGCGTCTAGATCGTCTCATCGCTCGGAAAGGGTCCTAATTCTTGGAGCCTACCCTCTCTCGAGCAGTTGCCGATCTACGCAAATAGTAGGAATCTCGGATAGGATGTGAGCCAGCTAACAAGCAGGCACCCCGAACACCCTCTTGGTTCAAGAATCACCCCTCGTCTGTCGATCATTTGGCTAAGAAACGTTTGGAAACTCGGTCCGCGAGCGACACCAACTATGGCCAGCTTTTTGGGTGAATTCCGCGATGTACTGCAGAAAGGGGAAGACCTCCCCTCACTGCCGGCCGTTGTGTTTGAGCTGTATGCCGCTCTGGACGACGATCTGGTTAGCGTAGACCAAATAGCATCCATAATCGAACGGGATCCAGGCCTTGCTACCAGGTTGCTCAGGTTAGCGAATTCTGCAGCATTTAACTGTGGCGATCCAATCGGCGATCTCACCGGCGCTGTACACCTCTTGGGCGTGAGACAGGTGCGTGCCCTCTGTATCGCCCTGAGTGTGACCAACATGTTCCAAACCCGAAGCGGTGGACTGTTGGGTACTGATTTCTGGGACCACAGCGCAGGCGTAGCTGTGGCGGCTCGGGAACTCGGATTATGTCTCGGATATCACGAGATTGCCGCAGGCGAGCTCTATGTGGCCGGGCTGCTCCACGATGTGGG
>JASJCT010000079.1 GCA_030065855.1 Myxococcota bacterium
CGCGCCCCCGTTCAGGTGGTAGAAGAGGCTCGATTTCTTTCCATTCTCTGTCACTTAATTCGTGTCTTCGCATAAGTAGTGTTGATCACAAATCGATGCGGCAGGCAAAAAAACGGCAATTTGAAGACAGGCCCTAGGCTGCATCGGGTATTAGTGTGGGTAATAGTGAGCTTTTCAAGGGGTAGTTTTTCACCCTCTACTCATTCCCGTCACCTCTTGGCAACGCGGAAGCCTTGGTAGAGCTTTTTGACGCGGGGTAGCAGATTGATATTCGGTTTTGCTACCTGTTCACGCAACGATTCGATTAATTCCAGCGGCCAGTTTCGCTGATAGAAATTGACCAGCCAAGTGGGGACGTCTCCCTTGGGATCTGCCACTGCGACGCCAATGACCAGTGTTTTGTCCCCACCATCGATGGGCCGTAAAATATAGTAGCTACCATCGAGCTCACCTCGAATCCGTCCCTTATTCGCCATTGGATAATCCGTGTGCGAATAGGTAACCCGTGTCTCGTAGGTCTTTTGATTCACATCGATTTTGATCTGCGACACAAATAGGCGGTCACTTAAAGGCCACGGTGTAACAATATGGTCATACTGAATAAAAACAGTCGGATAGTTGACCCATTTTACCACTTTGGCTTCTTTGAGGTTCGTGGTCCATTCATCGGTCCGGCGGGTATCGAGAATCACGCTGAGGAGCACGTCGATCGGGGCATCGACCACCCCGACTCCTTTAAAGCTCAATAAGTCTGAGTTCTCCATGGAGCGGCGGTATACCTTGATGCCATTGTCTTGTCGGACAAACTCCCACTCTGAGGCAAAGCTGGCCGTGGAAAACGTAGAAAAAATAACAATACAAAGTAACATCAACATGCCTACAATATCTCGCTTCACGTTCATCTCTCTCAATATCATACAAAAGATACGGTTTAACTATACGCTTAATTCAGATTCTATCCAAAGTCCGGCACCAAAAAGATGCAAAGTTGGCGCGTGTTCAAAAAAAATTCATATCTCTGCTACAGAAAATTAGCGCCGCCAGAATTCCGGCGTGAATACGATAATAACCGAATAAATTTCCAGGCGTCCGGCTATCATATTGAAAACACACAGCCATTTGAGCGGTGATTCAAAGAAGTTGTAGTTACAGGCCGGGCCGACCTTGGCGAGTCCAGGGCCAATGTTGCCGATATTTGCCCCGACTGCTGTGAGCGAGGTGACCATGTCGTAGCCGAATAGCCCGAATATGACGACAGAGGCAAAGAAAATACAGAGGTAGAGGATGACAAAACCAGTGACCGAGTGAATGATATCGCCTCGCACAACTTTGTGTGAAATTTTCGTTTGGATCACACCGTGGGGATGGATCAGGCGCTTCAGCTCCCTGAGTGCCACCTTGATCATGAGGAATACGCGAACGCATTTGATGCCCCCGCCAGTGGAGCCGGCACACCCGCCAACAAAAAAGAGCACGTACAAAATGAGTTGTGCGCCGATGGTCCACGCTGCAAAATCAGTGGTTGAAAATCCAGTTGTCGTGATAATGGTTGCGGTCTGAAACACAGCGGTCCTAGCGCTTTCCCCGAGCCCATCGTCAGAGCTGAGCACGAGAAAAACCCACAGCATGGTGGCGGCTACGGCGATGACGACCGCGTAGAAGCGAAATTCGTGATCCTTCCAATGGATGGGCCGCCGCCGGCGCAGGCTCAAGAGGTGAAGCGAGAAATTGGCACCGGCAAAGAGCATGAAGACGAGGATGATCCACTCGGACATGGGGCAGTGTAATCCCTCGATGGATGCGGCGAGTGGGGAAAATCCACCCGTGGCCATGGTCGCAAAGGCGTGACAGATTGCCAGATACGGTCCCTGGCCAGTGGTGAGCAGCAGGAGAAATTCCGCCAACGTGAGCCCGGCATAGACTTTCCATAGCAGCCGCGCTGTCTCTGTAACCCTGGGGGCGATTTTGTCCTTTACCGGTCCGGGTACCTCGGCTTTGAACAGCTGCATGCCCCCAACACCGAGCAAGGGCAAGATGGCGACCCCCAGGACGATGATACCCATGCCCCCGAGGAAATGGGTGAGGGCGCGCCAGAACAACAGGCCGTGGGGCAGGCCACCAGTGCGGCTGTCCGGGGATTGCCACAGTCCCTGTTCGAGAATGGTCGCACCTGTGGTCGTAAACCCAGAGGTGGACTCGAAGACCGCATTGGTAAACGAACAAAACTCCTTGCCCATGCCCCTGTTCGAAGGGCAATGGGGCGGTTCGATTTGAGCGCGCTCTACTGCATCTTGAAAGAGCAGCGGCGGGAGGTGGGCATAGCAGTAGTAGGGCAGGGCGCCGAAAAGGCAGGAGGCCATCCAGCCAAAGGTAACGATGGCAAATGCTTCTCTATGTGAAACGTCAATTCGCTTTTTCGGACGGCCGCAGGTGAAAAAGAGTACAATGCCCGCGCCGAGGGTTGTGACAGCAGCCACCAGGTGGGCGAACAGATCCTCTTCCCGATAGATCGCTGCGACGATCGCGGCAACCAACATGCTCAGGCCGATAAAGACCAGCAAGACGCCCACAACGCGAAAGACAGGTCTTGGTCTCATGGATTGGGGTTACGGGCCAAAGCCGCACATGTCAACATGTGAGGATGGTATTTTTTCTATATTTCAAATCGATATGCGAGCCCGGCCATTAGACGGCCATCCAGGGTGTGGGCTGCTTCTGTGGTCAAATCCAACTCTAGCTGAGATCCGGAAAATTCTACTCTATCCTCGTAATCTTTGGGCAAGGTGGTGTTGTATGAAAAGCGGAGATCGAGGGTGATGGCTAAATTCCAGACAGAGATGGCAAGTCCCAAATCCCAGGTTAAAAAGACATCTGAGCGCGTACGAGCCTTAAAGGCGTTTTTTGCACTTTCCAGTAAAATATCTGCCACATCTCCCTCTGTCACTTCAATGTCTGTTTCACTGTCCAGCCCGACCACAAATTCCGGGCCAAAGCCAAGACTGACACGGGTCATGCCGGAAGTGAGGTTTCCCTTTAGCAGGATGGGGATGCGCATGGCAGTGGATTTATAGATGTAATCGACATCAACGGTATCGTTATACGTGATACTGCACCAGTTTTTATTGCCCTCGAACAGTAAATCCACCTCCAATCCCAAGTATTGGTTTAACACGCGGACATCAAAAAACAGGCCACCACCACCGCCGATGCCGCCGGCACCTTCTTCATAGGGCAGGGTGAGTCCTTGTATTGAATCTTTGCCATCTGTAGGCTCTGAGAGATAGTTTCCCCCCACAGCCCCCTTGGCGCCCACATCCAACCATAGGACAGGCTCTGCCGTAGCAACCGGTGAAATGGCCAGGCAAGCCACTATTGCGAAACAAAAACTGCCAATCTTAGCCACAGTAATACCTCCTTTAGCGCTGCGTATGGATAAATCTACGTTGCTGTTGTTTGCATTGTTGGGCACGGGGACATGCCGTGCCAGCGGTGGCGGGGCATAAAGCCCCACCCTACTTAGATCAGATGATGGATCGCGGCAACAAGGCCGAAACCAGATGTTCTGCCGACTGCTGTGCAACCACATCCACTGTCGTCGTCATCGTTTGCATTGGGGTCGCTATCAGTGTCAGTGTCAGTATCGGTATCAGTATCTGAATCAGAGTCAGCGTCAGAGTCGGAATCGGAGTCAGAATCGGAGTCAGAATCAGAGTCGGAATCAGAGTCCGAGTCAGAATCAGAGTCAGAATCAGAGTCAGCGTCTGTATCCGTATCCGTATCAGAGTCAGTGTCAGTATCCGTATCCGTATCTGTTCCTGTGTCCGTGTCTTCTTCACACTCACCATCGGGGTCGTCATTCCAAATCTCGACGTCGTCGATATTCCACCCGCAGCTGCGCCAGCCAGCGTCGGTCGTCCCCATGGTCCATCTGATGTAGACCGTGTCTTGGCCGTCTGCGTATTCGGAAATATCGTATTCCACGCGCTTCCAGTACTTCTCGGTCAGGGTATCGCTATTTTCCCAAATATCGTGCCACGTTTGATTGTCATTGCTGACGCGGACATAGGCGTGGTCGTAATCGCCTTGCTCAACGCCCAACCAGCGCCAGAATCTCAATTTGGCACCCGTGACGTCGGAGCAATCAAGGGCCGTGGTGGTCAAATGCTCTTCGCTGGTATTGTCTTCGTAGTCGCCGTCCAGGTTGATACCGTAGACATTGTCGCCGGTATATCCGCTGGTGGGATCTGGATAGCCGTTGCCACCACCTTGTCCTGTGGGTTTCCCGAACTCCCACGCGCCTTCCTTGGTCCAGCCCGGGTCTGCGTCAAAGTTGAAGCTATGGATTCGCTTTCCTTTTTCAACGGTCAGGGTCACATTGCGCGATGCATCGCCCTCCCCATCAGTAGTGTTTTTGAAGTTAACGGTTGCTTCGTATGTGCCTGAGGCAAACTCAGCGGCTTCATCTGTGAGGCTAAATGAAATTTCCAGATCGCCAGCACCTGGGAGTGTTCCGGATGAGGTGTCTACCTCGAGCCACGTTTCAGCAACTTCTATCTCAAAGTTGATATCTGAATCCGTGTTGTTGGTCATCGTAAAAACAACAGCATCCGGCAAGAACGGTCCGCAGTGGGGACCATTAAATACCTGGGTAAACCTGGGGTTAACAGAAAATCCCCGCGCACCGACGTACTCGATCCAAGCGGCCGACGATCCAATTTCCGCAGCGCCGTATTTAATGCGCATCGTTCCGCTTTCGCCCCAGTTTGAGCCCCAGGAGTTGCGTAGGTGCCAAAACCCACCGGGCTCGTCCCAACCAGTGAGCACTACGGCGTGGTTGGTTTGGGTGCAGCCACCTTCGAAAATCCCACCATTGTAACTCTGGAACGAGCCATCCGCGCAACAACTGGCGTAGATGGGACCGTAGGCGTAAATGGCTTCCTTCATCAGTTCCACATCGCCAGAGGGAATGTTATCCCACGCTTCGCCGACATATTCCTTGTCATACGGACCATTGCATGCGACGTTGCTCGCTTCATACGGAAAAGCCGTTTCCATCACCGCGCCTGGATCCCCTTCATCCACGGATTTGTCCACGAAAACGTCGAATGCCACATTGCCGCCTTCACACCCACTGCTGCCCCAAACGCAGGAGACCAAGAACTGCTCGGATAAATCCACATTGATGCCATCTTTAGATTTAATCGTGTTTTCAAATGCGCCGACCGTTGCAAATGCCCAACAACTGCCGCAGGCCCCCTGGTTTTTTATCGACGTACACTCACCCATCTCGTCGCACCAATTGAATGTCTCTGGCAATTGGGAGTCCACTGCGCCACGGGTCGCTGCTGCTGGTGGACGATGTACTTTCTCAGGGGGTAGTGTAAAAGTGCCGGTGTATTTTCCTTTTGATATGAAGCGCAGGGTCTTGCTTTTGACAAATGCCTGATCGTGCACTCGTCTGTACCGGAGCTCAAGCTTGGCCTCGCCTCTGCCAGTGCCTTTTATGAAAATACGGGTCTTACCCGGTGCACCGAGGACACCTGCCTGGCCGTGCACATGGCGCCGACCGATGATCTCAATTTTTTTACTCAGCGGTAGCACTGGGTGCCAGTCGTAGCCAGTCGATACATTGGAGTCGAACTCTAAAACCGTTACCCCCTCTTTCTTTAATGTTATGATATCATTTAACTTCTGACCTGAAACCACAGTGGGTTGAGATGGATCGTTGCCCGTTGCGTTTGCAACGGCATCTCCTGCGCTCGCCAAAAGCAATCCCTGGACAAGCGCTGCTAATACATAAACCTGAACGCTTGTGCTGCATAATCTAATGGATATTTTCATCCCACCACTTCCTTTCTCGGTTGCGGCCGCTTATGGGCCATTGTTTAAGAAAGTTATACACCTATCAACTTTTCAACTATAGCGGATTCAAAGAAAGATTGTAAAGTTAGATTTTCCAATTTTGACCGATGAATTATTCGTTCAACCTTAGTATCCCTGAGCGGTCCGAGGGAGGCAACGTAACCCACTGGGTCGTTTGACTGAGTGTCGTGTTTTAAATTTAACATTATCCCATATTTGTTAATAATTATAATTATTTATCCTGATCGGTTCGGCATTCTAGGACGCCCCTTAAGGGCCAGGTCGGCCGCGATTAATACCGACACATAATATGTTGAACTAATATTAGAGTGACTGAAACGGTATTTTTATGAAAACGAAAATGAAAATTTTCTGATTTTTTAGCATTTTGCCTTTAAGGGAGTTGGGAAACCCTGTATACTTCCAAATAGCAAGAAAAAAGGACCTTTGCCAAAATGAGTAATTATTAACAAAACAATGGAGGAAATTTAGATGATGGCCAATTTATCCCCAAAAAAGCAAGTGCATTTATTTCTTAGGCGGCTGATGGGATTACTGGTGCAGGTTGCAGTGCTTACTGTTGTTGGGACAGCATATGCCCAAGCCAGTGACACAGGGAAAAATGCGCTTCGCGTGGTTACCGAGCAGGATGAGAACACCGTTATCCGGTTGAGCGTGGATGCCGTAACCGTTTTGGAGTTAGACTCAAACATAAGTACTGGTTATGATTGGAAAATCTTAGGTCCAGAGAACGCTACATTGAAGATCCTCGGCAAACGGCATATCCACGGCCCCTTGGGCCTCATGGGCGAACCCGGCAAGACGCGGATTTACCTGAGCGGTGCTGCGAAAGGCCCGGCTGAACTCTCACTAAGCTATGAGCGGCCGTTTGAGAAGAATTCTTCGATAGATCTCAAGGTCTTCCGATTTTATTCAGAGGGAAAATACCAGGGAAATTTCGTCTTGGCACCGGCAGATGTGTATGTTCCCAAGCCAGAAGAGACCCGGGGAGACCCCAATTCGCCTCTACCCGATGATTTCAACTGGTGTGCGAATGACGGGTGTACACCTGTCAAGAATCAAGGCAGCTGCGGCAGCTGCTGGGCCTTTGCTGCCATAGGCCCCCTCGAGAACCTCGTTTTAATCAAAGATGGCAAAACAGAAGATTTATCTGAGCAATACCTGGTTTCCTGTGCAGATAGCCACAACGGGTGTGGTGGTGGCTGGTGCCCGTTTGACTCCCTTGTCGACAAGAGCGATGACGGCGGAGACCCAGGTGCGCCGCTCGAGGCCACCTTCCCTTATTCGGGTACTGACAGCAGCTGCAACGGACCGTACGAAAAAGCTTACAAAGGGGACGATTACGGCAGTATCAGTTATGACGTAGAGCAGCTAAAGCAAGCGATTTACGACCACGGTCCGATATGGGTTAGTGCTTGCGCAGACAGCTCGTTTCAGAGTTACAACGGCGGTGTATTCGAAGGTGGCTGCAGCCAACCCAATCACGCCATTGCGCTCGTGGGTTGGAAGGAACCTGAAGGCTACTGGCACATGCGCAACTCCTGGGGCTCCAATTGGGGTGAAGGTGGGTATATGCGCATCAAATACGGCGCAGCCCAAATGGGTGGCAATGCCAAATGGATCGAATACCAGGGCAAGGGTGGTATTTCCGTCGAACCCAGGGAGCCCCAGAACTTCTTGGGCCCCCATTGCGGTCCGTTTGACCCGGCGTCTATTGTGTATACAGTGATCAACAATAGTCCCGATACTTCATATAATTTTGAAGTTAACATCGATGTTGACTGGCTCGTGGCAGACGTTACCTCCGGCACCCTGGCACCGCAAGAGACAAAGGAGGTAACCTTTACCCTTATCGAAGAGACACTCGAGTATCCGTCTGACCTCTATGAAGCAAACGTCGAATTTAAAAACACAACAGATGGGCTAGGCGACACGGCGCGGCCCATGTCCCTTAAAATCGAGGGCGGTAAGCTCATCCATAGTTTTAACTTTGACCAAGATCCCGGTTGGACCGCTGAGGGGCAATGGGCCTTTGGCACGCCCACCGGCCAGGGTGGAGAAAACGGAAGCCCGGACCCCACGGGTGGATATACGGGCAGCAACGTGTACGGGGTCAACCTGAACGGGGACTACGCCCATGACACAGGCGAGGAGCACCTGACCACGACGGCCATTGATTGTTCAGATCTGACCGGCGTGTCCTTAAGGTTCTGGCGATGGCTGGGACTGGAGAATTCTGAGTACGATCACGGTTATATTCGCGTAAGTACGGATCAACAAAATTGGTTCGATGTGTGGGAGAATAGCGCTGATGTAACTGACAGCGAGTGGACCCGGATGGAGGTCGACCTGTCCCAGTACGCCGACGGTGAAGACACCGTATATGTCAGATGGACCATGGGCACCACGGACGGGGGCTGGACAGCGTGCGGTTGGAACATCGACGATGTCGAGATCTGGGCCGCTGATCCAGAGGAGAGTTGTGAGGAGGACACAGACACTGGGTCAGATACAGATACAGACGCTGACACGGACTCAGACTCAGACGGCGACTCAGATTCAGACGGCGACTCAGATTCAGACGGCGACTCAGACTCAGACGGTGACTCAGATTCAGACGGCGACTCAGACTCAGACGGCGACTCAGATTCAGACGGCGACTCAGACAGCGATTCTGATGGGAACGGCCTCCAGGAAGATTCAGGTGCTTGCGGATGCGGCCAGGTCGGCAGCAATATTGAGACACCCGAACTCATAGCCACCGCACTTCGCTTGCTGCTCTAATCTCTCTGTTTTATTCATAAATAAAATTCCATTTCGTCCAAACCCGAGCTCATAGCCACCGCACTTTAATCTCTCTGTTTTATTCATAAAGAAGATTCATTTTGTTCAGAGTAGGTACTGGATTTTGTGTTCCTCATTGTACGAAGACATGGTATATTGCTAGATAAAGTGAAAAAAGTATTTTTTAAAAATTTGGTAATAAAACAAAACTACGGAGGAAATTTAACAATGACCAATGTATGCCCAAAAACGCAACATGTCGCCCGGGGTGTTCGACTCATTGCCGCGCTCGTGCAGGTGGTTGCGCTTGCTGCCGTTTGTACAGCATATGCGGGAGCGCAAAATAGAGGTATTACCGGCAAAAATGATAGGCTTCGCGTGATCACTGCGAAGGATGAAAGTACCGTCATCCCATTGAGTGTCGATACCGTGACTGTACTGGAATTGGATTCGAACATAACCACTGGTTATGACTGGGAAATTGTAAAGCCAACGAGTGCCGTGCTGAACATCATTGGCAAGCGATACCTGCACAGCAAATCCGAACTTGTGGGTACACCTGGCAAGACGCGAATCTACATTAGCGGTACTACCAAGGGCCCTGCGGAACTCGCACTGGTCTATGAGCGACCCTTTGAGAAAAATTCTGCAATAGAGAGAAAGACCTTTCGATTTTACTCAGAGGGAAAATACCAGGGGAATTTCGTACTCGCCCCAGAAGAAGTATACGTGCCAAAGCCAGAAGAAACCCGGGGGGATCCCAATTCGCAACTACCCGAAACCTTCAACTGGTGTGAGAATGAAGGCGATTGTACGCCCATCAAGAATCAAGGCAGCTGCGGTAGTTGCTGGGCCTTTGCCGCTGTGGGGCCGCTTGAGACACTCATATTGCACAAAGATGGTGTTGAAAAAGATTTATCCGAGCAGTACCTGGTTTCCTGTGCCAATGACGCCAGTGGGTGTGGCGGGGGCTGGTGCATGTTCAAGTATTTCGTGGACAGGAGCGATGACGGTGGAGATCCCGGCGCACCCCTGGAAGCGACGTTTCCGTATACTGCCAGTGACAGCAATTGCAACGGACCCTACGAAAAAGAATATCAGGCAGATGATTACGGCAACATCAGTTACGACGTCGAGGCCCTCAAAGAGGGAATCTACAATCACGGTCCCCTGTGGGTGACCTGCTGCGCCGATGGTTCCCTTCAGAGCTACAATGGCGGAGTGTTTACGGGTGGCTGCAGCCAGGCAAATCACGCCATCGCGCTTACCGGGTGGAACGAGCCAGAAGGTTATTGGCACATGCGCAACTCCTGGGGCACCAACTGGGGCGAAGGCGGGTATATGCGCATTCAGTACGGCGCAGCTGCCATCGGCAGGAACGCCTCCTGGCTGGAATACGAGGGCAAGGGCGGTATCTCCGTCGAACCCAGGGAGCCGCAGAATTTTATGGGCCCCCATTGTGGTCCGTTTGAGCCGGCGTCGGTCGTGTACACGGTGATCAACAACAGCCAGGATACCGAGTACAATTTTGAGATAAATATCGATGTGGACTGGCTCGTGGCAGATGTTACGTCCGGCACCTTGGCAATGGGTGAGACCAAGGAGGTGACCTTTACCCTCATTGACGAAACATTGGAATACCCGTCCGACCTTTACGAGGCAAATGTTGAGTTTAAAAACACAACAGACGGACTTGGCGACACAGCGCGGCCCATATCCCTTAAAATCGAAGGGGGCAAGCTCGTACACAGCTTCACTCTCGACCAGGATCCCGGCTGGACCGCAGAGGGCCAATGGGCCTTTGGCACACCCACTGGCCAGGGTGGAGATGAACATGGCAGCCCAGACCCCACGGGTGGATATACGGGCAGCAATGTGTACGGCGTCAACCTGAATGGGGATTACGCCCACGACGCGGGTGAGGAGCACCTGACCACGACGGCCATTGATTGCTCAGACCAAACCGGCGTGTCCTTAAGGTTCTGGCGATGGCTCGGGCTGGAGGAGTCCCAGTATGATCACGGATATATCCGCGTCAGCACGGATCAACAAAATTGGTTCGATGTGTGGGAAAACAGCAGTACGATAACTGACAGCGAGTGGACCCGGATGGAGGTCGATCTTTCCCAGTACGCTGACGGTCAGAACACGGTGTACCTCAGATGGACCATGGGGACCACAGACCAGGGATGGACAGCCTGTGGTTGGAACATCGACGATGTTGAGATCTGGGCCGATGATCCCGAAGAGAGTTGCGAGGAGGACACGGACACAGGGTCAGATACTGACACTGATTCTGATACCGATACTGACACTGACTCGGACACTGACTCGGACACGGACACTGACAGCGATTCAGACAGTGACACGGACAGCGATTCGGACGGCGATTCAGATAGTGATTCGGACAGCGATTCAGATAGTGACTCGGACAGTGATTCAGACAGTGATTCAGATGGCAATTCTAACGGGAACAACGCTCAGGAAGATTCTGGTGGGTGTGGATGTGTCCAGGTTGGTCGGGATGACAAGATGCCCCAACTGATATCTATCGCAATTCGCCTGCTCTAATCGACAAGCTCCCCCTTATTCAACCAATACCACTACTGTCTAAGACAACGATAGAGAAACTCGTGAAACCCTCGTCATTCCCGCGAAAGCGGGAATCCACGTGAAAGGGAACCTGGATTCCCGCCTGCGCGGGAATGACCGTTTTCTAAAAGTACGCATGTTGATTTCCGAGCTGTTTTGGACATCAATGAACCATTACAAAACCCGCACGACCGATAAGGGATTTCGGAATATTCTACTGGATTATAGATAATCAGTAATAGTGCTTATATCTTTATAGAATGGCATTAATGAGATATATTTTTTCATTAATTGGACAATAAATAATTTCTTTTGGGAATTTTTTATATTATTAGTCTCTAATATAAAGAGGAAATCGTCCATGTCAAAAAGCATAGAACTCATAGTAGGCGCAACAATCATCGTAGCTATATCTATAGCGGGTTGCCTTGACTCGGAATTCACTGACTTCCAAGACAATGATCCTGAACCAGAGATAAAACTCTTTGAATTATTTGATGATTATCCCTCCCTTCATGAAATGTGGGAAAACATTGACGGCAAGACCGCAAACGACCATATGCAGGCGACGTTCGACGATTATGAAGATGAGATGGTGCGGGTTTTTGAGCTGCTCGTACAGCTTCTGGATCACGGCGATGCGCCTGTAACCGGTCTGCTCGGAGAGCTTCGTGAGCTTCTCGGCATACTTCTCGACACGGATGTCAGCTACTTTAATGATCCCGATATTGATCAATTTTTTAATGATACAGGCGCAAATTATAGGATGAACCTTTTTGCCAACCTGGATGATTTGAGCAACAGCGACACACCGGGTCTGGGGAGCAGCCTTCTCTCTGTGCAAAGAGCCCTAATGGAATATCTACTGACGGAAATGACCCAGGAGGAGATACGAGACATTGTAAATGACTTCGTGGATTTTGTTCAGCACCCGGATTTTAAAGCAGACCTTATTGATCTCAACAAGACCTTAAGCAAGCTGCTCATGCGCGCCAACTATCCGATTTGGATTGACAGCTCAGATGATGTCGTGCAGACGGCCAGCGATATCAACCCAAGCGTCCACACCAACACTGGCATCGGGAATATAACAAAAGGCATCCATGCGCTTTTAAGTGGTTTTCTTCACCTGTCAAAATCTGAACCCATTGACCACAATAAGGTGTTCGAGCTCATTGAAGATGCAGAGCTCACGCTTATTAGTGGAAAAACTGAAGTTTATAAATCTCTCATTACCAATCTCGAGTCCTACTTTACACAGGGGGGAGATGTATACGGTAGCCTTCAGACCTCAAACAGTGATTCAACAAGAGATATATATAACACGGACAATACCGGCGTCCTCTTTTCAAACGCGGAGTTGGGCGTTGCGCTTAAGGACACGTTTTCCAATCTCAAGGCCATGGTTGTGCGAGAAGACAGGCCAGGGGCCCAGTTGGAGGATCCGTCTTCTAAGAGATATACGTTGGCACGCTTCCTCGAAAGATTAAAGAACCTGAATATCGATTGGCAGGACGGGAGAATGGAGGCGTCGCTGTATAATATGATTCGCTACGATGCCTATGGCAGGGATCGTCTAAACCCAATCAGCAATGAGATATTTGGAACAACCTATAAGGCCAGTCATCTGGAGTCGCTCTTCTTTCTTACAGGTCTTACAGGGAACTTTGGATTTAAACACGGCGGGAATACAGATGAGTTTGGAGACGAAACCGATGAGAACGCCCCTGAGGCGGTTCTTGATCTGCACGGCCATGGGGCAGCTGGGGAGTTTTCCTTTAATGACTCGCTCTTTTCACTGACCAGTAAAAAAACAATGGGGTTAGGTGCCTACGAGCTCAATTTTCTGGATGAAGAAGGCGCGTTTGAAAGGCACGATCGCAGCTATAGAAGTATCCGGCCCTATTCGACCCATGCCAATGAGCACTGGTCCTATCGTTTTTATTATGATCAGGACTACGGGGTACTGCGATTTCTTGCTGGATCCAGTGTCGGTGATTATGGACGGGCTGACGGGGGCAATTGGCATGGCAATGATGGAGCGACGCTAAACAATTACACACCCTATTCACCTGATGGTCTGGTGAAAAACAATATCGCCGACCCCGATCCTGGATCCGGCATATCCCAGATGGCATGGACCATCGGCGGTGTTGCTCGCGCATGTATGAATGGGGAAGGCCCCTATTTTTATGCGGACCCAAATGCACTGCAGGAGCAGCTGAGTGATGGTAGAAGCTATTATAAATACATTCGGCCAAATGGAAAGACCTATGCGTATGTGCACAAGGCAGATCCAGGTGACCCATCCACCTGGGAGTATATTTACCCAGCTGAAGGGGATGACCCGAGAGATCATTTAGCATACCCCGTCGCAATGCCACTGACCCATACGGTGCTGGTAACAAACGCCAAATACCCTGTAGAGACCCCCTTCTCGGTGAGTAAATCAGAAATTAGTATCAAAATTGGGTCCAGCATCGATATTACCGTTTCATTTGACGACAGCACGACATATTCGCTTTCTGATGTTAGGGATGAGATCAATTCAGCTGCGGGTAAAACGATTTGCTATGATCACGGAGACCAGCTTAAAATTTATGATGCTGCTGATAATGGACCAATTACACTAGAAAATAATTGCCTTATTAATGCTGTTGGACTTCCATATTTTAACCCAGTTGATGAATTTTTACTTTCACCATTTCCATTTGTGGATCGGGAAGAATTTACACTCAATAGAAACGCTGTACAGGTAACATCTTCCCAAACGATTCGTATTGTTATCGACGATGCTGTCGACGCCGAAGTAACGTTTAGTCCTGGCATGTGGACAGTTGATGAAATTATATCTCAGATACAGAGTGTTATTGGTTCACAACATGTGGGAAAAACCGAACACGGCTTAATATTCATTGGGCAAAGCCAAGATCCCAGCACTGCCAAGATTGAGGTTACCAATGTGGGAGATGGGACAGCCGTACAATCGATTTTGGGTGAACCCAGCGGCACCATATCGATGGAGATGCTAAAGCCCATGCGTTATAACCGATATAAACCACAATGGCGTTCTGACTTTTATCTCATGCGATTGGGCGGGAGAGATGCGCCAAATCGCTATGTCTCACTTGCTGATATGAGCGGTAACGGCAGTTCTACTCAAGCTGGGTGTAAATTCTATAAGGAAATGATTGCAGCAGATGAACCCAAGAGAGCCTGCGCGAGTCAGGAAGAAGCCCTGTACAGAAATTATCAATGGGTGATGAATGAAAAGAAGATGGTCTTGATCATTCCGATGTATCTAAGATCTGACAGTCCCATTTTGCCAGAAATGGTTGGTGGTCTGGAATCGTCTCTTTTTCAGGCAGTAGAGGTCAATGGCTGGACCGGTATTGTTAATGCCAGAATTTTCCGTGAAAACCGAATGTGGGCAAAGGCGCAAACATCTGATGAAGTCTCTATGGTTCCTGGCGATTACAGGATGGATTTCCATGCTATTCCAACTCGGAAAATATCTGCTGTTATCGAGACAATTGGTGCTGACGAAGAACTAGTATACAACGAAACCATGGGCAGGGGCACTGCAACGCCTTATATCGTCGGTGCCAATCTTCCGGCCTTATACAGGCTTGGTTTCCCGCTGAGCCCGCTGGTTCATGTGACGGACAATGGGTTGAACTATCTGCAGGACTCACTGGGCTCAACTGAATTCGAAGCCAATGATTCAGATGAGAACTGGCGGCAGCGCAATGCCATCATGCCGTTGCTCACGACGCTGCTGGGCATCTTCTGGGAGCGTTCGACCGATAAAAACCATGCACTTACAAAATTCGCAAACAATCTAAACAGTATCCTCATGCCCTACTTCTTTTATAACGAAGCCATTGACGAGACAGTTGCCCGCGATGCATGGCTTCCGCGGGTAAACGGCAATAACGCATCGACCTCATTTGATGGTCATAATTTTGCCCATATTGACTTCTTGGCTCCTGACAATTTCATTAATGGATTTGAAGACGTCGAGGACGACACCCCCACAGCCTACTTTGGCGGATGGGCTGCCCGCGACTATTATCAGCCGATTGCCCATCCCACATTCCTATCCTTTCTCTTGGATAGTGATCCCAGCATGGATAGGAGTGATAGTACAAAACGCGCTGATGGCCTCCTGGCCTACATGACCCAGTACGATGTGACCTCGCCAGTAAGCGATGCCAATCCGCGCCTCATCACCAACCTCATAGATATGCTCATGGATTCTTTGGACAGCGAAAATGACGACGATGACGCAATAAGCGCACACATGGATGCCAGCGCAACAGACTTTGACGCCCAGTCCTATGACCTCTGGGGCCCCAGGAGGAAGATCTTTTACGGGCTGGAGCAGATCATCTCGTCGCAACGCATGGCAGAGGGGCGGGCTGCAAAGCTAAATGCAGCGTCCCGGCACGAGATGGTCATTCCCGACTTCTGGTTTGATGATGACGACCTGAGAGATGTGGATCTGGATGTAAATGACGCGATCGACAAACTCGTCGGGAACGATGACATAGGTGTGGACCCTGTAACCATCGGCACTGTCGATGTGCTAGATGCTGCCCCGTATCGATATCCCAATAGCATTTCGGTAATGCCTGAGAATGGCCAGCTCCAGGAGGATGAGCTGCTCTCCCACAATGGGGCGGCTGTAGAGGATACCCTGGCCTATGTCCCAGCGGCTGATCATCAAATACTCGTGGTTGCATCAGATAGGAAAACAGGAGATTCGGTTCTCATCAATAGCGCGGCAGGAAGCCTTACCGGCCCTGGTATCGCGGATACCATAACGCTTACAGAGAACGCACAAGGACATGCCGATATATCGTTTACCCTTGAGCCCCAATATGCCGATGATGTTATCTCCTGTTTTTATCGATTTGACATGACCAATAACTGGCAGGCGCTGACTGACATCCTCGACGACATAGACGCTCTGTTCATCGACTTGCTGGTACAGGACAGCGCTTATAATATTGTCGAGCCCTCGCTCGCCATTACCGATATTTTGCGGGAACGGTTGGATGGGAGCGACGCCCGGCTTGAAGCCCTGCTTTACACACTGGGTAAGTTCCTCGCCTATTACAATGACGACCAATCCAAGTGGGTATACCAGGGTGAAGAGGGGCATGACATCGCGTTGCGCCTGCTGCAGCATCGCCTCCCGCAGATACACGGCATTTGGGCTGATAGTACAGGTGAAAACTACGAATCATTTTTAACGATATTGAAAGATAACATTACAGAAGAGGGCTTAATGGCATTCCTCTTTGATACTGTGACCATTCCCTCCTATACATGGGAGACGACTGTGCTGGATCTAGACCAGTTTCTTGCAAGTACCACAGTTGCCAAGGATTCAGAGCTCTGGCCCATTCTCTCCCAGTTGCTGACAGATCTATCCCTGATTTCCCAGACCGTGGACGATGAATATATTGCTGATGTTATCGAACGATACGGCTTTCAGATTAATGATTGAGCATAGTCTAGATAAACAGGAGTCATCTCATTTATGAAAAAGATACTGATACTGTTATTAAGCGCATCCCTGGTGAGTATTTCAGCGTCTGAGCTCTTTGCAGCCAGTACGGCCCACACCTATGGGTTCTCTGCCAAGGGGATTGCCATGGGCAATGCCATGAGCGCCGTGGTAGAGGACTGGTCTTCCCTGTTCTATAACATGGCGGGTTTGGGCAAGACCGCTCATCTTAAAGGAGGAGATCCATCCTTTCCTTATAGACTCGTTAAGGAAAAGGGAGAGGGTGATGATGATGACTTTTTTCCAAATCAGCTTGCCCTGGGATACCTCTATACACTGCCCCAGTTCTCTATAGATATTAACAGGGTAGATCCCAACACAGGCTCGCCTCGGCCAACAAAAGGTGCTGACGATCTTAACTACGGTTCGATTGTCTTGGGCATCGTCGCAGACCTGAATATCTTATACAAATTGCCCACGGCAATCTCCTCGGCTCGTTTTGGTTTTGGATTGATGTCCAATGACGACGGCTCAGTGGTGAAGATCAATGATCTCAGTCCTAGGACCCATAACTTCATGCGCTATGGACGAGAGGCCCAGCGGGCCGTACTCCAAGCAGGGATAGGTCTGGGGTTTTTGGAAGACGCCTTTGGCATAGGCCTGGGCGCACATCTATCTTTTGTAGGCAAGGGGAAGGTAAAAATTACAGAGGTTGATATCTCTGCAGAAGAACAGACCCCTGAGGGTGAATCCAGAATGGATATGTCCATGGATCCCTCTTTCCTGGGCGGTGTGTATGTACGTCCAGGAAAACTAATCGGCATTAAAAATCTCGAGACATTGGAACTGGCATTTGCATATCGCCAGTGGTCAGAGCTAAACATATATCCATTTGATACCTTTGCCGTTGCCACAGGCAATATCCCCCTGGAGATGGTACTGGCCCTGTACGACTACTATACACCCGAGACATTTATTTTTGGGATTTCCTATTCAATAAGCGGCCTTTCACTGTCTCTAGAAGGGGAGTACCAGCGGTGGTCAAAGTTTAAGGTATCGTCGGCCAATTTTATTAATTTTCCGAACATACCCCAAATGGAAAGTATTATTATGTCGAAATTTGGTATTTCATATAATGTTATAACAAACCTCACAGCCATTGCAGGCTACTATTACCAACCCAGCTATGTACCAAAAGCAGCCAGAACCGGACCATATAATTTCCTGGACAACAATAAGCATGTGGGCTCGGTGGGCATCCAATATATCATTTCAAGATTGGGCAATTTGGGCGGCGCGCTAGAGTTAAACGCCTCATACCAGTTCCAGTATCTGGTCCCCGAAAGGGTAACCAAGGATGATCAGACAAATACGCTAGATCCAGACTATGAATATGGTGGGAATGCACACACGATGATGGCCAATATTACCTTCAGAATATAATAATCTTTAGGCTGTGGGTCATAATCCTGTGTAAATATGGCACCTGGTATCCATAATCCCGATTGCATTGGATGTTTTTTTTGATTCTAAAACTTTGATTTAACTAGGTAAATCTTATCTTATCGCAATACTGGGTCCGTCCAGGTTGGGTCCAATTAACTCGAAATTGGCAATGAACCAAGTGAATCCATTTGGGATGTACCCACACACCGTTGCTTAGAGAGATTTCTAGCCTGGCTATGTTGTTGATATCTTTGAGGGCAACGCTGCTGGGTGGACAGAGATCTGTGTTGCAATTTGGAAAGGACCGAAAAAAATGAAAAAATCAATTAGACCAGGAAACATTTTAAATATCTCAGGCGATATCTTTTCGCGCTTTGTATGGTTGCGAAATACACCTGAAGGTTAGAGTTAGGTAAGCGGAGTAAGAATGGATAATCCACGATTTGAAAGCCTGGGGGTCTATTTGCCTGAGAAGATCGTGACGACCCAGGCGTTGATAGACCAGATGGAGGAAAAACCACTTTTCGACTTAGAGGACCTGACGGGCATCCGGGAACGCCGTTGGCGCGGTGATGACGAAGATTCATTGTCCCTGGCCATGTGCGCTGCCAAAAAATGCCTTAACGTGTCCCAATATAAAGCTACGGATATTGATATCATCATCTCCTGCTCGATAACGCGGTTCAAGGGCGGGTTAAACTATTTATTTGAACCAGCGCTCAGCAAGTCCCTAAAGAGCGATCTTGGCATGCGGCCGTCAGCTATCAATTTTGATATCACCAATGCATGTGCCGGTATGATGAGCGGCGTGAGTATTGTGTACGACATGATCAAGGCCGGGGTCGTAAAAAGCGGTATGGTGGTCAGTGGAGAGTGTATTACACCCATTACCGAGACGGCGATAAAAGAGATAAAGGATCCTATTGATGCCCAACTCGCCTCATTGACCGTGGGTGATTCCGGTGCAGCCTGCATCATCGACAATGCTATGGACGATACAGAGGGCTTTAATGTGCCACCGGATCTCTTCTGTGTTTCAGAATATGCGGACCTCTGTTTCGGCATGCCAAGTGCGCAACATTCAGGGGTTGCCATGTATACCGACTCCATGGCCATACACAAGGAGTCAATTGAACGATTGCCGGTCATCTTGCAGCGCTATATGCAACAGTACGGGTTATCAGTGGAAGATTTTGATTTTGCGATTCCTCATCAGACATCCACGCGCGCTATTGACGCTGGCGTAGAAGCTTGTATTCCAGTGGTATCAAAGGATGGATCAGATTACTTTCCGGAAGTTGTGATAAGTCTCGATAGATACGGCAATACGTCATCCACATCACATTTTGTTGCGCTATACGATTATATAAAACAGGGAAAGATTCAACCAGGCGCGCGTATCTTGTTTCTCATTATGGCTTCAGGAATCATGCTGGGAGCCGTAGCGGCCACTATCGGCGATATAAAGGTGGACTAATGGGAACAATCATTAACACAACGGCGATTATCCAAAACAATATTACGAGTTCACTGGAGTTGACAGGGCAGGCGGGCATCCGATGTCTGGAGAAGGCCGGGGTAAATAAAAATGATATCGATCTGTTGATCAATGTCGGTGTTTATCACGATGAAAACATTGTGGAACCGGCTATGGCACCGCTTATACAACAGCGAATCGGCATTAGTCCGGATCCAGTAAACCAGGAGACAGCATCTACCTTTTGTTTTGATTTGTATAACGGCGCCTGTGGGTATGTAAATGCCCTCCATGTGGCAGATGCGACCCTTAAGACAGGCCGGGCCAAGCATGCATTGATCGTCTCGGGTGATGTCCACCCTTCTAAAATAAAGCATCCAGCGTTTCCCTATAGTTCTGTTGGGGCGGCTACCCTGTTGTCTCACTCTGAAGATCAAGACAAGGGGTTCAGAAATTTTTTCATCAACACTTCTGGAGATGAATATCCGGGATTTGAAGGTGGACTTCTTGTAACCAACTGTGGACCTACTGGCAGGGAAAAAATTACATTGAATCAGAGAGAGGATTTTGTTGATCACCTCTATGAATTTGTTACTCAGTCACTCGACAAATATTTCAACGATCACCACATTGACACCAAAAGCATTCGATTTCTGCTGAGTTCTCAACAGGCAAAGGGCTTTGCCGAGCGCGTTCATACAGGCATCGGCCTCAACAACGGGTCGCAGCCCGTGGATATCTATGACGAGTACGGTGATCCCCATACATCAGCACTGCCACTGGGGTTTCACAAGATTGTGGAAGCGGGCACACTAAAAGAGCATGACAATGTTCTGTTTGTCGCTGCCGGGTCAGGCCTCACATCTGCATGTGCTCTATATGCGGCGTGACGCAGGACAGCATCAAAGAAAGTTTCCTTGGCTCCTACATCGGGTCTGACCGAATCCCAATTTGAGTCAGCGACGATCTCATTGGATCACAATTGACTTGCCACTCTGTGGGTGCTATGTCGATTTCGACATATGTCTGGTTTGGCATAATAGGTGTTGCAATGAGAAAGATGGTGTTCCTATGGGCAATTGCGACCGCGAGTGTGGCGACTCTTGGGCTCATGGGCAGTGGGCAGGCCCAGAGCGAGGGAGACTCGGTCCAGGGGGAACCAGGGGAGCCAGGGACGGAGGTAAATCTCGGATCGGGAAGCGGGCTCGATATTTCGCGTTTTGATGGGGATTTCCACTTGTCCATGAAGGTGTTCGGCCAGATGCTCTATACCGCATCCGAGTCGAGCGGCGACTGGACTCAGGCACTTGCATTGCGGCGGGCCAGGCTCTATTTTCTTGGGAACTTCTTTGGTAAGCATAATAAATATTACGTCCAGTTGGCGTTCTCACCGCAGGATATGAAGTTCAAAAACGGGGTGGCCCATAAGAGCCCGATTTTTGATTGGTATTTCAAGTTTGACTATCTAAGAGATTTGACCTTTCAAGTGGGCCAGTATCGAGTGCCGTTCAACAAGAGCCGCGTCATACCCTATTGCAAGCTCCAGTTCGTGGATCGAACCGCGGCCAATTTTGAGTTTAACCTAGACCGCGACATTGGTTTTGAATTGCAATCTGCGGACCTGTTTGGCCTCAACCTGCTTCGCTATCGCACGGGTATTTTCATCGGCGAGGGTCGCGACGGGTACGGCGCGTCTGACTTCGGCATGCTGTACGTGGCGCGCCTTGAGGTGCATCTGCTTGGCCTGTTCAACGATTATGTGGAGGCCGATCTCAAAAGACGCCAAACACCGCGCTTCGCTATTGGAGCGGCCTATGCATTTCTGGATGAGGCTAAGAAAAATCAGGGAATCAATGGGAGTGTTCCGTCGGATGGCGGTACAACTGACATCCACACCGCCACCGCAGATGTTGCGTTCAAGTTCCTCGGCATTTCCCTTAGTTCTGAGGTCTACGTTCGCAAGTCGATTCGCAGTCCTGGAGGTGTGCAGGCCCTAGATCAGGACGGCAATCCAATGTTCGAGGGGGATGGTATTACTCCCATCATCGACGTAGAAGGACCCCGCAGCGGGCTCGGCTGGTTCGTACAGGTCGGGTGGTTGCTGCCTGAGATCCCAGTAGAGCTAGCTGCGCGCTACGGACAGGTACACCCTTGGGGTGACAATAGCGAGATTGAACAAATCGACGAGCTCGGCGGAGCAGTGAACTGGTACGTTTTCGGACCGTCCATAGCGCTCAAGGCCGATTATCATTATCGCTTTGCCGGCAGAGACCCGTCCGCTGCCACAAACGAAATCCGCTTGAGCCTCCAGGCAGGGTTTTAGAAAGTAGTAGAGGAGTGCCAATCATGACTGTCATCAAAACGCGGGCACTCGCTCTTCTCGCATTGGGACTGCTGAGATGCGCACCGGAGATTGCTTCGTCGGTGACCGTGTTTGCCGCGGCCTCCACCACCAACGCCCTCACCGAAATCGCCACGGGGTTTACTAAAATAAGTCAGATCCCGGTTAGGACATCCTTTGCCTCATCGTCCACTCTCGCCAAGCAGATCGCCGAGGGAGCACCGGCAGATATCTATATCTCAGCCAATCCCAAATGGATGGACTACTTGGTAGAAAAGAGACGGGTCCTGAAAGAAAATCGATTCGCTTTACTGGGCAACCGACTTGTACTTATTGCCCCCAAAGTGTCAACAGCACATGTCACTATCGCGCTGGACAGTAATCTAGCAGCGGTTCTGGGGCAAGACAAGTTGGCCATGGGGGACCCGGACCACGTCCCTGCTGGCACCTATGGCAAACAGGCCCTCGAGTCACTTGGGCTCTGGGTAGCGTTGGCACCACAGGTGGCCCGGGCGTGGGACGTGCGGGCATGCTTGGCCCTAGTGGAACGTGCTGAAGCGCCACTGGGCATTGTGTATGCTACGGATGCGGCCGTTAGCGACAAGGTGAGGATCGTTTCCGAGTTTCCAGCTGCGACCCACTCGGCCATTACCTATCCGGCGGCGCTGGTGGCGACCCCACCGTCCCCTGAATCGCATGTGTTCATCAAGTATCTCAAGGGAGTTGATGCCAGGGCTGTCTTTGAAAAATATGGATTCAAGGTCCTATGAGCAGTATCTTCCAACTGACCCCACTTGAGGTGGAAGCGCTGCGTCTCAGTCTGTGGGTAGCGATATGGGCTGTGTTGGGCAGTCTGGGCCCAGGCATTTTCATCGCCTGGGTGCTCGCCCGAAAGCAGTTTCCGGGCAAATCCATTGTCGACAGTTTGGTGCACCTGCCTCTGGTGTTGCCGCCCGTGGTGACGGGATATTTGCTCCTTGTCGTGATGGGCAACCAGGGCGTGATTGGCGGATGGCTGAAGTCGATAACCGGGCTCGAATTTGCATTCAATTGGAAGGGTGCGGCCCTAGCGTCGGCAGTGATGGCGTTTCCGCTGCTTGTACGCGCGGTTCGACTCTCCATCGAGAGCGTGGATCAAGGCCTAGAATGGGCATCCCGAACCCTTGGGGCTCGACCCATAGATGTGTTCTTTTCCATTACGCTCCCCCTCACGTTTCCCGGCATTCTCACGGGTGTCATCCTCGCCTTTGCCAGGAGCCTCAGCGAATTCGGTGCCACTATCACGTTTGTATCTAATATTCCTGATCAGACTCGCACCTTACCTCTCGCCCTATTTACCCTGATCCAGATGCCCGGTGGTGAAATGGGGGCCATGCGCCTGTGCGTCATCTCAGTGTTGGTGGCTTTTGTTGCGCTGGTGGCATCCGAGGTGCTCGCTCGCCGCGTGTCGCGCCGTCTGAAGGGAGAGGTATAGCGGGTGTTGGACGTCACAATCGAGAAGAGGCTCGGGAGCTTCGCTGTCCAGGCGACCTTTGTCACCGCTGGGGCCGGCGTCACCGCACTATTCGGTCACTCCGGGGCGGGCAAGAGCTCAGTGATCGATATGATAGCAGGGCTCAAACGACCCGATTCGGGGCGCATCTTAGTGGGCGACTGCTGTGTCTTTGACAGTGCTCAGCGAATTGACATACCACCTGAAAAGCGACGATTCGGCTATGTTTTTCAAGAGGACAGGCTCTTTCACCACTTGACGGTTCAGGCCAACCTCACCTACGGGATGAAGCGAACCCCCCAAAAACAGCGCTACATCCGATTCGATGCGGTGGTGAACCTGTTAGGCATCAGACACCTGCTCCATCGTCGCCCGGCCACGCTCTCTGGCGGCGAAAAACAACGCGTTGCCATTGGGAGGGCGCTACTCACCAGCCCTCGGCTTCTGCTTATGGACGAACCCCTTGCCTCACTAGACGCTGCTCGCAAGGCTGAGCTGCTTCCCTATATCGGTCGGTTTCCAAATGAGCTAAAAGTTCCCGTGCTCTACGTTACCCACTCTGTGGACGAGATTCTGAATCTGGCCGATACACTTGTATTCATCGAAAAGGGATCTACCCTTGCCGTGGGTGATGTGGCAGATATCACGGCGCGACCCGACTTTCAAAAGCTCGCCGGTCGTACTGAAGCGGGCGTGGTGCTCGCAACAACCGTGGCGTCCCACAACGACACCCAGGGTATTACCCGCCTGCGGTTCGACGGCGGTGAGTTTTGCATCTCGCGGACCAATGTGCCCATTGGAAATCCCGTACGTATCCGCATCCATCCCAGGAACGTCGGCATCGCCCTTGATCCCATCGCGGGTACCAGCATTCAAAATGTCTTTCCCGCAAACGTGACTGACATCACCGACACGAACATCGGCGCCCCTGTCGATGTCTGGATGACCGTTGGCTCCCAGCCACTCATCGCAACCGTCACCCCCAAGGCTGCTCTGGAGCTCGACCTCAAGCCTGGTAAGGCGGTTTACGCCATGATAAAGAGTGTCTCCATCTCCCTTGGCAGTGCCTATTCCCAATGCTCAATCCCGTACCCTGGTTGATTAAAACGCCGCGGCACGCTGTGGAATCGGATACACCAGGACTGTCATTGTTTTGGACAATAGTGCACTGCTACGGAGCATATGCAGCGGCGTCAATGAGCCGCTTGATGTCGCGCAGCCCTACCTTGCCTTTGTAAAATCGCGCGTTTTCATTGGCCTGCATGATAGCGTCATTGAGTATCCTGGGGTCCGCCTTGCTTACCTTTTCGGCACTGGTAAAGCCGGCCGCGACCAGTGTCCTAGCAAAGGTAGGGCTGACCCACTGCACGCGTGATAGGTCAGAAAGCGCCAGGAGCTCAGACAGGTTTTTCCTCTGGATGCCCGCCCTCTTGGCAAGCCCGCCAGCGTCTGACAAAGCCCCCTCGTAGAACTGCAGGGTGTTCTTCACCCCAGCCTGTTCCAGCTTGAGGACCGTGTCCTGGTCCAACCAATCAAAGACCTTCAGTGGCTGTGGTTTGGGAAAGAACCCCTCGATGGCACGTCGAAGCAGCACGAGATGATTAGTATCGATACCCGAATCGTCGGCAAGGGTTGAGAGCGACTTCTTGGTCTTCATTCGGGTTCTCAGATCGGCAACGGATGTCACCCCAGCCTTTTTGAGCGCATCCATCTTTTTCGTCAGTCCGTCTAGCAGGGGTTGAAGGCTTGGAACCAAGTCTGTCGCCTCAAGGCGTGCTTGGAGATCATCGAGGCTTGTTGAACGATCGTTGATATAGTAGCCCATGTTTACTCCCAACTGTCCGTCCTGTCCCCCTCGTTTCACGGACATCTAGCCAATTGAACATCCCAATTGAACATCTCAGGGATTCAGATTGCGCGCGACCTTTTCCACGTCACGCCAGACGCGGAGCAAATTGCCGCCCCATATTTTCTTGATCTCTTCTTCGCTGTACCCCCGTCGCACAAGCGCCACTGTTACGTTGAGAGCTTCCCCGTGGTTGTTGAAACCGGGGATGCCGCCGCCGCCGTCAAAGTCGGTGCCGATGCCCACGTGATCGATGCCGGCGACCTTCACCGCGTGATCGATGTGGTTCACTAAGTCTTCGACGTTTACGTAGGCGAACTCTTTTTCGATGGCGTCGCGGCGCTTCCAGTACCGCTCCATATTGCCTCTCAAGGCCTTCCGTTTTTTCTCGGACAGCTTGTAGAACTCTTGCCAGGTGGGGATATCGAGCTCATCCCTGGCCGCGGCCAGTGCGTCGAGGAAGGCCTGGGGCTCTTTTTTAAGGAAGGAGTCCAGGGCGACGATCTGAATCACACCACCATTTTTTTTCAGTGCCCTTAACTGGTCGTCGGTGAGGTTGCGGTTGTGGGGGTTGATCGCATAGCAGCCCGAATGGGAGGCGATGATGGGCGCCTTAGAGACCTCGATCAGGTCGTAAAACGACTTTTCCGAGATATGGGAGGCGTCGCACATCATCCCGAGGCGGTTCATCTCAGCCACGACCTTTGTGCCAAATTCTGAGAGCCCTCCGTGCAAGGGTTCCTCTGGTCCGGAAGAATCGCAGATTTGGTTGTGGTGGCTGTGGCTCAGCGTGATGTACCTGGCGCCCAAATCGTAGAACTTCTTGAGATTCGCAATCTCCTCGCCCACTGGGTATCCGTTCTCGATGCCAATGGCGATGGCCCGCTTGCCGGTTTTCGAGATCCTCTCAACGTCGTCCGCGTTCACAGCGAGCTCGCATCTCTTGGGGTACATGTTGAAGATGCGGTGGATGGCCTGGAATCGCTTGAGTGCTGTTTCGTGGACTTTTTTATACCCCTTTTCGTTCAGCTCTCCTCGTTGACCCACATAGACCGCCAGGAACACCCCGTCCATACCGCCGCGCTTCATCTTCACCAGATCGCATCGCAGCTCTGGGTTGTCGATACCCGGATCCACCTTCTCGGTTGCGTAGTCCTCCCCGGTTATGTCTACGTGGGAGTCCATGGTGACGGCGGCGGTGTGAATTCGCTTCGCGCGCTGGCGTAGATCGGCCTCGGTTTCGGCTTTGCTTGCTGTCCTGGAAACAGGGTCCTTTTTGGGTAACGCATTTTTGAACGAAGGATCGGGTTCCTCATTTACAGAACAGGCAAGGGCGAGTGACAGAAGTAGTGTCACCCCAAAGGCACCGAGCGTTTTCATTCGAAAAGACATCTGTGTCTCGACCTTTCTTCTCAATAATAACAACCAGGAAGCATCGCTTTGGAGATGCGAATCCTATTCGCACCATATTGTTATGGGTTTGTCTACAGTGTCAAGCATCGTTTCCGCGAGACGCCGCCTCGATCGCAGCGATGTCTATCTTTCTCATCTCAAACGACGGGTGAGTCTTTTGGCGGCGCCAGAGTAAGCTATTGATGTGCTTCTGCAGATTCCATCCTAACGACTGCGTACTATGGCTTTGGAGCTTCCGATCTTACCACCATTCATTCGGCAATAATGCTGTAACTCGGTATACTCAATCCAGCTACTCCGCTATGCTGGGTCAGAAGGAGGAAACAAGGATATGATGAGGACAGCGAATCCGGCCTTAAATAAAAACACGTTTAAAAACTTTGCCGGCACCCGTACCGAAACATCGATGACGATACAGGGCACGGCAACGAAGACATTCATGCTGCTTGGCTTGCTCGTCTTTGCGGCGACCTGGACGTGGCGTCGAGCCATGGATGGCGTAGAGGGAGCTGGTGATTTTTCTGCAGTCATGCCGCTGGTCTTGGGAGGTGCTATCGGTGGGTTCGTCGTTGCACTGATTACGGTATTCAAAAAGACCTGGGCCCCTGTCACTTCCCCCATCTATGCCCTGTTGGAGGGACTCTTTCTCGGTGGTATCTCTGCCATTTTTGAAGCGATGTACCCCGGTATTGTCCTTCAGGCAGTCGTACTGACTTTTGGCACCTTGTGCGCACTGTTATTTGCCTACAAGTCACGCATCATCAAACCTACAGAGAATTTCAAGCTGGGCATTGCAGCTGCCACAGGTGGGATATTTCTGATCTATCTGGTGTCGATAGTGGCAGGCTTTTTTGGCGTGGGCATCCCATATATCCACGATAGCGGCCCTATCGGCATCGGGTTCAGTCTGGTGGTTGTCGTCATCGCTGCTCTCAACCTGGTGCTGGATTTCGATTTCATCGAGAATGGTGCCGAGATGGGGGCACCCAAGTACATGGAGTGGTACGGCGCCTTTGGGCTCATTGTCACCTTGGTGTGGCTGTATATAGAGATTTTGCGCTTGTTGGCTAAACTACGCAGCCGATAAACGTAGAGCCCGTTTCCCTCACTTGGATTGACATGTCTTCGGAGGGCGAGCTACTGTTACAAACTGAATCATCTGGATTGACAGGACACAGCCGGTGAGCGGCAGATGGTTCTTATGCCGCTTATCCCCTGCTTTCAGTGGAAGGGGAGACGTTCAGCGTGAGGGCCTCCAGAGTTGAGATTACGATGAGAATTATGTTTATTACCCTGTTTTTCGGAATACTTTACGGCTGTGGGTTAACTTCACCGCTGCTTATTTCCGATGAAACAAAGGTGCGCCCGGATCAACGGTTTAATTTTGATCATGTCCGAAAGAGTCTTCTTTATTTTAGTAATCCAACGGAATCGAAT
>JASJCT010000080.1 GCA_030065855.1 Myxococcota bacterium
GAAATCCCCCTAACCCCCTTCGTCGAAGGGGGAATCTCAATACGCCAATCCGTTTGTTTTGGTTAACGCGTATGGCCCCCCACCCCGTCCCTCCCTTTGGTATTCGCACTTTTCGGCCCCCACCCCGTCCCTCTCATGGTAGCCCCCACCCTGGCCCTCCCCCGGTGGACAATTTGACGCTGGGGGAGGGTGAGGGACAATTTTTATGAATCGAAAGCCCGGCAATGATTTTCTTCTCAACCGAGTCAAAAGCAACTGCTCGGCATTTGTGCTGTATTCCGCTTCCCCCTCCCCCAACGTCCAAACGTCCACCGGGGGAGGGCCGGGGTGGGGGCTACCATGAGAGGGCCAAGGATGGGGCAAAGATGAAACCCAATACCTGCACTGTTCTATCAGTAGTGTATAATTTCAAAGTAATGGTTTTTTGACGCATTCGTGTTTCTTATCTAGGAGTGCATAGATATGCCGAATAAAACGTTGGTATTGGCAACTGGGTGGGGGCTTATGGTTTTCTTTTGGGGATGCTCATCGGATACGGACGCCGGCAATACAGACGTGGATTATACGGAAATCACAGATGATATGCCCGTCCCAGGCAATCCCGATGGCGATTGTCCAGTCCCTGACGAGGCCATTGCGGCAGATGCAAGTACGACTGACCGGGTGATCGGCGACGGCACACCAGAGAGTTGCACCAGCCAGGCGGTTGTAGAGGCCATTGCCCAGGGCGGGGTTATCGGGTTTGATTGCGGTCCAGATCCAGTGACCATCGTCATGGAGGAGACCGCGAAAATCTTTAACGATACAGGGCCGGAGATTGTGATCGACGGCGGCGGTAAGGTCACCCTGAGCGGTGGGGATGTCAGGCGAATCCTGTACATGAACACGTGTGACCCAGACCAGGTGTGGACAACGGATCACTGTGACAATCAGGATCATCCCCGGCTGACAGTGCAGAACCTCACCTTTGTGGATGCGAACTCAAAGGGCGAAACCGAATACGACGGTGGCGGCGCCATTTGGGTGCGGGGCGGTCGGTTCAAGGTGATCAACTGTAGGTTTTTCAATAACGTCTGTGCAGATACCGGGCCTGACGTGGGCGGGGCAGGCATTCGGGTGTTTAGCCAGTACGATGATGCGCCGGTATACGTGGTCCACAGCACGTTTGGCGGACGGGACGACTTGGGCAACGTCTGCGCCAACGGAGGTGGTATCAGCTCCATCGGCGTGTCGTGGACCGTGTTAAACAGCGTATTTACCCACAACAAGGCCATTGGCAACGGGGGCAACCCAGCTGATCAGGGCACGCCAGGCGGCGGCAGCGGAGGCGCCATTTACAACGACGGCGGCACCATGACCCTATCGGTGTGTGGGACGCGCATCGAGCACAACGAAGCCAATATCCACGGGCCAGCGATCTTTTTTGTCAGCAATAACCACGACGGCACCATCCGCATTGAGGAGTCCATTATTCGCAACAATATCAATCACAGCAACCACCCCTGGGAAATCCTACCGGGCATCTCCGGGCACGATGATACCGTCCTGATCGTAGACGAGGACTCCATAATCGAGTAGGGGCGGTTCGAGAACCGCCCGAGATCGCAAACCACCCAGGACCGAGACCCGTTGAAGAATAAGAGATAGAAAACGACGTAGGGGCGGTTCGAGAACCGCCCGAGATCGCAAACCGCCCAGGACCGAGACCCGTTAAAGAATAAGAGACAGAAAACGACGTAGGGGCGGTTCGAGAACCGCCCGAGATCGCAAACCGCCCAGGACCGAGACCCGTTAAAGAATAAGAGATAGAAAACGACGTAGGGGCGGTTCGAGAACCGCCCGGGATCGCAAACCGCCCAGGACCGAGACCCGTTGAAGAATAAGAGACAGAAAACGACGTAGGGGCGGTTCGAGAACCACCCGAGATCGCAAACCGCCCAGGACCGAGACCCGTTGAAGAATAAGAGATAGAAAACGACGTAGGGGCGGTTCGAGAACCGCCCGAGATCGCAAACCGCCCGGGACCGAGACCCGTTAAAGAATAAGAGATAGAAAACGACGTAGGGGCGGTTCGAGAACCACCCGAGATCGCAAACCGCCCGAGATCGCAAACCGCCCGAGATCGCAAACCGCCCGAAATCGAAAACCGCCCGAGACCGCGAAAGGGTTGATCCATCCGGAAGGGCGCATCGCGATGCGCCCCTACGACGAAAAATATTGAATTTGTTTCGGAAATCAAAAATTACATCGTTACCCGATGTGTATCACGAAAATGACTGTTGACATGTATCTACCGGTGCTGTAAAAATCTCTCCACAATTCAGGAGTAAAAATGAGAGAGTTCCGGTTTGGGGGGGAGTCTCTAGATCGATCCCGTTCCAAAGGACAGGTGGCGGTGTGGGTTCATGTGTTACTTTGTCTTACTCTGGGGATGGCTTGCGCACTTGCGGGGTGCTACGACGCTGCCGATGGAACGCGGGAGACAGCACTGTCTGTGACACCGATCGAAGTGGCTCGCGGACAGGCAACTGTCGTGACGATGTCGGTTCCGGAGGGGGCTTTGGTGCGCTCGGACGCCCTGGTCAATATCGCGCCGGTAGATGGGATCGCGATGGGCCCACTGGGGTCGAGCGATAATAAAGATGTCGCGGTCTTGATGACAGTGGACAGCGCAGCAACGCTGGGTCAGCGGACCGTTACGGTAGAGTCCTCCGGCCTGCGGGCGACCGGATATGTGCAGGTGGTGGCTGGTTCTGAGGTGTCGCCAACTGTGACCTGCGCGCCGTCGGCAGTGGCCCAGGGCACAAACACGACCGTGGCCATCACCGGGATGAATACCCATTTTGTTCAGGGTCAAAGTGTACTAACAATTTTACCGTCAGACGGGGTGACGCTCAGCGGGTTTGGGGTACAAAGTGCGACCAGCGCTGGATGTGACGTGTCTGTGACGCCAGATGCACCCGTAGGCACTCGAGATGTGTGGATCACCACAGGCGAGGAGGTGGCAATCGGATCTTTGGTCATCGATCAGGGGTCTGAAACTACGCCTTCAATCGTTATTGACCCTGGCGATATCCAAGCAGGCACATTGGTGAAATTTTCTGTTGAAGGTAAAAATACGCATTTTTCAGGGGAGTCGTCGGTCGCGGTCGGAACAGGGGCTGGCATTGCGGTCAGCGATGTGACAGCAACTTCTGAGACCCATCTCACGTTTATCGGTACAGCCGAAGTCAGTGCTTCACCTGGAGCACGGGTTGTGACCGTGACGAGTCCGGCCGGGGATTCAGACGAAGTGGTGACCGCCAAGGTCATGATCACAGCCGGTCCGAGCATGGTGGCAGACCCGAGTGCTGGGCTACAGGGCGCATTGGATATGGCTGTGAGATTCTTTGGTACCAACACGGCGTTTGACGCGAGCACCGAGATCGAGGCAGCGCCCGGGTCCGGGGTTCACGTCAAGGACCTGTCTGTGGTGAACGCCTATATCATGGACGTCGTGGTGGACATCGCCGAGGACGCCGCACCTGGAGAGATAGCGTTTACTACAACCCATCACACCCCGCCTGTTTCAGCGACCTTCGAGGTGCTCGAAAACGAGGTGGATACAGAGAGCGACACGGGCGAGGATCCAGACGGCGGCCAGGATGCTGGGCCGTCGTGCGATGATTTTGAGGTGCTGCCCGATACGATCAGCGCCGGCCGGTACAAGGTGTCGATTCACCTTAGGGGCCAGGGAAGCGGGTGGACGAGTAACACCGAAGTAGCGCTGGACGGCGAGCTGGATCACGTGGTGGTGCACAGCGCGTCCGTGGGCACTGCCCAGGATATTCACCTCACGCTCACGGCTGGCCTCCTCGCCAGTGCGGAAACCGTAGAAATCCTAGTGACCCAAGGCACTGAGACCCTATGCGGAGAGCTGACCATCCTGGGGGAGTCGATCCATGAGGCAGCCATACCAGCCGGGCACCTGCCCACCTACAACACGTACCAGGGCGAGGTGGATGCGCGCATTGGGGATCTGTACGAGTTCTACCATCTAACACCCCAGGCTGGGGACGCGCTAGTGCTGCACGCCATACCCGAGGACCGGGTGACGTTGGATCCAGTGCTGCGGATCATCGATAGCACCGGGGATGAATCCCTGATTTACGTCAACGACGAGACGAGCCTGGGCGTTGATGCGCGCCTGGCCTACTACTTTGCCGAGGCCGGGGATTATTACGTTGGCGTGGGCGCGTGGGGCCAGAACGAGTACGGCAAGTACGACTTTCATATCTATCGCCTGACCCACGGGGGCATCGTGCCAGAAGGTGCCGAGGATAACGATACCCTGGCCGCGCCCGAGGTCATTGACGCGCCCATGCCGGTCGTGGTGCATGGGGAGTTGAGCGATCCTGCAGACGTGGACGTGTTTCAAGTGACCACCACGGGGCCGGCAGCTATCGACGTGGTGGCAAGGCGCCTGGGGAAGTGGGAGGGGTCGACCGCGGATACGCAAGTGACCGTGTACGCGCTTGACCAGACAGAAATAACGTCGAACGCCACGTGGTACGAGGTGCCGACCACGCAGGATCCCAGGGTGTTTTTGGACCAGGCCGGGACATACTTGGTAGAAGTCGCCGGCGAGGATCAGACCACCGGGTTCTACGCGTTTAACGTGCGGTCGCGGGTGGTTATCAACGAGCTAGATAACAACAAGCTGACCATCGACCCGTACGTGGAGCTGGTGGGTCCGCCGAATTTCGACCTGTCGAGTCACGAGATATGTACCTACGGCCCAACCGGCACGCCAGTAGACCCGGCAAATCCGTGCCTGTCCCTGGTGGATAAGGCGACCAACAGCAGTGGGTACTACGTTGCCTACGACTCCATTTTGGAAGTCGACACGTTGAACCTGCCCCTAGAACAGCCAGGCGCGGTGGTGCTGCTGGAGAATGGGTCGGTAGTGGACAAGGTGCAGTACGGCAGCGTTGGGTCAGACACGTTTGCCGAGGGGGTACCGGCCGAGTTGGGAGAGCGGAGAACCATCGGCAGAGGCGGGGGCGTGGATACCAACAACAACCGAGTGGATTTCATCTACATGGGCAGCAGCACGCTGGGCATGCCCAATGACCGGGCCTACCAGTCGCCCGTGCCCCCATATGGAGAACCAGAAGGATGAGAGAAATAGGGATAAGTTGGGCGCCCCCACCCCGGCCCTCCCCCGGTGGACGCTGGGACGTTGGGGGAGGGGGGCTGAGAGAAAAGGCCATAAATGAACATGGCCAGGCAATGTTATTCCCCCTCCCCCAGCGTCAAATTGTCCACCGGGGGAGGGCCGGGGTGGGGGCTAAAGAGGGATTGTATAGAATAATCCGGAAGCTTGGCCTCGTCCTAACAGTCCTGTTCCTCCTGCTCGCACTCGCCTGCGACGAAGACGACGCTGGTGATGAAGCCGTCTACCTGGCTGCCAATCCGCCCAGCTTGGTCCAGGGCCAGACCGTGAGTGTGGCAATCACGGCGAGCGAGGCGTTCTTTGACGGTACTATCGTCCTGCCGGTCACAAGCGAGGGGGGACTCACGATTCAGTCGATTACCCCGAGCAATGACGTTACGGCCCTGATGGCCGTGGCATCGACGTCAGGCACAGCCGTGGGGCTGCATCGGTTCGAGCTCGATGCGGGCGAGGACATGGGCTTGCTCAAGATATCAGTGCTCGAGGCAGAAGCCGGGTCAGGAACGGTAACCGCCGAAGGGGCCATGGGAACGGCTGGGGCGACCATGGCCACGCTGGTGATCAAGGGCCAGGGCACGAGTTTTGACAGCCACTGCACCGTGCACGCCGAAGGGGCAGACGGGTTCCATGTGGGTATCGTGGACGTGGTGGGCTCAGGGCTGATGCACGTGACGTACAGCATTGGCGAGGATCAGCCGCCGACGCAGGCAACGATCGTGGTGCTCGACGGCCTGGAGCGGTACGAACTGCCGTTTGCCATCCTGTCGCCAGGGACCTACGAGAACCAGGCAGGTATCCAATACCTAACCAAGGGCCAGGTGGGCTGGGTCACCCTGTCCCATCCAGAGGCAGCCCTACACATCGGCACAAGGTTCGAGATTGAAGACCAAGCTATCGAGGCGGGCCCAGTGGACATCGTCTCAGATACCGAGGTGCGCATTCCAGTGCGCATGGCGGTCGACTATCCATCGGGCAGCACGACCCTGACCGCAAGGACCTACACCCAAGGCGGTGCGTTTTTAGAGCGCATGACCACCGAAGTGGAGGTGATGGACCGGGCGTATATCGGGTTTGTGCCCACAGCGCTAGATCTAACAACAAGCGATCATCAGGTAGACGTGGCAGCCGAGGGTCTGGACCTGACCCAGGTAACCAGCCTGACCATCGAGGAGAACGACCAGGTGTTCGTGTCCGGATTCGAGCCCATGGGGCCGAATATCGGAGAGGTGATGTTCGCGCTTACCCAAGCAGCAGAAACCAGCATCTTTCAAATCACAGCAGACGATGGAAAAAGGCAGGTCAAAGGCGTAGTAGCGCTCGTGGAGATGGGCACCCAAGCGGTCTTTAATCCAGGGGTGTCCGTAGCTAGGGGAGATCGGGTGTACTTCCCAGTCGTCGTGCAGGGGCACCAGATGACAGCTGAGAACGTCACGGTGATCGGCACAGACGAAATCGAAGTGATGGGAAAGGTACTCATCGATACGAGCTGCGTATTGGCAGACATCATAGTAGCCAAAACCGCGCGAGAAGGACTGCACGAAATAAGCATTAGCACAGAGGGCAAGACATACAATGTGTACGTCAGAGTCATTGATTCAGGCATGTAGGGCCGAGGGAAATCCCATGGGCGCTATCCAAATTGGCCCCCGCCTATTCGTGGGGAGCCCCCACCCTAGCCCTCCCCCGGTGGACAATGGGACGTTGGGGGAGGGTTCGGATGCGATGGCCCGATTGTCAAAACGCAACGTAACAAGGCCCTGTTCGTTAACGACCTTTTCTCCAAGTCCCCCTCCCCCAACGTCCAAGCATCCACCGGGGGAGGGCCGGGGAGGGGGCTCTGAAAACCGGGGAGGGGGCTCGATAGGCTTGGAAGGGGGCTCTGAAGGGATAGGCTGCGTAGTCCTGGCCCTAATCCTCCTCCTGACTCTCACCGCCTGCGACGATGACACGTCGGACCTCACCTGCATGGCCAACGCGGACTGCGGCGAGGGCAGCGCGTGTGTTGCTGGCACGTGCATAGACGATCCATCTGACTGCGAGCGCATCGGGGCGCTGGTAGATATCACACAGGCCGTGCCGCAGCACGCAGACCATATCCACGAGATGCACCTGACCCTGGATAGCCGGGGCGCTGTGCACTACTGCTATTGGGGCACGAGCCAAGGGACGTACGTCAGTTATTACGGTCGACAACTCACCGCGACCTCGTTCAAAGAAGAGCCGCTAGCAACGACCGAAGCCAACCTGCACTGGTGCGGCGGGCTCACGGTCACGCCGGACGGTACGCCGTTCGTCCTGTCCCGAGCTCCGGCAGCTGTGGTGTTCAAGCAGGACAACGCGTGGCAGTCGATCAGTATCCAGGAGCTAACCACCCAGGAGGCGAGCGGCGCACTAAAGGGAGAAGACACGGTCGTGTCCATGACCTGGGACGGGCAGGCAGGGATTTATGTAAGCCTGTCCCTGGGATTCGAAGTAGGATCTCAACCCATCTTCTTGGCCAGGGTCAACCCAACAGGCATCCAGGTCCTGCTAAACGGCTGGTCTGAAACCGGAGACTATACAGCCACAGGGTTCGCACCCCAGTTCTTTTTGGGTGGACAAGATCAAATTCCCCCTTTGAAAAAGGGGGTTAGGCAGGAATGCCAGATTCCCCCTTTGAAAAAGGGGGTTAGGGGGATTTTGTCACCTCGCGTTGCAAGAGGAAAAGACGAAATCCCCCCTCCTCCCTTTTTCAAAGGGGGAGAAACTCCTCTACAAGCGCCAGAGAAGACCAGCCCTGCTATCGGGCGCCCCCACCCCGGTTTTGGGCGCCCCCACCCCAACCCTCCCCCGGTGGACGCTTGGACTCATCCTTTCTCTAGCCCCCACCCTAACCCTCCCCCGGTGGACGCTTGGACTCATCCTTTCTCTAGCCCCCACCCCAACCCTCCCCCGGTGGACGCTTGGACTCATCCTTTCTCTAGCCCCCACCCCAACCCTCCCCCGGTGGACGCTTGGACGTTGGGGGAGGGAGGGGAACTGAGAGAAAAGGCTATAAATGATCATGGCCAGGCAATGTTATTCCCCCTCCCCCAGCGTCAAAACGTCCACCGGGGGAGGGCCGGGGAGGGGGCTCTGAAAACCGGGGAGGGGGCTCCCCAGGAAAGAACCAGCACCCCCCACCTCATCATGGGCCGCATGGTGGGGTTCAATATCTTGCTGGCAGATAGTGCTTTAGAAATCACCACACAAGGGGAGGGGGGATATCCCAGGGTAGCCCCAGGACCCAACAACAGAGCGTTTGTGCTCTACACAGACCGGAATCTAGAGCTGTACCTGGACGAAATAGCCAACGACCAATTCCACCCAAAGGCCCGGGTAGGCAAGGTGGGGTTACCCCAATCAGCCAGCGGCCGGGTGCCGTGGGACCTGGCAGTAGACGCAGCTGGTGGCGCTCACCTACTTATCGAAGACGCCACCCACGGGCCAGGCGTGCTTACGTACCAGCGGGTAGACCCCATGGGCGTGGTGACGCCGCCTCAGATCGCAGTAGACACCCTGGTCGCAACCCTACCGGGCATGCAGACCTACGCTATACGCAGCGACATATGCGAACGGGCGACCATCGCCGCGGTGGTCCATCCACCACAGACCGAGAACGAGCAAATAGAAGATCTATCCGGCAAGGAAGTGCCGGTTATTGCCATTTTGGAGGAGAGGTAAAATGGGACAACAAAGACGGACCATTAAGCATGGAGTGCTTAGCCAGGCTGTCCACAATGTAGGGCTGGGGTTTATCCCCAGCCGAAAAGTCATCACGACGCAGCTAGCGGCCTGGGATAAACCCAGGCCCTACAACAGAATGGACCAAATCGGGGTCGCGGTTAAAGGTCGGCAAGGAAACAATACAAAGCAAAAGGAGACGGACATGCGATCAGTGTGGCGCACAGTGTGTTGGGTCGGGAGCTTGGTGTTGGGGCTGGGACTCGTTGGCACGACAGGATGCTACAAGATGGAGCTCGAAGCTCCGGAGATGAAAATAGAGGAGACAAACCAGGCGCTGGCCTATGGTTGTACGTTGTATAGTACAAATGGTGAAACCCATCGATCGCGAGCAAACCTACAGAGTCTCTGGAACGGTGTGGAGTCATATTGTACTGAAATGTGGCAGGCTAGATTCGGGCGTTCTTGTATTGGGGAATTTGATTCATATAGAAAATATAGTTGCGCTGCCGATGTTTTTATGGAGATGGTCAACGGCGTTGAAAAAGCGAATATATCTATACGACAAGAGTGGATGCCGCCAGATCTGTTGGCTCTTATGGAATTACAAAATGAGGACTATACTTGCTTTGACCATTTATGGACGCCTCCGGAAGTTACAGATACTGCAAATCCGGGCATTATCTATAAGGCTGAGTTCGATTACCTAGAAACCCCTGAACAGCGGTCGGAAATACTTCACCTCGCACTATTGGCCTATGAAAGGGCGATGCACCACGCTCTTAATTTTGCTAATATACCTATCCATAGTGAGCATGGGACCTCCTTAAGGGCAGCACACTATTCAACATGCGAGGATTTATCGCTTTCAGGGCCGCTTCCTGAAATATCCAACAATGGCGCAGTGTTTGCTGAACAGATGTTTGCTTCTTTCAGCTCTATGGCAGCTGCTATGACGGACATCAAACAAATCGTTGCTGAAGATGCCTTGGGCCTAGGCGTTTTAAATGATGACGAATGGACCAGTGAGGAATATGGTCGCATTCCAGCACTCCGCCATATCTTTGGAACACTGTGGGATATCGATGAATCACCAGACGCAGGACCAGACTGGGCAGAGGATTGGCAGGTTCCGCCGTTGTCGTTCTTTCCAGATAATGCGCCGATCATGGAGATGTCCAATCAACTTCGAAGTGCAATGACCCTTGTGGATCGGTATTTGTTTACAGAAGATAATGAGAATTCAGTCGAATCCTACGTCGAAGGCTTAGATGTCGACGCCAAGGAAGGGATGGTTCGCGCAGCGAACAACTCGGTGTTCTGCCCGCAGATGAACTGCTATTTCAGTATTGCCGAATTGGTCCAAGCTTACAACACGACAGAGCAGATGTTGGATGAGGCTGTAAAGTACATGTACGCCCACATGATGAGCTTTCCAAGAAGGCCGTCCAAAAACAATGTTTTTCCGATCGTTCAATGGGACAGTCCACTGATCGTCAGACCGATGGAGTATTTACTTCGGGATTTTAATCAGGATTTCTATTCGTCATTTTTTATCGAATTACTAGAACAAGAGCAAACCATCCCAATGGAAAAGTATAAAAAAGTGGGTATCGTGGCGATTTCTAAGTATTGGAGAGAGAGGTTGCTGGCGGTAATAGATGGCTTTGGAGTTAATAGGATTTTAGATGATATCGCAGATCCAAACTATCAAAATCTTTCGAATGATGTAAAGGCGATAGTAAGGAAATTGGAAGGTACGGCTGAAGAACAAGGGGAAATTCAAAAGTACTTAGCAGAGGCAATAAAGGTTTTCGATGATGTCCTTGGTGAGAAGAAGGTAAAATATACTATCGATGATGTAGATAACGACGGCAATTTTGAGAGGACTTTTACGTTCGTAAATCCTGTGGTGCGGGATGACCAAATCTACGATCATTTACGACTGATTCCGGTCTACACTGTTGACGAAGGTCATGTTCACGAGCTTCGTCACCTTGCCTGCAATAAGATTTATCATAATTATGAATATAACAACCGTTGTCGTTATGCGACAGGGGCCGCATTGACGACTTTCGAGGAGAGCTGCGCGGGTGAATTTGGATTGCCGTGTGCAACAAGCGCTACAGCGGGGTTTAATGGCGCAGATCTAGGCAACTCCAAATACTATGTAGTTGAGCATAAAGTTGCGGAATCGGTTAGCGATGGCAGTGACTATGCGGGCTGGCAGCCAATCGGCGTGGTCAGCGTGCAAAACGACCACCTTGAAGAGGAATGGCTGTATTTCGAAGGTAAAGCCAGTAGGTTTGCCCGGAAAATAGCGTCGGTGAGTGGAGACAACGTGTCTGATCCATCCTGTAATCCCATCAACGGTTTGGACACGCAATGTCTCAAGAATTGGGTGCCTGCTATCGATAACGAGGTAGTGGATCCAGATAACGGTCAATACGAAACATCCTACGTGCATTATCTCGATATGGCCCGTACAGCAGCAGGCGAGGCCAAGAGAATGCGCGAAGCCCTAATGGACAACATTATCGAAGAGGCGCATGGTCAAAACCTGGCCGATGCCCAGTTCCAGCAAGCGCTTGACCAGTATATTGCCGGTATTCGAGAGATTTGCGGAGACAGCATCGAAATTGACTTTGCAACTTGGGCCAAAGAAGCAAAGCTGCTGGGCTTGGGACCAGGGGAATTCGAAGCGTATCTGACGAACCACATTGATGAGACAGATACAGATATAGATACGGATACAGTAGAAAGACTGTACAAGGAGTATGGCTGTGAGTTCGCCAGCAATCCTTACTTAGAGAATCCAGATGAGCTGCCTGAAGATTCTTCTGCAAATACAGGTGAGGTTCACTGTGCAGTAGACAGAAACTGCAGCATTACCGAGCCCACTAACCTTGGACAATTAGGCGTATTTACAGGCTCTCAACACAACTTAAATTGGTATGACCAGAAGAACAAAGGAAAAGACCAACTTTCCATGTCTGAAGAATCAGCCATGCATAAGAGCCAGCTTCTTATGGAGACATCACAATATAGTTTGGATGCTCAAGGGATAGCTGTTATGGGAAATACACCTGTTGAGGGCGATTATGAATGCGATGAAGAGTTTGAGGGAGCAGAAGTCATGGATCCAATAGGCCAGGGCATATTCGATCTCGGAAACATTGATGAAAATAATTATGAAACTGCGATTTTTTCCGCAATGGAAAGGATTTACTGTTGGGCGAAAAATTATCGTAGCTATGTCCAGGGATTTATATCAGAAGAACAGGTGTACTATTTGCCGGACATCTTTAAAAACACAACCGGCAGCGATCATTTGCTTAACCCAGAGATAAACGATCCAACCATTTCAAGCTACGGAGACTATTTTACTACCCTTCAACAGATCGGTAAAACCATTACAGATATTAGAAGCGCCGCAGAGAGCTATGTCTACGAATTTGAAAGTATAATGGCAAAGGTCAAGACAGTTGAAGACTCTATGCAAAAAAGCGCTATTGAACTTTTAATGCATGACTGGCAGATAGCTTGGCAGTTACAAGCAAATGCTTTACAGACCGCACTATATAAGGTAGAACCTTATGATAGAACAGTAGCGTGTATTAATAGTGTAGATAACCAATTCGGAAATGGTGGACCATTTCATTTTGGAATAGTGCTAAGTTGGATATATGCATTAAAAGCAAATCTTGAGAATGAAGACGATTACTTAACAACAAAGGAACTGGCATCTGATGCTGGTGGTATGTTTGTAGAGAAATGTTTGATGGCTGGCAATTTTCTATTTGGACAAAAGAAAGGTGAAATTTGCAATTCTCTCTTAAAAAACTATTTTTTGCCTTTTTGGGGAGAAGGCAACTCTACCGGAAAAGGCTTTCCGAGAATTCCAGAACACGAAGGTATCCCACGGAACATGTATTCGATAGTTCCTAAGAAAGTTAATGTGACAAGTAATGAAACAACTAATTGGAATGGAGTACCTAGAATAGAATATATGCCTGAACCAATGATATCAAAATCATGTGAGTTAACAGATGCGGCTGTTGATGGCATAATGGCGATGAACGACTGGAGCATGGATCCTTCATGCAATGTTAGTAATAAGATGAAGGATGTTTGTTATGATAATAACGCTTGGTTCACCATTGAAGGTATTTATTATATTGCACAATATGTACATGAAGAAATGAAACAGAATATGTATAAAAGCTGTGATAGTGTGCACGGATGTGAAGTAAGCGTAAACTCAGATAGTGGCGAGGCTGCAATCTCAAACTGCGGTGGGCTAGGTCAACTTGTCAATTTTTTGAACGACAATTGGGCTGAAAATTGGGATGAACAGATGGAACTTTACATGGAGGAAGCTGCCTATCTAAATGACCTTGTTCACATGGACAACTTTGTCGAGCAGATGCTCGTCACGTCCCGTAACTTGGCCATGCAGCGACACGAAGTCTCCAATTTGGTTCGCACTTTAGCCCAGCAGATCGGCCAGCTTTCTCAGCTTGAAGAACGACAGATTGCTCTGTTTAGAGACTTCGTCAATGCTAAGAACGTGGCTGATGCCTCTAGTCTTTCTTCGGTTGCCGAATGGAATGAGCGGTATGACTTCCGGCGTAAGGCTTACAAAAAGCAGCTCCAGCGCGCTCGGATTGCAGCTTGGATTGCTCGACGAGCCATTGAGTTTCGGTTTGGGATCAATCTGTCGCACGAATATGTTCAGACCATATTCGGCGAGCCGCCGTCCGCTTGGGCAGATATGATTTACGATACACATACGTCCAAGTGCGGGGAAACGCCTGAGGAAGACGAGTCGGGTACGGCAATAACCGGGTGCCTCACGCCTGAGGAGCAAATCGAGGACTACGTGCAGAACTTGGAAGACTACGTGGCCTCATACGGCAATACCCCGGGACAGGGATGGTGGTTCCACGAGGACGATGCAACCGGTGTGATCTCCATCCGCGACCACCTGGCCATTACCCATGTCGAACCGAGCAAAAGCGTGGGGAACCTGCTGTTCTTTAGTGAAGAATTCGATATGGATACAGATATGATGAATACAAACTACGACGAAATCGCCGTTGATTTGACCAACCCAGAAAGCAATTTTACCAATCCCAGCACGTGGGAGAAGACCGAAAGCCTGTCCATTGCTCACGAAGAACTCGAAAACCCGATCATGGGCTTGCCCAGTGAAGTGGTCAACGCCCACTTCACCAACGAGTGGGGCGTATACGAAGACCAAATGGACGACTTTACCGCGGACCACCTGCAATCAGAGCCGGGTGTAAACGCCTGGGTGGCGCAGACAGTCGATCTTGATCAAGCAGAAAGGGACATCGGAGCGATTACCTATGATGATACTTTTGGTTACAATTGGATGATGCGGCTAAGAAGCAAGGCTGCATTTGCCACCTATCTGCGCCAATATCCCCGCCAAACCCCTAACGACTGCGAAGCTGGCGAAGTGTTCTTCCCGGCCATTGGTCGCTGCGGTGTGGAATGTGAGGAAGATGCAGACTGCGAGACCGATCAGGTTTGTATGGCTGCCGGTAGGGTGCGGGATAACGAGACGGACGAGCTGCTCGAGGCTGGCATGTGTAACTGGTGTACAGCAGACCGCGCCTGCATCGGTCAGGACGGGTCGGCGGTCGAGCTTGGGTTGGCGATTTGGCACGAATTTGGCCCTGAAAAATCATCTGAAAGAGGGCCTGATGACCCACCAGATCCGATTAACATAGTTAGAGCAAAAGTACCTGCGCATGCTGCTTGGAGCAAGCAAAGTGTAAATACCATAAATAATATTGAATATCGCGACTACGAATATGACGAGATTAAGAATATTAGAGTTGATATTTCAAACACCACCACTGAGAACCTGGTGCTATCGAGCGAGCGGGTCGATGAAGAAAAGGGGTGGGAGTTTAATACGATATACGGGACAACCACCTCGCCAGATGGAGTCTCAGGTGGCGCTGTGGTTCTCACCGGTGCTATTGCAGATCCTGAAGGATCTTACGTAGACATCTTTGCTGTGCATCCTGCGTCGATTACGGAGAACTTGCCAGCAGAGGAGCATGCCGTCCAGATCACCGGATCGATCTGGCTGAAGTACGAGGGCGGAGGTAGTGAGAATCCAGAACTGGAATTGTATGTTGATGATGGAGGGTGGTTTGATTTAATTATTGGCAGGAAGAGAGTTGATTTTGTAGAAGACAGCGAAGGCAATGGCGTGTGGAGGAGATATGAGGTCAGCGGTACATACCACCACTCCGAACCATTGGCAAAAAACGCCAGGCACGACCCGAACTTGGATATCACGCTATCGTTCCTAGACACCGTGGATACTACTCGCGTCGCGGTCTGGGGAGCCCAGATTGAAATGGGCACCACTACAGCCACGCCGTACATTCCGACCGGGAAGAATTTGATTCCGGATAGCTCTGACTTCTCTGATTGGACGTTTGCCGAACAGCTGATTGAGCCTTCTGAAGACAAGGGACCGGCAGGTACTGGGAATGTATTTCAGGTCAATGATGACTCTAGCGGCTGGGTTAGCACCTACCTCTATCTCCCTTGCGATTTCGATATTGGGGACACTTATACCTACTCCATTTGGATAAAGAGCGCGGATGGCGATGTTCATAATGTAGGGCATTACTTTCAGCAGCTCGATGCTGATTTAAACGAATGTGATTCAGTACCAGGAAATACTTCAGCAGGTGATTCGTGGCAACGGACGGTCCTCACTGATACCATATCAGACTGCAGCAGCGGACAAGGACAAAAGCCGAGCTATATCCGAATCGCACTCGCGCCAGAAGGCGGTGGCCCAGCAGAAGCCACGGGCTCCATCCTCGCCTTTGGCCCCCAACTGGAAAAAGGCGCCTATGCCACAGGCTACCAAGAGACCCGCCGGGTGAACTTGCTTGCGCATAGTAATGATTTGATGAAGTGGGCGTATGGCAGCGATTTAGATATTGAACCTGTTGGGGACATGGAAAAGGGAATGGTGAATAAACTTACTGCCGAGAATGGCCAGGCTGCATTTGCTGATTATAATCACGAATTTCAAGAAGGCGAACAGTACACTGCATCGGTCTGGGTGAAGAATGCGGAACCCGGAGTGAGCAATCTACCTCGCATCTATGTCTATCAATGGGATCCAGTTGCCGGTGAGTATACATCAATACAGTTCACTTACACACATGCTTACGATGACAGATGGGAGAGGTATGAGCATACAACCACGATCACTAGAGGTCCGAGCGGGAACCTGCCAGCACAAATAAGAGTCGCTGTATATCCCACTGCTGTGGAAGGGCATAGCTCTGTATTGGTCTACGGCCCCCAACTGGAAAGAGGTCCGATGGCGACCGAGTACCAGCCTACTGGGATCTATTATCCACAGTTGATGGCAGATGGAGATATGGAAGCTAGTGGTACAGATGCTTGGGATTATAATGCTAATTATTGTCAACTATCTAAGATTTTTGGTGCTTATTTTGGGAGTTACGCACTTAGAATAGAAGAACATACCGCCGGTGAGTATCCATATGCATATAATTACCCCGCATGCCCGATAATGGGGAAAGAATACCAAGTGTCGGGTTTGGCAAGAGGAGATGGAACATGTGCTCCTGCGTTGGCGATGACAGGACAATCAGATATGTGGATAGGTAGTAGCAGTACTGAATGGCAGTCCTTCAACGTTTTTGTCACAGCTACGAACCCAAGTCTCGTTCTTAAGGGAACTGGTGGCTCTTCTGGTCGATGGGTTGATTTCGATGATGTGGTAGTCACCGAGACCAACCAGGTTTTGTTGGATGGGAATATGGAGATGGGAGATGTCAGCATGTGGGTTCCTGAGAATAATGCTTCTTTGAGCAAGCAATCAGCTGCTCCTGATGCTGGTTCGGCTCTTCGCGTTGCGTTTACTGATACGACCTTCCCCTATGCCTCACAAGGTGGCCTGACAGTTGGAAAGACATACAGAATATCCGGGAAGATGCGAGGCGACGGTACCACAGGACCGCAGGTATGGTGGGGTGAATATGCGGTTGGTACATCAAGCACAGATTGGCAGCGGCTTGACGCGACTTTTGTCGCAGCCTATTCGGAAATTCGACTGTATAGCTCAACAGACGCCGCTGGCTATGCTGAGTTCGACGACCTCCGCCTCATCGAGATCGACGATGGCGACGTCCCACTCTCCTCTGTCGACTCCTACACCAAAGACTGGGGATTGGACGTGGCTGCGGTTGGGGCTCAGCTTACGCCTATTAGTACGTTCCCTTGCGATGCAAATGGGGAGCCTTGGTTGGATAGGATACAGTGCGAGCAGAGTGCTGCGAATAATATCCATAGTTGTTGTCAAAGCCCCGAGAATTGGAACACGGCGGACAATATAACGCCCTACCAGAGCTATATCGAATGCCAGTATTGTGCCACAGGCGATGCTGACTTGTCGTCACAGATCACAGATGCGGAAAAAGGATGGCGTAGTTCGATTGGTGACGTTCCTTGCTCGGATGAGCAGTATCCCTATGTGAATTGCGATCCATCTGAAATCTGTGCTGGCTACGATAACAACGACCCTGGCCTACGCTGCCCCCACGATCCTCCGGGGTACGTGCGCAACACCTACCTACGCGAGCATTACGATCCTGGGTTTAACGTGGAGAAGGTCGTTGATGTGGAACATCCCCTGCCGGACGAGCTGCATGCCTATCTAGGTAAGGAAGCGCGAGCTCGGTTGTTTAAAGAGCAGTTCCAATATGTATACGGCACCAATGAACAGCCTGGATACTATGTGTATCGGTTCCGATTGGATATCGACGCAATCGAGCGAGGCAACATGGGTCAGTTCGGCTTGATCGCGCCCAATAACTTCAACTACCGCATGCGCACGTTCGCGGCAAACGTAGTGGGGATCGACGCGATCGACTGTACAATGGCCGACGATCCACTCACCTGCGCGGCCAACCCCTGGCTGGTGTACGACCTCAAGCAGATGGGCCAAGTACGCATTCGCAACCATCACAAAGAGCTGTCTGTCGAGGCGTTCAACATTCCAACCGGCCGCATCTCAGGCGGTCAGGCCTGGGCAGCAGAACAAGTGATCGGGTTCCCCATATCCGGCGCACACCAAGGCGCACTCGCCCAGATCCAACGGGTGGCCCTTATGGGCAGGCCCATGCAGGGCATGTTCGAGTTCAGACTGTACGATACACCGGAAATGGTGTGGAACAACGTGGAGGATATACAGCTGATCCTCGGGTACCACTTCTGGACCCGGTCAGAATAACAAACCGCTTCTAAAGCGAAGCCAAACAAAGGAGCGGTTTGATGAGAGAGAGAAGAGATAATGAGGTGTATCGAGCCTCACCCGCCAGTACAGAAAATGTAGGGCGGTGGTTTATCCACCGCCGGAACCGCAGCCATGACAAAGCGTTGCGGCTGGGGATAAACCCCAGCCCTACATCGGCCACCCTCTCCCCTTCCCTCGCAGGGAAGGGGTCGGGAGATGGGTTTTCCCCCCACCTGGTTTCCCACGGGCAGCCCCCCCACCTAACCTCCCCCCCGGGAGGGGGGAGGGACCGGAAGAGGCAAGACCGGCTCCTCTCCCCTTCCCTCGCAGGGAAGGGGTCGGGGGATAGGTTTTCCGGGAAGGGGCCGGGGGATGGGTTTTCGGTGCAGAGAGGAGAAAGGGCCAAAGACCCCAAAGGGGTCGCCCATACCAGCCCGGGGCAACGCCCCGGGAGATCTGGCAAAAACGAAACCCAAAGCCCTGTAGGGGCGTTCCATGGGTCGCCCTTTCAGGGCTCGGATTCGATTTCGCATTACCTACCCAGGGCGCTGCCCTGGGCTGGTATGTTGGGCCCTTTCAGGGCCGGGCTATGGCTTGTCCTATCCCTCCTCCTCCCCCTACCAACCCTGGCGCAAACCACGCCGGTCGTGGTTCCTCATACTCCGGTCGTGGTGCCAGACCACGAAACTATATCGCCTGACGATAATGTTGCTCCTCCTGAGCAGTCTGTGGAAGAAAGCGACCCGGCAGAGGAGTGGGAGCTAGAAGAAGCTAATGTCACCGAAGTCTCTGCCGAGCAGATCGACGATTGGGAACAGACGGCCGAGGCCGCAGCCGAGCGGCTGACCGAGACCAAAGCAGAGGGCAGGGGTCTGCCCAATGGGTTTGCTGGCAAGTCCGGGGTGACGCCCCAGACGTTGGCTTTGCCAGACGGGTCTGGGTCCATGCAGGGTATGGGCGAGTCGTTTACACCTAACCTCAACACTGGCTCAGGTACGTTCTCTGTGCCTATTGCCTTGCCACCGGGCCGGCGCGGATTACAGCCTCAAATTGGGGTCGCCTATACCACTGGGTCTGGAGACGGGCCCCTGGGCTGGGGCTGGTCCATGGGCACGCCGTTTATCTCGCGCCAGGCAGATAAGGGCATGCCATTGTACACTTCTGGCGATCGGTTTATGTACAACGGCGGTCAGGAACTGGTGCCCATTGATATGCCTTCAGAGGAATCCTGGCCTACCCACGTCTGGGATCCAGCTAGCAACGACCTGACCTACTTCCGCGCTCGCATCGAAGGCGGGTATATGCGGTTTTTCTATAACCGCACCCTGGATACCTGGCTCGTGCAGGACCGCCAGGGCAACCACTATTTCTACGGCGAATCTAGCGGCGAGAAGATCGTCGGTCCTAAGGGCACGTTCCAGTGGTCCCTGTCCCGCATGGCAGACGTACGCAGAGCCACGGGGGCTGGTGGTAACGACGTGCAATACGTCTACCTCACCGACGGTCGCAATCTGTATATTAATGATATCTATTGGAACTCGTATGAATTCGAATACGGCGTCCTGGACAAGTACCAACACCGGCTCCACTTTGTGTACGAAACCCGACCTGACCCGTCGGTATCATTTGCCGCGTGCTTCCGCATGGAGCAAAACCTTCGGCTAAAGCGCATCGAGGTAGCGTCGTATCAAAACGAACCAGGCGGTGCTCGACGGCTCAACCGGGTCTATTTGTTTACCTACGAGGATCAGACCCATTCGTTCCACTCCCGCCTGTCCCAGGTTCAGGTCTGCGGTCGAGACTGGGTAGACGGCGGGGGCGGTACTTGCCTGCCCCCTCTGGACTTTACTTACAGCCGCATTACCGGCGTGGGTCCGGACGGCAGTGCGTCGTCCGAACCCATCGAGGGGTTTGGCTATTTTAACGAACAAACCCGGGACCTGGCAGTGTCCCCAGATGTATCGCTAGACGATGAAAACGTGGACTTCATGGACGTGAACCAGGACGGCCTGCCCGACCTGTTGGTCACCCGGCCCGACTACTTTGGCGGAAACCACGCAGCCATTCTCAACGACGGTCTGGGAAGCTTGAATTCAGAAGAGGCCGTGCGTATCGACAATCCATCTGGCTGGTCCATGAACCTCAAAAACATGAACATCTCCCTGCTCGATATGGACGGCGCAGGCAACGCAGACCTCCTACACATGCCCTATGGCCAAGCATATCATTTCTATCGACTCAAGAAGAGTAGCGAGGGCGCGTTTGAGTGGGAGGCTACCGACGACATTCCGGTTAACCAGCACATCGACTTTACCTCAGACGCCATGGACATCCGCCTTGTGGACATCAACAACGACCACCTCATCGACGTGGTGCGGTCCACGGGCAACCGCATGCAGCACTTTTTGAACTTGTCTGCCTTTCCAGACCACGAAGGGCAGTTCGGTCGGATCGACACAAACGGCCGGCCCGTGCCTGGGGAGTCCATTGACACGTGCGTGCTCTACCGGGGCAGCATGATGCAGTTCCACAAGGGCAACCTCCAGTTCGGTGATATGAACGGAGACGGCCTGCAGGACATCGTGGACTTAAGGTCCGGGGATATCGCCTACTGGCCCAACCGGGGTTACGGCAACTGGGGAGATACAGACGAGGAATGCGGACCAGGCGAGATTGCCAGTTCGGTGTACGTCACCATGGAAAGCTCGCCCGTGTTCCACAACCCCGAGGGCGAAGGCGTGTCCATTGCCGACCTCAACGGAGACGGCCTGGCAGATATATTGGAGATCAAGTTCAACGCAGTTGCCGTATGGATCAACCGGGGGGACGATAGTTTTACCGATCGCCACATCATTGCAGAGACACCGCCCACCAACTCGGGTTTTTACCACAAGGTACGGCTCGCAGACATTAACGGGTCTGGCACGGTGGATATCGTGTGGGGCGACGCAGGTGGGTACAAGTACCTTGATCTGGCCGGCGAGTATCGAGAGCAGCCTGGCAACGGCGGCCTGCCACCCGGACTTTTGGAGCAGGTAGACAACGGCCTGGGCGCCACGACCTACATGGAGTACGCCGCGTCTACCGAGCTGATGGTGGATGCGAAAACACAGGAAGACCCCTGGGAATCCACCGCGCCCATGCCCATGACCGTGATCCGCAAGGTAACGACCACGGACAACCTGGACGCCATCGGCGGTACCCGGGGTGAGTACACCCAGGAGTATTTATATCGGGACCCGTACTATGACGGCCCAGAAGCCGAGTTCAAGGGATTTGGCTACGGCGAGGCATGGGACCGGGAGCGGGATGCAGATGGAAACGGGGTCATGGACCCGAGCCTGTGCACGCCCCAGGCCATCGCCCGAGGCGAGGCGCCTATCGTAAGTCGCAACTGGTTCCATCAGGGCATCCGGCCCGAATGCACAGAGCCGCCGGAAAACGAGAATTGGCCTGAAACATGGGGGCCGGAGTCCGAGGCGTGCTCGCACCAGCAACACCGGGACAACCCATTGTTGGGCCTGACCGGCGCATCCCTCAAGTCAGACGTGTACTCGCCGTGTACAGGCAAGGTGATATCCGCCACGGTGAGCGAGATAGATGTTTTTCATCTGTTTGATAGCAACGATCCTGACGACGATCGAACCGTGGCAGCGGTCGTTCCCAACGCAGGGCGGGTCTATAAGTACGACCTGAGTAAGGACCAGGGAGATGGGTTCGACGAGACGTACAATGCAGTAACCCTCACTGGCACTGAGTATGATTTTGGAGCTATTCAGGACACCTACCGAACAGCCGCGGCAGTCGGCAAGCTCCACCGGATAGTGGGGACCAACGTTGTAAACAGCCACGGGTATCCTACCGAGGCGCACAACGGCGGGTTTCATCCGTATGCAGCGGGGTATCCGTACGAATACGCGGATTGCGATGGGAACAGCAATTACTTTGTGTACGCGTTCAACTCAGCCACGTGGGTACACACGCAGACCGAGTCCTGGAGCACAGGCCCGGGCCCGCAGAACGGGAACACCGGGGACTGCAATGGCAACTGGCTGGCACCCGATACCAGACTTAACTGGCTACAGAAGACCTACAACGCCTACGGAGAATTGGATACAAGCATCATCACATACTGGGACGTGGTGCCAGACGGGAACGGGGGCCATCAGGTTTCGGCCACACCGTCTGAATACTGTACGTTCAAGGACTTCAACGACTACGGCCAAGAAGAGCGCTCCTGGAGTCGGTGCCAAGGAGACTGCCACAGTGACAGTCGGGATATGTGCCTGACGAGCAGCGAGAATGTCTATGCCGTGTCCGGAGATGAGCACTACTCGGCCTATATTCGACAGGAGCGGCTGCGGATACACGATACGAGCTTGCCGGTGCAGACGTTCACGGCCACAGCAACATGGGATGCGGGGTTTGCCCAAATAACAGACCTGGTGAGCTTTGACGGGGCTGAGGGTAAGGTGGTGTACGACGATTTGGGTCGGTTCCAAGAAGCCTACGGTCCCAATCCCGACACAGGAAAGCTGTGCCAGGTCGAGCCGATAAAAAAGGTATTCTATCACTACGACACCGCGCCCATGCCCTTTATGGAGACCCTCATTAATACAAAGAGCCGAATCTGCGAATCTGAGTACGATGGCTTCTACAATCACACCGTGGGGCTAGGCAGCTTTGACGCAAAGCTATACACCTATGTGGACGCCATGGGCCGGCCGTTTGCCACGATAACCAAGGGCGACGAGGTGCTAAACCAGGTAGAAGGTGAGAGCGCGGCCTATCCTTGGGTAATTAGCGGGTATACCGAGCGCAATGCCAAAGGCGCGGCCATTCGATCGTGCGAACCCGTGCCTATCGACGGGCCAGTGTTCGGGAATGTAAGCGCCCTGTTCGGCCTACAGTCCAAGACCCTGAACTGCGCGTACCAGGAATTCGACGCGCATGGTCAGCCGATAATGGCGTACACCCCGTCGAGCCATCCCAAGGCAGTGGACGGGTACGTGCTGAGTCAGACCGAGTACGGCCTGGACGTGGGGCATGCCCACGACCACCTGGACCTGACAGATCCATGCCATATCGGTACCCATTCAACCCAGCGAGTAGACGGTCTGGGCCGCACGGTCTATACCATCTCCAGACATCGGCCTGTGGATGAAAACGGAGTGAACTGCCAGGGCGATATTATCGAGAAGATCACGCGGGCCGAATACGGCCTGGGAGCAGTAACCACCATCCAGGAAGAAAACGGGGTGAGTATCGCGCGCAAGCAGCTGTCTGATTCCTTGGGCAGGATGCGCGTCAACCTGGACCTCAACTTTGGTAAGTGGACCTACGACTACAACGACCTGGGCGAGCTTATCGGTACAACCAGCCCCACCGGCGACCAGTCCCTGTACGAATACGACCCGGCAGGTAGGCTCAGGCGAGAGCTGTACCGTGGGGCACATCAAACGGAATTCGAGCTGGAGGCCGAGTATTTTTACGACCAATATCCAGGCAATACGGTCCTCGGGCTCGACCAAGTCAGTGAATGGGGTACCTATCCCGATGACTACCCGGTTGAGATCGGTCGACTAATAGCGGTAAAGGACCGTACGGGCGTGACTGTTTCCGCAGCCAACCACGGCAGCTTTTCCGAATCCTGGCGCGTGGTGTATCCAGAGAACCGCCTCTACCACACCCAGACCCTGACCGACCATGCCGGGCGACTCGAATACACCACAGATCCGGACGGGGACCAATCAACAGCCAGGTACCATGCAGACGGGACCATGCGCAGCACCTATTGGAACGACCGTCAGGTCATCAAGCGGGTAAAGACCAACTACCTGGGTCAGACCGAGCGGACTGAATACGGAGATGACGACCTACAGGTCGGGGCTCAAATTGTGACGTGGACCGGGTACGACCCAGTGACCCACCAGCCCATGAGCACGGTGGTGCATCAAAAAGACGCACCCCACGTGCAGACCGGAGCCAGTGGTGCCACCCTAATGGCGTTTGGCTATGCGTACGACGTCATTGGCAAGTTGGAAGGCGTTGTGGATTGGCGGGGTAGGGGGCCGAGTGCGAATCCGTCCTTTGCCTACGAAGACACCCGGGTGATGCACCCGAGCCTGCACATCGGGCAGAGCCTAGGTGCGACCTATCCCAACTTCCCAAGTGGGGACATGGATGCCAACTTGCCCGCGCCGGGCAGTGGCGCGTGGAACGACGGGACCGAGCCCAACACGCCCGTGGACGTGACGTCCACAGCCAGTGGGTGGCCCTTGGGTGTGTCCCCATCTGATGCCTGGCTCTATTACGACACCCAGTACCAGCTAGTCGGCGAGGAGCGGACCTACATCAACGATCTCACCGGCGACGAGACCGGGTTTGATTATCCCAGACTTCCGGACGGCTCCCTGGGGCCATCGCGAGTCAAAGAGTTGAGCTGGCAATTTGACCAGCGGGGCTCCATGACCAGTTGGGAAGAACACGGGGCCAATATCCCCGATCCCGACAGCCCGGGCCGGGCCCTGGGTCAGAACATCGTAAACGGATTTCAGCTCAACCAGGCAGGTGGCTGCAGCATGGATTGGCTGGCAGAGAACCACAACTTGCCGCCCCCAGGCACGTGCTACATCCCAGACGCCCTGTACTTTAGCACCAACGTGGACCCGAACAATCCCGACATCGGTCCGGGTCATGGAAGAGGTACATGTGTGTGGGTCGAGTACGACGCCGCAGGTAGAATGAAACGCCAGCACGTCCGTACGGGCTGCACCTCCTGTAACTTCGAGGAAAAGCCGTGGGACCCAAACATCTACTTTGCCACTAACAGCGAAGATGACGATGACAACAGCTATTGCCCTGGCGTGGACTACGAAGAGGGCACGCCAGGTGAATTGAACTACCGGCCAAGGGTGGACGCCAGTTACGTGAGCTACGAATACTTCTGGAACTCCCGGGGCCAGCTCGAAGGGGCCACTAGGTTTTTGGGTAGCCCCCAGACAGGCACCCCAGAGATCACCATGGCCTATATTTACGACGCAAGCGGAGCCAGGGTCATACGTGAAAAATCCGACGTCTTGAGCGGTCAGCTCGACAACATTCGGCAGGACCTCTACCTCGGCGGGTACGAAAGGCGCCAAGTCAGCCTGATCGACCAAGACAACAGCAACAACGAAGTATCCATCAACCAAGCGCTACCCAACATCTGGAACAATACCGCTGATTTGGGACGATACAGGTTCGACGAGATAGACGGCACCAGGAACGTCAAGTACGCGGGGCTAAGAATACAGGCCAAGTACAACGACACTACCGGGACCTTCGACCCGCCCCAGCTATTCCTGAGCTTCAACAACCACCTGGGCTCGACCAGCGCGGTGATCGACTACAACAATGAAAACCTAGTGGAGTGGAGAACCCACTACGCCTACGGAGCAGACGAAAGTGGCTGGAAGAACGGAGACGAGCAATACGACAACACCGAAGAGCCGTACGGGTTCACAGGAAAAGAAGAAGACCAAGCCGTAGGCCTCCACTACTTCGGAGCCAGATACTACTCCAGCTACCTAGGCCGATGGCTAAGCCCAGACCCACCGGTCGTCCACGAAGGCGGCGTACTGAACTACTTCCAGTACGGAGCCAACAGCCCGTACATCGCCATAGACCCGGACGGGAAGTGGATACACATAGTGATTGGAGCCGCGGTAGGGGCGGTCACCGGCTTTGTGAGCGGACTAGCAAGTGGAAAGGGGATAAAAGGCGCCCTTGTAGGAGCGGCAATAGGTGCGGCAGTAGGAGCAGTCGTCGCTGCAACGGCAGGTGCTGCAAGTGGACTTGCCGCAGGAGGCTGGGCAGGTGCTGCCGCAGTAACAGCAGGGGCCAACCTGTCAGCAGTTGCCGCTGCTGCAGGTACATCGGCTATTGCTGCGGGATTAGTTGGTTCGGTAGCAGCGGGAGCCGTAGCAGCAGGCATTGGCTACGCCCAGGCGAGGATTGCCGGCGCCTCGGTCAAGCAGGCATTGTTATCAGCCGGCATCTCTTTTGGCAGTTCTGTCATCGGAGCCGGACTTGGCGCTGGCTTCTCGCAAATGGGTAGGGCAGTCTCAGCAATAGCCGGGTACGCCGTGAGTGTAGGGCTAGCCTACGGAGCCGCCGCAGCAACCGGAACCTTGACCGAGGACAACTGGGATGAAATACTCCTAACGACATCAATAAGCTACGCAGCCAGCTACGCTGGTGGCGCGATAGGAGAAGAAGTTAAGGCAATCAAAGCCGGAGGAGTAGATGCAGAAGGTACAGAGGGGGGAGACCTAAATACTCCCACCTCCGGCGGAGAAGCGCAACAGGGTGTACATGGAACTTGGGATGCTGTTGATCCGAAGGACCTACCTCATGGTCCGGTAGAGCTTCATTGGGACGGTCAGACCAAGAAATTCGACTCCATGCAAGGGGCTCTCAACTATATGGACCGACTTTCCACCGACGGAACGAGCCAGACAAGATACGTCATGGAGGACGGATTGTTTGGGCCGACGCCGGTGGGCAAGGAGTTCAAGAACTTCCGTGAGGTCGGCGCTATCTTTTATCGAAAGCCTACCGATCCGTCGACAGGACAAAGTGGTCGTACGATTCATGGCGATTTGTTTTTTGGAGGCACAGAAGGAGGCTCAGTACACCTTCCTTCGACGACTGATGACTATTTGGGAAATTCAAATATCACAATCATAGGAGAAGCTCACACTCATCCGTTAAAGCATGGCGACTACTTTGTAGATAACGGTGCTGCGGTTCAAACAGTGAATCCCCATAATCCATCCATTGGTGACATGAGGCATGATCTAAGGATAGATGCCTTTGCGGGCCGGAATATCCGAAGCTTCATGGTGCATGGTTCAAACCAATTTGTTGAGTTTCAGGGCTATTGAGGAGGAAAGATGAGAAACACAACGACATTGGTTTTAGCACTGTATTGCCTGCTCGGTCCGTTTTCTTGCGGCGAAGACAAGTGTCCACCGGGAACTTCTTTGGAGGTGAAGAGAGAATATCTGATACGGAAGGTGTCGGAATATTGCCGTGATGATGAGACAGGTAAATACCGTGGGTACTTTGCCACTTGGTATCTAAATGGGCAGAAGAGAACAGAAGGGGAAAATCACTTGAATGCCAATGTCATGCTTCATGGAAAAAGAACATACTGGCACGAGAACGGCCAGAAGAAGCAGGAGATCGAGTACGACCAGGGCACGGTGTTATGGTCGAAGCCTCATTCCGGCAGGTATCCACCAGGCTACATGTGCTGGGACGAAAATGGAAAAGTCGATTTATGTCCTGGCGTAATCATCGAAGCGCACGGCCCCCCCAAAGAGATTGTCGATATAAAGGACTTATGTCGAGACGAAGATGGAGGAGTCGATCTGTGTTCAAAACTGGTAGGCAGTGGTGGACCCGTAAAACGGATTGTTGATGAAATCAAGGACGCTTCTTCCGAAAAGAGTAGCCGGGGCGAGGCCCCATGACTTGTTATTCATAGCCTTGTCCAATTGAGTTTTATGTGGATTGGCCCTGGTTAAAATATGGGGACGGAGCTAAAAAAATAAAAAGGTGACCATTCCTGTCAAGGACAAAAAGGGGGACAAAAAGGGGGACAAAAAGGGGGACGGACCTCGAATCATCGGAAGTGATGGGTCACCCTGGGTCACCCACAGGGATGGACCTTGGAACATCGGAAGTTTTACCCTGAGCACCTGCCTCTGAGTTAATTATCTTTCCAGTTCAAGAAGCGGTTGGATCGAGCAAAAGAAGCAATTTTAAGCGGGATACGAGATGCCGATCCCAGTTCGTTGTCATCAAAGTCAGCAAAGATAGGATCAAAAACTAGAAAAGATGGATATGTGAGCTATTTGGTTGATATTTGGACGCACCGGTGCTGTTAGACTGGAATTTGAAAGGTAGCTTGCTGCTAGGCCGCGGCCCGGATATCAGGTGGCTTGAAAGAACCCAGGGGGAATTCAACGGTTCGGACACCCCGCTGCCACATGCCCGACGCATACCAGTATTGATCTAGAAAATCCTGTAGAGCCTTTCGAAAAATATGGGGACGGAGCAAAAAAAATAAAAAGGTGACTATTTCTGCCAATGGTTTAACCGTAAACAGAGCTATCCGCCGACGACATCTTTCATTTTCTTTTTTGCGATCATGGCGTCTATGAGTCTGATGACGGCGTCTTGATCGTTCTTATCGAGCGTGCCTACG
>JASJCT010000188.1 GCA_030065855.1 Myxococcota bacterium
CAATAAAGTCGCATCCCAAATCATCACAGAATTATCGCTGATGCCATTTTTCGGCGGATGGCACTGACCCTTTAGGTGGCCAGACCCATGCATTCAACTTCCTGAAATCTATTCGCTTTCAAACCAGTCGCCGCTCTAGAGCGTCAAACATCTTACAAATGGGCATGAATCTGAATCCAATAATAGAGAAGATGACGCATACTTTTAGTTTCGATCTTTATCGCGGCGCCTACGGGTATGTAAATGCCCTGCAGGTGGCAGATGTGACCCTTAAGACAGGTCGATTTTGCTGAGTTCTCAACAGGCACATGGCTTTGCCGAGCGCATGTTTCGTGTGATAGAAGCCTCTATACTGAATAGCTGCTAGGGCCGTTTGACGGCCAAGGTCAGCAACTGAGGTAGATAGCACATGCCAGAGCTCCCCGAAGTAGAAACCGTTGCTCGACAGCTGCAGTCAGTCGTGGCCGGACGTGCAATCAAAGCCATCGAGATCCTCGATGCGAAACTGTATGACGCGGACTTGGTGCGAGATCCGCTGGGGCATCGCATCAAACAGGTGCGGCGCAGTGGCAAGCAGGTGATCTTCGAGCTGGCTGAGCAGCGCGGTCGGCCTTCTCTATTTCTGGTGGTCCACTTGCGCATGACCGGCCGTCTACTGTGGCATCGGAGGTCACCGGCCAAGGTCGCCCATCTGCGTGCAGTGCTGACCCTGGACAAGGGAACCGTGCTGTTCACTGACACGCGCCGATTCGGTACCATGCGCCTCTGCCGCGAGCCAGCGGATTTTGCTCATCATGGGCTGGAACCGCTAAGTCCCTCCCTTACCCGGGGTAGCCTTGCTGCCCTGCTGCAGCATTCCCGTCAACCGATCAAACGGTGGCTGCTGCGCCAGGACAAGCTGGTGGGTATCGGCAATATCTACGCTTCGGAGATCCTGTTTGCTGCCCGCATCGCACCGGATCGGGCAGCGGGAAGCCTCGACATCGAAGAAATAGGCCGGCTGCACCGGTGCCTGCGCCGCATTCTACGCCGCGCTATCGACTGCTTGGGAACCACCATCTCCGATTTCCAGACCACAGAGGGCGTCGAAGGGGGGTTTGCCCGCCTTCTCAAAGTTTACGGGCGAGAAGGTGAGCCCTGCCGGCGCTGCAGGACGCCGATTGAACGGATCCCGGATCAGGGCCGCAGCACATTCTACTGCTCTTGCTGCCAGAAATGATGAGTGTTATTTCCGCGCGCAGGATCCAAGGGATGTGTTTGAGGCGGTGAGGGAGTGCGGTTGGCCATGAACGCTTTGGCATCGTCTCCGGCAGTGTAGCGAAGCGTCGCAGTGCCATCAGTGACGGCGGTCCAGATCACCTCCGCGCATAGGGTTGCCGGCGATGCTGCTTTTAACATTTCCGGCATGCCGGCGAGAAGGGTTTGCACGACGCCCTGGTACTCGACCATGGATTCATCGTTGGTGAAATCGAACGATCATCCGCCGAAATTCTACTGCACCTGAAACCCATCCGCGATCCCCGGGCATCACCCGGTGCGGGATTGGACAATTTTTCTTCTGAGCTATTGACGCTTCGAGGTTTTCAGCGCAAAAGGTTGCCTCTGAAAAGCGGCCATCGCCTCTAGCTTTGAATCAAGCGCGCGATATGGAGGGCAAGGAGCAGGACGTGGAGCAAAGGCGCCGGGAAAATATTCGCAATGTGGCGGTTATCGCCCATGTGGATCATGGGAAAACAACGCTGGTCGACGGGATGCTGCGGCAGAGCGGGCTGTTGAGTCGATACGCAGGCGATGCGGATCGGGTTCTGGACAGCTTTGATCTGGAGCGGGAGCGGGGCATTACGATTTTGGCCAAGAACACCGCTGTTGATTACAAAAACTATAAAATCAACATCCTCGATACTCCCGGTCACCACGATTTTGGCGGCGAGGTGGAACGAACCTTGGTGATGGCTGATGGGGTTTTGCTGCTGGTCGACGCTGCAGAGGGGCCGTTACCCCAAACGCGCTTTGTGCTGCAAAAGGCATTGACGCTAAACTTACCGGTGATCGTGGCCATCAACAAGATCGACCGTAAAGACGCGCGATGTGAGGAAGTGCTCAATGCGGTTTACGATCTGTTTATCGATTTAGAGGCCACCGAGGCCCAGATTGATTTTCCCGTACTCTACACCAACGGTAAGGGTGGAACAGCAACCACGTCGCTCGAAGAACCGGCAACTGACTTGACCGCGCTCTTTGAGACCCTCATCTCTGCTGTGCCAGGCCCGCTGGACCGCTCGGCAGAGCCACTTCAGTTCCACGTGACCAACCTCGCCTGGGATGAATATGTCGGTCGTGTGAGTATCGGGCGGGTACACAGTGGGTTCTTGGCAGTCGGCAGCCAGGTCTATGCCATCGATGACCAAAACCAACGACATCCTGCACGGATACTGCGCATCTACCATCCAAAAGGGTTGATCCGGGAGGAAGTCTCACGTGCCCAATCAGGGGACATTATTTCCCTGGCCGGAATAGATCAGGTCAACATCGGCGATACTATTGTCGATGACCCCCAAACGCCTGCGCTCGAACGAATTCGTGTGGACGAACCCACCGTGGCGATGCAGTTTTGCGTCAATAACGGCCCCTTTGCCGGGAAAGAGGGAAAGTGGGTGACGAGTCGTAAAATTCGCGAGCGACTTTTCAAAGAAAGCATGGCCAATGTGGCCATTCGCGTGGAAGAGACCCAAAACGCCGACATTTTTCGAGTTATTGGCCGCGGGGAGCTCCAGCTGGGCATCTTGGTCGAAACCATGCGGCGCGAGGGATATGAATTGATGCTGTCACGCCCCGAGGTGGTCACTAGGGAGATCGATGGTCAGCGACATGAGCCAGTGGAATTGCTCCAAGTGGACTGCGCTGTTGATACAATGGGACCACTGAGCGAGCTCATCGGACCGCGTAAAGGTATCTTACTCGAGATGGAACAGAGTAGCTCGCGAGTGCGCGTGGTCTACAGGATTCCTACCCGCGGGCTGATCGGACTTCATTCTGATTTGCTCACCGAAACAAGAGGCACAGCCGTAGCCAACACCAGCTTTGATGGATGGATCCCTTGGCAAGGTCCGATCCCAACCCGCTCTCATGCAGCGCTGGTGGCGGATCGAATGGGCAAAGCCACGCCCTATGCAATCTTTCATCTGCAACCTCGGGGTATGCTGTTCATCGAGCCAGGCATTCAAGTGTATGAGGGTATGGTTATCGGGCAGACCCCACGCTCTCGAGATATCGACGTAAATGTCACCAGAGAAAAAAAACTTACCAACATACGCGCCGCAGCAAAGGACGAAAACGTCATCCTCGCCAAACCACGCAAATTGTCGCTAGAGCAGGCCATTGAATTTATCAATAACGATGAATTTGTCGAGGTAACGCCCCAATCGATCCGCATGCGAAAAAAAGTGCTTCAAGCCAACCGACGCCTGCGCCCGGCAGTGCACGCCCCTGGACCCAAGGTATTGGCCAGTTAGTTTGAGAGTGTTGACATCTACACTTCCTGTGCTTTGCGAATCTGCGTGAGAAGTGTCTTTTTGGGCATGAATGGGAGGGTGGCCATCATCGCTTTTTGGGTGAACGTGAGACCAGATACGACGTCCAGTTTACCTTTCATCATGCCGTCGTATCCAGCCCATGCGACGTCTCGTGCGCTGGCAGTTTTGTTGAACAGCTCGGTCTTGTCCATACCCGATACGCGGGCGAACTCTGTCTCGGTAGCGCCGGGGAGGAGGGTGGTCACTGTGACATTGGTGTCGTGAAGCTCCTCGGCTACAGCGTTGGAGAAGAATGTAACGTACGCTTTTGTGGCGTAGTAGACTGCCTGCAGCGGGCCGGGCATGAAACTCGCAGTGGAAGAGACGTTGAGGATCTTACCGGAGTTTCTGTTCACGAAGTCGGGTAGGAAGTAGCGGGTAAGGGCGGTCAGGGCGATGATGTTGAGGTTGATCATATTCAGGTCGTCGCTCCAGTCGCGCTCGTGGAATTTGCCGCGACCGCCGAAACCGGCGTTGTTAATGAGGTAGTCAACTTTGATTCCGGAGTTGGCAACCTCTTCGTAGATCTCTTTCGCGGCGTTAAGGTTGGTAAGATCCTTGGCGATGACCATCACCTTGACCCCGTGCTCGCGCTCGAGTTTCTCTTTGAGTTGATGGAGCTTGCTTGTGCTCCGAGCCACCAAGACCAGGTCTCCGCCTTGCTGCGCGTGAATGGTGGCCAGTTCCTTGCCGATTCCAGAAGAGGCGCCGGTTACGAGTGCTGTCTTGTTTGTCGTCGTTTGGTTGGTCATCTTATCCCTCCTTTTTTTGTCGCCCATTCTGGGGCGGTGTTTGCTGCTCACACCCCTAATGTGTACCTATCCAGGTGACACGGCACTAGCACATCACGCCAAGGGGCCATCCATTCACGCCAAATCTGAATGACGCGTTTTGCGGAATGGTTGGCGCGATTTGCTAGTGACGATCCCACGAGTACGGGCTACATTTGCTGGCAGAAGGAGGTAGAGAAAATGGGATCTTACCAGGTCAAACCCGCATGGCGCCTGATGATGAACGATCTGAACATCAACCCGGTCAATGTTCTCAAACGGGCGGGGCTACCCGCGGACCTGTTCGGACGGGAGAAGTCATCCCTGACGACAGATGAGTGGTTTGCGCTGTGGCGGGGTATGGAAGAGGAGTCGGGGGATCCGACACTCCCTCTCACCATTGGCAGTGCTCTGTCGGTGGAAGGATTCGACCCACCCGTGTTCGCCGCGCTTTGTAGCGCTGATCTGAACCAGGCGCTGGGCCGCATCGCCCACTACAAACGGTTGGTCATGCCCATGAAGCTCCATGTGGAGGTGGGGGACAAGGCCACTTCTCTCGGATTGGAATGGTTCGAAACGGTCAATGCACCACCTCGTGGCCTAGTGGCGACAGAACTCGTGTTCTTTGTTCAGCTCACCCGAATCGCCACCCGCCAGAAGATCCAGCCCCTCGCGGTGAGATCCCCCGTGGATCTAGAACCGAAAGATGTCTACCGGGAGTACTTTGGAACGGAGGTCAAGAACGGTAAACGACCGACACTGGTCTTTAGCGCGTCAGATGCCGAGGCCCCGTTTCTCACGGCCAACAAGCAAATGTGGGACTTCTTCGTGGCCGACCTGAAGCGTCAGCTCTCAGAGCTCGATGGGGCAGCTTCGACCTTGCATCGCACCCGAGCGGCGCTGCTGGAACTGTTACCAGCTGGGGCGGCGTCCATGGGAGAAGTGGCGAGGAAGCTCGGTACGAGCACCCGAACCCTGCAACGAAAGCTCAAACAGGAGGGAAAGAGCTTCCAGGAAATGCTCGCCAAGACGCGGGAAGAACTGGCCCGGCACTATCTGAAGAGCTCGGATTTATCCGGTGCCGAGATCTCGTTCCTGCTCGGATACGACGATCCCAACTCCTTTTTCAGGGCGTTCCACAGCTGGACCGGCGTGACGCCGCAACAAGTGAAGGGCGAGATTCTCGCGACGGTTTGAGGTGAGCCATGAGTGAACAAGGAAAGCGGGTGGTGATCGTTGGGGCCACCGGCATGGCGTCCAGGGGGATGTGATCCCGGAGGTACTCGAACGCTAGAGCGGCGACTGGTTTGAAAGCGAATAGATTTCAGGAAGTTGAATGCATGGGTCTGGCCACCTAAAGGGTCAGTGCCATCCGCCGAAAAATGGCATCAGCGATAATTCTGTGATGATTTGGGATGCGACTTTATTG